>NZ_JBITES010000042.1:0-1180 GCF_044455405.1 Streptomyces sp. NPDC051243 | reverse complement strand
CGGGTGGCGCCGGTCACGATCAGCTTGGCCAGCAGCGAGTCCCAGGCCGGGCCGATCACGGAGCCGGACTCCACGCCCGCGTCCAGGCGCACACCCGGACCCGTGGGCGCGGTGAACGCGGTCACCGTGCCGGGGGCCGGGAGGAAGTTGCGGCCCGGGTCCTCGCCGTTGATGCGGAACTCGAAGGAATGCCCGCGCAGCGGCGGGTCGTCGTAGCCGAGTTCCTCGCCGTCGGCGATGCGGAACATCTCCCGCACCAGGTCGATCCCGGCGACTTCCTCGGTGACCGGGTGCTCCACCTGCAGACGGGTGTTGACCTCCAGGAAGGAGATCGTGCCGTCCAGGCCGACCAGGAACTCCACCGTGCCGGCGCCGACGTAGCCGGCCTCCTTCAGGATCGCCTTCGACGACGAGTACAGCTCGGCGACCTGCTCCTCGGACAGGAACGGCGCCGGAGCCTCCTCCACCAGCTTCTGGTGGCGGCGCTGCAGCGAGCAGTCACGCGTGGAGACCACGACGACGTTGCCGTGGGTGTCGGCCAGGCACTGCGTCTCCACGTGGCGGGGCTTGTCGAGGTAGCGCTCGACGAAGCACTCCCCACGGCCGAACGCCGCGACCGCCTCGCGCACCGCGGAGTCATACAGCTCGGGCACCTCTTCGAGGGTGCGGGCGACCTTCAGGCCGCGCCCGCCACCGCCGAACGCGGCCTTGATCGCGATGGGCAGGCCGTGCTGCTCGGCGAACGCGACGACTTCCTCCGCACCCGAGACCGGGTCCGGGGTGCCCGCCACCAGCGGAGCACCCGCCCGCTGGGCGATGTGGCGGGCCGCGACCTTGTCACCCAGGTCGCGGATGGCCTGCGGGGGCGGACCGATCCAGATCAGCCCGGCGTCCAGGACGGCCTGGGCGAAGTCGGCGTTCTCGGAGAGGAAGCCGTAGCCCGGGTGGATGGCGTCCGCGCCGGACTCGCGCGCGGCGTTCAGCACCTTGGCGATGTCCAGGTAACTGGTCGCCGGGGTGTCACCACCCAGGGCGAACGCCTCATCCGCGGCACGGACATGCAGAGCGTCCCGGTCCGGGTCGGCGTAGACGGCCACGCTCGCGATGCCGGCATCCCGGCAGGCCCGGGCCACGCGGACAGCGATTTCGCCACGGTTGGCGATGAGCACCTTGCGCACGA
>NZ_JBITES010000041.1:0-1244 GCF_044455405.1 Streptomyces sp. NPDC051243 | reverse complement strand
GGCGGCGGTGGATGCGGTGGAAACGGACGGGGAAGGGACGGCGGGCGCGTGAGCGGCGGCGACGGCTACCAGGTCGATCCGGAGGCGCTGGAGCGGATCACGCGGGGCATCAACCAGGCGATCGGTGAGCTGCAGGAGTTGGGCTTCGACATCGAGGCGAGCCAGGGCCGCGGTTTCGACGAGTTGGAGCTGGCGGGTCTGGAGGTGGGAGACGCGGCGCTGCGTCAGGTCTTCGCCGACTTCTGCGAGCGGTGGGGCTGGGGGGTGTACTCGCTGGTGCAGGACGCCAATGAGTTCGCGGGTCGGTTGAACCTGTCGGCGGGGCTGTACCACGAGCAGGAGCAGTACGGCTCGAACACCTTCAAGAGGGTGTGGACGTCGGCCATGGGCAACCCGGGCCTGGCGCCGGAGGAGGTCGAAGGGCGTTCCTGGTCGGAGACGTTGAAGGACAATCCCGTATCCCACGTCATGAACGCGGACTTCAGCGAGGAGTCCATGCGGGAGGGCGAAGAGGCGGCCCGGCAGGCCTGGGCGAAGACGGCCGAGGACGTTCGGACGTCGACGGTGATCCCGGGTGCGTCGCTGGATCCGCGGGCGGAATGGCAGCAGATCGGCCCTTCGCAGGCAGCGGAGTCCGGTGAGTCCGGGAAGGGTGAGCGCTGATGGGCCTGGGGGACATCGTCGACGGCCTCAGCGACGGCTTCGACAGTGCCGTCGACGGGGTGACGGAGAACGTCGGCGAGGCCGTCAACTGGACCGCGGACAAGGCGGCGGACGGCTTGTCCGCGGTGGGCGCGGACAGCGCGGCCGAGGGCGTACGCGACTTCGGCGAGGGCGTGAGCAACCGGCTGGGCGGTGATGTCGCCGAGCGCGGGCTGGGGGAGAGCGAGGACCCGAAGGAACTGGTCCATGGCAGCGTGGAGGCGTTGGAGGCGAGGGCGAAGCATCTGCGCGACTTCTCCCGGGCGTTCGAGAACGTCGGTCAGGGCATGCGCGCGCTGGGCGGCGACGGCTGGCAGGGCAAGGCGGCGGACGCCTTCCGCGAGAAGTTCGACATGCATCCCAAGCAGTGGCTGACGGCGGCCGACGCCTGCGAGGCAGCGGCCGGGGCGCTGGGCACGTACGCGGACACCGTCCGCTGGGCGCAGCAGCAGGCGCAGTTGGCGATCGACACCTATCGCCGCGCCCAGGAGACCTCTCAGAAGGCGACGGACGCGCACAACGCCCGGGTGAAGGCGTACAAC
>NZ_JBITES010000039.1:1337-2762 GCF_044455405.1 Streptomyces sp. NPDC051243 | reverse complement strand
TCAGAACCAACACAGTGGACGCGAGCCTCTATGGACAAGCCCTCGGCCTATTAGTACCGGTCACCTCCACACATTACTGTGCTTCCAGATCCGGCCTATCAACCCAGTCGTCTACTGGGAGCCTTACCCCATCAAGTGGGTGGGAGTCCTCATCTCGAAGCAGGCTTCCCGCTTAGATGCTTTCAGCGGTTATCCCTCCCGAACGTAGCCAACCAGCCATGCCCTTGGCAGAACAACTGGCACACCAGAGGTTCGTCCGTCCCGGTCCTCTCGTACTAGGGACAGCCCTTCTCAAGACTCCTACGCGCACAGCGGATAGGGACCGAACTGTCTCACGACGTTCTAAACCCAGCTCGCGTACCGCTTTAATGGGCGAACAGCCCAACCCTTGGGACCGACTCCAGCCCCAGGATGCGACGAGCCGACATCGAGGTGCCAAACCATCCCGTCGATATGGACTCTTGGGGAAGATCAGCCTGTTATCCCCGGGGTACCTTTTATCCGTTGAGCGACGGCGCTTCCACAAGCCACCGCCGGATCACTAGTCCCGACTTTCGTCCCTGCTCGACCCGTCGGTCTCACAGTCAAGCTCCCTTGTGCACTTACACTCAACACCTGATTGCCAACCAGGCTGAGGGAACCTTTGGGCGCCTCCGTTACCCTTTAGGAGGCAACCGCCCCAGTTAAACTACCCATCAGACACTGTCCCTGATCCGGATCACGGACCCAGGTTAGACATCCAGCACGACCAGAGTGGTATTTCAACGACGACTCCACGAACACTGGCGTGCCCGCTTCACAGTCTCCCACCTATCCTACACAAGCCGAACCGAACACCAATATCAAACTGTAGTAAAGGTCCCGGGGTCTTTCCGTCCTGCTGCGCGAAACGAGCATCTTTACTCGTAGTGCAATTTCACCGGGCCTATGGTTGAGACAGTCGAGAAGTCGTTACGCCATTCGTGCAGGTCGGAACTTACCCGACAAGGAATTTCGCTACCTTAGGATGGTTATAGTTACCACCGCCGTTTACTGGCGCTTAAGTTCTCAGCTTCGCAACCCCGAAAGGTCACTAACCGGTCCCCTTAACGTTCCAGCACCGGGCAGGCGTCAGTCCGTATACATCGCCTTACGGCTTCGCACGGACCTGTGTTTTTAGTAAACAGTCGCTTCTCGCTGGTCTCTGCGGCCACCCCCAGCTCAAGCAGCAAGTGCTCTCACCAGGTGTGGCCCCCCTTCTCCCGAAGTTACGGGGGCATTTTGCCGAGTTCCTTAACCATAGTTCACCCGAACGCCTCGGTATTCTCTACCTGACCACCTGAGTCGGTTTAGGGTACGGGCCGCCATGAAACTCGCTAGAGGCTTTTCTCGACAGCATAGGATCATCCACTTCACCACAATCGGCTCGGCATCAGGTCTCAGACT
>NZ_JBITES010000039.1:0-1245 GCF_044455405.1 Streptomyces sp. NPDC051243 | reverse complement strand
GACGTCCTACACCCTTACCCCGGGACAACCACCGCCCGGGATGGACTACCTTCCTGCGTCACCCCATCACTCACCTACTAACCGCTTGGTCCGGCGGCTCCACCACTCCCCTTTGCCCGAAGGCTCCGGGGCGGCTTCACGGCCTTAGCATCACGATGCTCGATGTTTGACGCTTCACAGCGGGTACCGGAATATCAACCGGTTATCCATCGACTACGCCTGTCGGCCTCGCCTTAGGTCCCGACTTACCCTGGGCAGATCAGCTTGACCCAGGAACCCTTAGTCAATCGGCGCACACGTTTCTCACGTGTGAATCGCTACTCATGCCTGCATTCTCACTCGTCAACCGTCCACAACTACCTTCCGGTGCTGCTTCACCCGGCAGACGACGCTCCCCTACCCATCCATACACCCGTTGGGGCTGTTGTATGAATGACACGACTTCGGCGGTACGCTTGAGCCCCGCTACATTGTCGGCGCGGAATCACTAGACCAGTGAGCTATTACGCACTCTTTCAAGGGTGGCTGCTTCTAAGCCAACCTCCTGGTTGTCTCTGCGACTCCACATCCTTTCCCACTTAGCGTACGCTTAGGGGCCTTAGTCGATGCTCTGGGCTGTTTCCCTCTCGACCATGGAGCTTATCCCCCACAGTCTCACTGCCGCGCTCTCACTTACCGGCATTCGGAGTTTGGCTAAGGTCAGTAACCCGGTAGGGCCCATCGCCTATCCAGTGCTCTACCTCCGGCAAGAAACACACGACGCTGCACCTAAATGCATTTCGGGGAGAACCAGCTATCACGGAGTTTGATTGGCCTTTCACCCCTAACCACAGGTCATCCCCCAGGTTTTCAACCCTGGTGGGTTCGGTCCTCCACGAAGTCTTACCTCCGCTTCAACCTGCCCATGGCTAGATCACTCCGCTTCGGGTCTTGAGCGCGCTACTAAACCGCCCTATTCGGACTCGCTTTCGCTACGGCTTCCCCACACGGGTTAACCTCGCAACACACCGCAAACTCGCAGGCTCATTCTTCAAAAGGCACGCAGTCACGAGATACAGCAAGCTGCATCCGACGCTCCCACGGCTTGTAGGCACACGGTTTCAGGTACTATTTCACTCCCCTCCCGGGGTACTTTTCACCATTCCCTCACGGTACTATCCGCTATCGGTCACCAGGGAATATTTAGGCTTAGCGGGTGGTCCCGCCAGATTCACACGGGATTTCTCGGGCCCCGTGCTACTTGGG
>NZ_JBITES010000038.1:0-5261 GCF_044455405.1 Streptomyces sp. NPDC051243 | reverse complement strand
CTCGGCGAAATCGAAACCACCCTCACCACCCACCCCGCCCTCCGCGACGCCGTCGTCCTCGCCCGCGAAGACACCCCCGGCGACAAACGCCTGGTCGGATATCTCGTCCCGTCCGGCGACTCGGCCCCGGACACCGCGGAACTGCGGGAGTTCCTGGCCCGAGGCCTGCCGGACTACATGGTCCCGGCGGCGTTCGTCACGCTGGAGGCGATCCCGCTCACCGCCAACGGCAAGCTCGACAAGCGCGCCCTGCCCGCCCCTGGTGAGGACGCCTTCGCCCGGGCTCCCTACGCGGCGCCCCGCACCCCGGTCGAGGAGCAGGTCGCCGCGGTCTGGGCCGGCGCCCTGGAGGTGGAGCGGGTCGGTGTCCACGACAGTTTCTTCGACCTGGGCGGCGACTCCATCCGCGCCGTGGCCCTCGTCGGCGCCCTGCGTGACGCGGGCTTCGATCTCTCAGTACGCGATGTCTTCGACCGGCGTACGGTGGCCGAACTCAGTGAGCTGCTGACCGGCCGCTTAGCGATACCGGCTGAACACCTCACGCTGGTGGAGCCGTTCGCGCTGATCTCCGACGAGGACCGGGCGAAGCTGCCCGACGGGGTCGTGGATGCCTACCCGCTGTCCCAGATCCAGACCGGCATGGTCATCGAGATGCTGGCCGACGAGGAGAAGAACCACTACCACAACTGCAGTTGCTTCCGGATCCTGGACGACCGGCCCTTCGACCTCGCCGCGTTCCAGAAGGCCGTGGCCCAGGTCGTGGAGCGTCACGACATGCTGCGCACCTCGGTTCATCTGACCGACTTCTCGGTGCCGCTGCAACTGGTCCACGAGCGCGCCGAGGCCGCCGTCGGAGTCCGCGACCTCAGCCACCTCGACGAGAACGAACTCCAGGACTCGCTCCAGGAGTTCGTCCGGGCCGAGCGCGCCGCCCCCTTCGACCTGAGCGCGCCCACCCTGATGCGCTTCCACGCGCATGTCACGGGCGACACGGTCTGGTGGATCTCGGTCACCGAGTGCCACCCGATCATGGAGGGGTGGAGCTACCACTCCCTTCTGATGGAGCTGCTGGGCTGCTACCGGCGCCTGCGTGAGGGCCTGGAGCCCGAACCGTACGAGCGGCCCGCCGTACGGTTCGCCGACTCCATCGCGGGGGAACTGGCCTCGCTCGCCTCCGCCGAGGACCGTGCCTTCTGGCACCGGATCACCGGCGACTACGAGAAGTTCACCCTGCCGTCCGGCTGGGGCGACGACAGCGGCGCGCCGCGTGTGAAGCACCAGGTCCAGGTCTCCTGGGAGGACCTGGAGCCGGCGCTGCGGGCGCTCGCCGCCAAGGCCAGGGCGTCGCTGAAGAGCGTCATGCTCGCCGCGTACGGCAAGGTCATGGCCGGGCTCACCGACGCCCAGGCGTTCCATGCCGGTCTCGTCTTCGACGTGCGGCCCGAGGTCACGGGCGCCGACCGGGTCTACGGCATGTATCTCAACACGCTGCCGCTGGCCTTCGACCGGATGCCGGCCACCTGGCTGGAGCTGGTTCGCGCCACCTTCGCCCGTGAGGTGGAGACCTGGGAGCACCGCCGCCATCCGCTGCCGGCGGTGCAGCGCGAGATCGGCGGCACCCAGCGCCTGATCGACGTGTTCTTCAACTACCAGGACTTCCGGCAGGTCGACGCCTCGCTTGTGGACGACCGGGTCGGCATCGACGACAGCCCCACCGAGTTCCCGCTGACCATCTCCTCCCGGGTCAAGCACATCTTCCTGACCGCCGACTCCTGGTCGCTGACCCTGGAGAACACCGAGCGCATCGGGGCGATGTTCCGAGCGGTGCTGGAGGCGATGGCAGCCGACGCCGACGGCGACGCCCGCGTGCCGCTGATCCCGGCCGAGGAGCACGAGCGGCTGGTCGGCGAGTGGGCGGTCAACCCCACCGAGCCGGTGACCGCGACCGTGTTCGAGCTCTTCGAGGAACAGGCCCTGCGCACTCCCGACGCGCTCGCGGTCGTCGCCGGCGACGAGCGGCTGACCTACGCCGAGCTCGACGCCCGCGCCAACCGCCTCGCCCACCGGCTGCGTGAACTCGGTGTCGGGCCGGAGTCGGTGGTCGCAGTGCTCCTGGACCGGAGCGCCGAGCTGGTCGTCGGACTGCTCGGGGTGTGGAAGGCGGGCGGCGCCTATCTTCCGATGGACCCGGTCTTCCCGGCCGAGCGCGTCGCGCACATGCTCGCCGACGCCGACGTCGCCGTACTGCTCACCCAGTCCGCCCACCAGGAGCGGTCGGCAGACGGTTTCGGCGGGCGCACGCTGCTCGTCGACGTCGACCGCGCGTCGGTCGACGCCCAGCCGTCGTCGGCCCCGGAGCGGGTCGCCGATCCGGACCGGCTGGCGTACGTCATCTACACCTCGGGATCCACCGGGCGGCCCAAGGGCGTGCTGGTCCCGCACAGCGGGCTGGCCAACCATGTCGCCTGGGCCGTGCGCGAGCTGACCGGCGCCGGCGGTGGCGCCCCGCTGTTCTCCTCGATCGCCTTCGACCTGGTGGTGCCCAACCTGTGGGCGCCGCTGCTGGCCGGGCAGCCGGTGCATGTCCTGCCCCAGGATCTGGACCTGGGCCGACTCGGCGAGACGCTGGCGGCCGGTGCCCCGTACGCCTTCGTGAAGCTCACGCCGGCCCACCTGGAAGTGCTGACGCACCAACTCTCCACGGACCAGGCGCGACGGCTGGCCCCGCTGCTCGTCGTCGCGGGCGAGGCGTTCCGCCGCCAGGCCGTGCGGTCCTGGCGGGAGCTGGCGCCGGACACCGTGCTGGTCAACGAGTACGGCCCGACCGAGAACTCCGTGGGAACCAGCACCTGGCCCGTTCCCGAACCGGCACGGGACGGCGCGCTGCCCGATGTGATGCCCATCGGCCGGCCGCTGCCCGGTGTGGCGATGTACGTGCTCGACGGACGTCTCCAGCCCGTACCGACCGGTGTCGCGGGCGAGCTGTACGTCGGTGGCGCCGGCGTCGCCCGCGGCTACCTCGGCCGCCCCGAACTCACCGGCGAACGCTTCCTCCCGGACCCGTACGGCCCGCCCGGAGGACGGCTGTACCGCACCGGGGACATCGTCCGGGTCCTGCCCGACGGCAGCGTCGATTTCCTCGGCCGCGGCGACGGACAGGTCAAGATCCGTGGCTACCGCGTCGAACTCGGCGAGATCGAGGCCGCGCTCGGCGACCACCCCCGGGTCGCGGACGCACGCGTGCTGCTCCGCGAGGACGCGCCGGGCGACAGGCGGCTCGTGGCCTACCTCGTGCCGGACGGGGACAGCGCCCCCGACCCCGCCGAACTGCACGCCCTGCTCGGCCGCACCCTGCCCGAGTACATGGTGCCGTCCGCGTTCGTGGCACTGGAGTCGATTCCCCTCAACGCCAACGGCAAAGTGGACCGGCGGGCCCTGCCCGCCCCGGGTGAGGAGGCCTACGCCCGGGTCGAGTACACCGCGCCGCGCACCCCGTTGGAGGAGCGGGTCACCGCGGTGTGGGGCCAGGTGCTCGGCGACGGCCGCCTCGGAGTGCACGACGACTTCTTCGACCTCGGCGGCGACTCGATCCGCGCGGTGGCCCTCGTCGGTGCCCTGCGTGACGAGGGCCTCGACGTGGCGGTCCGTGACGTCTTCGCGCACCGCACCGTGGCCGCACTGTGCGAACTGCTGTCCGGCCGAACGGAGCCGGCCTCCGCCGTGCGGGCCTTCACCGCCCCGTTCGCGCTGGTCTCCGCCCAGGACCGCGCGAAGCTGCCCGAGGGCGTCGCCGACGCCTACCCGCTCTCCCTGGTGCAGACGGGCATGCTCGTCGAGACCCTCGCCGACCAGGAACGGGGCAACTACCACAACGTCAACGTCTACCGGGTGCACGACGACCGGCCGTTCGACGCCGACGCCTTCGCGCAGGCCGTCCGCACCGTGGTCGCCCGTCACGACGCACTGCGCACCTCGGTGGCGCTGAGCGGCTACTCCGTGCCGCTGCAACTCGTCCACGCGTCTGTCGAGGTGCCCGTCACCGTGCACGACCTGCGCGAACTGACCGAGGAGCGGCAGCGGCAGGCCATGACCGCGTACGTTGCCGAGGAGCGGGCCAGGGCCTTCGCTCTCGGGGGCACCGAGCCACTGCTGCGCGTCGCCGCCCATGTCCTGGGCGCCGACTGGCTGTGCGCCTTCACCCAGAGCCACGCCGTCATGGACGGCTGGAGCAACCAGCTGTTCCTGGTGGACCTGGTCCGCGTCTACCAGCGGCTGCGCGACGGCCTGGAGCCGGAGCCGTACGAGGCTCCCGAGGTGCGGTTCGCCGACTCCGTGGCCGCCGAACTCGCGGCCCTGGAGTCGGAGGAGGACCGCGCGTACTGGGATGCCGTGGTCTCCGAGCACACCAAGGCCCAGATCCCCGCCGGCTGGCACGGTGACCTGGACTCGCCCGCCGAGACCATCCGCGCCGGAGCGCGCTTCGGCGATCTGGAGGAGTCGCTGCGGGCCCTGGCCGGCGCGGCCCGGACGTCGGTCAAGAGCGTGCTGGTCGCCGCGTTCATGAAGGTCATCGGGCAGCTCACCGACGAGCCCGCCTACCACGCCGGCCTGGTCACGCACTGCCGCCCGGAGGCGTCCGGCTCCGACCGGATCTACGGCACCTATCTGAACACCCTGCCGTTCCCCGCCGACCGCTCTGCCCGCACCTGGCGGGAGCTGGTGCGGCAGATGTCCGACCGGGAGATCGAGGCCTGGCCGCACCGCCACTTCCCGATGCCGGCCATCGCCCGGTCCGACGGCGGCCGTCTGGTCGACGTCTTCTTCAGCTATCTCGACTTCCACCGGATGGACGCCGAGGAGGCGGAGGACGGCTGGGGCTTCAACGACGCTCCCAACGAGTTCGCCCTGACCGTCACGGCCCTCGGCGGCGTCCTGAGCCTGCGCTCCACCTCCCATGTGCTCAGCCAGGCCAACGCCGACCGGATCGCCGGGATGTTCCGGGCGGTGCTGGAGGCGATGGCCGCCGACCACGACGGCGACGCCCGCGCCGTGTACCTGCCCGAGGGCGAGCGGGAGCAACTGCTCGCGGCGGGCCGGGCCGCGGTCTCTGCGACGCCGGTGACGCGGACGGTGCACGAGCTGTTCGAGGAGCAGGCGGCAAGGACGCCGGACGCGGTCGCGGTCATCGCGGACGGCCAGTCCATGACCTACGCCCAGCTCGACACCCGCGCCAACCAACTCGCCCACCGGCTGCGCGAACT
>NZ_JBITES010000037.1:0-5372 GCF_044455405.1 Streptomyces sp. NPDC051243 | reverse complement strand
GTGACCCGCCGGGGCGGCCCAGGGGAGTGGGGAGCCGTATGCCGGCAACAGACGCGGGCGTGGGGGGGGGGGGGGGGGGGGGCGGGGGGGGGGCGGGGGGGGGGGGGGGGGGTGTGGGGGTGGGGGGGGGGGGGGGGGGGGGGGGGGGGGGGGGGGGGGGCCCCCGGTTTGGGGGGGGGGGGGGGGGGGGGGGGGGGGGTGTCCGTCCTCGGTCGGGCGGTTGCCGTACGTCAGTAGGGTGCCCCGTGTTGACGCCCGCCGCTGCGGGCGGACACCCCCCACCCCGTCCCCTTCCCGCCGTGCGCGACTGCGAGTCCGTCCACCTTGCGGCGCGGGCGACGGCAAGTCCGTTCACCCTGTGGCGGGGAAACCGCGCGACCGGCTACGACGCGCCCGCAGACGCCCTACGACCGAACCCGGCACCCCCAACGGCGCATACGGCCCTCAGAGCCGGCCGAGCACCTGCGCCAGCAGCGACCCCATCCGCGTCGCGCTGTCGCGGCCCGCCTGCAGGACCTCCTCGTGGTTGAGGGGCTCGCCCGTCATCCCCGCCGCGAGGTTCGTCACGAGGGAGATGCCCAGCACCTCCGCGCCGGCCTCACGCGCCGCGATGGCCTCCAGCACCGTCGACATGCCCACCAGGTCCGCGCCGATCACACGGGCCATGCGGATCTCCGCCGGCGTCTCGTAGTGCGGGCCGGGGAACTGGGCGTAGACGCCCTCCTCCAGTGTGGGGTCGATCTCCTTGCACAGGGCGCGCAGGCGGGGGGAGTAGAGGTCGGTGAGGTCGACGAAGTTCGCGCCGATGATGGGGGAGGTGGCCGTGAGGTTGATGTGGTCGCTGATCAGGACCGGCTGGCCGGGGCGCATGCCCTCGCGCAGGCCGCCGCAGCCGTTGGTCAGGACGATCGTCTTGCAGCCGGCCGCCACGGCGGTGCGGACGCCGTGGGCCACCGCAGCCACACCGCGGCCCTCGTAGTAGTGGGTGCGGCCCAGGAAGACCAGGGCGCGCTTGTTGCCGATCCGGTAGGAGCGGATCTTGCCGCCGTGCCCTTCCACCGCCGGCGGGGGGAAGCCGGGCAGCTCGGTGACCTGGAACTCGGCCTCGGGTGCGCCGAGGGCGTCCACGGCCGGAGCCCAGCCGGAGCCCATCACGAGGGCGACGTCGTGGGTCTCGGCGCCCGTGAGTTCGCGCAGGCGCGCGGCGGCGGCGTCGGCGGCCGCGTGGGGGTCGCCCTGGATGTCGTCCGGAAGAAGAGATGCGTTCACGCGACCGAGGGTAGCCGGTTTGGGCCTACGCGCGTAGATGACAGAGCTCACGGGATGGCGATCGTTGTCTTGTCGTTTCCAACGAACGGTGGGGAAAAAGGGGCTGGTGGGGCTGGTGGGGCGTGCGGGAGTCAGCAGGGGCGCTTGCGCAGTTCCATCACGTAGTCGTGCGGTGCTCCGGCCGACTCCGCCGCGTCCGCGACCTCGCCCAGGTAGCGGGCCGACGGCAGCCCTCCCTCGTAGGCGTTCAGCACGTAGACCCACGCCGGCTCCTCGCCCTCCAGCGTGTGCACCCGCACCCGCAGCCGGCGGTATATCCCCAGACCGACGCCCTCCCAGCGGTCCAGGGACTCCTCGTCCATGGGCGCGATGTCGTACAGCGCGACGAAGACCTGCTCGCCCGGCTCCTCGACGAGCGTCGCGAGCGCGCCGTCCCAGCCGAGCTGCTCGCCCCCGAACGTCAGCCGCCACCCGTTCAGCCAGCCGGTGGCGCGCAGCGGCGAGTGCGGGGCGCGGCGGGTCATCAGCCGCGCGTCGAGATTGCCGGCGTACGCGGCGTAGAGCGACATGGAGAGAGGGTACGGCAGCCGAATCGCTCGCCCCTCCCGTAACGGTGGTGTCTCGGGCGGGCCCCCAGGCAGTCCGATGGTGAGGCGTGCGGGACAATGGAGTACGTGACTCGGATCGTGATCATCGGTGGCGGACCCGGCGGATACGAAGCGGCGCTGGTGGCCGCTCAGCTCGGCGCGGAGGTGACCGTCGTCGACTGCGACGGTCTGGGCGGGGCGTCGGTGCTCACCGACTGCGTGCCGTCGAAGACCCTTATCGCTACGGCCGAGGTGATGACCACCTTCGACTCCTCGTACGAGGAGCTGGGCATCATCGTCGCCGACGACACCCCGCACATCGACACGCCCGCGCGTGTGGTGGGGGTGGATCTGGGCAAGGTCAACCGGCGTGTGAAGCGGCTCGCGCTCGCCCAGTCGCACGACATCACCGCCTCCGTGACGCGGGCCGGCGCCCGGGTGCTGCGGGGCCGGGGCCGGCTGGAGGGCATGCAGGCCCTGGACGGGTCGCGCAAGGTCGTGGTGCGCGCCGCCGACGGGAGCGAGGAGACACTCGTCGCCGACGCGGTGCTGATCGCGACGGGTGGTCATCCGCGTGAGCTGCCCGACGCCCAGCCCGACGGTGAGCGGATCCTGAACTGGACCCAGGTCTACGACCTGACCGAGCTGCCCGAGGAGCTCATCGTGGTCGGGTCCGGTGTCACCGGTGCCGAGTTCGCCGGTGCCTACCAGGCGCTGGGATCGCGGGTCACGCTCGTCTCGTCGCGGGACCGCGTGCTGCCGGGTGAGGACCCGGACGCCGCCGCCGTACTGGAGGACGTGTTCCGGCGTCGTGGCATGAACGTCATGGCGCGCTCGCGGGCGGCTGCCGCCAAGCGGGTGGGTGACCGGGTGGAGGTCACCCTCGCCGACGGCCGCGTCATCAGCGGCAGCCACTGCCTCATGGCCGTCGGCGCCATTCCGAACTCCGAGGGCATGGGCCTGGAGGAGGCCGGCGTCAAGCTGCGCGAGTCCGGGCACATCTGGACCGACAAGGTGTCCAGGACCACGGCGCCCGGTGTGTACGCCGCCGGTGACGTGACCGGTGTCTTCGCGCTCGCGTCCGTCGCCGCCATGCAGGGACGTATCGCCATGTACCACTTCCTGGGTGACGCCGTGGCCCCGCTGAACCTGAAGACGGTCTCGTCGAACGTCTTCACCGACCCCGAGATCGCCACCGTCGGGTACACCCAGGCGGACGTCGACGCGGGCAAGATCGACGCCCGGGTCGTCAAGCTGCCGCTGCTGCGCAACCCGCGCGCGAAGATGCAGGGCATCCGGGACGGCTTCGTCAAGATCTTCTGCCGTCCGGGCACCGGCATCGTCGTCGGCGGTGTGGTCGTGTCGCCGCGCGCCTCGGAACTGATCCATCCGATCTCGATCGCGGTCGACAACAATCTGACGGTCGAACAGATCGCGAACGCCTTCACCGTGTACCCCTCCCTTTCGGGCTCGATCGCCGAGGTGGCACGGCAGCTGCACACCCGGAAGTCCGGCGGCGAGCTCTGACGGCCGGAACCAACTCTTCGCTGGTCACGGGGAGTTGTCGAGCATGCGTGCGGCATAGGCGAGGGGACTAGGCCCTATACCACTTCCCGTCCTCGCGTGCGAACAACTTCTGTTATTCGGCGCAAACTGCTGAAACCAGACGGTCGTTGGGGTTACTGTCAGTTTCGTGTTCGCTGCAGAACGTCGCCAATTGATCCTCGAAATGGTGCGAGCGAACGGGGCCGTGTCGCTCCGTGAGCTCGCCCGCGTCGTCCAGACCTCCGAAGTGACCGTACGGCGGGACGTGCGCGCACTGGAGGCAGAAGGACTCCTCGACCGCCGGCATGGCGGTGCGGTATTGCCGGGCGGGTTCACGCGGGAGTCCGGCTTTCCGCAGAAGTCACATCTCGCGACCGCCGAGAAGACGGCCATCGCCGACCTCGCCGCGAACTTCGTGGAAGAGGGCGAGGCGATCGTCGTCGGGGCGGGAACCACCACGCAGGAGCTGGCCCGCCGGCTCGCTCGTATCCCCGGTCTGACCGTCGTCACCAACTCCCTGCTGGTGGCACAGGCATTGGCCCATGCCAACCGGGTCGAGGTCGTGATGACGGGCGGGACGCTCCGCGGGTCGAACTACGCGCTGGTGGGCAGTGGCGCCGAGCAGTCGCTCCAGGGGCTGCGGGTGTCACGGGCCTTCCTGTCCGGGAGCGGCCTGACCGCCGAGCGCGGGCTGTCCACGTCCAACATGCTGTCCGCCTCCGTCGACCGGGCGCTCGTCCAGGCCGCCGCGGAAGTCGTCGTCCTCGCCGATCACACCAAGCTCGGTACGGACACGATGTTCCAGACGGTGCCCACGGACGTCATCACGCGGCTGGTCACCGACGAGCCGCCGGGCCATGACGACCGTGCCCACACCGAGCTTCAGGCTCTCGCCGACCAGGGGGTGCAGATCGCCGTGGCCGGGGCGAGCGGGAACCCGGGGGGTGACGAGGTCCCGGCGCGGCGTCAACAGCGGGCTGCCCTGCCGGGGCCGCGTACCGCTGGCGCGGGGCGAGCCGCGGGAGCCGGGCTGAGGACCGCTGCGGTGCTCGGTGAGCAGGGGCTGGAGCGGGAGCGGGCGCGCGTCGCTGATCTGCGGCGGCGTTGACGGTACGTCTGGCGCCGCCTCGCCGTAGGGGTTTGTCTTCGCGCGGGTGCGGGCTCGTAGTGGCTGGTCGCGCAGTTCCCCGCGCCCCTACCGGGGTTTCAGTCCCCTCAGTGTCAAGCGCAGCAATCTGTCCGCCAGGTCCGGGTCGGCCGGGGACTCCTCCGCCGCCAGTGCGATCGCGTGCGTCAGCTGGAGAAGGTCGCCGATCGCCACGTCCTTCCGGACCGCTCCCGCTTCCTGCGCCCGTGTCAGCAGTGCGCCGCCCGCCTCGCGGAGCGGTCCGCTGCAGCGGGCCATGGCCGAGGTGCTTTCGGTGGACACGGACATCAGCGAGCGCGCGAGGCCCCGGTACTCGCCGGCGTGGGTGACCATCTCGCGCAGCCATGTCACCAGGGCCGCGCAGGGCTCCGGGGCGTGCAGGAGTTCGCGGGAGCGGGTCAGCAGGTCGCCGGCCGCGTCCTCGAAGACGGCGCTCAGCAAGGCTTCCCGGTTGGGGAAGTGGCGGTAGAGGGTGCCGATGCCCACGCCCGCCCTACGGGCCACGTCCTCCAGTGAGGCGTCGGTGCCGTGCTCGGCGAAGGCGGAGCGGGCCTCGGTGAGCAGGCGCTCGTGGTTGCGGCGGGCGTCGGCACGCATGCCGGCCGGCGGCTGGGCCATGGGGTTCACCTGCCCTTCCTTCACTTGTTCCGTGGGGAAGAGAAGCGCCCGGTGGGCTGATTGCTCAGTCCGCCGGGCGCCTCGGGAATGTCGTACGGAAGCCCTCGTACGGTCAGTCCTTGATTTCGCAGATGGGGGCGCCGGAGGTGAGGGAGGCGCCGACCTCGGCGGACAGGCCCTTGATGGTGCCGGACTTGTGGGCGTTG
>NZ_JBITES010000036.1:0-6353 GCF_044455405.1 Streptomyces sp. NPDC051243 | reverse complement strand
GGGGGGGGGGGGGGGGGGGGCGGGCGGGGCGGGCCCGGCCCGCCCCCCCCCGCGCCGCCCCCCCCCCCCCCCCCCCCCCCCCCCCCCCCCCCCCCCCCCCCCCCGCGACCAGCCACACACAACCCGCAGCCGCACACGAACCCAAATCCCCCGAACCCCCCGCGAAGTCCGAACTCGCCCCCCATTGAGCCATGACACTCGTGATGCATCCCACACTCACACACCCCCGGGCTCAGTCACCCCCGCTCCCGACGGCATGATGAGCCGGACCCTCCGCTTCCAACCGGCGGTTCGCTCCACCGCGCCCCACACGCCCGGGAGTCCCCCCTTTGACTGCACCGACCTCCGCACCGACCCCGGAGTCCCCCACGGTCTCCGTCGCCCTGGTCGGCGCCGGACCCCGCGGCACCAGCGTTCTGGAACGCCTCTGTGCCTCCGCTCCCGAACTCCTCCCGCCCGGGGCGCGCCTCACGGTGCATGTGATCGACCCGGCGTCGCCCGGCCCGGGGCGCGTGTGGCGGACCGCGCAGTCGGCCGAGCTGCTGATGAACACGGTGTCCTCGCAGGTCACGCTGTTCACCGACGACAGCGTGGACTGCTCCGGCCCGATCCGGCCCGGCCCCAGCCTCCACGACTGGGCGGCCGGCGCGCTCGGCCCGGACGAGTACCCGACCCGCGCCCACTACGGCCGGTACCTGGAGTGGGTGTTCGCGAAGGTCGTGCGCGAGGCGCCGCCCGCGATCCGCGTCGAGACGTACGCGGCACGCGCGGTACGGCTCGACGACGCACCCGACGGCCGCCAGGTCCTCACCCTCGACGACGGCCGAACCCTGCCCGGCCTGTCCGCCGTGGTCCTGGCGCAGGGGCATCTGCCGACCGCCGCCGACGCGACCCAGCGCCGCCTCGCCGCGTACGCCGAGCGGCACGCCCTGCGCCATGTGCCGCCCGCGAACCCGGCCGACGTCGACCTCGCCGCCGTATCGCCCGGCGAACCGGTGCTGCTGCGGGGCCTGGGCCTCAACTTCTTCGACCACATGGCCCTGTTGACGACGGGCCGCGGCGGCCGCTTCACACGTGACGCGGGGCGACTGCGGTACGTCCCCTCCGGCAACGAGCCCCGCCTGTACGCCGGTTCACGGCGCGGCATCCCGTACCAGGCACGCGGCGACAACGCGAAGGGGCCGTACGGCCGCCATCTCCCGCTCGTCCTGACCCCCGAGGTGATCGCCGGCTTCCGCAAGCGCGCGGACTCGGGCGAGGCACCGGACTTCCTGGCGGAGATATGGCCGCTGGTGGCGAAGGAGGTGGAGACGGTGTACTACACGGCGCTGATACCGGCCGGCCCCCGGCGGCCCGCGTTCACCGAACGGTTTCTCGCCGTCCCGCACCGCCATCCCCAAGAGGCCCTGCTCCTCGACGAGTTCGGCGTCCCGGAGCACGAGCGCTTCAGCTGGGACCGGGTCTCCCGCCCCTGCACGGGACACACCTTCACGGATCCCGGGCAGTGGCGGGACTGGCTGCTGGCGTATCTGCGCGAGGACGCCGCGCAGGCCGCCCGGGGCAACGTGGACGGCCCGCTGAAGTCGGCGCTGGACGTGCTGCGCGACCTGCGGAACGAGGTGCGGCTGATCGTCGACCACGGCGGCCTCACCGGCGCCTCCCGCCGGGACCACCTGGACCGCTGGTACACCCCGCTCAACGCCTTCCTCTCCATCGGCCCGCCCCGGCGGCGCGTGGAGGAGCTGGTGGCCCTGGTGGAGGCGGGCGTGGTGGAGGTGCTCGGACCCCGGCTGGAGGTGCGCGAGGAGGACGGGGCATGGGTGGCGCACTCCCCCGAGGTGCCGGGCTCGGCGGTCCGGGTGACGGCGCTGATCGAGGCGCGGCTGCCGGAACCCGACCTGCGGCGCAGCGCCGACGACCTGCTGGCGCGGCTGCTGAAGACCGGGCAGTGCCGTCCGCATGTCGTCGACGGCTACGAGACCGGAGGGCTGGACGTGACGCGGCGGCCGTACCGTCTGATCGACCGTCAGGGCCGGGTGCATCCGAGGCGGTTCGCGTTCGGGGTGCCCACGGAAGGTGTGCACTGGGTGACGGCGGCGGGCGCGCGGCCGGGTGTGGATTCGGTCACTCTTTCGGACGCGGACGCGGTGGCGAGAGCGGCTCTACGTGCGCCTGTTTCCGGGGCTGAAGGGGATTACGAGGCGGAGCCTTGGCTGAATGTTGAACTTGCAAGTGTTGATTAGGGCTACCTAACGTGGGGCTACCGATCAGTATCCGTCCCCAGACCGTTCCTCATAGGGACCGGTTCACCACCAGACCGAGGGAGTCCCCCACATGACCGGACGCCTCAACAGCGCCCAGCCGTATGCCATCGGCCTGTTCCGCATCGTCGTCGGCCTGCTCTTCGCCTGCCACGGCGCCAACTCGCTCTTCGGCACCTTCGGCGGCCAGACCCCGCCGGCCGGCACCTGGCCCAACTGGTACGCGGCCGTGATCGAGCTCGTCGGCGGCAGCCTGGTCCTGCTCGGCCTCGGCACCCGTGCCGCGGCGTTCATATCCTCCGGCGCCATGGCGTACGCGTACTTCAAGGTGCACCAGCCGCAGGCGCTGTGGCCCATCGAGAACAGCGGCGAAGGCGCCGCCATGTACTGCTGGGCCATGTTCCTGCTGATCTTCACCGGCTCCGGCGCGTTCGGCCTGGACCGGCTGTTCGCCAAGCGCTCCGGCACGCAGAGCGGCACCGCGGCCGACAAGACGCCGGTCGCGGCCTGACGGCTGCTCCTGCGCTGCGGACGCGGCTGCGATTGCGGTTGCGATTGCGGTTGCGGTTGCGGTTGCGGTTGCACGACGGCGCTCGTTCCCGCGAGGCTCACGCGGGGACGGGCGCCGTTTTCTTCGGCCGGCTGCCCGGGGGCAGCCGGTGAACAAGTTGTGCCGATCACACGCGCCCCCGATGAATCTCCTGTCACACCTCACGCGTACGCTGTATGGCTGTCACAAGCCGCCCTGCCGCTCCCCCACGACGTCGCGGCACGGTCCGGCCATGGGGGTCAACGGGGAGTTGCGGTGCTCGACGGATTCGCGGACGTGGGGTCGCTCACGGCAGGGCCATGGATCTACGTGGTCGTGGGGCTCTCGGTGCTGCTGGACGTGTTCCTGCCCGTCCTGCCCAGCGGAGTGCTGGTGATCATGGCGGCGACCGCGGCGGCCGCGGGCTCCGGTGCCGCGACCGGACAGGTCCCCGGCGAGGTCCCGGACATCCTGGCCCTGACACTCTGTGCCGCGACGGCGTCCGTCCTCGGCGACCTCGTCGCCTACCGCCTCGCCCGTCGCGGCGGTGCCCGGCTCGACCGCGCGATCGCCCGCTCCCGCCGGCTGACAGCAGCGCAGGAACGTCTCGGCACGGCACTGGCCCGAGGCGGCGGCGCCCTGGTGGTCCTGGCCCGATTCGCCCCCGCCGGCCGCTCGGTCGTCTCCCTGGGCGCAGGCGCCACCCACCGCAGCGCACGCGACTTCCTGCCCTGGTCCGCCCTGGCCGGCCTCACCTGGGCGACCTACAGCGTGGCCCTCGGCTACTTCGGCGCCCAGTGGCTGGGCGCGACATGGCTGGCGGCGGGGGTGTCGGTGGCGGCGCTGTTCGGGGCCGGGGCGGTGGCGACGTATCTCGTGCGGGGGCGCTGCGCCGGCTGAGCCGGTCGCCTGAGAGCTCGTGGGTTCGGGTTCGGCGGCGCCCGCGGGCAGTCGGTGGCTGGTCGCGCCCACGCGGCGGAGCCGCACATCGATACAGCCCACGCCCCTCAGGGCACTGCAGTTCCGTGGGCCTTCCGGTCGCGGTTCGCCCGGGGCGGCACGGGTGGCCTGCTATCCGACCTTCTGGGCCGCCCTCGCCCCCCGCACCTCCAGCCCGCCGAGCAACTCGGCCGTGGCCTCGGCAATCGCATCCACGGCGTGGTCGAAGACCTCGCGGTTGTGCGCGGCCGGTGCCCGGAAGCCGGAGACCTTGCGCACGTACTGCAGGGCGGCGGCCCTGATCTCTTCCTCTGTCGCCTCTTCGGGCAACACGGGCGGACGAAGCGTCTTGATGCTGCGGCACATACCTGACAGTCTCCCTCGGGAACGGGCCTGTCTGCCATGATCACCTCAGAGGCGGCCACCATCAGGGGCCGACCGACGAGAGGAACCCCATGACGGCGAACCCCCTGACGGCGAACGACATGACGGCGAACGACATGACGGCGAACGACCGGCTCACCGTCGCGGTACTGGGCCCGGGCGGCATAGGCGGCCTGCTCGCCGCGCTTCTGGCCAGGGCCGGCCACCGCGTCATCTGCCTGGCCGGCGACGAGACCGCAAAGACCCTGCGTACGACCGGAATCCACGTCCGCAGCGGCCTGTTCGGCGACTTCACCGCCGAGGTCGAGGCGGACACCGAGCTCCGCGAGACGGTCGACGCCTGCCTGATCACGGTCAAGGCCACCGCCCTCGACGCGGCCCTGACCCGCGTCCCGCCCACCGCGCTGGGCGACGGCCTCGTCGTACCGTTCCTGAACGGAGTCGAACACCCGCGGTCCCTCCGCGCCCGATACGGCCACGACAGCGTCGCGCCCGCCGTCATCCGCGCCGAGTCGACTCGCGTCGCAGCCGGGGAGATCGAACACGCCAGCCCCTTCGCCGAGATCGACCTCACCGGCGAGAGCGTCCCCCACGACCGCCTGGACGCCCTCGCGCAGGCCCTGGACGCGGCCGGGCCCACGACCCGCGTCCTGCCCGACGAAACGGCGGCTCTCTGGGCGAAGATGTCCTTCCTGGCCCCGTTCGCCCTGCTCACCACACGCCACGCCCTCCCCCTCGGCGACGTACGCACCCGCCACCGCGAGGAGTTGACCTCCCTGGTCGAGGAGACGGCGGCCATCAGCCACGCCTCCGGCGGCCCCGCCGACCCCGCCCAGGCCCTCGCCCGCTACGACGCCTTCCCGCCGAGCACCAAGTCCTCCATGCAACGGGACGCCGAGGCGGGCCGCCCGCTCGAACTGGACGCCATCGGCGGCGCGTTGCTGCGCGCGGCGGAGCGGCACGGGGTGCCCGCGCCGGTGACGGCCCGCCTGGTGGGCGAGTTGAGGGAAGCCGGCCACTAGCCGCGCACTCCGGCGGCCGGTTGACGGATCACTCCTCCGCACAACCGGCCCCGCCGATCATCCCTCCGCACAACCGGCCCCGCCGATCACCCCCTCCGCACAACCGGCCCCCCGATCATCCGCCCACACACTCGTTCGCATGAACCACCCGAAGGCGCTCGCAACCCAAATTCGAACAGGCGTAGCATTGCGCCGTGGCTACGCCCTATGACTTCCCGAGTGACCTCCTCGCCGGCCAGGAGGAGCTGCATCAGGTCCGGGCCGAGCTGTCGGCCCTGCTGAGGCGGCTGCCCTGGTCGGTCGTGCCCCTGGACGGATTCAACGACGACAACGGCTGGCGCAAGGTCGAGCGCCCCGCCTCCCCCGGCTGGACGGAGGACGAACAGGCCGAGGTGGAGAAGCTGCGCCGGCGCGAACACGAGCTCGCGGTCTTCGTCAGCGGCCACCGCTTCTGGTCGGAGATGGCCGGCCCGGAACGCGTCGACGCCCGTATGAGGCTGAAGCACGCCCATGAGGCATCGGCGGCCGACGAGAGCTGAACTTATTGGTTTGCCGTCGGCCGCGCCGGCCGGATAGGAAGCTTGGATGCTGAGAGGGAGCAAGGTCGGGCTCAGGGCCCGGCACGAGGAGGACATCCCGATCCTGCGGGCCGAGCTCTACGACGACGTGGTCAACTCCTCGCGAGCCGAAGCCGGGCCGTGGCGGCCGATCTCGCCCGGCTCGAAGGATCCGCGGCTCATGGTGGACCACCAGGAACAGGGGCGCGTCCCCTTCTCCGTGGTGGAGTTGGAGGGCGGCACGCTGGTCGGCAGCGCGAACCTGTGGGGGATCGACAACCACAACCGGTCCGCGCACATCGGCCTCGGTCTGCTGCCGGCCTCCCGCGGCAAGGGATACGGCACCGACGTGGTCGCGGTGCTGTGCCACTACGGTTTCGTCGTACTCGGCCTGCGCCGGCTGCAGATCGAGACCCTGTCGGACAACGAGGCGATGCTGCGCTCCGCCGAGCGCAACGGCTTCGTCCGCGAGGGCGTGCTGCGTTCCTCGGCCTGGGTGATGGGCGAGTTCCTGGACGAGGTTTTGCTCGGGCTCCTCGTCCAGGACTGGAAGCAGGACTCGAAGGTCTAGGTGTATTGATCACGAGCGTTGTTAACGCTGGGCGGGCTTGATCATGGCGAAGGCCCCCGTGTGTGGTGGAGGTGTCGAATCTTCACCGCA
>NZ_JBITES010000035.1:0-8277 GCF_044455405.1 Streptomyces sp. NPDC051243 | reverse complement strand
AACACCAGCAGACCACCGCAGCCACCACACACACCCCCACCAAACACCAGCAGACCACCGCAGCCACCACACACACCCCCACCAAACACCAGCAGACCACCGCAGCCACCACACACACCCCCACCAAACACCAGCAGACCACCGCAGCCACCACACACACCCCCACCAAACACCAGCAGACCACCGCAGCCACCACACACACCCCCACCAAACACCAGCAGACCACCGCAGCCACCACACACACCCCCACCAAACACCAGCAGGCCGCCGCAGGCACCCCGGCCTAACCGCCGGAGGCCCCCGGCTGCTCACGGTCCGAGCCGCACAACTCCTCGTTGAGCTCCTTCACCAACTGGATCAGATCGGTGGGCCGATCCGGCCCCCACCAGTCCCCCAGCAACTCGGCCAGCGACTCCTCCCGCACCCGGGCCAACCGCTCGGCGACCTCCCGCCCGCGATCGGTCAGCACGAGATCCAGCCCCTCCCGCACGGCCAGCCCCCGCTCCTCCACCTGCCGCGCCGCATCGAGCACGACGGTCAGCGGCACGGCACTGCGCTCGGCGAGCACCGCCGGCTCCACCCAGCCGTACCGCTTGATCCGCAGCAGCAGCCAGCCGGCCGCGGGCAGCAGGTCGTACCCGGCCCGCTCGGTGATCTTCCGGTACACCTCCCGCCGCCCCTCCCGCGTCCCCAGCACCGACAAGGCCCGGCACACCTCGTCGTACGACGACCGCTCGACCGGATTGCTGGCCAGCGTCTCGGTGACATCGGGAGCCGTGACCGACCCGCGCAGCTTGTCCTCCCGCAGGAACCAGGCGAGCACGAACCCGAGCAGCGCGACCGGAGCGGCGTAGAGGAACACGTCCGTGATCGCGGACGCGTACGCCTCCAGCGCCCCCGGCCGCAACCCAGCCGGCAGTTCGGCGATGCCCCGGGGGTCCGCCTCCAGCCCCTCCAGCGACACACCGGCGGGAAGCCGCACTCCGCGGAACGCCTCCACGAGCTTGTCGTCGAGCCGGCCCGCGAAGACCGTGCCGAAGATGGCGACGCCGAACGAGGCCCCGATGGACCGGAAGAACGTCGCGCCGGACGTGGCGACGCCGAGATCCTCGTACGACACGGCGTTCTGCACGATCAGCACGAGCACCTGCATGACCAGCCCGAGACCCAGCCCGAACACGAAGAAGTAGACGCTCATCTCCCCGGTGGAGCTGTCCATGTGGAGCTGGTGAAGCAGCAGCAGTCCCAGAACGGTGACCCCGGTCCCGGCGATCGGGAACACCTTCCAGCGCCCGGTACGACTGACGATCTGCCCGGAACCCGTCGACGACAACAGCATGCCGACGACCATCGGCAGCATGTGCACCCCGGAGATGGTGGGACTGACGCCCTGTACGACCTGCAGAAACGTCGGCAGATAGGTCATCGCGCCGAACATCGCGAACCCGATGATGAAGCTGATGACCGCGGACAGCGTGAACGTCCGCACCCGGAACAGCTTGAGCGGCAGCACAGGTTCGGCCGCCGTCCGCTCCACGGCCACGAACGCGACGGCGAGCACAATCCCGAGCAGCGCCAGCCCGACGATCTGCACCGATCCCCAGCCCCACGTCGTCCCCCCGAGGGACGCCACCAGCACCAGACAGGTGGCGACGGACGCGATGAGGAACGTACCGAGGTAGTCGATGACATGCCGCGTCGCCCGGTGCGGAATCCGCAGCACGGTGGCGATGACGGCGAGCGCGACGATCCCGACGGGCAGATTGACGTAGAAGACCCACCGCCAGCTCAGATGCTCCGTGAACACCCCACCGAGCAACGGCCCCAGCACACTGCTCGCCCCGAACACCGCACCGAACAGCCCCTGGTACCGCCCCCGTTCACGGGGCGGCACGATGTCACCGACGATCGCCATCGACAGCACCATCAGCCCGCCGCCCCCGAGCCCCTGAACGGCCCGGAAGGCGATGAGTTGAGCCATGTCCTGGGCCATGCCGCACAGCGCGGAACCGACGAGGAAGATCACGATCGCGATCTGGAAGAGCCGCTTGCGGCCGTACTGGTCACCGAGCTTGCCCCACAGCGGAGTCGCGGCGGTGGACGCGAGCAGATACGCGGTCACGACCCAGGACAGGTGCTCCAGCCCGCCGAGGTCGCTGACGATGGTCGGCAGGGCGGTCGACACGATGGTCTGGTCGAGGGCGGCGAGCAGCATGCCGAGCAGCAGCGCGCCGATGGAGACGAGGACGTTGCCGGGCACGTTCTCGTGCGTCTCGATTCCCCGCCTCGGGGGCTGCGCGCCACGCACATTTCCCGTCATACCGTGCGCATCCCCGCCCATGAGGACCTCCCGAGGCCGTCGTTACACCTCCCATGCACCTCCATCGTGATCGCTTCACCCCGTTATGGCCTGTCGAGTCCCTTTGGAATCGGTTATTCCGGGGGTTGGGGAGACCAGGTGAGGAACGTCTGCATAACCTGGGGAGTTCACGAGGGGAGGGGCGAACACGTGAGCGAGTCGAGGGGAACAGCGGGAGCGGAGGGTCAGGACGACCCGGGGCGCCCGACGGACCGCAGGTGCCCGGAGTGCGGGACGCCGAGAACGGCCGACAACACCCCGTCGTGCGGCTGCGGCCCACGCGCGTCCGAGGCCCTGAGAGACGCCCGTACGGCGGAGGCGGCCGCGGCGGAGGATTTCGATCCGCTGCGGATACGGCCATACGTGGAACTGGAGGGCGGCACGGACGAAACGATGCCGCTGCGCCCCGTACCGCCGGTCGCGCCGCCCCCCTCCCCCTTGTCACCTCCGCCGGCGGCACCGAGCGCCCGGGACCTGAGCCTGTTCGAGCCGGCGACGGGTTCCCATGACGGGGCCCACGAAGTCGCCGACCCGCGCCAGACCCGTCGGCACCGCCGTACGGCACTGCTCGGCGCGGGCGGGGCACTGGTGGCCGTACTGGCCGCGGCGGGGCTGGCGAGCGGCATGCTCAGCTACGAGAAGCCGACACGGGACACGGCGCTCCCGGACGAGGTGCGGCCGAGCATCCCGGCCGCCCCGTCGACGAGCGAGGCGCCGCGGGAGCCGTCGCCCGGCGGGCGGTCGACGCCGTCGGGACCGCCGGCCGCGTCCGCGACCGCGTCCGCACCCTCGCCAACGACGCAGAGCGCCTCCCCGTCACCGTCGAGGTCGAGTGCGTCCCCCACGCCGCCCCGCTCGACGCAACCGACGACGGCTCCGTCTTCCGCGCGCCCCACCCCCCAGGAGGAATCCGCCGCCCTCGAGACCACACCACCGACGCTGCGCCGCGGCGACCGGGGGCCGGAGGTCACGGAACTCGAACTCCGCCTGACCCAACTCGGCCTCTACACGAGGGAGGCCAGGGGCAACTTCAACGAGGGCGTCGAGGACGCGGTCGCCAGGTATCAGTGGGCGCGGGGGGTGCAGGTGGAGGAGTACGGCGTGTACGACGTGGCGACGAGGGAGTCGCTGGAGTCGGAAACGAGCGAGCCGTGACGCGGGCCGCCCGAGAGCTCGGGGGTTGGGGGCGGTGGCGACTGCGGCAGTAGGTGGCTGGTCGCGCAGTTCCCCGCGCCCCTGAGGTAGGCACACTCACGCCGACTGTCCCGAGCCCCCGCGCCAGCCCCCACCCACCGCTACCTGACGTACACCCGCACCAGCCCGTCCCCCACAGCCTCGACTCGCACCTCCCGCAGATCCCCGACCACCACGTCCGGCTCATGGAACCCGGCACGAGGACCGACCCCCACAACCCGCATCCCAGCAGCCCGCCCAGCCTGGATCCCCGCCCCGGAATCCTCGAACACCACGCAATCCGCGGGCGCGACCCCCAGCTCGGCCGCCCCCTTCAGAAACCCCTCGGGGTCCGGCTTGCTCGCCCCCACCGACTCCGCCGTCACCCGCACCTCCGGCATCTCCAACCCGGCGGCACCCATCCGCGCCGTAGCCAGCGCCAAGTCGGCCGATGTCACCAGTGCATGCGGCACCCCCCGCAAGGACGCCAGAAACTCCGGCGCCCCGGGAATCGGCACCACGCCCTCCACGTCCGCCGTCTCCTCGGCGAGCATGCGCGCGTTGTCGGCGTGGTTCTGCTCCATCGGCCGGTCGGGAAGCAGCAGGGCCATCGAGGCGTACCCCTGCCGCCCGTGCACGACCGTCATCACCTCGTCCCCGTCCAGCCCGTGCTGTTCGGCCCAGCGACGCCAGATGCGTTCCACGACGGCGTCGGAGTTGACGAGCGTGCCGTCCATGTCGAGCAGGAGGGCACGGGCGGTGAGGACGGTGGGCACGGCGGGCACGGTGGTGGCCGGCATCGGCAGCTCCAAAGCGAGGGGCGCCGGGGAACAGAGTGGCCCCGGAGGGACAAGGTGGTCCCGCCCGCCGGTCAGGGAAAACGGGCGGGAGCCACTTTGTTCCCCCACGGTACAAAACCGATCCCCGATCGCGCCACCGCCTCCGGAAACCGTTCACCGACAGTTCAGCTCGACACCGCGACACCGCGACACCGCGACACCGCGACACAGCGACACAGCGACAGACACGTCAGCCGGCGATCGCCTCCCACAGACTCCAGGCACCCAACCCAAGCATCACCAACGCCGCCACCTTGGTGATCAGCCGCAACGGCACCCGCCGCATCAGAGCCTTCCCGCCGACGATCCCGATCGCCGCCACCGTCCACAGCGCCAGCACCGCACCGAGCCCGACCGACAGCGGATCGTCGTACCGCGCCGCGAGGTTCGCCGTCATGATCTGCGTCAGATCCCCGAACTCGGCGACCAGGATGAGCATGAACCCGGCCCCGGACACCTTCCAGAAGGACTGGTTCTCCGGCTTGCGGATCTCCTCCTCGTCCTCGTCCCGCTTCATGAGCAGCACGGCGGCACCGCCCAGGAAGAGCACACCGGTGAGCGCCTGCACGATCTGCTGCGGCAGGAGCGTCAGCACGCTGCCGGCCGCCACGGCCAGCGCGACGTGGACGGCGAACGCGGCGGCGACACCGGCGAAGACGTACGAGGCGCGGTAGCGCGTACCGAGGACGAGCCCGGCGAGCGCGGTCTTGTCGGGCAGTTCGGCGAGGAAGACGACGCCGAAGACGACCGCCGTCACGGTAAAGCTGATCAAGGTTCCTCAATCGGTCGGGGCCGCCCCACCGAGAGCATTGTCACTGCGATCATCGCGCTACGACACCTCGGCACGGCAGCACACTCGGCGCCCGTGCCGTACAGCACGGGCGTGCACTGCTTGCCGAAGGTCTCGCTGGCCGACCCCGAACGAAACGAGGTCCGCCTCCGGGCGCCGGCTCAGACGAGCTGAGCAGTATGTCGACGGTCCGGCGAAGAGCTACTCCCCTTCTGCGCCCACCATCATACGAGATCGTTTCGCCGTAAACCTTGTTATGTCATGTACGCGTCATTAACTTCTTACCGGACGCACACTTCCCCGCAACGCGGCGTGACGAGCATTCCATCGCTCGCCCGCCAACACCCCCGCCTCCCAAGGGAGTTCGTCATGTCGAAGTTCTACGCGCGTCAACGCGTCAGCATACTCGCGGCGCTGACCGGTGTCATAGCCTCCGTCGGGCTCTTCAACGGCCCGACCGCTTCCGCCGCGCTCCCCACCCCCGTCAGCGCCGCCACCGCCCGCACCTACCTCGCCTCGCTCACCGTGGCCACCGAGGACCGCACCGGCTACAGCCGCGACCTCTTCCCGCACTGGATCACCCAGTCCGGCACCTGCAACACCCGCGAGGTCGTCCTCGAGCGCGACGGCACGAACGTCGTCCAGGACTCCTCCTGCGCCGCCACCAGCGGCAGCTGGTACTCCCCGTACGACGGCGCCACCTGGACCGCCGCCTCCGACGTCGACATCGACCACCTCGTCCCGCTGGCCGAGGCCTGGGACTCCGGCGCCGACAGCTGGACCACCTCCCGCCGCCAGGCCTTCGCCAACGACCTGACCCGGCCGCAGCTGATCGCTGTCACGGACAACGTCAACCAGGCCAAGGGCGACCAGGACCCGGCCACCTGGATGCCGTCGCGCACGGCCTACCGCTGCACCTACGTGCGCGCCTGGGTGCAGGTGAAGTACTACTACGACCTCTCGGTCGACTCGGCGGAGAAGTCCGCCCTCACGAACTACCTCGCGAGCTGCTGACCGCCGTCCGACGCGATACCGCCGGAGTTCGGCAAACCGTGATCCGCGGAACCTCGCCGTTCCCCTCCGTCGTTCCGTACCGTACGGGGCGACGGAGGAGGGCATCGACGTGGCCGAACTGCGCCTGGGTCCACTGCTGAGGTACGCCGACGGCTCGTCCGCGACCGTCTGGGTCGAGGCGAGCCGTCCGTGCACGGCCGAGGTGCGCGGTGCGCACGGAGCCCATGGCGCGTCCCGTACGTTCCAGGTCGCCGGGCACCACTACGCCCTGGTCCCGGTGACCGGCCTCACCCCGGGCACGGCACAGTCGTACGAGGTCCTGCTCGACGGCACGCCCGTGTGGCCGCTCCCCGACTCGCCCTTCCCGCCCTCCCTCATCCGCACCCCGTCCCCCACTCCCGGCTCCGCTCGAGCGGGAGGTGCCCCCATCGGCGACCCCGTCCGCCTGACCTTCGGCTCCTGCCGCTGGGCCGCGCCTCCCCCAAGTTCTCGGCTTCGCTCGAACAGCGGGGACCCCCATGCCGGCGAGAAGGACCCGGTCGGGCCGGACGCGCTCGACACACTGGCCGCCCGGATCGCGGCCGACCCGGACGGTGAACGGCCGGACGTGCTGGTGCTGCTGGGCGACCAGGTGTACGCCGACGAGACCTCCAAGGCGACCAGGCGCTGGCTGGCCGCCCGACGCGACCTGAGCGAGCCGCCGGGCAACGAGGTCGCGGACTACGAGGAGTACACCCGCCTCTACTACGAGTCCTGGCTCGACCCCGAGGTGCGCTGGCTGCTGTCCACCGTGCCGAGCTGCATGATCTTCGACGACCACGACGTCATCGACGACTGGAACACCTCCGCCGCCTGGCTCGCCGACATGCGGGCCACCTCGTGGTGGCGCGAGCGGCTGCTGAGCGGCCTGATGTCGTACTGGGTGCACCAGCACCTCGGCAACCTCTCCCCGGCCGAGCTGGCCGGCGACCCGCTCTACGCCGCCGTACGCGACACCCCCGACGCCACCGACGTGCTGCGCTCCTTCGCCTGCAAGGCCGATGCCGACCCCGCCTCCGTCCGCTGGAGCTACCGGCGCGACTTCGGCCGGGTACGGCTGCTGATGGTGGACACCCGGGCCGCTCGGGTGCTCGACGAGGGCGCGCGCTCCATGCTCGACCCCGGCGAGGAGCGGTGGCTGCGCGAGCAGGCGCTGGACGCGCGTGGCTCGTACGACCACCTCCTCATCGGTACGTCGCTGCCGTGGCTGCTGCCGCACCTGGTGCACGACGCCGAGGCATGGAACGCCGCCCTGTGCCGGGGCGAGCGCGGGGAGCGCTGGGCGCGGTTCGGTGAGGATGTGCGGCGGCGGGCGGACCTGGAGCACTGGGCGGCGTTCCCTTCGTCCTTCGACACGCTGGCGGAGCTGATCGCCGAGGCCGGGTCGGGGGCCGGGGCGCCGGCGACGGTGTGCGTGCTGTCGGGGGACGTGCATCACGCGTACGTGGCCGAGCCGAGCTGGCCGCAGGGCGCGGGGCCCGACGCCCGGGTCTTCCAGCTGACCTGCTCGCCGGTCCACAACGCCATCCACCTGGCGATCCGGCTCGGCTTCCGCTTCGGCTGGAGCGGCGCGGGCCGCTGGCTGGGCCGCCGGTTCGCCGGCCACGGCAGCTGCCCGCGACCGCCGATCGACTGGCGCCGCACGGGCGGCCCGTGGTTCGGCAACCAGCTGATGACCCTGACGTTGAGGGGGCGTTCGGCGCGGTTGCGGCTGGAGCAGGCGCGGGAGTCACGTGGGGGTGGGGCGCGGCTGAGGACGATTGCCGAGTCGGAACTCGCGCGATGAGCGTGAGGCGGTGCGCCTGAAGACTCAGGGCGTTCGGTGCGGTGGCGGCCGCGGGTGGTTCGTGGTTGCTCGCGCGGTTCCCCGCGCCCCTGGAGGCGCGTGCGCTGCACGCCCGCAAGGGGCGCGGGGAACCGCGCGACCAGCCACACACAACCCGCAGCCGCACACGAACCCAAATCCCCCGGGGGGGGGGGGGGGGGGGGGGGGGGGGGGGGGGGGGGGGGGGGGGGGGGGGGGGGGGGGGGGGGGGGGGGGGGGGGGGGGGGGGGGGGGGGGG
>NZ_JBITES010000034.1:0-11315 GCF_044455405.1 Streptomyces sp. NPDC051243 | reverse complement strand
TCGTTCGACATGATCTGCAGGCCCGGACGGGCCAGCTCGGCACGCATGAGCAGCGCCATCACGCCACCGATCACGAAGAACGCGAACGACGTGACGAGATACAGCGTCCCGATCGTCTTGTGGTCGGTGGTGGTGAGCCACTTGACCACGACGTTGCCGGGTTGCCTGCGCCTGACCGGCAGCTCGTTCTCGTACGAGGCCTCAGCTGCCGCGGCACCCTGGGGTTCGTTGAGGATGCTCACAGGTTGTTCGTCTCCCGGTTCTTCTCGTGGCTCGTCTGCGCGATGCCGGCGGGAACGTAACCGGTCTGCCCCTTCTTGGCGAGGTCCTTGAGGTGCTGCTCGTAAGCCTCAGGGGAGACAACCTTCACGTTGAACAGCATCCGGGAGTGGTCGACGCCGCACAGCTCGGCGCACTTGCCCAGGAAGGTGCCATTCCGGTTGGGGGTCACCTCGAAGGCGTTGGTGTGGCCCGGGATGACGTCCTGCTTCATCAGGAACGGCACCACCCAGAAGGAGTGGATGACGTCACGCGAGGTGAGGACGAAGCGGACCGTCTTGCCCTTGGGCAGCACCAGGGTCGGGCCCGGGTTGTTGGTGTCCGGGTTCCGGGTACCGGGGGTGCCGCAGTCGTACACACCGCCGGCGTTCGCCGGGAAGTCTTCCTTGAACCGGTCCGGGATCGCGTCCAGTTCCTTGGCCGTCTTGGCGTCGCCGGTGGAGCCTTCGACGTTCTCGATCATGTTGAAGCACCAGCTCCACTGGAAGCCGACGACGTTGACGGTGACGTCGGGCTTGTCCTTGAGCTGGAGGAGCTTCGACTCGTCGCGGGCCGTGAAGTAGAAGAGGACCGAGACGATGATGAGGGGGACCACGGTGTACAGCGCCTCGATGGGCATGTTGTACCGGGTCTGCGGAGGGACCTCGATCTTGGTGCGGCTACGCCGGTGGAAGATGGCGCTCCACAGGATGAGGCCCCACACGAGCACGCCGACGGCGAGCGCCGCCGCCCAGGAACCCTGCCACAGGGAGAGGACAATCGGAGCCTCTTCCGTGGTCGGGGTGGGCATACCAAGACGGGGGAAGTCTTCCCAGTTGTACGAGCAACCGGTGGCTGTCGCCAGGACCAGGCCCGCAGTCATTGCCTGCAGCAGCTTCCGCCGCATCGGGCGCCGCGGCGAGCGGTCGGAGCCGTTGGGACTCACGTAGCGCCTTCCCGAGAGTCTCGCCCGCGCGGATCGGCTGCGGCCTGGCCTTGTTCTCGCTGGTCGGTCGCCGCCCTGCGTCGGGCAGGGGTTTGGATGTTTATGCGGACCAAACCCTAGCCGACGCTCTCCGAGGGTTCGCGGGGAGGGGTGCCGAACGCGCCGCAGGTTACGCCGGGCGCCTATTGGCTCGGGCCATTCCGGGTGTCGGCGGCTGCGGATCCGTGGTGGTTGGTCGCGCAGTTCCCCGCGCCCCTCAGGGCGTTAGCGTTGCTGTGTGGCCTACTTTGATGCTGCTTCCTCTGCTCCGCTTCATCCCGTCGCCCGACAGGCGCTCCAAGCCTCTCTGGACGAAGGGTGGGCTGATCCCTCGCGCCTCTACCGAGAGGGTCGGCGGGCGCGGTTGTTGCTGGACGCGGCCCGGGAGGCGGCTGCCGAGGCCGTGGGATGCCGGGCGGACGAGTTGGCGTTCACCTCGTCAGGAACCAAGGCCGTGCACTCGGGAATCGCGGGGGCACTGGCGGGGCGTCACCGGGTCGGGCGCCACCTGATCGTGTCTGCCGTCGAACACTCCTCTGTGCTCCATGCGGCTGACGCGCACGAGGCCGGGGGCGGGACGGTCACGCAGGTCGCGGTGGACCGTGCGGGCGCGGTGAGCGTGCCGGCGTACGCGGATGCCCTGCGCCCGGACACCGCGCTCGCCTGTCTTCAGTCGGCCAACCACGAGGTGGGGACCGAGCAGCCGGTCGCCGAAGTGGCTGCCGTGTGCCGGGAGGCCGGGGTGCCGTTGCTGGTGGACGCGGCGCAGTCGCTGGGGTGGGGGCGGGTCGAGGGCGACTGGTCGGTGTTGACCGGGAGTGCTCATAAATGGGGCGGGCCGTCCGGGGTCGGCCTGCTCGTCGTACGCAAGGGCGTGCGGTTCGCCGCCCAAGGGCCCGTGGACGAACGGGAGTCGGGGCGGGCCGTCGGGTTCGAGAACATCCCGGCGATCGTCGCCGCGGCGGCCTCGCTGCGGGCCGTGCAGGCCGAGGCGGCCCAAGAGGCGCTACGGCTGCGGGAGCTGGCGGAGCGGATCCGGGCCCGGGTACCTCGGCTGGTGCCGGATGTGGAGGTGGTCGGCGATCCGGTGCGGCGCCTGCCCGGCATCGTCACCTTCTCCTGTCTCTATGTCGACGGGGAGGCACTGCTGCATGAGCTGGACCGGGCCGGCTTCTCGGTGTCCTCCGGCTCGTCCTGTACGAGCAGCACGCTGACGCCCAGCCATGTGCTGAAGGCGATGGGCGTGCTGAGCGAGGGGAACGTACGGGTGTCCCTGCCGTTCGGGACGCCGGCGCAGGACGTGGAACGGTTCCTGGAGGCGCTGCCCCGGGCGGTGACCGAGGTGCGGGAGAAGCTGGGGGCCCCGGTGACCGAGACGGCCGTACGGGACGACGTACTGGTGGTCGACTCCCTCGGCAAGCGCTGCCCGATCCCGGTCATCGAGCTGGCGAAGGTCATCGGGGAGGTGCCGGTGGGGGGAATCGTCCGTGTCCTGTCGGACGATGAAGCGGCTCGGCTGGACATTCCGGCATGGTGCGAGATGCGGGGGCACGAGTACGTAGGAGAGGAACCGGCGGAACAAGGAACGGCGTACCTGGTCCGCCGGGTCAGCTGACCGACCTCAGGGGCGCGGGGAACTGCGCGACCGGCCACAACGGACCCGCAGTCGACAACGAACCCACTGAGGCAGGTGAACAGTCGAAAGATCAGCCCAGGTGAGCCTGTACCTCCTCAGCGGCAGCGTCCCCGTACGCCTTGGTGAACCGCTCCATGAAGTGCGCCCGCCGCAGCTGGTACTCCTGCGTACCCACCGTCTCGATGACGAGAGTCGCCAGCATGCACCCGACCTGCGCGGCCCGCTCCAACGACACACCCCACGCCAGTCCCGACAGGAACCCCGCGCGGAAGGCGTCGCCGACGCCCGTGGGGTCGGCCTTGCGCTCCTCCTCCGGGCAGCCGACCTCGATGGGGTCCTGACCGACCTGCTCGATGCGTACGCCCCGCGAGCCGAGCGTCGTGACCCGGTGGCCGACCTTGGACAGGATCTCCTCGTCCGTCCAGCCGGTCTTGGACTCGATGAGGCCCTTCTCGTACTCGTTGGAGAAGAGGTACGTCGAGCCGTCCAGCAGTATCCGGATCTCGTCGCCGTCCATGCGGGCGATCTGCTGGGAGAAGTCGGCGGCGAAGGGGATCGCGCGGGAGCGGCACTCCTCGGTGTGGCGGAGCATCGCCTCGGGGTCGTCGGCGCCGATGAGGACCAGGTCGAGGCCGCCGACGCGGTCCGCGACGGTCTTCAGCTCGATCAGGCGGGCCTCGCTCATCGCACCCGTGTAGAAGGAGCCGATCTGGTTGTGGTCGGCGTCCGTGGTGCAGACGAAGCGCGCGGTGTGCAGGGTCTCGGAGATACGCACCGAGCCGGTGTCGACGCCGTGCCGGTCCAGCCAGGCCCGGTACTCGTCGAAGTCGGAGCCCGCGGCGCCGACCAGGATCGGCTTCGTGCCCAGCTGGCCCATGCCGAAGGCGATGTTCGCGCCGACGCCGCCCCGGCGTACGTCCAGGTTGTCGACCAGGAAGGAGAGCGAGACCGTGTGCAGCTGGTCCGCGACGAACTGGTCGGCGAAGCGGCCGGGGAAGGTCATGAGGTGGTCGGTGGCGATGGAGCCGGTGACTGCGATGCGCACGGCGTGGAGTCTCCTGCGGGGAGGTTGGGTTGACGTTCCACGCTACCGTGGGTGACCGGGACTCTGAAGCAGGCAAAACTACCCGATAGTAGATCTTTCTTCGCGGGCTCCGGCGTGCCTACGGTGCCGCTATGACGAAATTCGAGGTCCATGCCCCCGCTCCGGCCGACCCGGAGGTCGACCTGACGTCGCTGCTCGGCGACTGCGCGCGGATGGCTCCCCACTGGACCGTCCCCGACCGCGTTCTTTCCCGTCCGGTCTCCCCGTCACTCATCCATGGGGTCACCGTGCCGCCGAGGTCGGCGCGACTGCTGGACGCGATGTCGGACTACGGCGACTGACCGGAGCACGGCGGCCGAATCGGCGCCCTTCAGGGAACCGCGCGCTCCCCCGCTGCGTCCCATCGCTGTCCCCCGTAGAGGGGATGCGGGATACGACCTCGTGGGCCGACTCTTTTGACAGGGCCGGGTCAGGGTCATGGGACATGTGCGCAGCCGAAGGAGCGATGCGGTGAACACCGAGCGACCCGAGAACGACGACACGGGCGCCGACGGCTCCGCCGAGGAGCAGGGCGTCCGGGAGGAGAAGGGGACCGCCGGCACCGAGGCTTCCGGCGCCGCGGAGAACGGCACCGCCGTCCCCGGCGCCGAGGACGAGCACGTCGCCGAGGCCCCCGGACCCGAGGGCGGCGAGACTTCCGGGGCCACCGCGACCACGGATGAGCCGGATGGCGAGGCCACCGGCACCGAGGGCGAGCCCGAGCCCGAGGTGGCGGCGACGGCGGAGGGGCAGGACGTCGAAGCCGCTGGAACCCGCGGTGAGCGCGGCGGTGAGGAGATCGATCGCGGCGCCGCCGCCGGCGAGGAGGCCGCCCATGTCGGGGCTCCGGATCGTGCGGCCGCTCTCGAAGAGGGCGGGGCCGGCGGTGCGGCCCGGCGTCGGTCCCCCGCGATCATCGCCTCCGTCGCCGCCGCCGTACTGCTCGTCGGGGGCGGCGGGGCCTACCTCGCCGCGAACGCGTCCGGCGGCTCCGACGGCGGTACGACGTCGGCGGCGCCCGGCGATGACACTCCCCCGCCGCTCCGCCTCGACGGGTACACCGGGGGCGACACCCATGGCATCGCGCCCGGGGAACCCAACCCGTACGGCGTCACCTACAAGGCCGGCGGGGAGCTCGCGGACGGGCCCGGCTCGGCGCCGGTGTACCGGGCGGGCGGCGAGGTGGGCGCGGACGAGGTGGCCCGGCTGGCCGAGGCTCTCGGGGTGGACGGGACGCCGGTGGCGCAGGGGCAGACCTGGCGAGTCGGGGCGACGGACGGGGCGGGGCCCAGTCTGCAGGTGAACAAGCAGGCGCCCGGGACCTGGACGTTCTACAGGTTTGCGCCGGGTACGGACAACTGCCAGAGCACCACCGTGTGCCAGAAGGATTCCGCCGAGCCGGGTGGTGGCGAACCGGTCGGCGAGGAGGCCGCGAAGAACGCCGCCGCGCCGGTTCTCAAGGCGGTGGGTCAGGATGACGCGAAGCTCGACGCGAGCCAGGTCATGGGGGCCCAGCGGGTGGTGAACGCCGATCCCGTGGTCGACGGGATGCCCACCTACGGCTGGACGACCGGCGTGACCGTGAGCGCCCAGGGCGAAGTGGTCGGCGGGAGCGGCCAGTTGAAGGCACCGGTGAAGGGGGACACGTACCCCGTGCTCAGCGCCGAGAAGACGCTCGGGCTGATGAACGCGGCGCCGGGGACCGACGGCCGCATGGGCATCGGCGGCTGCGCCAGCCCCGTACCGCTGAAGGACCGGCTGGAGGCGCCCTGCGATGCGGAGGGCTCGACGGGGGCCGCGCCGTCGAAGGACACCGTGACCGTCGAGAAGGCGGTGTTCGGGCTGGCCTCGCACTTCGTGGACGCGCGGCAGGCGCTGGTGCCGTCCTGGCTGTTCGAGGTGAAGGCGCCGGACGCGCGGGACAGCTTCACGGTCACGTATCCGGCGATCGACCCGGAGTACCTGGCCTCGACCACGCCGTCCGAGGAGCCGACCGGGCAGCCGACCCCACGGCCGACCGAACCCAAGGACGAGCCGACCTCCGCGCCGATCACGGAGAACGTCCCGGTGGACGGCTACACCGTCGACGGCAGGGAGCTGACCGTGGCCTTCACCGGCGGCGTGTGCGCCGAGTACGAGGTGACGGCGAGCGAGAGCGGCGACCGGGTGACGGTCCGGGTGACCGCGACCTCCGAGCCGGGCAAGATCTGCATCATGATCGCCAAGGTGTTCCACAAGACCGTTCAGCTGGACCAGCCGCTCGGCGACCGCGAGGTCGTGGGCTCCGACGGCAAGCAGATCCCGCTGGAGAAGCCGGGGACGGGGCTCCGGGACGCTCCGCAGACGTCCAGGGCCCGGTAAGGGCCCGCGGACACGGGAAGGCGGCGGCCCCGTCGGAGGGGGCCGCCGCCTTCGCCGTCAAAAAGGCGCTGCCGGCTCAGCTGAAGGAGTCGCCGCAGGCGCAGGAACCCGTCGCGTTCGGGTTGTCGATCGTGAAGCCCTGCTTCTCGATCGTGTCCACGAAGTCGATGGACGCGCCGCCCAGGTACGGAGCGCTCATGCGGTCGGTGACGACCTTGACCCCGCCGAAGTCCTTGACGACATCGCCGTCGAGCGAGCGCTCGTCGAAGAAGAGCTGGTAGCGCAGGCCCGAGCAACCACCCGGCTGAACGGCGACACGCAGGGCGAGGTCGTCACGGCCTTCCTGGTCGAGCAGGGCCTTGACCTTGGCCGCGGCGGCGTCGCTCAGGATGATGCCGTCGGTGGCGGTGCTGGTCTCGTCCGATACGGACATCTACATCTCTCCCGGGTTGTACGGAGACTGCTTGCCGATGTGTGCAACCGGCGGGTCGCCGGATTCATTCCGGGCCGGATGCTTGTCTTTCGGTCCTTCTTCATGCTCGCACACGGCGCTCGGAGCGGAAAACGCCTCTTTCGGGAATAGGCGGGCCCGTCACCGGGATTCACGTCACATCGACGCGATGGCCATCGTCAAACTGACGTGAACCGGTTATGATAGATAGCGTCAAATAGACGAGAAGTCGTCGAAGGTGTCCCGCTTGACCCGCCGGGTCCGGATCTTCCGGTCCCGGCGAGCCGTAGAACAGAAAGGGTGCGTGTCGTGACCACCGCCCAGACCCAGGAGCTCGACGTACAGCCGACGCCCCTCGCCCTGCTGCTCCTCGGCCGTGAGGCCGACCCAAGGAGCGAACGTGGCGTCGAGTGTCCCGGTGACCTTCCCTCGCCGTCCGACCCTGATCTGGTCGAGCGCGCCCGCGCGGCGAAGGAGAAGCTCGGGAACAAGGTCTTCGTGCTCGGCCACCACTACCAGCGCGACGAGGTCATCCAGTTCGCGGACGTAACCGGTGACTCCTTCAAGCTGGCCCGGGACGCGGCCGCGCGCCCGGAGGCCGAGTACATCGTGTTCTGCGGTGTGCACTTCATGGCCGAGTCGGCGGACATCCTGACCTCCGACGACCAGAAGGTCGTCCTCCCCGACCTCGCCGCCGGCTGCTCGATGGCCGACATGGCGACGGCCGAGCAGGTCGCCGAGTGCTGGGACGTGCTGACCGAGGCCGGCATAGCCGAGCAGGTCGTGCCGGTGTCGTACATGAACTCCTCGGCGGACATCAAGGCGTTCACGGGCAAGCACGGCGGCACGATCTGCACCTCGTCGAACGCGAAGCGGGCCCTGGACTGGGCCTTCGAGCAGGGTGAGAAGGTCCTGTTCCTGCCGGACCAGCACCTCGGGCGCAACACGGCCGTCCGGGACATGGGCATGTCCCTGGAGGACTGCGTCGTCTACAACCCGCACAAGCCGAACGGCGGGCTGACGGCGGACGAGCTGCGCGCCGCGAAGATGATCCTGTGGCGTGGCCACTGCTCGGTGCACGGCCGCTTCAGCCTGGAGTCGGTGGAGGACGTGCGCGCCCGGATCCCCGGCGTCAACGTGCTGGTCCACCCCGAGTGCAAGCACGAGGTCGTGGCCGCGGCGGACTACGTCGGGTCGACCGAGTACATCATCAAGGCCCTGGAGGCCGCCCCGGCCGGCTCCAAGTGGGCCATCGGCACGGAGCTGAACCTGGTACGCCGCCTGGCGAACCGTTTCGCGCCGGAGGGCAAGGAGATCGTCTTCCTCGACAAGACGGTCTGCTTCTGCTCGACCATGAACCGCATCGACCTGCCCCACCTGGTCTGGGCGCTGGAGTCGCTGGCCGAGGGCAAGCTCGTCAACCGCATCGAGGTCGACAAGGAGACCGAGGCGTTCGCGAAGCTGGCGCTGGAGCGGATGCTGGCGCTGCCGTAACCCTGGTCGCCGAGGCCGTCGTGGTCCGCGTCGCCGATGCCGCCGCGGTCCGCGTCATGTCCCGCCGTCACCCCGAGACGGGTTTCCGTTCGGGGTCGGCGGGGTCGAGGGCGAAGACGGTGCCGTCCGAGGTGGCGACGATCGCCGAGCCCTCGTACAGCAGCACCCTGGGCCCCACCGTGCCGCCGGACGCCCCGGTGCGCGGCAGCGTCTCCCAGAGCGAGGTGCCCTTGCGTCCGTCGAGGGCGGCCACGCGGCCACTGATGCTGGCCACGTACAGGGTGCGCGATCGTGTGTCGTACGTGGCCGCACCCGGCTGTTCCAGGCTGGTCCTGGTCTGCCACAGCTGTTCGCCGGTGAGCGGGGACAGCGCGGTCACCACACCGCCGGGCGAGACGAACCACAGCGTGCCGCCCGACAGGGCGGCCTCCCCCTCCAAGCTCTTCGCCAGCTTCACCGTGGTGCGGGCGCCGGTGTCCGGATCCACCAACAGGACCCGGTCGTACGGCAGGACCTCTCCGGACGTCCCCTCCTGCGCAGGCGCCTGCAGCATGACCAGCCGCCCGTCCAGGACACCGAGGATGCCGCTCTGGTACGGGATCTTCAGCGTCCGCGCCGATCCGTCGGCCGGGTCCAGCACCAGGAGCACCGAGTTCTCGGTCGATTCTCCGGTCGAGTGGCACTGGGCGTACACGTCGGTGCCGCCGGCCAGGAACGTGCAGTAGTGGCCCTTGGGTATCCGCGCGGTCCAGAGCGCGGTGCCGGTACGGGGGGACCGGGCCGTTACCGTCGAGCCGTCGGCGGAGGTGATCACCAGGCCGCCCGAGAGGGCCATCTCGAGGTTGTCGTCCTTCACCCGGTGCTTCCACAGCTGTTCGCCGGTCTCGGCGTCGAGGCCCACGACCTCGGTCAGATCGGCCTCGCCGGTCACGGGAAGGAAGCCCTGCCGCAGGACCACCGTTCCGCTTCGGACACCGAGCAGCGAGGTGGTGTGACTCCCCGTCTCGACACCGGCCGGCGCGATGTCGGCGCGCCACACTGTCTTGCCGGTGCGGGCGTCCAGACGCACCGGAAGGATGCCGTCGCCCGCGCAGTAGGCGCCGTCCCCGCTCACCAGACAGGCCGGCTCGCCGGCCAGCGAGTTGTCCGCGCCCAGCGCCTTCCTCGCGCCCAGTGGTGCCGTCTCGAACAGCGTCGTCTGCCAGGGCTTCCAGTCACCCGGCGGGGTCGTCCACCGGGAGGTCGCGGTCGGGGCGGGGCTCGCCGTCCCGGAACCGTCCTCGAATCCAGGACCGAACCGCACGTACCACAGCAGCCCCAGGGCCAGTGCGCCCACCGTGCCGGCCGCGGCCAGCAGGGGACGGATACGGCGACGCCGACGGCCCGGCCAGGTGGTCGAAGCCGCGTCGGCCACGGTGCCGGGCCGGGTCCGCACGACCACCGGATCGTCCCCGCGGAGTGTCACCGTCGGCATGCCGCCCGAGTCGGCCTCCGGCAGAGCGGCGGCCAACTCCTGTGCCAGTTCGTCGAGTCCGGGGCGGTCCGCGGCCTGTTTGGTCAGACAGCGTTCCAGGATTCCGCGCAGCGGCTGCCCGATGCCGTCGAGCACGGGCTCGTAGTGCACCACCCGGTACGCCGTCAGATAGGGGCTGTCGGTGTCGAACGGGCCTCTGCCGGTCGTGGCGTACACCAGCAGCGCGCCGAGCGAGAAGATGTCGGAGGCCGGGCCGACCGTGCGGGCGTCGGTGAGCTGCTCGGGGGACATGAACGGCGGGGTGCCGATCATCTGGCCGGTCTCGGTGAGGGTGTTGTGGGCCTCGGCCGCGCGGGAGATGCCGAAGTCGATGACCCGGGGGCCGTCCTCGGCCATCAGCACATTGGCCGGCTTGAGGTCCCGGTGCACCACACCGACCCGGTGGATGTCCCGCAGGGCCTCCACCAACCCCAGCGCAAGCTGCCGCAGTTCGCCGTCGCGCAGGGCGCCCCGGTCGCGGATCCGGTCGGCGAGGGAGCGCCCGGGCACGTACTGGGTCGCCATCCAGGGCCGGTCCGCCTCCGGGTCGGCGTCCACGACCGGCGCGGTGAACGCGCCGCTCACCTTGCGGATGGCCGCTATCTCCTGCCGGAAACGGGCGCGGAACACCGGGTCCTCGGCGTACTGGGCGTGCACCACCTTGACGGCGACGTCACGACCCGAGCGGGACCTGCCCTGGTAGACGATCCCCATACCCCCGGCCCCGAGCCGGTCGACAAGCCTGTAGCCGCCTATCGACTTCGGATCGTCCTTCCGCAGCGGCACGGCCGAATCCCTTTCCCCGCAGAGCAGTTCGAGGCCACAGAATACGTAACGGCGATGACGGCGATGGCTGAGCGACGACCCTTCAGGCCGCTCGGCTCTGCGCCAGGACCGTCCCAGGCCGAAACGCGGAGGCCGACGCTCTCCTGGACTCACCTGATCTCAACGGGCTAGCGTGATCGTTCGCTTGTGCGATGACCGGTGAAGTGTTTTAACAGAGGGATGACGTGAGCGCCGATGCCTTGCGGTTGCGGACGCGGCTGCGGACGCGGCTGGCGGATCTGGCGGAGACCGGGCAGGGCGATCTGCGTGATCTGCGCGATCTGCGTGAGGTCGTAGGGGAGTTCCGGCGCAGCGAGGTGCTGGTGCCGGTGGTGGACGGCTCGGTGCTGTCGGTCGAGATGGGCGGCATCCGCTGGCTCTTCGCGTTAACGGATGACGCGGCGCTGGAGCGCTTTGCCCAGGCGCGTGGTGAGGCGGTGCCCGAAGGGGTGCCGGTCTTCGGGGCCCGGTTGCTGGATCAGGTGGTTCCGAGGGTGGCGAAGTCGGGCGGGCCGGTCGGGATCGCGGTGGACGCGGGAAGCGCGGCGGGCATGGTGCTGCCTCCGGTGCCGGGCATCGTTCCGGATGCGGTGGCACTGGACACGGTGGACCGGGCGGCGGTGGATGCGGTGGAAACGGACGGGGAAGGGACGGCGGGCGCGTGAGCGGCGGCGACGGCTACCAGGTCGATCCGGAGGCGCTGGAGCG
>NZ_JBITES010000033.1:0-16945 GCF_044455405.1 Streptomyces sp. NPDC051243 | reverse complement strand
GGCGTGCCGGGCGGAAGCCCTCGTACTGGTTGTACGTGGGCTTTCGCCCGGTGCGGCGAGAGTGCGTGCCAGGCGTCGCGGGGCAGGCGGGACTTCGCGGACACGGCCTAGGCCGAAGCCACCGCCGACAACCGATGCACATCCCGCGCCGTCCCCGTGACCCCCGACAAGAACCCCTGCGCCCGAGGCGAGGCGTTCTCCGTCAGCCACGCGGGATCGATGTCGCACACCGCGACCCGGACCTCGGTCCCGGACAGCGCCAGCGGCAAGGTATGCACGACGGTCGAGGGGAAGCTGAGGATCGTCCTGCCGATGGGGCCCCGCCGGGCGATCAGCTCCAGCGGCAGATCCGGCCGTACGACCTCCAGCCCCGTCTCCACCGCCAGCCGGTGCAGCTTCTCCGCGCTCTCCCGGCGATGGGCGAAGTAACGAGCAGCGCCATGCGCCTTGGCCAGGGAGCTGACGGCCTCCAGGTACCGGTCGCCGTCGACCACGCCCGTCTCCACCAGCGACGTGCCCACCATGTCCGCCCCCTTGGTGATCCGAGGTGGCCCGAAGCGGTCGCGGGTCCAGGCGAAGGTGTTGGCCGTCACCGTCACGCCCTCCGGCGTCTGCTCCATCGGCATGGAGGAGAAGATCGCGACCCTCCGCCGCTCGCTCGGCGTCAGACGCTTGCGGGCCGCCGACGACACCGGCGCGAAGACCAGATCCCGTGGGCCCGGGCGGCCGCCCTTGCGGTGCCAGCGGACCAGGCGCTCGCCGCGGGCGAGTTGCGCGACGAACTCCATCGTGGCCGTGCCGTCGTCGACGACGACCAGGTCGCGGGCCCGAGTGATGGTCAACAACAACTGCACGTACCGCGAGAACGGGTCGCCCAGGACCACCCGGTCCGCCCGGCGCAGCAGGCCCGTCAGGCCGCCGATCGTCTGGAAGGGCGCCGCCGCGCCGCCCCGCGCCTCCTCCCAGCGGACCTCGTGTCCGTCCTCGCGCGCCAGTTCCGCCATCCGGCGCAGCTGGCCGCGGGTCATGGGGTCGATCGGGGACAGGACGACGAGGGTGAGTCCCGCGCCGACGGTGTGCTCGTGGGCATGCGCCCACTCCAGCACGTTCAGGAGCTGTACCGGGCTCTCGACGAAGGCGAGAGTGTGGGGGCCGGTGTTCCCGGCGCGGGGGCTCATCGACGTACGACCGTCCCGTCGTAAGGCGCTCATGCGGCGCTCGTATTCAGCTCGTGTGAGTCGTGGTCAGGAACTCGAAGGGCGCCGAGCCCGAGCGCCCCCGCTCGGGGCACTCGGACATCGGCGCGCTCGTTCGAACTCGGTGCGTTCCGGGTGGGTCAGACCTGAACCGGCTCGCCGGCCGCAGCGGCGATCTCCGCCTCGGCGACCACGCCGGCGACGCGGCGCAGCTTCTTCATCGGGCCGAGCTCGGAGTCGTAGACCTTCTTGACGCCGTCACCGAGGGAGGCCTCGATGGTGCGGATGTCGCGGACGAGGCGCGTGAGGCCCTGCGGCTCGACCGAGGCGGCCTGGTCCGAACCCCACATGGCGCGGTCCAGGGTGATGTGACGCTCGACGAAGGTCGCCCCGAGCGCGACCGCGGCGAGGGTGGTCTGCAGACCCGTCTCGTGGCCGGAGTAGCCGATCGGGACGTTCGGGTACTCCTTCTCCAGCGTGTTGATCACGCGGAGGTTGAGCTCCTCGGCCACCGACGGGTAGGTCGAGGTGGCGTGGCACATGAGGATGTTCTCGGAGCCCAGGACCTCGACCGCGTGGCGGATCTGCTTCGGGCTCGACATGCCGGTGGAGAGGATGATCGCGCGGCCGGTGGCGCGCAGGGCGCGAAGCAGCTCGTCGTCGGTGAGGGACGCGGACGCGACCTTGTGGGCGGGGACGTCGAACTTCTCCAGGAAGGCGACGGCCTCGGTGTCCCACGGGGAGGCGAACCAGTCGATCCCCTTCTCCTTGCAGTACTCGTCGATCTGGCGGTACTCGTCCTCACCGAACTCCACGCGGTGGCGGTAGTCGATGTACGTCATCCGGCCCCAGGGGGTGTCGCGCTCGATGTCCCACTGGTCGCGCGGGGTGCAGATCTCGGGGGTGCGCTTCTGGAACTTCACGGCGTCGCAGCCGGCCTCGGCGGCCACGTCGATGAGCTTGAAGGCGTTCTCCAGCTCACCGTTGTGGTTGATGCCGATCTCACCGCAGATGTAGACGGGGCGGCCCGGGCCGACCTCGCGGGAACCGAAGTTGCGCAGGCGGGAGTTGGTGCTCATGGCAGAGATGTCCTTACTTGGTGAGGGAATCGAGAGAGGGGCCGAGGATCCAGCTGGCGATCTCTCGGATCGCGCCGTCGCCACCGGGGGTGGCGGTGACCGCGCGGGCGGCGCCGCGTACCACGTCGTGGGCGCTCGCGACCGCCACGGGCCAGCCCACAAGGGCGAAGCACGGGAGGTCGTTGACGTCGTTGCCGACGTAGAGCACGCGCTCAGGCGCGATGCCCTGCTCCTCGCACCACTGCTTCAGCGCGAGGTCCTTCCGGTCGATGCCGTGCAGCACGGGAATCTGCAGCTTCCGTGCGCGGGCGGCGACGACCGGGTTCTGCTCCGTGGACAGGATCAGCATCTTCAGGCCGCTCCGGCGGAGGGCCGCGATGCCGAGGCCGTCTCCGCGGTGCACGGAGACGAACTCCTTTCCATCGGCATCGATCAGCACCCGGTCATCGGTCTGGGTGCCGTCGAAGTCCAGTACGACCGCGTCGATGTCGTCCGTGGTCGGGAGGGCGCCGGGCCGGTCCGCGTCGAACAGCGGCGCCAGCGCGCGGGCGCGGGCCAGGTCGTGCGGATCGTCGATCTCCAGGACCCGGGCGGGATCGGTGCGCACGAGCTCGGTGCGGCCGAAGAAGCGGTGCTTGTGCTCGCGGAAGCCTCTGGCGTCCATCGCGTAGGCGGCGCCGGTCTCCAGGAAGTCCTGGGGGCGGTCCTGTCGGCGCGGGCGGAAGGACTTGTCGTGGTTGACGCCGTAGCCGCCGGTGGTGGCGGCTCGCTCGGTCTCGGCGGCGGTCGCGTCGTCGTCGCCGTGGCGCCACACGAAGCCGTGGAAGGGCGCGACGGTCAGGGCCGTGTCGGCGCCGTTCGCGACGATGGCCTTGACGACGCCGTCGAGGTCCTCGCGGATGATGAACGGGCTGGTGCACTGGACGAGGAGCACGACGTCGACCGGGGCTCCGTGCAGCGCCTCGTGCGCGTCCATCGCGTGCAGCACGGCCGCCTCGGAGGTGGCGGTGTCACCGGCGATCGCGGCGGGGCGCAGTACGACCTCCGCGCCGGCCTGCCGGGCGGCGGCCGCGATGCCCTGGTCGTCGGTGGAGACGACGACGTCCGTCACGAGCCGGCTGGCCCGGCACTCGCGCACCGCGCGCGCCACCAGCGGTACGCCGCCTACGGGCATCAGATTCTTCGCGGGCACGCCCTTGGAGCCGCCGCGCGCGGGGATCACGGCGAGCACCCGGCGGGCTGAAGCGCCTTGGTCTGCTTCCGAGTTGGTCATGGGCATTACTCCTTGGGCTCTTTGCAGAGGCTTCAGGGCGCGTCCCGGCGCCCCGGTCCCCGGATCGGTCGTCGGGTCGCTCACAGCTCCCCCATCCGCCGGATGACGGGGGCCACGCGCTGCACGCCGTGCCGGTAGGCGCCGCGTGCCGCCCGGCGCACTATCTGGCGGACCGGGCCGGGGTCCTTGTCGTGGGCTGGGGCGCCGGGCAGCGGGCTGCCGTCCGGGCCGAGGTGGTGGCGGGCGAGGATGCCGGGCAGATAGCCGGGCGCGGTGGCCGGCGTGTAGTACGGCGTGAGGGCGGGCATGCCGCCGGGCCGCTCCAGCAGCTTGGCGATGCGCTCGCGGGCGGCGTCGAAGGCCGTGTCGTACGAGCCGTCGGCGCAGACGCCCTGCCGGGACACCCAGTCCTCGTCGGGCGTCGGGCTGTGCCCCTCGTCGAGCTGGTCCCAGGAGGCGAGGCAGCCGGAGCCCACGAAGTGGTGGTTGCCGAGCACCTCACGCACGCCGAGGTCGCTGAGCACGACGGTGGGGATACGGCGGTGCAGGGACTCGAGGGCCGCCGTGGAGCTGATGGTGACCAGCAGGTCGGTGCGGTCGAGGACCTCGCCCATGTTCCCGTACACCAGTTTGAAGTTGGCGGGCGGGTCGAGCCGCTGGACCAGCTTCTGGTACGGCAGCTCCTCGATGTGCGTGGTGTGCTCGCCCGGCTTGGAGCGCAGCTTGAGCAACACCTCGCGCTCGGGGTGCTTGCGGGCGTGCTGGATCAGGCGGTTCAGCAGGTACGTACGGTCCCGGCGGTTGTCCGGCACGGAGGGCTGGGCGGCGAAGACGACCGTGTACGGGTCGTGCTCACCGGCGTAGGGCTCCCCGCCGAGGAACGGCAGCGCCACCTCGGTCACCGACGAGGCGTCGGCGCCGACCCCCTCGTACACCGACCGGAACCGGTCGGCGTCCTGACGGGAGTTGGCGAGGACGAGGTCCGCGCCGTGCCGCAGCAGCAGGCCGTCGGCGAGCTTCTCGTAGACGACGCCGACATAGCCGGTGACGACGACGGGCCGCTCGGTACGCCCTTCCCAGATCCGCTTCAGGCCGTGCAGCATGGCCTGCACCCCACCGCCGACGAGGGACAGGACCAGGACGTCGTACGACTCCTGCGCCATGGTCCGAAGGAACTCGACCGCGGTCACCTCCCGGAGGGAGTCGGCGTGGACGCCGACCTCCTGGAGCTGACGGGCGGTGGGGGTCGCCCGGCCACGCAGAAGGTAACCGTCCAAACGGATGTCCGAATTCTCCGGAGAGATGCGGTTCGCGGTGAGCGCGCCCCATTTCCACCGGGTGTCGGAGTCCGCGAGTACGGCAACTCGCCTGGTCTTCATCGCACTTGCTGGCACGTCGATGACGCTAGGAAGCGATTTCAAGGTTCCGCCCAACCCAAATGCAACAAACGGTTAACAGCACATCGCCTAACGACGAATCGGGGCCAGAAGTCGTTGAAAAAAAGCCTGGTTCACTGCATCGCCACGTGTCGTTCACCTGACATCAAGCTCCGGGTAAAGACGGCGGCCGGGCCACCCCCTAACGTCCTACCCGTGGTCAAGCTCTCCGTCATCGTGCCGTTCTACAACGTGCAGCAATACGCGCCAGACACCCTGAAGAGCCTGCGTGCGAACACACGTGAGGACTTCGAGTTCATCCTCGTCGACGACTGCTCGACGGACGGGACGCCGGACATCCTCGCGCGCGCGGAGCGCGAGCTGCCGGGCGCGGTGGTCGTCAGACACGAGCAGAACGGAGGGCTGGCCACCGCGCGGAACACGGGCATCGACAAGGCGCGCGGCGAGTACCTGACGTTCCTGGACGGCGACGACTGGCTGGCGCCCGGCTACTTCCCGCAACTCCTGGCCGCCATCGAGGAGCTGGGCTGCGACTTCGTGCGCACCGACCATGTGCAGTGCACCGGGCGGGCGCGCAGCATCCACCGGGTGCCGCACGGCCGGCGCTGGACGGTGATGAACCCGCGCGAGGCGATCCTGCCCGCCGACCGCTCGACGTCCGTGGACTACGCGTACGCGTGGGCGGGCATCTACCACCGCCGGCTGGTCGACCGCGGCATCCTGCACTTCACCCACGGACTGCGCACCGCCGAGGACCGGCCGTGGATCTGGAAGCTGCACCGGGAAGCGGAATCCTTCGCCGCGGTGGGACTGCTCGGTGTCTACTACCGGCGCGGCGTGGCGTCCTCTCTCACCCAGATCGGTGATGTACGGCAGCTGGATTTCATTCGAGCGTTCGACCAGGTAATCGTGGAAACGGCGGCTGACCCGGAGGCCGATAAGCTGCTGCCGAAAGCCGTGCGCACTTATTGCGCGATCATGGCTCATCATCTCGGACAAATCGAGAGGTTCGAACCCGCCGTGGCTCGAAAACTGCGCTCGCTGAGCGCCGCCGCCCTGAAAAGAATGCCGCAGGACGTGCTCGCGGAGGTAATGGACTCGATGGACGCGCAGCGTGCCGCCCGGCTGCGGCGGGTGCGCCGCAGGGCGGTCGGGTCCCGGACGGTGGCCGCCTGATGCCTCGCACCACCCAGATCTTCTGCGCCTCGACGCTGTACGGCGCCGCCACCCTGGCCGCCGCCCTGGACGCCGGCCTGTTCGAACCGGCCGACCGCCGGCTGCTGCTGGTCACCAACAACGCGGCCAACCCGGAGATCACCCCGTCCGTCGACGCGATGCCGGGCTTCGACCGGCTGCGCGAGCGCTTCGACGAGGTGCTGTCCTGGAACGAGACCATCTCCCCGTTCCACCCGAGCGGCTGGTCGCCCCGTGAGAACGACATCCCCATGTGGGAGCGGTACGTTCGGCTGCTGTGGAACCTCGGCGACGACCAGATCCAGCTGGCCGTCGAGTCCGTCCAGGTCAACCCGGCCCTCGCGCTGTGCCAGTTGTTCACCGGCGCCCCTGTCGACGTCTACGCGGACGGCCTCATAAGCTACGGCCCCACACGCGACAAGATCGACCCGCTGGTCGGCACCCGGATCGGCCGCCTGCTGCACCTCGATCTCGTCCCGGGCCTCACCCCGCTGCTGCTCACCGAGTTCGGCGTCCCGTCCGAACTGGTGCCGTCCGAGGCGTTCCTGAAGGTGCTCGGTGAACTCGCCGAGTCGGAGGACGGTCTGCCCGCGGTTTCCGCGGACGGCGACCGCCCGGCCCTGCTGCTCGGCCAGTACCTCTCCGCGCTCGGCATCCTCTCCGACGCCGAGGAGGAGGACCTGCACCTGCGGATGGTGCGCGGCGCCGTCGCGCTCGGCCATCGCAGCCTCGTGTTCAAGCCGCACCCCGTCGCACCGGCCCGCTGGACGAAGCTCCTGGAGGACGAGGCGACCAATCTGGGCGCCGAACTCACCCTCCTCGACCGGCCCGTGCTCGCCGAGGTCGCCTTCCAGCGACTGCGGCCCGCCCTCGTCGTCGGCTGCTTCTCGACCGGACTGTTCACCGCCGCCGGTCTCTACGGCCTCCCGGTCACCCGGGTCGGCACCGACACCGTGCTGGCCCACCTCACGCCGTACCAGAACAGCAACCGCGTGCCGCTGACCATCGTCGACGCGCTGCTGCCGGACATCGCGGACGCCGCCGCGGTGAACGCCTGGGCGATGCCCCCGCGGGAGCGGGTGGACGAACTGGCCGCGCTGCTCACGGCGGTCGGTTTCGCGATGCAGCCCAAGATCTACCCGGGGCTGCGCGACGCGGCCGAGGCCTATCTCGCCAAGCACCTGAACCCGCACACCTGGCGCTACTTCAAGCGCAAGCGCCTGACCTCGCTGGCCCTGCCCGGCGCCGTTCCCGCCCAGCTCTCCTTCATCCCGCGTAACGCGACCGTGCGCCGACTGGCGCGCCGGGCGCGAGCGCTGAAGCAGGTCGCCGGCCGAAAGTAACCAGAAACAAGGGGTGGTTGTTCATCCGTGTGACACCTTTGCGCTCCCTGAGCGTCAGCCGTCACTCACCTTTCCCCCGTCCGAGGGACATAGCGTTCGGTCGTCGTATGAAATGGCAACAGCCGTCACGTACGACTGAACGCACCTCGAGACCCCCAAGGGAAGGGCCCCAGGATGAGCACGGCTGACCAGGCGACGGCACCGCCGGCATCGCCGGCACCACCGGCACCCCGGCTGAACCAGGTCCTGGTCGAGCGGCCTCCCGTACGTCCCCGCAGAGAGAGCCGGCTGCGCGCCCTGGACGGGCTGCGGCTACTGGCGGCCCTGATGGTGTGCATGTACCACTTCACGGGCAAGAACGGCGAGGTCGCCGCCTCCTGGGACCAGTCCCCCGGGACCATGTTCCCCACCCTGTCGCAGCTGTCCACCTACGGCAGCCTGGGCGTGCAGTTCTTCTTCGTCATCAGCGGGTTCGTGATCTGCATGAGCAGCTGGGGCCGCAGCCTCGGTGACTTCTTCCGCTCCCGGATCTCCCGTCTCTACCCGGCGTACTGGGTGGCCATCGTCATGGTCACCGGCGCCGCGGTGCTGCTGCCGGTGGTCGTCGCACCGGTCCGGCCGGACGAGTTCCTCGTCAACCTCACGATGATGCAGCAGCCGCTGGGCGTGCCGCGGGTCCTGGGCGTGTGCTGGACGCTCTGGGTGGAGCTGAAGTTCTACGTCCTCTTCGCACTGTTCGTGATCTGGAAGGGCGTCACCTACAAGCGGGTCGTCACCTTCTGCATACTGTGGACGCTGGCCAGTGCCTTCGCCCGGGTCGCCGACAACCCGCTGACCGACGAGCTGGTGATGCGCGACCACGCCCCGTTCTTCATCGGCGGCCTCGCGCTGTACCTGATCCACCGCTTCGGCAGCGACCTGCTGCTGTGGGGGATCGTCGGCATGTCCTTCCTGCTGGGCCAGCGCTACTCGGTCATGGCGCTGTGGCACCCGGGCGCGCAGGGCGACTTCCACCGCTCCCCGTACGTCATCCAGGCCATCGTCTTCTGCGCCTTCGCCGCCGTCGCCGTGGTGGCGCTGGGGTGGACCAGCTGGGCCAACTGGCGCTGGCTGACGGTCGCGGGGGCGCTGACGTACCCCTTCTACCTGATCCACGAGCACCTGGGCTGGTTCTTCATCCGGGTCTTGCACCGGGGGCTCGGACTGGGCTCCTACGCGACGCTTGCCCTGTCCGTGCTGAGCCTGCTGGTGCTGGCGTATCTCATGCACCGGTTCGTGGAGAAGCCGTTCGGGCCGAGGCTGAAGCGGGCGTTGCCGGCGGTCCGGCTGCAGTAGGACTTCGTCGCGCGAAAGGCAGTTGGGGCGGTCCGTGGCTCGGACCGCCCCAACTGCCTTTCGCTTTCCGTGGTGTTACTTCTTCGTCGTCTGCCGCAGCTGCCGTACCGCCTTGCGGACCGCCGGGTGCCTGCGCAGGGCCTCCGCGCGGACCGGGCTGCCGCCGGGGAGGCGGAGGCTGGTGAGGCGGCGGCGCTTGAAGTAGCCCTGGTACCGGGTCAGGTTGGCGGCGAGCCAGGCCGTCACCTCGTCGCGCAGGGCGTGGTGCTTGCGGGACTGCATGCAGTAGCCGACGCTGCGCACCAGCGGGGCCAGGTCCTCGGCCATGCCGGTGAGTTCGAGCGGGGAGCCGAGCTCGGCGTTCTCCGCGTCGGGCAGGGCCGCGTCGATGATGGTCAGCGGGATGCGGTTGCTGTTCTCGTACGGGGTGATGCGTTCGAGGAGCAGGTCCGTGCCGACGCGGGCGACCGGGATGCCGTAGAAGGCGGCGGCGGTCATCAGGGCCGTCGAGAAGCAGCCGATGACGAGCTTCGGCTTGAGGAAGGCGAAGACGGTCTCGGCGAGAACGGGCTCGTTGAGCACCGTGAGCCGTACGTCGAGCTCCTTGGCCACCGCCTCCAGGGACTCGTTGAAGACGGCCGGTGCGCTGGGGTGCGGCTTGAACAGGACGTCCCGGTGACCGGCCCGGGCCGCGGCGCGCAGGAAGCGGATGTGGAGTTGCTCCTCCTCGTCCTGGGTGATCAGGTCGATGGCCGAGAGGTACTGGCCGAGGAGGACGGCGGTGGGCGGGTTGTCGGCCGGGAGGCGCTCGGCGAGGATGCCGGCGCCGGACTCGCCGATCTGCGCGAGGACGTCGACGATCGCGTCGTTCGGGACGGCCTCGGGCGTCACGCCGTACTCGGACAGGAGCATGGGCTCGAGGCCCGGCACCAGGTCCAGGTGGAGGACGCGCTTGATGCGGCTGCTCATGCCGTGCGGGATGCGGTTGCGGGTGGGGCCGTAGCTCATCAGGCCGTCCGCGTACACATGGATCGGGCTGTCCGCGAAGATGTCCGCGACCGCGCGCGAGGGGTTGGCCTGGATCGACTCGCAGGCGATCTCCACGGGCTCGTCGCCCAGGTTCCAGGCGAGGCGTACGGCCTTCTCCCACAGCAGGGTGTCCTGGCCGCGCGGCGACCAGCCGGCCGGGTGGTGCGGGGAGATGAACTCGTTCCAGGAGCGCACCTCGTCGAACTCGGGGCGCAGCTTCTCGAAGCCGGCCATCCGGTCCAGCGGGGTGCCGACCTCGGGGATCGCGGCGGTGTTGCTGACGACGAGGATGCGGCGGACGCCCTCGCGCGGGCCGAACTGGCCGGCGCGTATGGCGGCGGTGACGGTCGCGGCCGCGTACTGCGTGGCCGAGAAGAAGATCTGGATCATGCCGCCACTCCCTTCATGCCACCCCGTATCCGGCGCAGCATGTACACGCGCTCCTCGCCCATCCCGACGAGCGCCTCTTCCAGCTCCTCCTCCGACATCCTGCCCAGCGCCTCGGCGGCCATCTGCTTCAGCTTGGCGGCGATGCTGCGTTCGAACCGGCCGCGGCTGAGCAGCTGGTGTGCGATGACGACGCAGTAGTTGCGCAGCGCCTTCTTGCGCAGCCTGCCCACCTCGGGGTCCTCGGCGAGTTCGGCGAGGACGAGGTCGAAGGAACGGAAGAAGTCGAGCTGGCGGACGTCGCCGATCTGGGTCAGCGAGCTGGCCACGCCCCGGCGGTAGAAGACGCCGCGCAGGCTGGCGACGGCGTAGGAGTCGGCCCTGCGGTGCAGGTCCCAGATCCAGGGGCGGTCCTCGGCGGTCTTCAGGCCGTCGTGGAAGCGGAGCATGCCGCGGTCGAGGAGGCGGCGGTGGTAGATGCCGGCCCAGGCGTAGGGGTAGTCGACCATGGTCGTGTCGTCGACCGGGAGAATCGAGGTGCGCGGGTCGAGGGCGATGTGGCGGCGGCCTTCGGGCGCCCGGTGCACGGCCCGTTCGATGCCCGTCACCTGGACGTGGTCGGTGCGTACGAAATCGACGTCGAACCGCTCGATGGCGTCCACCAGCTCCGCGAGATAGCCCGGCGCCAGCCAGTCGTCGCCGTCGAGGAAGGTGAGGTAGCGGCCTTCCGAGGCGTCGATCCCGGTGTTGCGCGCGGTGGCCAGTCCGCCGTTCTGCTCGTGCCGTATCACCCGGCTGTTCTTGAGTCTCTTCGTCAGCGTCAGCAGCGCTTCGTACGTCTTGTCCTTGGTGGACCGGTCCTCGACGAAGATGAACTCGAAGTCGTCCCGTTCGTTGTTGACCAGGCTGGTCACGGTCTCGGGTACGTACGACTCGATGTTGTAGCAGGGGACGATCACGGACAGTGTCGGGGGGCGGTTGGTCACGCGTACACCTGGGCTCTCTCCGGGGGGATCCCTGCGACCGTAGGAGATGTTCGACGCCGGATCTCAACTCCCTGCCAACTACCAGGTGAACGAAAGGTAACCGGACGGCGCCCCCCTTGCCGTCCTCACCCGATCCCGTACCGCGCCCCGATCCCGGCGATCACCACCGCCAGCCCCTCTTCGAAGTGCCGGTCGTAGTCGGCGAAGATCTCCGCGCCCGCCTGGGCCGACAGGGGGAAGTCGGCCATCAGGCGGGCGCGTTCTGCCACGTCGTACCCCTCGCGACGCTCGCCCGCCACGGGCTCGACGCCCTGCTCCTCGGTGACGAAGCCGAGGGTGTAGAAGTACGTCGTCGAGGTCGCGCGGACGGCGTCGGCGAGGGCGAAGCCGGCGGCCGTGAAGAGGCGCAGGTTGTCCTCCATCTGCTGGGCGTGCTCGATGCCGGTGAAGCGTGAGCCGCTGAAGACCTTCGCGCCGTCGCGGTAGCCGAGCAGCGCGGTGCGCAGTCCGCGGTTGGACTTGAGCAGCCGCTCCTGCCAGGTGTCGTCGGGGCTGAGGGGCGTCCTCGCGACCATCCGGCGGTACATCTCGGTCGCCATCTCGTCGAGCAGCGCCTGTTTGTCCTTGAAGTGCCAGTACAGGGCCGGCGCCTTGACGTCGAGTCGCTTGGCGATGGCGCGCAGCGTCAGGCCGTCCAGGCCGACCTCGTTCAGCAGTTCGAGAGCGGTGGCGGCGACGCGGGTGCGGTCGAGGGGGGCGCGGCGTTCCGTGGTCACACTTGACAGCTTAACGGCGTTAAGGGCACTCTCATGACCGCAGGAACTTAACAACGTTAAGGGGGATTGCCGCATACATACCGATATCGACGTTCTGATCGTGGGCGCCGGTCCGACCGGACTCGCGCTCGGCATCGACCTGGCCCGGCGCGGCGTGGACGCGCTGGTCGTGGAGCGGGCCGACGCTCTGTTCCCGGGCTCAAGGGGCAAGGGCATCCAGCCGCGCACGATGGAGGTCTTCGACGACCTGGGCGTGCTGGACGCCATCCGCACGGCCGGGGGCGGCTACCCGGTCGGCATGATCTGGCGGGACGGCGAGCGGGTGGGCGAGCACCGGATGTTCGACCCGGCCGAGGCGACCGAGGACTCTCCGTACGCCGAGCCGTGGATGGTGCCGCAGTGGCGGACGCAGGAAATCCTGTGCGCGCGGCTGACGGAGCTGGGCGGGCGGGTGGCCTTCGGGCGGGAGGTCAGCGGTGTCACGCAGGACGACGCGGGGGTGACCGTGCGCTTCGAGGACGGCACGGAGGCCCGCGCCCGATACGTCGTCGCCGCGGACGGCGGTCGTTCGGCGGTACGGCGGTCACTCGGCATCGGCATGACCGGGGAGACGGTCGACCCGAGCCCGATGCTGGTGGCGGACGTCAGGATCACCGGCCTCGACCGGGACAACTGGCATGTCTTCCCGCCACGCGGGGAGGGCGAGGGCTTCCTCGCGATCTGCCCGCTGGCCGGGACGGAGGACTTCCAGGTCGTGGCCCAGTTCGCGGAGGGGGCGGCGGTGGAGCTCTCCCTGGACGGCATCCGCAAGGTGGTCGCCGCGCGCTCCCACCTCGCGCCGGATGATGTGACGGAGGTCCGCTGGGCCTCGGACTTCCGGCCGCGGGCCGCCCTGGCGGACCGGTTCCGGGACGGGCGGGTGTTCCTCGCGGGGGACGCCGCGCACGTGCACTCACCGGCCGGGGGGCAGGGGCTCAACACGAGTGTTCAGGACGCGTACAACCTGGGCTGGAAGCTGGGTGCGGTGCTGACGGGGGATGCGCCGGCGTCGCTTCTCGACAGCTACGAGGAGGAAAGGCGTCCGATCGCCGCGGACATGCTCGGTCTGTCGACGAGCGTCCACCGAGGGCAGACGCGGCGCGGTGAGGCGACCCGTCAACTGGGACTCGGGTACCGGGAGTCGTCGCTCACCGAGGAGACGCGCGCGAACCCGGGCGCGCTCCGGGCCGGCGACCGCGCGCCGGACGGCACGCTGGAGGGCGTACGGCTCTTCGACGCGTTCCGGGGGCCGCACTGGACATTGGTGGCGGTGGGGGCACCGGCACACGAAATGACCGATGCAACCAATATGCCTGATATACGCGAGACGGTACGAGTGGTCCGGGGGCCGGCGCAGGAGTCGTACGGCACCGGGCTGTTCCTGGTGCGACCCGACGGCTATGTGGGCTGGGCGGGGGAATCGGGCGACGGGCTGAAGGAGTACATGGGGCGAGTCGGCCTCTGGCGCTAGTCACGCACTGGCGAGGGACAACTTCACCGCGAACCCCAGGAACAGCGCCCCCGCCGCGGAAGTCGCCCCCGCCGACAGGCGCCTACGGCGGCGGAAGGCACTCGCCAGCCGCGTCCCGCTGAATATCAGCGCGCTGAGGTACAGGAAGCTCGCGAACTGGGCGAACGCCCCGAGGACGACGAACGACAGCGCCGGGTAGGCGTATCCGGGGTCGACGAACTGCACGAAGAAGGCGACGAAGAACAGGATCGCCTTGGGGTTGAAGAGACTGATGACCAGCGCACGGCGGTACGGCCGCTCGGCCGGCCCGGTGTCCGCGGCCTCCTCCCGCACGGCCGCCTCCCGCCGGGTCCGCCACATCCCCCAGGCCGCCCGCAGCATCCCGATCGCCAGCCAGGTCAGATACCCGGCCCCGGCGTACTTCACGATCCCGAACAGCACGGCGTTGGCCTGCAACAGGGACGCGACCCCGGCCGCCGACAGCGTCATCAGCACGGTGTCCCCGCACCAGACCCCGGCCGCCGCGGTGTACCCGGCACGCACACCGCGCCGGGCGGCGACGGACAGGACGTACAGGGAGTTGGGGCCGGGAAGCAGGACGATCAGGACGAGTCCTGCCAAGTAGGTGGGAAGGTCGATGACACCGAACATGAAAGGGAGTGTGACACGCGGGTACGACAATGCCTCCCGGCGGTGCCGCTCAGAAGGCGTCCGAGGGCACGTACCTCCCCCACACCTCCCGCAGGGCGTCGCACACCTCGCCGACCGTGGCGCGGGCCCGCAGCGCGTCCTTCATCGGGTACAGGACGTTGTCCTCGCCCTCGGCGGCCTTCTTCAGGGCGGCCAGGGCGGCGTCCACCGCCGGCTGGTCACGCCCGGCACGGAGCTCGGCCAGCCGCCGCGCCTGCTGGGCCTCGATCGCCGGGTCCACCCGCAGCGGCTCGTACGGCTCCTCCTCGTCCAGCTGGAAGCGGTTGACGCCGACCACGACCCGCTCGCCGGAGTCGGTCTCCTGGGCGATCCGGTACGCGCTGTGCTCGATCTCGCTCTTCTGGAAGCCCTGCTCGATGGCCGCCACCGCGCCGCCGAGGTCCTCGACCTTGCGCATCAGCTCGACGGCCGCCGCCTCGACGTCGTCCGTCATCCGCTCGATCACGTAGGAACCCGCGAAGGGGTCGACCGTCGCGGTCACGTCCGTCTCGTACGCCAGCACCTGCTGGGTGCGCAGCGCCAGCCGCGCGCTCTTGTCGGTCGGGAGCGCGATCGCCTCGTCGAAGGAGTTGGTGTGCAGGGACTGCGTGCCGCCGAGGACCGCCGCCAGGCCCTGCACGGCGACCCGGACCAGGTTGACCTCCGGCTGCTGGGCCGTCAGTTGGACCCCCGCCGTCTGTGTGTGGAAACGCAGCATCATCGACTTGGGGTTCTTCGCGCCGAACTCGTCCCGCATCACCCGGGCCCAGATCCTGCGGGCCGCGCGGAACTTGGCGACCTCCTCCAGGATCGTCGTACGGGCCACGAAGAAGAAGGACAGGCGGGGCGCGAAGTCGTCGACGTCCATGCCCGCGGCCACCGCCGTACGGACGTACTCGATGCCGTCCGCCAACGTGAAGGCGATCTCCTGCGCGGGGCTCGCGCCCGCCTCGGCCATGTGGTAGCCGGAGATCGAGATCGTGTTCCACTTCGGGATCTCGGCCCGGCAGTACTTGAAGATGTCGGCGATCAGCCGGAGGGACGGCTTCGGCGGGAAGATGTACGTCCCGCGCGCGATGTACTCCTTGAGCACGTCGTTCTGGATCGTGCCGGTGAGCCGGTCGGCGCTGACACCCTGCTCCTCCGCGACCAGCTGGTACAGGAGCAGCAGCAGGGCCGCGGGGGCGTTGATCGTCATCGACGTCGACACCTTGTCCAGCGGGATCCCGCCGAACAGCACCCGCATGTCGTCGATCGAGTCGATCGCCACGCCCACCTTGCCGACCTCGCCGTGCGCGATCGGCGCGTCGGAGTCGTGGCCCATCTGGGTGGGCAGGTCGAAGGCGACCGACAGGCCCGTCGTGCCGTGCGCGATCAGATCGCGGTAGCGGGCGTTGGACTCCTTCGCCGTGCCGAAACCGGCGTACTGGCGCATCGTCCAGGGACGGCCGGTGTACATCGTGGGGTAGACGCCGCGGGTGAACGGGTACGAGCCGGGCTCGCCGAGCTTCTCGGAAGCGTCCCAGCCGTCCAGCGCGTCCGGCCCGTAGACCGGCTCGATGGGCAGTCCGGACTCCGACTCACGCGCCATGGTGTGCCTCCCACGTTGCCGTGTTGACCCTCAGTCCAACCATGCCGTGTAGTTCGCAACCGGTCACGCGCGGGGAACATCTCAGGTGACATCAGGGCGTGCGGTCGGGGCGGCCGCGGTGAGACGACGGGGGTCGCGATGCGTATCGAGGGCATGCGGAGATCGACCGCGGTGCTCGCCTCGGGTGCCGTACTCACGGTGCTGTGCGGCTGCACCGTACAGGCCTCGGGCGAGGAGCAGGGCTCGCCGGTGCGCATAGAGCTGCCGAGCGGAACGCCGTCCCCGAAGTCCGACCCGACCGAGCAGTCCGACCCGTCCGGCCCGTCCGGCTCGTCCGACGACAAGCCGGGCGCCACACCGACGCCTGCGGCGCCCGCCGTGCTGTGGTCCCGGGGCGACACGGGACGTGACGTACGCGAGCTGCAGGCGCGGCTGCGGCAGGTCGCCTGGCTCTTCGACGGGCCGACGGGGACCTACGACGACCTCACCGAGCAGGCGGTCCGGGGCTTCCAGGGCAAGCGCGGGCTGCCGAAGACGGGGAAGACCGACGAGGTCACCTGGCAGCGGCTGCTGAGGATGACGCGCGAGCCCGGCAAGTGGGACCTGTATCTGATGGGCGGGCAGCCGGCCGATGCGCCGGACGCGCGGTGCCTGAGCGGCCGGGTGCTGTGCATCAGCAAGTCGAGCCGGACGCTGCGCTGGATGATCGACGGGCGATCGGTCCTGACGGTGCCGGTGCGGTTCGGGTCGCAGTACACACCGACGCGGGAAGGTGTGTTCAGCGTCTACTGGAAGTCGCGGCACCATGTGTCGACGCTCTACGACTCACCGATGCCGTACGCGATGTTCTTCAGCGGCGGCCAGGCGGTGCACTACTCGTCCGACTTCGCGGCCACGGGTTACGCGGGAGCCTCGCACGGCTGTGTCAACGTGGCGGACGAGCGGGCGATCGCGGAGATGTTCGCCCAGGTGGAGACCGGCGACAAGGTCGTCGTCCACTGGTGAGGGCCCGCGGGACGCGGAGGATGTGGGGCGGGGGGGGGGGGGGGGGGGGGGGGGGGGGGCCGCCGCCCCCCCCCCCCCCGGGGGGGGGGCCCCCCCCCCCCCCCCCCGGGGGGCCGGGCCCCCCCCCCCCCGCAACCACGAACCACCCGCGGCC
>NZ_JBITES010000032.1:0-38658 GCF_044455405.1 Streptomyces sp. NPDC051243 | reverse complement strand
CCCCCCCCCCCCCCCCCCCCCCCCCCCCCCCCCCCCCCCCCCCCCCCCCCCCCCCCCCCCCCCCCCCCCCCCCCCCCCCCCCCCCCCGCCCCACGCACCGACCGCAGGCGCTACGCGCACCCCCCTCACCCGCACAGGCGCCGAAGGCATCCCCCACCCACCACCCGAGTGGCTCCCCACGCCACACCCGCCCCCCTATGCCGTGTTTGTCTGATTAGCGCGTATCGTCACCGCATGCCCACGCCATACGGATCCCGCGGCGGCATGGCGTTCGGCGCGGAGGAGCTGCGTGTGCTCCGCCGCGCTCTCGCCCTTGCCCTCCACCCCAGCCCCGCCTCGGCCGAAGACGTCCAGGACTGTCTCCGCCTCGCCGAGTCGCTCGACGAGGCGATGCGCGAGGGCGCCCGGCTGCGTGCGTTCTTGGTGGCCGATCTCGCCCGCTACCGCGCCGCCCTCCCCGGCACCGCGGCCGGCTACCTCACCCTCCTCGAAGAGGCCCTCACCGCCGGGTACCACCCGACCCCCGACGACGTCATCGCCCTCAGCGCCCTGCGCGGCAACCCCACCGCAGCCACCCTCCTCACCCGCTGCCACCCACTCGCCGACCAGGCCGCGGCCGCACAAGCCCGACTCCCACACGGCACCGCACACCGGGCCCACCAGGCCTCCCCGGCCTCCATCGTCTCCCCGACCCACCAGGCCCACCAGGCCTCCCTTGGCCGCCACGCGCACCCGGCCACCCCAGCCATCCCCGCGTCCCGCACCCACCTCACGGCCCTCCCCGGCGGCCTCACCCATGGCCGCTCCGACGCCTCTTCCCCCGGCACCACCGTCGTCCTCCCCGCCCAGGACACCGGCCAGGAACCCGCCAAACCGCCCCGGAAGAAGCCCGCCGAAAAACCGGCCGCTCCCAAACCCGGCCCCGGCCCGACCCCCGAGCGCACCCCCGCCGCCCCGAAACCGCCGCGCCCGATCCCCACCCCCGGCGAGGTCTTCCCCCGCCGCAAACCGACCCCACCGTCCACGAACCCGCCCCAGCAACTCGCCGCAGGCTGAGACCGACCGCAAGCGGACCCCAGGCGCGCGCCTTCCCGAACGCCCCCGCCTGGGGTTCTGCGGGCACATCCCCCGCAAGCCCCTCGCACCCCATCCCCCTCACGCCCCCATCCCCCAACCCCCGCCCAACCGCCACCCCGCCCCTGGCTACCCTTGACGCATGGACTACGTCTCCGCACTCCTCCCGCCGGTCGTCATGGCCGTGTTCTTCATCGGTGTGATCAGGGTGATCGTGAAGACCCAGGGCGGAGCCAACAAGGCCAAGGAGGACGCGGCCGTCGACGCCGCCCTCGCGCGCGTGGAGGGCACCCGCCAGGCCTCCACGAACCCGGACGCCTGAGCGCGCCCGCAGGCGGGGCGACCAGCGACCTCACCGGCGTACGACGCAAGCCAACCGCTTTCGAGTCGTACGCCCTTTTTGTTGCCGTTTGCCGGGAAAGCCCCCGTCCGACACGCCAACACCCGGATCTCCCACTATTGTGCGAGCTGTGCCTCGCCCATTGGGAGAACTCGAAGACGCGGTCATGACGCGGGTGTGGAAGTGGAACCGCCCGGTGACCGTTCGAGAAGTCCTGGAAGATCTTCAGCAGGAACGGTCCATCGCGTACACCACGGTCATGACCGTTTTGGACAATCTCCATCAGAAGGGCTGGGTACGCCGCGAGGCGGAAGGCCGGGCCTATCGATATGAGGCGGTCTCCACGCGAGCCGCCTACGCGGCCGCCCTGATGAACGACGCCTGGTCACAGAGCGACAACCCCGCCGCCGCACTCGTCGCCTTCTTCGGCATGATGAGCGACGAACAGCGCCGTGCCCTGCGAGACGCCGTACGCATCGTCCAGGGCCCGGAAACGCCGGACCCCGCGGTACCGCCCGAGACATCCGGCGTTGCGGCCCCCGATACCGGCACCACGGATACCGCCACGGCCGATACCAGCGGCGATACCACCACCGATACCGGCGCCGATACCAGGCCCGATACCCGCCGCACCGATACCCCCGGCCCCGATAGCGCCGCTCCCGATACCGGCACCACGGATACCGCCACCGTCGATACCAGCACGGATACCAGCCCGGATACCCGCACCGATACCGGCCATGAGAACCCCGGCTCGGCGCAGGGGCCCGGCGGGCGATAGCGTCCGCTCATGTCAGCAGAGAGCCACTCCACCGGGAGCCCTTCGGCGGAGAGCCCAGAAGTCACCGCAAAAGCCATCACCGTCCGCCGGGCCCGCACCAGCGATGTCCCGGCGGTGCGTCGTCTCCTTGACGAGTACGTCCAGCGTCGCATCCTGCTCGACAAAGCCACGGTGACGCTTTACGAGGACATCCAGGAGTTCTGGGTCGCGGAACGCGACGACAACGGCGAGGTCGTCGGCTGCGGCGCCCTGCACGTCATGTGGGAAGACCTGGCGGAAGTCCGCACTCTCGCGGTGAAGCCCGGCCTGAAGGGCGCCGGCGTCGGTCATCAGTTGCTGGAGAAGTTGCTGCACACCGCGCGTTGGCTGGGCGTTCGACGGGTTTTCTGTCTGACCTTCGAAGTGGACTTCTTCGGCAAGCACGGCTTCGTCGAGATCGGCGAGACCCCGGTTGACACCGATGTCTACGCGGAGCTGCTGCGTTCCTATGACGAGGGCGTGGCGGAGTTCCTCGGTCTCGAACGAGTGAAACCGAACACCTTGGGCAACAGCCGGATGCTTCTGCATCTGTGATCGCCGAGCATCCACCGCCGATCCACAACCCGTATTCCGGCCGAGCGGCCATGCCCGGGTTCCCTATGTCCGAAACGCGCATGTTTCCGGACGGCGGTCGGGCCGGTGGGTCTCTCCCGGGGGTTTGTGTTTTTCCCGCAAAAGCGGTTTGCTTTCCGACGTACTGCAGTACTGCATATAACAGGGGACGGCGAAACGGCGGACGCCGCGACCCCCGGCCCTCAAGTTATCGATGAAAGGAAATCCGGTGGCACAGAAGGTTCAGGTCCTTCTTGTCGACGACCTCGACGGCGGCGAGGCGGACGAGACCGTGACGTTCGCGCTGGACGGCAAGACGTACGAGATCGATCTCACGACTGCCAATGCGGACAAGCTCCGTGGCCTTCTCGAGCCTTACGTGAAGGGCGGTCGTCGTACCGGAGGCCGCGCTGCGGGTGGCCGCGGAAAGGCGCGCGCCGCTTCCGGTGGCAGCCAGGACACCGCGCAGATCCGTGCGTGGGCGAAGGAGAACGGCTACGAGGTCAACGACCGCGGCCGTGTCCCCGCGTCCATTCGCGAGGCATACGAGAAGGCCAACGCCTGATCCAAGGCCAAAGCCTGACCGGCAAACAGGCCGAAGACCGGACTACGGACAAGGCCTTCGCAATGGACAGGGTTTGCTCCACGGACAGAACCTGCTCCACGGACACAACCTGTCCTATGGACAGAACCTGTCCTATGGACAGAACCTGTCCTATGGACAGGCCGTCGGCTGGGTGCCCACACGCCGCAGCCGCAGACGGTGGCAGTGCGTCGCCACCGTGTCCAGAACCCGCACCAGATCGGGGGCGCCCCCACCGCCCCCCATGGCCGACAGCGTCGGCAGCGAGGTCTCGACCTCGCCCCCAGGCTCGGGGGGCCGCAGCCACACGGCGGCCCCCTGTACGGCACAAACGCGGTCCAGGGGAAGCGGCCGCACCGCGCAGACCCCCGACGGGCCGGAACGCCGTACGGCCGCCCTCGGTCCCGGATCGAGGGGGTGCCGTACGGCCATGACGCGGCCCCACTCGGATGGCAGGGGCGCCTCCATGAGGTCGCCCTCGCCGAGTGTCGCCAGGTCCAGGGGCAGCGTGCCCCACTCCAGCCAGTCCAGTGCCCCCGGCACCTCGTCCGCGCTGCCCGCGGCGATGAGCAGCCGCATCCGGTCGCCCCGCACGGCCACCGGGGAGCCCGGCACCAGATGGCGCAGCGCCGCGTGGCCTGCCGCGGCGGGAACCTCCAGGACGTCGAAGCGCGGACCCACACGAAGGCACGGCGGGGATCCGGGTGCCCCGGGCACCACCGGCCAGCCCAGTTCGTTCTCGTACCAACGGCGGACCTGATCGCTCGGATCGAGCGGCCGACGGGGGAGGGGGATCGTGGCGTGGTCCGTGGTGATCACGGGGCGGGTGCCGACCATGCCAGGTGCAACCGCCGAAAGAGCATTCGGGTTACGCTGGGTGTCCTAGTGGATGCGCAGCGTGCTGAAAAGGGGGCGTGCGGGGGGTGCGGGGAGGCGCAAGGTTGTTCGCCCGTAGCGGAGGGAACCGGGGGGCGCGGCATGGAGTGTCAGTCCCAGCGGGTAAGACATCCCTAGTGGGAGGGGGCGACACGCAGGACAGTGGGTCTCACGTTCGCCATCGGCGTACTGATGGTGAGGGTAACCACCTGGCCTGCGGGAACATCGTCTCGCACCATCGGGTTGGAGCAGATGTCGGCGTCACGGGTCAGGAGGCCATCGACGGTGTCGGCAGTTGGAATGAGCGGTCCCCGCTTGCGGGACTAAGCTGCGGAAGGACAGGGAGGGGAAGTTCCCCCCACTGCCTGACCGCTCTGAGGAGCGATTAACGATGTTCGAGAGGTTCACCGACCGCGCGCGGCGGGTTGTCGTCCTGGCTCAGGAAGAAGCCCGGATGCTCAACCACAACTACATCGGCACCGAGCACATCCTCCTGGGCCTGATCCACGAGGGTGAGGGTGTCGCCGCCAAGGCCCTTGAGAGCCTCGGGATTTCGCTCGAGGCGGTCCGCCAGCAGGTGGAGGAGATCATCGGCCAGGGCCAGCAGGCGCCCTCGGGTCACATTCCCTTCACCCCCCGTGCCAAGAAGGTCCTGGAGCTGTCGCTCCGCGAGGCCCTTCAGCTGGGCCACAACTACATCGGCACGGAGCACATCCTGCTCGGCCTGATCCGTGAGGGCGAGGGCGTCGCCGCCCAGGTCCTGGTCAAGCTGGGCGCAGATCTGAACCGGGTGCGGCAGCAGGTGATCCAGCTGCTCTCCGGTTACCAGGGCAAGGAGACCGCCACCGCCGGCGGGCCTGCCGAGGGCACGCCCTCGACGTCCCTGGTCCTCGACCAGTTCGGCCGGAACCTCACCCAGGCCGCTCGTGAGTCCAAGCTCGACCCGGTCATCGGGCGCGAGAAGGAGATCGAGCGGGTCATGCAGGTGCTGTCCCGCCGTACCAAGAACAACCCGGTCCTGATCGGTGAGCCCGGCGTCGGCAAGACCGCCGTCGTCGAGGGCCTCGCCCAGGCCATCGTCAAGGGCGAGGTGCCCGAGACCCTCAAGGACAAGCACCTCTACACCCTGGACCTCGGCGCGCTGGTCGCCGGCTCCCGCTACCGCGGTGACTTCGAGGAGCGCCTGAAGAAGGTGCTCAAGGAGATCCGTACCCGCGGCGACATCATCCTGTTCATCGACGAGCTCCACACGCTGGTCGGTGCGGGTGCCGCCGAGGGCGCCATCGACGCGGCCTCCATCCTGAAGCCGATGCTGGCCCGCGGTGAGCTGCAGACCATCGGTGCGACCACGCTGGACGAGTACCGCAAGCACCTGGAGAAGGACGCGGCCCTGGAGCGCCGCTTCCAGCCCATCCAGGTCGCCGAGCCGTCCCTGCCCCACACGATCGAGATCCTCAAGGGTCTGCGCGACCGGTACGAGGCCCACCACCGCGTCTCCATCACCGACGAGGCGCTGGTCCAGGCCGCCACCCTGGCCGACCGGTACATCTCGGACCGCTTCCTGCCGGACAAGGCGATCGACCTGATCGACGAGGCCGGTTCCCGGATGCGCATCCGCCGGATGACCGCGCCGCCGGACCTGCGCGAGTTCGACGAGAAGATCGCCGGTGTCCGCCGGGACAAGGAGTCCGCGATCGACTCGCAGGACTTCGAGAAGGCCGCCTCTCTCCGTGACAAGGAGAAGCAGCTCCTGGCCGCCAAGGCCAAGCGGGAGAAGGAGTGGAAGGCCGGCGACATGGACGTCGTCGCCGAGGTCGACGGCGAGCTGATCGCCGAGGTCCTCGCCACGGCCACCGGCATCCCGGTCTTCAAGCTGACCGAGGAGGAGTCCAGCCGCCTGCTCCGCATGGAGGACGAGCTCCACAAGCGGGTCATCGGCCAGGACGACGCCGTCAAGGCGCTGTCGAAGGCGATCCGCCGTACGCGTGCGGGTCTGAAGGACCCGAAGCGTCCGGGTGGTTCGTTCATCTTCGCCGGCCCGTCCGGTGTCGGTAAGACCGAGCTGTCCAAGGCGCTCGCCGAGTTCCTCTTCGGCGACGAGGACGCGCTGATCTCCCTCGACATGTCGGAGTTCAGCGAGAAGCACACGGTGTCGCGTCTGTTCGGTTCGCCCCCCGGCTACGTGGGCTACGAAGAGGGCGGCCAGCTGACCGAGAAGGTCCGCCGCAAGCCGTTCTCCGTCGTCCTCTTCGACGAGGTCGAGAAGGCCCACCCGGACATCTTCAACTCGCTGCTGCAGATCCTGGAGGACGGTCGTCTGACCGACTCCCAGGGCCGGGTCGTGGACTTCAAGAACACGGTCATCATCATGACGACCAACCTCGGCACCCGGGACATCTCCAAGGGCTTCAACCTGGGCTTCGCGGCCTCGGGTGACACGAAGACCAACTACGAGCGCATGAAGAACAAGGTGTCGGACGAGCTCAAGCAGCACTTCCGCCCCGAGTTCCTCAACCGCGTCGACGACGTGGTCGTCTTCCCGCAGCTGACCCAGTCCGACATCCTGCGGATCGTCGACCTGATGATCGGCAAGGTGGACGAGCGCCTGAAGGACCGGGACATGGGCATCGAGCTCTCCCAGTCCGCCAAGGAGCTGCTGTCCAAGAAGGGCTACGACCCGGTGCTGGGCGCGCGGCCGCTGCGTCGCACCATCCAGCGCGAGATCGAGGACTCGCTGTCGGAGAAGATCCTCTTCGGCGAGCTGCGCCCCGGTCACATCGTGGTCGTGGACACCGAGGGTGAGGGCGAGACCAAGACCTTCACCTTCCGCGGTGAGGAGAAGTCGGCGCTGCCGGACGTCCCGCCGATCGAGCAGGCGGCCGGTGGAACCGGGCCGAACCTGAGCAAGGACGCCTGACCCTCCAGGGGTTGAGCCGAAGAAAGGGGCCGGTGCTCATCAGCACCGGCCCCTTTCGCATGCCCAAGGGAAGGCTGCTTACGACAACTGACCGTCGTAGTCCGGCAGCTTGTACGTCTTCTCGGCGTGGCCGCCCGACAGGTCGGTGGCGCTGTTGCCGATGTTCGCGATGATCGTGTAGCCCTTGTTCTCGATGGCGACGCGCTGGGCCGTCTTGTAGTCCGCGACGTTCTTGAAGAGGTCGAGGAAGCTGCGCACGTAGAGGCCGGAGACCTGGTAACCGACGTGCTTGAGGTTGTAGTCGGTCACCGAGTAGATGATGCCCGGGCGGGCGGTCACGAAGAACAGGGAGACGCCGTGCTCCTGGGCGTACTTGGCGACCTCCAGGACCGGCGCGTTGGCCGGCTGCGGGTAGCTGAAGCCGAAGTCCGTCTCCAGGGTGGTGTTGTCGATGTCGAAGACGATCGCCTGCTTCTCGCCCGGCTTGGTGTTCGCGATGCGCTGCTTCAGATAGGGCAGCGCCTGGTCCATCACCGCCTGGCAGTCCTTCTGCCAGGTGTCGTAGTCGACATCCTCGGCGGCCGCCGTGGCGGCGGCCGTCGCGGAGGTGCTCGTCGCGGCCGCGGTCGCCGCTTCGGCGGGGACCGCGAGGGCCACGAGGGCGGCTGCGGAGGCGGTGCCGACCGCTATGCGGCGCGCCCAGGGGCGAAGCGTCATGTGGGGGTCCTCTCACGTCACGTGCGCGGGGTTGTCGCGTGCATGTTCGTGTGCGGGAGTGGCTGGTGGGGAACCAGCGGGTTACCGGACGGTAGCTCACGTTGAGGCGTCGCTCACATAACTGCGCAGGATTTCGTTACGAGTTGAGGGATCGGCCGCGTAGCGCCCGTCACATTCCGGGGTCTCTTGATTGCGCTCGGCGGTGACATGCCGCACAGGCGATTTGTCCGTTACTAGCGGGAATAGTGGAAACGGGCGCATGGACAAAAGGGACTTTCGCTCTGGAATCGACTGCAGGATTTCGGTATCCATGCTGGTTCGTCCGGAATGGGGCCTCTGTCAAGATGCGGTGATTTTTATGGCGGAGTACTAGCGTCCTTCGTAGATCGGGGGTTTTGGGGTTCGACCCGCTGGGGGTTACCAAGGGATGGCCATCCGGTGAGCGCCTAGTGCGCCGGGTGGTTTTCTCTGCCGTCGTCCCCATGAGGTTTCGCATGTTCCCGCGCTTCTCGTTCCGTTCGCCCCGTACGTCCGCGTTCCGCACCCGTGCCGCTGTGGTCGCCGCCGGCCTGGGGGCCTCGGTCGTGCTGGGTGCCGGAGGCGCGGTCGCCGCCGAGCTGACTTCCGCCACCGGTGTCTCCACCGCCGTACAGGCCCAGTCCGCCGCCGCCTCCTGGGTGAGCCCGGTGAAGAAGTACACGAAGACCGCCAGCTTCGCGCAGGCCGGCGGCATGTGGCAGTCCACCCACAGCGGGCAGGACTTCGCCGTCCCGAGCGGCACCCAGGTCGTGGCCGCGCACGGCGGCACCGTCGTCAAGGCCGGCGGCAACGGCGCCGGTGACGGTCCCGCGTACGGCAACGCCATCGTCATCAAGCACGGCAACGGGACGTTCTCCCAGTACGCCCACCTGTCGCGCATCGACGTGAAGATCGGCCAGGTCGTCAAGACCGGTCAGAACATAGCCCGGTCCGGCAACACCGGTAACTCCAGCGGCCCGCACCTGCACTTCGAGATCCGCCAGACCCCCAACTTCGGTTCCGCGGTCGACCCGGTGGCCTTCCTGCGGGCCAAGGGTCTGAAGATCTGAACCCGCGAGTCGTTCGGGCGCCCTTGTGCGGCTGGATGATCAGGTAGTGCGTGAAGGTCCTCGGGTGGCGTGCCGCCCGGGGGCCTTCGCCTTTGCTCCGGGCCGGGCTGTGTGCTGTTCCTGGCTCCGTCCTGTCAGTGGGGCGTGTCAGCATCGGTCGTATGGACAAGGTGCGGCAGCTGCGGCTGGCCAAGGACGCCATGGACCGGGACTGGGCCGACCCCGGGCTCGATCTGGATGCCGTCGCCGCGCACGCGGGGTACTCGCGGTATCACTTCGTGCGGGCCTTCAAGGCGGTGTACGGCGAGACACCGGGGCAGTATCTGACGCATCGGCGGATCGAGCGGGCCGAGGAGTATCTGCGGGCGGCCGATCTGACCGTCACCGAGATCTGTCATCTCGTCGGGTTCAGCAGCCTCGGGACGTTCTCGGCGAAGTTCAAGGCGCGGACCGGGATGGCGCCGAGCGAGTACCGGGAGAAGCACGTCGGACGCGGGGCGGCCCTGATACCCGGGTGCTACGCGATGCTGTGGGCCGGAGGCTTCCGGCAGCGGGAGACGCTGGCGGTCGCCGAGGGGGAGGGGAGCAAGGGGGAGGAGAGCAACTTTGGAGAAGCGCGCTGACGGCACCCCTGCCTAACGTGACGGCAAGGAACCCACGGGAGAGCACGGGAGAGCACCGTCATGATCAAGGGCCTGGGCATCACCACCGTCTGGACGTTCGACCAGCAGCGGACCAAGGCGTTCTTCACCGAGAAGATCGGCTTCGAGGTGCGGACCGACCTCTCCATGGGCGATATGCGATGGATCACCGTGGGGGCCAAGGACCAGCCGGACGTCGAGCTGGCGCTCATGAGCCTGGACGGGCCCGGCCTCGACCCCGAGTCCTCCGAGGCGCTGAAGAAGCTCGTCGGGAAGGGGGCCATCGGGGCGGGTGCCTTCCGGACCGACGACTGCCGGGGGGACTACGAGACCTTCAAGGCGCGCGGGGTGGAGTTCATCCAGGAGCCGCAGGAGCGGCCGTACGGCATCGAGGCGATCTTCCGCGACGACAACGGCAACTGGTACTCGCTGACCGAGCGGAACGAGGAGCTCGACTTCTCCAAGTCCTTCGGGTGAGCCACCCGGCCGCCGCGTCCTTCGGGTGACCCGCCCGACCGCCGCTACGGCAGCATCGGGTAGCTCCCCGTGTTCGTCGGCGCGTGCTCCGGGAGCCAGAGGACGGCCACCGCACCCTCGGCCCGCACATGCTCGGGCGCGCCCGCCGGGCGAACGTTGCGGAAGGTCAGGCGGGCACCCAGTACCCGGGCCTGACCCGCCGCGATCGTCAGGCCGAGGCCGTGGCCGTGGCCGGAGCGGTCGCTGCTGCCCGTGCGGAAGCGGCTCGGGCCGTCGGCGAGCAGGTCCTCCGGGAACCCGGGGCCGTGGTCGCGGACCCGGATGACCCGGCCCTCGACGGTGACCTCGATCGGCGGCCTGCCGTGCCGTGCCGCGTTGGCCAGCAGGTTGAACAGCACCCGCTCCAGGCGGCGCGGGTCGGTCGTGACCTCCGACTCGTGGACGACCCGCACCTCGATGGCGGGATCCTTCGCCGCGACCCGTCGGCTGACGAACTCGCCCAGCATGATGTCCTGCAGTTCGGCCCGTTCCGAGGCGCTGTCCAGGCGGGCCACCTCGAGGACGTCCTCGACGAGCGTGCGCATGGCTTTCGCCCGGTCCAGGACCAGCTCGGTGGGCCGGCCGGGCGGCAGCAGCTCGGCCGCCGTCAGCAGCCCGGTCACCGGGGTGCGCAGCTCGTGCGCGATGTCCGCGGTGACCCGGCGCTCCGCCTCCAGCCGCTGCTGCAGCGCGTCCGCCATGGCGTCCACCGCGCTCGCCAGGTCGTCGGTCTCGTCCCGTACGACACCCCCGATGGCGTCACGCACCCGGACGTCCGGCTCACCGCTCGCGACCTGGTTCGCCGCGGCCGCCGCCTTGCGCAGCCGACGCGACAGCTGTCCGCCGATGAGCACGCCGAGCGCGCTGCCGCCGAGCACCACGGCGATGGAGCCGATGGTCATGGCCTGGTCGAGGCGGTTGAGGATCTGCTGGCTGCGGTCGGGCCAGCCGGTGCGCACCGACAGCACCTGCCCGTTGTTGAGCGGCACGGCCGCCCAGATGTCCGGCGCGCCGCTCGGCGTGTCCGTGACATACGTCGCCCGCCGGCCCTCCTCGACCTTGTCCCGCAGGGCCGCGGGCAGCGCCGGGTCGTCGATCGTGGCGTTGGGGAAGTTCAGCCGCTTGGACTGCTCGTAGGTGCGCTGGGCGATCTGGATGCGCTCGTCGGCGAGGTCGCGTGCGCTGTCCAGCATGGAGACCCGGGCCTGGTTGTGCACGACCAGGCTCAGCACGATCGCCACGAGCGCGCCGACCAGGGCGATCGCCGCGCTCAGCTTCCACCTCAGCCCGGTACGAATGGCCACCCGGCCGCTCAGCCGGCCACCGATACGGCTACCTGACCGACTGCCGATCCGGCCGCCCGAGCGACCACCGGTTCGGCTGCCCGACCGACCACCCATGCGGCTGCCCCACTGTCCGTCCGTAAGGCCGTTCATGCGGCTGCCCACCCGGCTGTTCGCCCCGATGTCCATGCGGCCGTCCGTGCGACCGTCCATGTGCCCGCCCACCCGTGCGCGCGCACCACCGATCGTGCGCGTGTCCGCGAGGCCCGCCGCGTCCGTGGGCCCCGCGCTTCCCGCGCCCGACGGCGCCGGGCGTCTGAACATCCCCCGCATGCCCGCCCCGCTCAGGCCTTCAACTTGTAGCCGAAGCCACGGACCGTCTCGATGCGGTCCTGGCCGATCTTCTGCCGCAGCCGCTGCACATGGACGTCGACGACCCGGGTGTCCCCGCCCCAGCCGTAGTCCCACACGCGCTCCAGCAGCTTGTCCCGCGACAGCACCGTGCCCGGCGCCGAGGAGAACTCCAGCAGCAGCCGCATCTCGGTCGGTGTGAGTGCCACCGGTGCGCCGGCCCGGCGTACCTCCATGCCCTCGGTGTCGACCTCCAGGTCGCCGAAGGACAGCATCCCGCCGGTGGCGGCCGTATCGGCCTCCTCCGCCCGGTCGCCGCCGCTCGCGTGCCCGAAGCGGCGCAGCACCGCACGGATCCGTGCGACCAGCACGGCACCGTCGAACGGCTTGGTCACGTAGTCGTCCGCGCCCGCCTCCAGGCCCAGCACCACGTCGATCGAGTCGGCACGCGCCGAGAGCATGATCACCGGCACGGTCGACTCGTCGCGGATACGGCGGCACAGGCTGACCCCGTCCAGGCCCGGGACCATGACGTCCAGCAGCGCGATGTCCGGCCGGTTCGTCCGGAACGCCTCCAGGCCCGACAGCCCGTCGGGCATGGCGGTGACCGCGAAGCCGTCCCGCTCGAGGGCGAGCTGGGTGGCCTCGCGGATGACGTCGTCGTCCTCGACGAACAGGACGTGGGTCTGGTCTGCCATCCCGGTGCTCTCAGTCCTCGTGTTCCGTGTCTGTTGCCTGCAGGGTGCCCACTTGGTGGACGCGCGGATCGGCCGATCCGTTCACCACGGTGGCCACCGCACCCACTCCTCAGCCGTCGGGCGTCGCCGTCTCGGTGCCTTCGCCGAGGTCGCCGTACACGGTGCGCGAGTCGTATTTCTGGACGAAGCGACCGGAGACCCACTTATAGGAGATCACGTTCTCGCTCGACGGGTTCGACAGCGCGTCGTCCTTCGCGTACACCTGCTCGGTCACCACCAGAAAGCCGCGGTCGATCTCCGCGTAGACCGGAGGCTCCTCGGCCCTGAAGACATTCTGGTACGTGCCGTCCTGCTCCCGGTACACGTACGAGGCGACGCTGACCAGATCGCCGCAGGACAGGACGTTGACCACGATGTCGTCCGCCGGGCCGCCGGTCAGATCGCCGTAGGACACGTCGACGGGATAGTCGTCGGACACGCACGGCGTCAGCTCCCGCTTGACCGCCGCCGAGACCTCGGGATCCGCCTTGACCAGGTGGACGGCCTCCGCCGGGTCCGGCACGGGGGAGAGGGTGGCGGAGGGCGTGGCCACGGGTGCGACGGACGACGAGACGGCGGAGCCGCCCATCGCGTCGGCGTGGGCCGGGCCCTCGTCGCGTGCGCCGGTGCCGCCGGTGCCGCACGCGGAGACGAAAAGGGCGAGGGCGACGACCACGGCCATCGCCGTGAACGCCGCCTGCAAGGGCCCCCGGACGGGTGCGGGCCCGGGGTGGTGGGGTCCGATCTCCGCGGAATCCCCGTCCGTGCCCCTGTCCGCCCGGTCGGCCCCGTCCGTGTGCCCGGTGTCGCCCGCCGTGGTGCCTAGGCCGCGCAACGCTCCCGCTCCTCACGCTCCAGCGCGCGTGCGTCCAGATCGCGGCTCTCCAGCTCCTCGCGGAGCCGGGCGAGCGCCCGGTGCAGCGTGCTCTTGACCGTTCCGGCCGACATGCCGAGGGCGGCGGCCGTCTCCTCCGTGGACATCTGCTCCCAGTGTCGCAGCACCACGACGCTGCGCTGCTTGGGAGCCAGCACCTTCATGATGTCCATCAGCAGGGCGCGGTCCGCGTGCTGCTCGGTGGAGTCGTCGACCGAGGCGTCCGGGAGCTGCTCGGTCGGCACCTCCTCCAGCTTGCGGGCGCGCCACCACTCGGTCCGCGTGTTGATCATCACGCGGCGCAGGTAGGCGTCCGCGAGCCGCTTGTCCGCGATGCCGTCCCAGCGGTGGTACGTCCGCACCAGCGCCGTCTGCAGCAGGTCCTGGGCGTCCACCGGGTCCGGGACCAGTCGGCGGGCACTGCGCAGCAGCGCGTCCTGCCGGGTGCGGACGTACTCCTCGAACTCGAGCACCTCGCCCTGCGCCATGTTGACCGCCTCCCGATTCCCCGTCCCCGTCCGGCTCGTTCGCCGTCGGTGCCACTGCCTGTGGTTCGTAGTCGTCCCCGCCTGTCGGGTACGGAAATGAAGCTACGGAGGCGTTGTCACGGGCCTGTCCGAAGCAGCCTGCGGCTAGCGCTCGGCTGTCCGTCGGTTGTGTAACGGAATCAGGAAACGGACAAAACGGAGGAGTGGTTGAGGTGGGTATGGGGTGATTTATGGCGTGACGGCTGTGCAGCGGTCGTACGACTGCTCTGTATTGGCTGTCGCAGAGGCGCCTGCGCTGTGATGTGGCTGTGCGTCAGGTAAGGGGCAGCCGGTACGTCCCGCCCGGCAGCGGCTCCACCAGACCGTCCGCGACGAGGCCGTCCAGCGCCCGGGCGCGCTGCACCGGCTCGTGCCACACCCGGTCGAGGGCCGCCTGCGGTACGGGGCCGTGGGCGTCGCGCAGGACGGCGAGCAGCTTGCCGCGCACCTGGCGGTCGGTTCCGGCGTACGTCTGACCGCGCCGCGGCGGCCCCTCGTGCTCCGGCTTGCCCGCGACCCGCCAGGCGCACTGGGCGGCGATCGGGCACCGGTGGCACGACTCGTTCCTGGCGGTGCACACCAGCGCACCCAGCTCCATGGAAGCCGCGGCCCAGCGCGCGGCGGTGCGGTCGTCGTCGGGGAGCAGGGCGCGGGCGAGCTTGCGCTCGGCGGCGGTCGTGGCGTTCGGCGGGAACCGCACGCCCGTGACGGCGCGGGCGAACACGCGGCGGACGTTGGTGTCCAGGACGGGGTGCCGCTGGCCGTACGCGAAGGAGGCCACGGCGGCCGCCGTGTACTCACCGATGCCGGGCAGCGCGAGGAGCTGTGCGTGGTCGGTCGGTACGTCCCCGCCGTGCCGTTCCGCTATGGCGACGGCCGCGCCGTGCAGCCGCAGCGCACGGCGCGGGTAGCCGAGCCGGCCCCAGGCGCGCACGGCCTCGCCGGGGGCGTCCTTGGCGAGGTCGGCGGGGCGGGGCCAGCGGGTGAGCCACTGTTCGTAGACGGGCAGGACGCGGTTCACCGGCGTCTGCTGCAGCATGAACTCACTGACCATCACTCCCCAGGGGCCGGCCTCGGGGCGCCGCCAGGGGAGGTCACGGGCGTTTTCGTCGAACCAGCCGATCACAGGGCTGTGCAGGTTCTCTCCGGGGGTCGGGCCGGAGAGGGCGTTGCCGGGGCTGTCGGCTGAGGGCTTTGTGGGCGCAGTCATGGCCCTTCCGATCCTGCCATGTTGGGGGCGGTCGGGTGGGTAGGCGGCGGTGCCGGTGCGTTTGTGGCTGCCGGTTCGTGGTCGGTTGCGGATCCTGGGGGCTGTCGCTCCCGGGCCGTCCGCTTCGGCCCTGAAGGTGCCTCGTCCTCAAACCTGACGATCGACAGCAGTGCCGCCCCGCCTCCCGCTTGTAGCGTCGTACGGATGGAACGTCCTCGCACCTGGCGGGCCTGCCTCCTGTGGGCCGTCCTCGTGTTGCCCGCGCTCACGGCCGACCGGGTCGGGATGAACGAGCCGCGTGCCGTGTGGCAGCAGGTGGCCGGGGCGGTCGTACTCGCGGCCGCGGTCGCCGTGGCCCGACGGCAGCCCTTGGCCGCCTTCGTGCTGACAGCCGTACTGGGCCTGGCCGCCGCCCCCGCGCTCTTCACCGTCTCCTACGGCCCGGCCCTCGCCGTCTTCGCGCTGCTGCTCGGTCTGCGTGCGGCGCCAGTGCGTCCGGCGGCGCTCGTCCTCGGGGCCGTCGGTGGTCTCGGTACGGCGAGGATCGCGCTGTTCGGGGTCGATCCGGCGCCGCAATGGGTGGTGCTGACGGGCACGTTGCTCTTCGGCTGTGTGTTCCCCTGGCTCGGCGGCCGGTACTGGCGGCAGAGCCGTCAGCTGACCGAGGCCGGCTGGACGCGGGCCGCGCGGCTGGAGGGCGAGCAGCGCATCGCCGAGGAACGCGCACGGCTGCGCGAGCGTGCCCGGATCGCCCAGGACATGCATGACTCCCTGGGCCACGAACTGAGCCTCATCGCCCTGCGCGCGGGCGCCCTCCAGGTCGCCCCCGACCTCCCTGACCACCACCGCACCGCCGCGGCCGACCTGCGCGCGGCCGCCGCCGACGCCACCGAACGACTGCACCGCATCATCGGCGTCCTGCGGGAGGAGGACGAGCCCGTGTCCCTCACCCCGCCCGGCGAGACCGTCGAGCAACTCGTCGCACGGGCCGCGGAGTCGGGGCTGCCGGTGCGGTGGGAGTCGTCGGGGGGCGGTGATGTGCTGAGGCAGGCGGAGCCGGTGGGGCTGGTGGAGCCGGTGGGGCAGGCGGAGCCGGTGGGGACGTGGACAGGGGCCGTTGGGGACTGTGCGGCGGAGCAGCGGATGGACGTGGTGGGTGGCGGTGCGGTGGCGTGGCCCGCGGACTCGATGCGGGACGGCGCGGGCGGGCACGCCCTGGCCTTGGAGCCCGGCGGTATCGTCGAGCGGGTCCTGTACCGCGTGGTCCGCGAGGCCCTGACCAACGCGGCCCGGCACGCCCCAGGTGCCGAGGTCACCGTTGCGGCGGCCAGGGAGGCCGACGACGTCACGGTCACGGTGACCAGCGGGCGGGGCTCGGGAGCGGACGGTGGGACACCGGGCACGCGCGACGCGGCAGGGTCGCCCGGCATGGCGGACACGCCGGATGCACCGCACGTACCGGCCCGCCCCGGCGGCACCGGACTCCAGGCCCTCCGTGCCGCCGTCACCGCGGTCGGCGGAGACTTCGAGGCCGGTCCGTACGGGGGCGGATTCCGCGTGCGGGCGTACGTCCCCGAACAGCCCGCCGCCACAGCCGTACGGCCGAACCCGACCCGTGCCACGGCCCCGTACGCCCCCTTCACCCGCGCCCGCCGCCGCGTCGCGCTCGCCTTCGCGGTCGCCGTCGGCGCGGGCGTCTTGCTTGTCGGCGGGGCGTTCGCCTGGTACGCGTACACGGAGACCCACTCGGTGCTGCCACCCGCCGCCTACGCCGAGCTGCGCCTTGGGGCTTCGGCCCGCGACCTCGCCGGCGTCCTGCCGGACCGCACCGTGCGGGACGCCCCCGTGGAGCGCGCGCCCGTGCCGCCCCCGAAGGGCAGCGTCTGTCGCTACTACCGCGCCAGCGGCGAACTCCTCGTCTCCGTGGACCACTTCAGGCTCTGCTTCGACGACGCGGGGCGGCTGGTCGCCAAGGACGTGATCCCCAGGGCGGGTCTGTCGCAACGCCCTTCCGCAGATGAGGAGTTCGTACGGTGATCCGCGTACTGCTGGCCGACGACGAGGCGATGGTGCGGGCCGGTGTGCGCGCCATCCTGACGAGCGGCGGTGAGACCGACGTCGTCGCCGAGGCGGGCGACGGGCGCGAAGCGGTCGAACTGACCCGCGCGCACCGGCCGGACGTGGCCCTGCTGGACATCCGTATGCCCCGTCTGGACGGACTGGCCGCCGCGGAGGAGATCGTACGGACCGTCCCCGGTACGGCCGTGGCGATGCTCACCACCTTCTCCGAACAGTCCTACGTGGCCCGCGCCCTGGGCGGCGGCGCGACCGGCTTCCTGCTGAAGTCCGGGGATCCGTATGAACTGATCGCCGGCGTAAGGGCGGTGGCGGGCGGCGCGGCCTTCCTGTCGCCGAAGGTCGCGCGGTACGTCATCGACGGACTGGGCGGCAGCGACGGCAGACTTGGCCGCGAGGCCGCAGCACGCGCGCGCGTGGCCGAACTCAGCCCGCGCGAGCGCGAGGTGCTGGGGCTGGTCGGCACCGGCCTGTCCAACCCGGAGATCGCCGCCCGGCTGCACCTGGTGGAGGGCACGGTGAAGGCGTATGTCAGCTCGGTGCTCGACCGGTTGGGGGTGCGCAACCGGGTGCAGGCGGCGATCGTGGCGTATGAGGCGGGGCTGGTGGAGTCGTGAGGCGGGGTCGGTGGAGTCGTGAGGCGGGACCGGTCGAGTCGTGAGGCGGGTTGGGGAGTCGTGGGGGCTCAGCGCACGTCGTACGTCGGGCGGCGCTGTGACCCCGGGCCCGTGAACCACCGCACGGCAGGCGCCGACGAGGCGCGCATCGTCTCGGCCAGCCGGGCCGCTGGACGGGCGCCGAGCCGTACGGCGGCCACGGCGACGACCGCACCGAGGACGAGACCCGCCACGACGTCGTGCGGGTAGTGCACCCCGACGAAGACCCGGGAGAAGGCCATCAGCAGGGCCAGGGGAGCCGTCAGCCGGATCAGCGCGCGCCGGGTCAGGGCCAGGGCGACGGCTGCTGCTCCCGCGATGGTGGCGTGGTTGCTGGGGAAGGACCAGTCGCCGGGCGATGGGCAGGCGCTGAGCGGAGCGGTCGCGTCCGGCACTGCCCGGCACGGACGGTCCTGCGTGACAACGGACTTGAGCACCTCACTGCACACGTACGCCACAGCCGTGGCCACAGGTGCAAGGACCGCGATCGCGAAGTCACGGGCGCTGTCGCCCCTGGCTCGCCACCACGTCGCGGCGAACAGCGCGGCGAACAGCAGCAGTCCGGCCTCCGTCCATATCTCGGCGGTGTGCTGTACCCACGTTGGGGTGTCGTGGGCGAAGTCGGTGATGTCGCGGTAGAGCTCGGCGTCCTCGAAGTCCATGGTCACGGACCGTAGGCGGCGGGTCGATACCGTCACATCCTGCGATCGGCAGATGCCGCCCCTGACGGAAGACAGGGGTGGAACGGCCGCCCCCGGGCGGTTTCCAGGATGATGATCCGGAAAAGTTGCGGCTCTCGGCGGCGGGTGGAGCAGGCTGACGCACCGATCTCTCGTACAGTTTGCGCCGTGGGATCTCTGCGCAATCCGGTCGGGCCGCTTCCCTCCTCCATCTACTGGCGACGGAGGGCCGTACTGCTGTCTGTGGTCGCCCTGTTGGCGCTGCTGGTCACCTGGGTGCTCGCATCGGGTGGCGGCGGCGACAAGAACACCGCGGGCGGGTCGGACGGCAAGAATCCCGCGCCCTCGACGATCACGCCGGGCCCGTCGGGATCGGGACCGGCGATCAGTCAGGCGCCGGGGGGCCGTGACGAGTCGCCGGGCGGTGGGGATTCCGGTGGGTCGGGGTCAGGTGACGGCTCCGGTTCCGGCGACGGCAGCGGGTCCGGGGACGGTGCCGGGGACTCCGGCGGCTCGGACGGCTCGGGCAGCGGATCCGCGGGGGGCGGCTCGGGCAGCGGTGTCGGTGTGGACGACACGGTCGCCGAGGGCTCCACGCTGCCCGACTGCATCGCGGGCCAGGTGAAGTTGACGGTGCGGAGCCTGCACAACGCGTACGAGCCCGGCGAGACACCGGCCCTGCTGCTGACGGCGACGAACTCCTCCACCTACGACTGCAAGGTCGATCTCGGCCCACGGAACGCGGTGGTGACGATCACTCAGGCGGGCGCCGAGGACGACTTCTGGGCCTCCGACGACTGCCCCAAGATCTCCCGCAGTCTGCCCTTCCGGGTGCCCGCCGGTTCGAGCATCACCTACACGGTGAAGTGGGACCGCACCGCGAGCGCCCCGCAGTGCGCGACACCGGCCGCCGGAACGGCTCAGGCAGGCACGTATCTGGTGGAGGCGAAGACACCGGGCTTCGACACGGCCCAGACATCGTTCGTGCTGGAGAACGACTAGCGGGTCGTTCGCAAGGGGAGGCACCCCGTAGCGCCGGGCGCTCGGTCTGCGCATCGCCCGGCCTCAGCATCGAAGGGGTGAGCCTCAGACGTAGCGCTCCAGAATCGAGCTCTCCGCAAGCCGCGAAAGCCCCTCCCGCACACTCCGTGCCCGCGCCTCGCCGACCCCGTCCACCGTCTGCAAGTCGTCCACGCTGGCGGCGAGAAGCTTCTGCAGCCCACCGAAGTGCTCCACCAGCCGATCGATGATCGCCCCTGGCAGCCGCGGCACCTTGGCCAGCAGCCGGAACCCACGCGGCGACACCGCCGAGTCCAGCGCCTCGGGCGAGCCCGTGTAACCCAACGCCCGTGCCACCGTGGCGAGTTCCAGAAGCTCGGCATGCGTGAGGGCGTCCAGCTCGTACAGCGCCTCGTCCACCGTGCGGGACCGCTTGGCCGTCGGCTCGGGGACGTAATCGCGCACCACGAGCTCCCGCTCGGGCTCCACGCCCGCGATCAACTCGTCCAACTGGAGCGCCAGAAGACGCCCGTCGGTGCCCAGCTCCACCACGTACTCGGCGATCTCGGTCGCGATCCGGCGCACCATCTCCAGCCGCTGGGCGACCGCGGAGACGTCGCGGACCGTCACCAGGTCCTCGATCTCCAGCGCTGACAACGTTCCCGCGACCTCGTCGAGGCGGAGCTTGTAGCGCTCCAGGGTGGCCAGGGCCTGGTTGGCACGGGAGAGGATCGCGGCCGAGTCCTCCAGGACGCGGCGCTGACCGTCGACGTACAGGGCGATCAGCCGCATCGACTGGGACACGGACACGACCGGGAAGCCGACCTGCTTGCTGACCCGGTCCGCCGTGCGGTGCCGGGTGCCCGTCTCCTCCGTCGGGATCGTCGCGTCGGGCACGAACTGCACGCCCGCCCGCAGGATCTTCGACAGGTCGGACGACAGCACGATGCCGCCGTCGAGCTTGCACAGCTCCCGCAGCCGCGTCGCCGTGAACTCGACATCCAGGACGAATCCGCCCGTACACATCGTCTCTACGGTCTTGTCGAAGCCGAGCACGATGAGCCCGCCGGTGTTGCCGCGGAGCACTCGCTCCAGCCCGTCGCGAAGGCCCGTGCCCGGAGCCACGGCGCTCAGTGAGGCGCGCATCAGGCCATCGGAACCGGCACTCCCACCGGACTTTCCGGGAGCTGCTACCCGGTCGTTGGCTGCCACTGCACTCCTCCGGTCGCAGGTTCTGGGGCGCTCCCGTTTCGCACACTCTGTTCGTACGGACGGGCGAGACCAGGGCAAAGTCTACCGGCGGTCCTCCGCGTCCCGTGGGGCCTCTCGGCGACGCGAGCGCGGAAGGACCCGGAGGGCGTCCCCTATGTCGGCCACTTCCAGCACCTTCATGCCCGAAGGGATCTTGCCCGGATCGCCCGGCACGAGCGCGTGCGTGAAGCCCAGGCGGTGCGCCTCGGCGAGCCTGCGCTGCACGCCCGTGACCCGTCTGACCTCGCCCGCGAGCCCCACCTCGCCGATCGCGACGAGGTTCTTGGGCAGCGGGGTGTCGCTGGCGGCGGAGGCCAGGGCCAGGGCGACGGCGAGGTCCGCCGCGGGCTCCGAGAGTCTCACCCCGCCGACCGTCGCGGAGTAGATGTCCCGCTTGCCGAGCGCGCTGATCCGGCCCCGCTGCTCCAGCACGGCCAGCATCATCGAGACGCGCGAGGTCTCCAGACCGGACGTCGTGCGGCGGGGGGAGGGGATCTGTGAGTCGACCGTGAGCGCCTGGACTTCGGCGACCAGGGGGCGGCGGCCCTCCAGGGTGACCGTCAGGCAGGTGCCGGGGACCGGTTCGTCACGACGAGTCAGGAAAAGTCCGCTTGGGTCGGCAAGGCCCGTGATGCCCTCATCGTGCAGTTCGAAGCAGCCGACCTCGTCCGTCGCGCCGTAGCGGTTCTTGACCCCGCGCACGAGGCGCAGGCGCGCGTGCCGGTCGCCCTCGAAGTGGAGCACCACGTCCACGAGGTGTTCCAGGAGGCGGGGTCCGGCGATGGCCCCGTCCTTCGTGACGTGTCCCACGAGCAGCGTGGACATGCCGCGCTCCTTGGAGGCCCGGATGAGGGCGCCGGCCACCTCCCGGACCTGCGCCATGCCGCCGGGCGCACCGTCGATCTCCGGGGAGGCCACCGTCTGTACGGAGTCGAGGATGAGCAGTGAGGGCTTCACCGCGTCCAAGTGTCCGAGGACGGCGGCCAGATCGGTCTCGGCGGCGAGATAGAGATGGTCGTCCAGGGCGCCGATGCGGTCGGCGCGCAGCCGGACCTGGCTGGCCGACTCCTCACCGGTGACGTACAGCGTGCGGTGCTCGTCGCTCGCCGACTTGGCCGCCACGTCGAGCAGCAGCGTGGACTTCCCGACGCCGGGCTCGCCCGCGAGGAGCACCACCGCGCCGGGCACCAGTCCGCCGCCGAGGACGCGGTCCAGCTCGGGTACGCCGGTGGACCGCGCGGTCGCCTGCCGGCCGTCGACCTGCCCGATGGGCAGCGCGGACGACGTCACCCGCCCCGGTGCCGTCGTACGGACCGCGGGCGCGCCGTACTCCTCGACCGTCCCCCACGCCTGGCACTCGGGGCAGCGGCCGAGCCACTTGGCCGTCTGCCAGCCGCACTCCGTGCAGCGGTAGGACGGGCGGTCCTTCGTGGTCTTGGTACGGGCAGCCATGCGAAGAACCGTAACCGAGCCCACTGACAACGCCGTACGGCCGCACGCCCGCCCCCATCCGCGGTCGCCGCCAGCCAGGCTTCCGCGCCCGCCGCAACCCACTCTCGCCGTCGCCGCAACTCCGCTTTCGCCGCCGCCAGAGGGCCGTCTCGTCATGCACAAGCCACGGAATCCAGGGTTCCTGTCCCCGATTGAGGGATCGTTTCACCCGTATGGATTAAAAGAGCTAAAGCGGGAAGAAGGCGCCACCGCGAGCCCCCTACGGTCCACGAATGATGAGCAGCAGTACGGAAACCTCGACCCGCACCGCCGGCGCCCATCGAGCGCGCCGGGAGGCGCGTGATCGTGCGGCGACGCGCACGTCGGCGCAGCGGCCGCCCGCGCGCTACGAGCCGTATCTGGACGGGCTGTTCACCTACTGCCTGTCCGTCCTGTGCGACCACGACGCCGCGACCGCCGCCCTCGGTGACGCCCTCGCGCTCGCCGAGCGGCGCGGCCAGCGCGTGCCGGAGTCCGCCGCCGACCGGCGCCCCTGGCTGTACGCGCTGGCCCGGTGGGCGTGCCTGCGCAAGCTGGCCGAGGCCAAGCAGAAACGTCAGAGCAGCCATGCGGCGGGCCGGCACGGCACCCACCGGCAGACGGGGACGAAGTCCGCGGGACCGTCCGTCTCCGAGGAGGTCCAGGAGCAGCGGCGCGCCGAACTCGCCCTGCTCGCCTGGCCGGAGGCCGCCGGCACCACGCCGGAGCAGCGCGAGGCCCTCGAACTCGCCGTCCGCCACCACCTCGCCGCCCACGAGGTCGCCGCCGTCCTGGGCATGGACCGGGCCGCCGCCCGCGACCTGCTCGCCTCCGCCGCCTGCGAGGTCGAGCGCACGCGCGCGGCGCTCGCCGTCGTGGAGACCGGCGCCTGTCCGAGCGTCGCCCGGCTCACCGGCGACAACCAGCTGGTGCTCAGCACGGCCCTGCGCCGCGAACTCGTCCGGCACGTCGACGACTGCCCCCGCTGCCGCCGCACCGCCGAGCGCGCGATCCCCGGCCGGTGGCCCGGCGCGAGCGTCACCCCCGCCGAACTGCCCGTCCTGCAGGCGCCCCGCGCGGCCCTGCACCTGGCCCTGACGCACCACTCGCGCGCGCGGGGCGCCGCTGTGCCGCGCTTCGACCGGCGTGGCTTCCCGATGGACCCCAAGGACCGTGCCGCCCGCCGGGACCGGCTACGCGCGCGTGCCGTCACCACGACCGTCGTCGCCACCGTCGTCGCCGCCCCGGTCCTCGCCCTGTGGGCCGCCTACCGGGGCACCCCGACCGGCGAGGGCGTCGACGGCCACTCGGCCAGCGCGAGCGAGGCGCACGGCCCCGGCACCCTCGACGGCGAGGCGGCGGACGGCGGCTACGAGAACGCCGGCAACGCGAGCCCGGACCGCGGCTTCGGCGACCGCGACGAACCGGACGTCTCCGTGGAGGTCATCGGCGTCAGCGGCGCGGGCGGAAGGAACGTCGGGCAGCTGGAGGTGTCGGCCGGCAACAGCGGCGACACCACGCTCGTCACCCTGACGGCGACGGGGCGCACGCCGGTGCGCTGGTCCGCGACCACCGGAGCGCACTGGCTCTATCTGAGCCGGTCGGCGGGAACGCTGGCACCCGGCGAGTCGTTGACGATCAAGGTGTACGTCGACCATCTGCGCGAGCCGTCCGGGCACTGGAGCGCGCGCGTGGCGATCTCACCCGCCGGCGCCGTCGTCTCCATCGAGGGCTACGGCACCGCCCCCAGCCCCTCCGACCCGGGACCCGGCCCGGACCCGTATCCCACCGATCCCACCCACCCCGGCAACCCGACCGACCCCCCGCCCTCGTCCCCCGGGCCCGATCCGACGCCGACGACCTCGGCCCCGCCCGACCCCATGCCCAGCGAGCCGCCGCCCTCGTCGCCCGATCCGTCGCCCACGACCGGCGACCCGTCGCCGTCCGGCCCCTCCGACCCGGGCAGCTCGCCGCCGCCCGGCGGCAGCGGCGAACCGAGCCCGTCGGCGTCGTAGCGCGCCGGTCCGGTGGGCACGCCCAGGTGGGCTCTCCGGCCGACGGCGTCCGGGGCGACGGTGTCTTGGCCGACGGTCTCCTGGCCGGCGGTCCTAGTCGACGGGATCCGCCGGATGCGGTGCCAGCAACGGCAGCCGCGACGCCAGCCGCTCCTCGCACAGCTCGACGAGGCGGTCGTAGCCCGCCTTGCCCATCAGCTCGGTCAGCTCCGCCCGGTAGGACACGTACACCGGATCGCCCGCGCCGTGCGCCGAGGTCGCCGAGGTGCACCACCAGTGCAGGTCGTGGCCGCCCGGGCCCCAGCCGCGGCGGTCGTACTCGCCGATCGACACCTGGAGCACGCGCGTGTCGTCGGGCCGGTCGATCCAGTCGTAGGTCCGCCGGATCGGCAGCTGCCAGCAGACGTCCGGCTTGGTCTCCAGCGGCTCGCGGCCCTCCTTCAGGGCGAGGATGTGCAGCGAGCAGCCCGCGCCGCCCGGGAAGCCGGGCCGGTTCTGGAAGATGCAGGACCCCTGGTACGGGCGGGTCTGACGGTCCCCGTCCTCGTCCTCGGAGATCCAGCCGTGCGCCACGCCCTCGTCGTGGTGCTGCCAGATTTCCGGCGTGAGCCTCGCCACATGTTCGGCGACCCGCTTCTCGTCGTCCTCGTCGGAGAAGTGCGCGCCCAGCGTGCAGCAGCCGTCGTCCGCGCGGCCTGCCTGGATGCCCTGGCAGCCGCTGCCGAAGATGCAGTTCCAACGGGAGGTCAGCCATGTCAGATCGCAGCGGAAGACCTGCTCGTCGTCCGCCGGATCAGGGAACTCCACCCATGCGCGCGCGAAGTCGAGCCCCTTCTCGTCCGGTTCCGGGGAGCCCTTCTTGGGCTTCTTCGACTTCGTGGCTGCCTTTGCCTGCGAAGAACCCGCGGCGGATTTGGCCGTCTTGTCGTCCTTCGCCTTTTTCGTCTTTGGCACGGGTCCAGGGTACGGCGTCCGTACCTGCGCCTTCGAGGACGCAGGGGACGGAGGATCGACCGGGTGGCAGTAGCGTTCCGTACATGAGACTCGGTGTCCTCGACGTGGGATCTAACACGGTGCATCTGCTGGTGGTGGATGCGCATCCTGGCGCGCGCCCGCTGCCCGCGCATTCGCACAAGGCGGAACTGCGCCTGGCCCAACTCCTCGACGACAACGGGGCCATCGGTCCCGACGGGGTCGACAGGCTGGTCGGCGTCGTCCACGAGGCGCTGCAGGCGGCCGAGGACAAGGGTGTGGAGGAGGTCCTGCCGTTCGCGACGTCCGCGGTGCGGGAGGCCGGCAACGCCGATGACGTCCTCGCGCGCGTGAAGGACGAAACCGGGGTTGAGCTGCAGGTTCTCACCGGTGAGGAAGAGGCTCGGCTGACCTTCCTGGCCGCCCGGCGCTGGTTCGGCTGGTCGGCCGGGAAGCTGCTCGTGCTGGACATCGGAGGCGGCTCCCTGGAGATCGCGTTCGGCATGGACGAGGAGCCGGACGCGGCCGTGTCACTGCCGCTGGGCGCGGGCCGGCTGACCGCCGGCTGGCTGCCGGGCGACCCGCCCGACCCGGAGGCGATAAGGGCGCTACGACGGCATGTCCGCGCGCAGATCGCCCGCACGGTCGGCGAATTCAGCCGCTTCGGGACCCCCGACCACGTGGTCGCCACCTCCAAGACCTTCAAGCAACTGGCCCGCCTCGCCGGCGCGGCCCGCTCCGCGGAGGGCCTCTACGTCCAGCGCGACCTGAAGCGGGAGTCCCTGGAGGCCTGGGTCCCGCGCCTGGCCGGCATGACGGCCGCCCAGCGGGCGGAACTCCCGGGCGTCTCGGAGGGCCGCGCGGGCCAGCTCCTCGCGGGGGCGCTGGTGGCCGAGGGCGCGATGGACCTGTTCGGCGTGGAGACGCTGGAGATCTGCCCCTGGGCCCTGCGGGAGGGCGTGATCCTGCGGAAGCTGGACCACATGGGCGTGGGGTGACGGCTGCCTCCGGCGTTTCGGCCGGGGGTGTGTGCGACGGCTCGGCCGGCGGCGTCTGCGGCGGTTCGGTCGAGGGCACATGCGGCGCTCCGCGCGCGTGAACCCCACCACACCACCGCCCCCACCCCCCACTCCAAGCCCCCGGCATATGCCCAGTTCGCACCCCTGACCACCCGCACACCCCCATGGCGCCCCGACGCCCATCCGTTCCCCGGCCTCCAGCACGGCCCCGTACTCTGTCCCTCGTGGCAGAACCAGTGGTGCGCATCCCGGATGCGAAGGTCGCCCTCTCGACGGCCTCCGTCTATCCGGAGTCGACGGCAACGGCCTTCGAGATCGCCGCGCGCCTCGGCTACGACGGCGTCGAGGTCATGGTGTGGACCGACCCGGTCAGCCAGGACATGGAGGCGCTGCGCCGGCTCAGCGACTACCACCACATCCCGATCCTCGCCGTACACGCCCCTTGTCTGCTGATCACCCAGCGCGTGTGGTCCACCGACCCCTGGACCAAGCTCCAGCGCGCCCAGGCGGCCGCCGAGAAGCTGGGCGCCTCCACGGTCGTCGTACACCCGCCGTTCCGCTGGCAGCGCCAGTACGCCCGTGACTTCGTCGCCGGTATCTGGCGGATGGCGAACGAGACGGATGTGCGGTTCGCCGTCGAGAACATGTACCCCTGGCGCTACCGCGACCGCGAGATGCTCGCGTACGCCCCCGACTGGGACGTCACGAAGGACGACTACCGGCACTTCACGATCGATCTCAGCCATGCCGCGACCGCCCGCACCGACGCCCTTCAGATGATCGACCGCATGGGCGACCGGCTGGGCCATGTGCACCTAGCCGACGGCAGGGGCTCGGCCAAGGACGAGCACCTCGTCCCCGGCCGCGGCACCCAGCCCTGCGCCGAGGTGCTGGAGCGGCTCGCGCTCACCGGATTCGACGGCCACGTCGTCATCGAGGTCAACACCCGCCGCGCCATGTCCAGCGCCGAACGCGAGGCCGACCTCGCCGAGGCCCTCGCCTTCACGCGGCTGCACCTGGCCTCGGCGGTGAAGGTGCCCCGGCCGTGACCGACACCACCCCGGGCCAGGGCGGGGTGAGCTCCCGGCGCCGCGGCCGCCCCCCTCGTACCGAAGCCGCCGGCACCCGCGACCGCATCCTGAACGCGGCCCGCGAGGAGTTCTCCGAGCGCGGCTACGAGAAGACCTCCGTGCGCGGCATCGCCAAGGCGGCCGGCGTGGACTCGGCCCTCGTGCACCACTACTTCGGCACCAAGGAGCAGGTCTTCGAGGCGGCGGTGGAGGTCGCCTTCGCACCGGCCCTGAAGGTGCGGGACGCGGTGCTGGAAGGGCCGCTCGACGACGTCGGCGAGCGCATGACCCGCACCATCTTCGGGCTCTGGGAGAACCCGGTCACCCGCAAGCCGCTGCTCGCGATCGTCCGCTCGGCGGTCAACAACGAGGCCGCGGCCGCCGTCTTCCGGCGGCTCGTCTCCGCGCAGCTGATGCGCCGCATCGCCGGGGAGATCGACGCCCCGGACGCGGAACTGCGCGCCGAGCTGGCCGCCGCGCAGCTGGTGGGCGTCGCGATGCTGCGGTACGTCATCAAGATCGAGCCGATCGCGTCGGCGGACGTGGAGCAGATCATCGCGCGCGTGGCGCCCGTGGTGCAGGGGCATCTCACCGGCCGGTGACGGAGCGCCTTACCCGTCGTTGACGCTCGGAACAACTGTTCCGCGAGACATACGTCCCGTATTGCGGACACCTCGTCCCGCCCTCTGGATGACCGGCGTACGCTCGTTAGCAGTCAGAAGTCTCTGATCGCAGTCCCGCGCAGTCCCTGCAGTCCGTTGCAGTCTCTGCAATCCCTGGCAGTCCCTGAAGGAGCGAGCGACGATGCCCGAGCTGAGGTCCCGCACAGTCACCCACGGCCGCAACATGGCGGGCGCCCGCGCCCTTATGCGCGCCTCCGGTGTACCCGGTGCGGACATCGGCCGGAAGCCGATCATCGCGGTGGCGAACTCCTTCACCGAGTTCGTGCCCGGCCACACCCACCTGCAGCCCGTCGGCCGGATCGTCAGCGAGGCGATCAGGGAGGCCGGCGGCATCCCGCGCGAGTTCAACACGATCGCCGTCGACGACGGCATCGCCATGGGCCACGGCGGCATGCTGTACTCCCTGCCCTCCCGCGACCTGATCGCCGACTCGGTCGAGTACATGGTCGAGGCCCACTGCGCCGACGCCCTGATCTGCATCTCCAACTGCGACAAGATCACCCCGGGCATGCTGAACGCCGCCCTGCGGCTGAACATCCCCACGGTCTTCGTCTCCGGCGGCCCCATGGAGTCCGGCCGCGCCACCCTCGTGGACGGCACGGTCCGCACGCTCGACCTGGTCGACGCGATCTCCGACGCCGTGAACGACAAGATCTCGGACGAGGACATCCTCCGTATCGAGGAGAACGCCTGTCCGACCTGCGGCTCCTGCTCCGGCATGTTCACCGCCAACTCGATGAACTGCCTGACCGAGGCCATCGGCCTCTCCCTGCCCGGCAACGGTTCGGTCCTGGCCACCCACACGGCCCGCCGCGCGCTCTACGAGAACGCGGCCCGTACGGTCATGGACATCACCCGCCGCTACTACGAGCAGGACGACGAGACGGTCCTGCCCCGCTCCATCGCCTCCTTCGCGGCCTTCGAGAACGCCATGGCCCTCGACATCGCGATGGGCGGCTCCACCAACACGATCCTGCACCTGCTGGCCGCCGCCCAGGAGGCGGGCGTCCCGTTCGGCCTGGAGCAGATCGACGCCGTCAGCCGCCGGGTCCCGTGCCTCGCGAAGGTCGCACCCAACGTCGCCAAGGACCGCACGTACTACATGGAGGACGTGCACCGCGCCGGCGGCATCCCGGCCCTGCTGGGCGAGCTGCACCGCGCCGGGCTGCTCAACGAGGACGTCCACGCCGTCCACAGCCCGTCCCTGTCCGACTGGCTGAAGACCTGGGACGTGCGCGGCGGATCGCCCTCGCCGGAGGCCGTCGAACTGTGGCACGCCGCCCCCGGCTGCGTCCGCTCGGCGGAGGCCTTCTCGCAGTCCGAGCGCTGGGAGGCCCTCGACGAGGACGCCGAGGGCGGTTGCATCCGCAGCGCCGAGCACGCGTACTCGAAGGACGGCGGCCTCGCCGTCCTCCGGGGCAACCTGGCCGTCGACGGCTGTGTGGTGAAGACGGCCGGCGTCGACGAGTCGATCTGGACCTTCGAGGGCCCGGCGGTCGTCTGCGAGTCGCAGGAAGAGGCCGTCGAGAAGATCCTCAACAAGCAGGTCACCGACGGCGACGTCGTCGTCATCCGCTACGAGGGCCCCAAGGGCGGCCCCGGCATGCAGGAGATGCTCTACCCGACGTCCTTCCTCAAGGGCCGCGGCCTCGGCAAGACCTGCGCCCTGATCACCGACGGCCGCTTCTCCGGCGGCACCTCCGGTCTGTCCATCGGCCACGCCTCCCCGGAGGCCGCGTCCGGCGGCACGATCGCCCTCGTCGAGGACGGCGACCGCATTCGCATCGACATCCCGAACCGCTCGATCGAGTTGCTCGTCGACGACGCGGAACTCGCGCGCCGTGAGCAGGCGTTGGACGGGGCGTACGCCCCGAAGAACCGCGACCGCAAGGTGTCGGCGGCGCTGCGGGCCTACGCGGCGATGGCGACCAGCGCGGACAAGGGCGCGGTGCGGGACGTGACGAAGCTCGGCTGACGCTTCGCAGCGCGGGGCCGCCTCCTACTGAGCTGATTCCGGGGGGCGGCCCTTTCGCGCGTACGCATCACCAGTCAGCGGGGTTCCGGCCGTCCACGGCGAAGACGGTGCCGTCGGGGGCGGTGGCGTACACCTGGCCGTCGGCGAGCACGGGCTCGGGCAGGTCGGCCACCACCCGGTCCGGGTCCGCACCGAGCCGGGCCGGTGTCTGGCCCACGAGCCGGCCCTCGCGGGCGTCCACGGCGAGCAGCCTGCCGTCGGGTGCACTGACGTACACATTCCGGCCGTCGGCGACCGGCGACGACGTACGGACCACGGACGTCTGCAGACTCCAGAGCTGCTTGTGAGCCTCCATGTCCACGGCGGTCAGCGAACCGTCGCCGCCCATGAGGTACACGACGTTCCCGCGAACGGTGCCGTGCGCCTGCAGGAGGGGGAGGGGCAGTGCCACACGCCGCGAAGCCCGGTCGGCGGGGGAGTAGCGGACCACGTTTCGCGTGTCGCCGTAGATCCCCTCGACGGAAACGAAGAAGACCGACTCGTCCGACGAACCGACGAGCTCCAGCGTTCCCTTCAGCCGGGCGTCCCAGCGCACGTCGCCCGTGGCCGGGTCCACCGCGGTGACCCGCGTGCTCGACCCGTCGTCCGAGGTGCTCGTCATGTACGCCAGCGGGTCCCCGGCGAAGGAGGCGAAGTACGGCGCCGTGTGACCCGGTAGGACGCGGCTCCACTTCGGGTCGCCGGAAGTGCCGTCCACGCCGGTGAGGGTGCCGTCGGCCCCGCTGAGCAGCACCATGCCCCCGGCGGTCGCCGATGCGCCGTACACGGGCATGCGCTGCTCCCAACGGGGCTTGCCCGTGACGGGATCGAGCGCTTCCAGCCGACTGCCCGGTTCCGGCCAGGGCTGCACGAGACCGCCCACCACGGCCGGCGGTCCGCCCACGTGCGACGCGTCGACGGAATGCCGCCACAGCAGCCGGCCGTCCTCGGGGTCGAGCGCGAAGACGAGCCCGCTCTGCGCGCACAGCACCTTCCCCGCCCCGTACGCACACTGCGGCGTGCCCTTCGTGGGCGCCGGTGCCACGGCCCACCCGGCGAACCCGGCCGACGCGGTCCCCATGCTCCTGGGCTCCGGCGCCGGGTCCGTACCGCCGAGAAGCCGCACGGAGGCCAGCGCGACGACCGTGGCGAGACCGACGGCCCCGGCCCCGAGGGCCAGCAGCCGGCGCCGGCGCCTGCCGGGCGGCCGCTCGGCCTCGTGCAGCCGGTCCTCGCCACCCGCCCCCGCCGCCGGCCCCGGCTTCGATGCCGCCGCCGGCTCGGCCTCCGGCTGGTGCTTGTCGCCGTCCCGCTGCGCGGGAATGAAGGCCTGCGTGTCGTACGACGCCGCCACCGACCGCAGTTCCCGCATCAACTCGTCGGGCGTGGGCCGGTCCTCGGGTTCCTTGGCCAGGCACCGCAGCACGAGCGGCGCCAGATTCGCCGGTACGCCGGTCAGGTCCGGTTCGTCATGCACGACCTGGTAGGCGACGACGTACGGACTGTCGGAGTCGAACGGCCCCCGCCCCGTGGACGCGTGCACCAGCACGGACCCGAGCGCGAAGATGTCGGCCGCGGGCCCGACCTCCCGGGGCCGCCGGAACTGCTCCGGCGCCATGAAGGGCGGCGTACCGATCAACTTCCCGGTCTCGGTGCGCAGTTCGCTGTCCTTCGGCCGGGAAATACCGAAGTCGATGACCTTCGGCCCATCATCGGCGAGCAGCACATTGCTCGGTTTGAGGTCCCGGTGCACCACGCCGACCCGATGGATGTCACGCAGCGCCTCCGCCAGTCCCGCCATCAGTCGCCGCAGCTGCGCGGGCTCCATCGGCCCGTTCCGCTTGACGTGGTCGGAGAGGGTCGGCCCCGGGATGAACAGCGTGGCCATCCAAGGCCGTTCGGCCTCCGGATCGGCGTCCACGACGGGCGCGGTGAAGGCCCCGCTCACCCTGCGCGCCGCACCGACCTCCTGCCGGAAACGGCCCCTGAACTCGGGATCCCTCGCGAACTCGGCATGCACGACCTTCACCGCGAGCTGCATGCCCGAGGTGCTCCGCGCCAGATGTACGACCCCCATGCCGCCGGACCCCAGGCGTGACTCCAGGCGGTAGTGACCGGCGTACTCGGGAAGTTCCGCTTCCGCGCCCGCTCCGGCGTTCTGCTGTGGCGCCATGGGACCACCCCCGTGCTGTTCGTCCGCGCGCGCGACGCACGGAGCCTAGTCGATGACTCGTGCGAGACCGAGGCGGCTTGCTAGCCTCCGTGTTCCCATCACGCACATGTGTGCGTGGCGTGATTTAGGGGAATCAACGGGACCCCATGGGAGCCATGGGGATCAACGGGGGAGGTTTTTCCATGTCTGTGGACCGCGCTGAAGGGTTCGAGAGAGCCGAAGCGGCCGGCGTCGCCACCGAGGCCGGGACAGCCGAAGAGGCCGCCACGGCCATCACGGCCACGGCAACGACCGCCACGGCGGCCACCACGGTCACGGCCGCGGCGGTGCGCTACTACCAGGTCGCGCCGGGCGTCCGCCTGAACGTCCGCCGGGGCCCCGGCACCCAGTACCCGATCGTCCGCGTCCTGCCCGAGGGCGCCATGATCCCGATCTACTGCCAGACGCCGGGCACGACCGTGTCCGGCCCCTACGGCACGACGAACATCTGGGACAACATCGACGACGGCGAGTACGTCTCGGACGCCTATGTGAACACCGGCAGCGACGGCTACGTCCGACCGCGCTGCTCCTGATTCACGCGGGCTTCGGTCGCGCCGGACCGCGCCGGGTCGCTCCGGACCGGTCCGGAGCGACCCAAGACGATCCTGTCTCGCCGGAACCCGTACGGAGCCCGCGGCCACGCCGGAGCCATAATCGACTCGTGAGCGAGAAGAACGGCACCCCGGCCACCCCCGCGGGCTCCCCGGGCCCCCGCCCCGAGCCCCTCCGCTTCTTCGGCACGACCTGGGTGGACCACGACAACGGCTACACCGCCCGCCGTATCGCCGTGGCCGTCGGCTCCCTCGCCACCGCGGCCGCCTCCTGTCTGGTCCTGCGCTTCGCCTATGAGGGGATCCAGATCGCCGCGGTCGGCGGCTTCGTCACCGTCCTGGTCGTGGTGATGTTCGCGGTGTGCAGCGCCCTCGCCTTCCGCCACACCTGGGAGGGCTTCACCAAGCGCCCCGATCCCGACCGCCACGCCAGCCTCCGCAGCCTCCTCATGATCGGCTTCGTCGGCTCCCTCCTCGCGTACTTCTTCCGTTCCCTCACCGAGGCCCCCGGCGAGAAACTCCACCGCGAGGAGTACGAGAAGGCCCGCGAACAGCACCAGAGCCGCAGCACCCGCCGCACCGGCAACCCGGCGAAGAAGCGCCGCCGCCACTAGCCGGGCGGCCGCATCGACACCGTCCCGTACAAACTCGGTGCACCCGGCACCAACCACGGCCACCATGGCCGTATGACGGCCCCCTCACACACCGAGCGCGCCCGCTCCTTCGACGCCGCCGCAGCCCAGTACGCCGCGAACCGCCCCTCCTACCCGCCCGCCCTCTTCGACGCGATCGAGGACCTCGCCGGCCGCCCCCTCACCGGCGCACGCGTCGTCGACGTGGGAGCGGGCACAGGCATAGCCACCGCCCTTCTGCGAGAGCGCGGCGCCGACGTACTGGCCGTGGAACCCGGCGACGGCATGGCGGCCCAGTTCCGCCGCAGCCACCCCGACCTCACTATCGTCCGCGGCAACGGCAACGCCCTCCCCCTCGCCACCGCCTCCGCCGACTTCGTCACCTACGCCCAGGCCTGGCACTGGACGGACCCCGCCCACTCGGCCCCGGAGGCCCTCCGCGTACTGCGGCCGGGCGGCTCACTCGCCCTGTGGTGGAACAGCAGCCCCCTCGACATCCCGTGGCAGGCGGCACAGGCGGGCCGAATCGACCGCCGCTTCGGCGCCCACCCCGTCGTCGAGCAGGGCGGCAGTGGCGCCCGAGCCGCCATGGCCGACCCCACCGGCCGCCTCACCTTCACCCGCCGCAAGGTCCGCTGGAGCCGTCGCGTCCCCATCGACACACACCTGGCGAACCTCGGCAGCCACTCGATCTTCCTTGTCCACGGCCCACAGGCGAGCAACGCCTTCTTCGCCGAGGAGAAGCAGATCCTCCTCAGGGCCTTCCCGGACGGCTTCATCGAAGAGACCTACGACGTCGACCTCCTGGTCGCCAACACCCCCTGACTTCCCTCCCGGCCCCAGGCTCTTCCACGCCCGCCAGCACTCCTCCCGCCCCTCCCTTTCCCGCCCGTTCTCCCCCAAGGCCTCGGACACAGACCAGTGCCGAGCCGGGGAGGACGGGCGATCTGCATGCCTGGGGACCCGTCCGCACCGCCCGGCCCACCTCGGCGCTTGACGGCACAGCCCCACCGGAGGATTATTCATCACATGATGAATTACTCGTCCGTCCGATCCGACCCTCCCGACACCGCCACCACCCCGGCCATCCGAGCCGACGCCCTGAACGTCGTACGCGGCACCCGCCAAGTACTCCGCGACCTCGACTTCACCGTCCCGCGCGGCCAGATCACCGGCCTGCTCGGCCCGTCCGGCTGCGGCAAGACGACCCTCATGCGGGCGATCGTCGGCACCCAGGCCAAGGTCACCGGCACCCTGGACGTCCTCGGCCGCCCCGCCGGCCACCCCTCCCTGCGCACCCGCATCGGCTACGTCACCCAAGCTCCCTCCGTCTACGACGACCTGACGATCCGCCAGAACCTCGCCTACTTCGCCGCGATCCTCGACCCCGGCCACGCGGCCGCCGACCGGCGCCACGAGAACGTCACCCGAGCCATCGCCGACGTCGACCTCACCAGCCACGCCGACGCCCTGGCCGGCAACCTCTCCGGCGGCCAGCGCAGCCGCGTCTCCCTCGCGGTCGCCCTCCTCGGCACCCCCGAACTCCTCGTCCTGGACGAACCGACGGTCGGCCTGGACCCCGTCCTGCGCCGCGACCTCTGGAACCTCTTCCACGACATCGCCGCCTCCCGCGGCGCCACCCTCCTCATCTCTTCCCACGTCATGGACGAGGCCGAGCGCTGCCACCGCCTCCTCCTCATGCGCGAGGGCCGGATCCTCGCCGACGACACCCCCGAAGCCCTGCGCACCCGTACGAACTCCGAGACGGTCGAGGCGGCCTTCCTGCACCTGGTCGACGAGGCGGTCGCCGCCGCCCGCGCGAAGGAGACCACGCGATGACCACGACGACGAGCACAACCACCACGCTCAGGCCCGCCCCCACCGGCCCTCTGAACCTCGCCCGCACAACCGCCACCGCCGCCCGGGTCCTGCGCCAGCTCCTCCACGACCCGCGCACCATCGCCCTGATGCTCCTAGTGCCCTGCGTGATGCTGTTCCTGCTGCGCTACGTCTTCGACGGCAGCCCGCGCACCTTCGACAACATCGGCGCCTCCCTCCTCGGGATCTTCCCGTTGATCACGATGTTCCTGGTCACCTCCATCGCCACCCTGCGCGAACGCACCTCGGGCACCCTCGAACGTCTCCTCGCCATGCCTCTCGGCAAGGGCGACCTGATCGCCGGCTACGCCCTCGCCTTCGGCACCCTCGCGATCATCCAGTCCGCCCTGGCGACCGGACTCGCCCTGTGGTTCCTCGGCCTGGACGTCACCGGCAGCCCCTGGCTGCTCCTGCTCGTGGCCCTGCTCGACGCGCTGCTCGGCACCGCGCTCGGTCTCTTCGTCTCGGCCTTCGCGGCCTCCGAATTCCAGGCCGTCCAGTTCATGCCGGCCGTGATCTTCCCCCAGCTCCTCCTCTGCGGCCTGTTCACTCCCCGCGACAACATGCACCCGGCCCTGGAGGCCATCTCCAACGTCCTCCCCATGTCCTACGCGGTCGACGGCATGAACGAGGTCCTCAAGCACACCGACATGACCGCCAACTTCGTCCGCGACGCCCTGATCGTGGCGGGCTGCGCCCTCCTGGTCCTGGGCCTGGGCGCGGCGACCCTGCGACGCAGGACGGCATGACCGCCGCGGGCCCGGCCGCCCCCCAGCACGACGCTCCACCCCTCCGTCCGACTCCGTCCGCCTCCGTCCGCCTCCGCCCGACTCCGTCCGCCCACCGGACACGCCACCTCGAAAGCCGCCCCCGATGCGAGGATGAATCCGGACGACGCAACCCCCGGAGGGCACCCCAGCCATGACCCAGAAAGTCGCAGTCCTCGGCACCGGCAAGATCGGCGAAGCCCTGCTCAGCGGAATGATCCGCGGCGGCTGGGCCCCGGCCGACCTCCTGGTGACGGCCCGCCGCGCGGAACGAGCCGAAGAACTCCGCACCCGCTACGGAGTCACCCCCGTCACCAACGCGGAAGCCGCCAAGACCGCCGACACCCTGATCCTCACGGTCAAGCCGCAGGACATGGGCACCCTCCTCGACGAACTCGCCCCGCACGTCCCCCCCGACCGCCTGGTCATCAGCGGAGCCGCAGGCATCCCCACCTCCTTCTTCGAAGAGCGCCTCGCCGCAGGCACCCCGGTCGTCCGTGTCATGACGAACACGCCCGCCCTCGTCGACGAGGCCATGTCCGTCATCTCCGCGGGCAGCCACGCCAGCGAAGCCGACCTCGCCCACACCGAGGAGATCTTCGGCTCCGTGGGCAAGACGCTCCGCGTCCCCGAGTCCCAGCAGGACGCCTGCACCGCCCTCTCCGGCTCCGGCCCGGCGTACTTCTTCTACCTGGTCGAAGCCATGACGGACGCCGGCATCCTCCTCGGCCTGCCCCGCGACAAGGCACACGACCTCATCGTCCAGTCCGCGATCGGCGCCGCGACGATGCTCCGTGACAGCGGCGAACACCCCGTCAAACTCCGCGAGAACGTGACGTCCCCCGCCGGCACCACCATCAACGCCATCCGCGAACTCGAGAACCACGGCGTACGAGCCGCCCTCATCGCCGCACTCGAAGCGGCCCGCGACCGCAGCCGCGAACTCGCCTCCGGCAGCAACAACAAGTGACGCCCCCGCCGCCCCCTGCCCCAGGGGGCGGCGGAGCCCACCCCTACGCAGTCACCCCGATATCCGCGGCGACAGCGGCCGTCTCAGCAGCCGGCAGCAACCCGATCGCCCGATACGCGGCATCGACGGTCGGCCGCGCCATCGCCCGAGCCCGCTCCGCACCATCCCGCAGCACCCCCTCCACATAGCCAGGATCCGCGCACAGCTCCCTGTGCCTCTCCTGTACGGGCCTGAGGACCTCGACCACGGCCTCCGCGGTGGCTGACTTCAAAGCGCCGTACGACTCATATACACCGCTCAGCTCCATTGGGTTCCCAGCCGTGCACGCCGCCAGAATCTCCAGCAGATTCGCCACCCCCGGCCGCGCGTCCGGGTCGTACACGACCTCCCGCCCGCTGTCGGTCACCGCCCGCATGACCTTCTTCCGCACCACATCCGGCTCATCGAGCAGATAGACGATCCCCGGCCCGGAGTCATCGCTCTTGCCCATCTTCGACGCCGGATCCTGCAGATTCATCACCCGAGCCGCGACCGGCGGATGCGTGGCCCTGGGCACCACGAACGTGTGCCCGTACCGCTGGTTGAACCGCACGGCGAGGTCCCGCGTCAGCTCCACATGCTGCGTCTGATCGTCCCCGACCGGCACCTCCTCGGCCCCGTACGCCAGGATGTCCGCCGCCATCAGCACGGGATACGTCAGCAACGACAGCCGCACACTCCCGCCCCGCTCCCGCTCGCGCGCGGCTTTCTCCTTGTACTGGATCATCCGCCGCATCTCGCCGTCCGTGGCCACGCACTCCAGCACATACGACAGCCGCGCGTGCTCATCCACATGACTCTGTACGAACACGGTGCACAGCTCCGGATCCAGCCCCGCCGCCAGCAGCAACGTCGCCGCCTGCCGACTGAGCCTGCGCACCCGCGCCGGATCGTGGTCCACGGTCAGCGCGTGCAGATCGACGATGCAGAACAGCGCGTCGGCCCGGTGCTGATCGACGGCAGCCCACCGCCGCATGGCGCCCAGGTAGTTCCCCAGCGTCAGATGTCCGGTCGGCTTGACCCCACTGAAGACCCGCGTCATCCCTTCTCCACCTTCTGGTCGAGGCCGCCGTCCCCGGCCGGCCGACCCTCAGAAGCTCTGGAGGGAGATACGAGAACGGCCGCCGAGGCGGCGGCCGTTGAGTGCATACGTGAGTACGGCCGCCGTCAGGCGGCCCACCACAGTTGGGTGCACGTACGCGTCGTCATGCGTCCCAGACTACGCCTCGCGGGTGCCGAGCGGAGTGAAGTTGACACGCCATGACCCGATCCGTAGTGTTCTCCGAGTTGCCCGACGTGAGCGCCGACCACGGTCGGTCCCCGGGCAGCCATTCCGCAGGTACCACCACTATTCGACGACAGTCGCTCTGTCTGCCGTCGTCTCATTGGCATGCGTATTTGCGTAATGAGGAATCCGCGTTCGAAAGAGCGCAGCCCCCGATTAGGTCGGGAGCCAGGAATCCGCTAAAGTCTCACTCGTCGGAACGGCCCAACAGCCGCGAAGGCAAGCCCCGCTGACTGGGAGTCAGGCCCGAAAGGATCTGATAAAGTCGGAACCGCCGGAAAGGGAAACGCGAGAGCGGAAACCTGGAAAG
>NZ_JBITES010000031.1:0-45460 GCF_044455405.1 Streptomyces sp. NPDC051243 | reverse complement strand
CCTTCTTCACCACGCATGGAATCGACCGCATCGAGCGGGTGCTGACCGACAACGCCTGGCCCTACCGCAAGAGCTTCGCCTGGCAGCAGGCACTGACCGACCTCGGCGCGAGCCGCAAACTCACCCGCGTTTACCGGCCGCAGACCAACGGCAAGGTCGAACGCTTCAACCGCACCCTGCTCGACGAATGGGCCTACCTACGGCCCTACACCAGCAACACCGAACGCACCGACGCCCTGACAGACTTCCTGCACACCTACAACCACCACCGCTGCCACACCGCACTCGGCGGCCACCCACCCATCACCCGCGTGAACAACCCTGCGGGGCAATACACCTAGGGCGTGGACAGCCGACCGGCATCCGACCGGACGGTCAGAACGGTCCTCACGTGGCCGATGGCCGTGGCTGTTCGGGCGGGACCGAGGTCTCGGCCAACGCCATCCACTGGTCGAGGTCGGCTTGCGTGAACTCCGGCCAGGCCGGAATCTCAGGCAGCCGGCGGAGAAGATCGAACGCCTCCGCGACTCGTGGTCCGCGGAGCACCGGCGAGTGGCACCCCGCGACGACCTCGGCGCCCAGCCGCTGGAAGTCATCCACCACTGCCCCGAACTTCTGGCTGTCCAGCAACGCCACCCAGGGCGAAACCAGCCGCCCGCCGAAGAACTGCCCGTCGCGAAATTCGTCCGCGGACAAAGCGGCGATCTCGGGCAGGGGAGTGGGCACGTTCGTCGCGAAGGTGTCCACCGCCCACAAGACGTTGGTCTTCGTGTCGAAGAGGCCGCGGGTTGTCGGGTTGTCGTACAGCGGTGGCCGTTTGGCCACCAGAGTGCGGTCACCGACATCCACCGTATCGCCGTCGATCATGAACCGGCACCGGTTGATCGGTGTCTCCCACTCCTCGGCCATGCGTCCGATCGAGAACCAGGTCGTCAGCAGTGTCGCGTTCGGGCATTCGACGAGGGCAGCCAAAAGGTTGCCGGCGTGATCACGATCGTCGTGGGTGAGGAAGATCCATCGAACGTCCAACGGATCCACCACGGACCAGGCAGCCTCCAGCCACTGGGATCGCACGGCCGGCGCCCCGGTGTCCACAAGCACCGGTTCGGCTCCCCGGATCACCATCGAGTTCATCGGGAAGTGGCCGACCGGCGGAGCCTCCAGGGCCCACGGGATAACGAATGTCTCTTCGGCGATCCTGTACGGCTCGAGAAGATTGAAGGTTTCCGTAGTAGTCATCGCTGCTCTCCCTGGAACGGGGTTCGGCCGCAGCGCCTGTCAATCCAGTCCAGCCCCATGCCCCGCCTGCGTCAAACGCAGGGCAGACACGTCACCCAGCCGTGGTCTCCGGGAATGATCGTGGTAGGCGAAGCGCATGCTTGGCCGACTTCCTCTCGGTGAGCAACTCGACGGCTTGCGATCCGTGCTCTCCCAGAACGAGATCTTGACTGACGTGGTGGCCAGGGCGGCAACACTAAGCGAAGGATGGCGGGATCAAGGCGGGTGAGGAGGCGCGGGGCGGGGCGGCGCCGGCGCTCACCGGCACGGACGTACGGGTCGCGGTGTGCGACATCGACCCCGCGTGGCTGACGGAGAACGCGTCTCCGCGGGCGCAGGGGTTCCTGTCCGGGGTGACCGGGACCGCGCGGGACGTGCATCGGCTGTCGGCGGTCACGGCCGTGTGACCACTTGGCGCGGGATCAGTCGTCGATCGCCTGGTAGAGCGTGGTCCAGAAGTCGTGGATCAGGCGCGCCGGGTCCGGGACGGACAGCCCGACCTGGGTGAACAGGATGCCGGTGAGCTGGTTCTCCGGGTCGGCGTACGCCGTGGTTCCCGTGCCGCCGTCCCAGCCGAACTGGCCGATGGGCGCGTAGTCGCCGCGGTAGGTGCGCACCGCCATCCCGAAGCCCCAGCCGCCCTGCTGCCCCTGGCCGAACGACACATGGACGTTGTCGCGGGCCAGGGCGGTTCGAGCGGCCTGCTGCTCGGGCGTGAGGCAGTTGGTGGTCATCAACTGGACGGCCGGTCGGGACAGGATGCGTTCGCCCCGGTGCTTCCCCTGGTTCAGTAGCATCCGCAGGTACGCGTGGTAGTCGTCGACGGTGGAGACTATCCCGCCCCCGCCCGCCTGGAACGCCGGAGGCGAGGCGTACTGTCCGCCCGCGGCCTCGTCCCACACGGTGAACTCCCCGGTCCGCGCGTCGGGCGCGTAGCTGGGCGGCAGCCGGTCGATCTTGTCCGCCGGGACATGGAAACCGGTGTCCCTCATCCCCAGCGGATCGAGGACGCGCTCGCGCAGGAACGTCTCGAACGGGCGGCCCGTGACCCGCGCGACGAGCACGCCGAGCACGTCGTGACTGAGGTGGTACTGCCACCGCTCACCGGGCTGCTGCATCAGCGGCAGCCCGCCGAGGCGGCGCATCCACTCGTCCGGCTCGGGCAGCGGCGTCCCGCCCTGACTGAAGACGCCGCTCTCGAAGACCGCGTTCATGATCGGGGTGCCCAGCGCCGTCAGATCGATGCCCAGCCCGAACGTGGAGGTCATCAGGTCCCGTACGGTGATCGGCCGCCGTGCGGGGACGGTGTCGTCCACCGGGCCGTCGACCCGTTTGAGGACCTGACGGTCGGCGAGTTCGGGCAGCCATTGGTCCACCGGGTCGTCGAGTCGCAGCCTGCACTCGTCCAGCAGGACCATCGCCGCAGACATGGCGATCGGCTTGCTCGTGGATGCCAACCGGAAGATCGTGTCCCGGCGCATCGGCGCGCCGCCTTCGTGGCGCATCGTGCCGAGCGCTTCGACGTGTGTCTCCTCGCCCCGGCCGACCAGGGCGACCAGGCCGGGGATCTTCCCGGAGTCGACGTGCCGCGCCAGTACGTCGTGCAGCCTGCTCAGCCCTGACTTGGAGAAGCCGTTGGTGCTCTGTGCCATTGCCAATCTCCTTACCGGTGTTCGGGAATCACTGAACGCCCACGAAGCTACATTGCGTTTACGGAATGGTCAACAAGCGCTAGGCGTCAAAAGGCCTTGTAACAACGGAAGTTTGGCCCGCCATTGCAATGACTCTGGCGCTGAATGCAATGGGTGATCCGGCAGGGATTGCAATCGGCTCGGCGTGGATACATGCTGCGCAGCACGGAGTGCGGGCACCGAGCCCCGCACATGCCGGCAGAGGGGAGGCGGGTACCGATGCCCGGAGGCAGGCTCACCGACGAGGATCGTCAGCACATCGCTGCGGGGCTGGCCGAGGGGCTCGGATACACGGAGATCGGCCGGCGTCTGGGGCGACCCGCCTCGACCGTCATGCGGGAGGTCACCCGGAACGGTGGACCCGACGACTACCGGGCGGACCGGGCACAGGAGGCCACACGGCATCGTGCCCGCCGCCCCAGGCAGGCTCAGCCTCCGGCGCCGCCGGTCCCCGACGGCGGCCATGGGCGTGACCCCCGGGAGGTCCAGGACTTCACGGAGCAGTTCACCACCCTCCTCGAACAGCAGGGCGTGCCCCGGATGGCGGCCAGAGTGCTGGCCTGCCTGTACATCACCGACGCCGGCACCCTCACCGCCGCCGACCTGGTCCAGCGGCTTCGGGTCAGCCCGGCGTCCGTCTCACACGCCGTGACCTTCCTCGAACAACAGGGCATGGTCAGGCGGGAACGAGCCCCCGGCGGGCGCCGCGAGCGCTATGTCATCGACGAGGAGATCTGGCTCCGGTCCACCCTCGCGGCGGTGCAGATGAACGACGCCCTGGTGGCCGCATCGCAGCGCGGAGCCGAGATTCTCGGGACCGCGACCCCGGCCGGCGCCCGCTTCGACTCCTCCGCCGAGTTCCTTCTCCTCATGAGCGAGTGCCTCCGACGGACCATGGAACAGTGGCAGTCGAGCCGGGCCTCCGGGAGCGCCGGGCGAGAGCAGTGATCCTCGGCACTGTTACGCCGCCCTCTGCGCGAGGAGGAACGCGCGGGGCCGCTTCTCCTCGTACTGCGGTTCGCGCTGGAGGCGGGCCTGGAGCTGGAGGCCGGCCTTGGTCAGGGCGTCGGCCACGGTGTCCGGGGTGCGCCAGTGGTAGTCGAGTGCGATCTTCTGGCCGAAGCGTTCGGTCATGTGCAGTCGATCTGCGGTGTCGCCGGTCTGGAATGCCAACAGGACCGGGGCGCCCGGCTTCAGGACGCGGTGGAACTCGACGAGCGTCGAGGTCAGGTGATCGTCCGGGACGTGGATGATCGAGTACAGCGCGATGATCCCGCCCAGTGTCTCGTCCGGCAGGTCCAGCGACGTCATCGAGCCCACGTGGAACCGGAGTTCGGGGTGCGCGCGGCGGGCCAAAGTCACCATGCGCGGTGACAGGTCGACGCCGAAGACAGGATTGCCGAGGGCGTGCAGGTGGGCGGTAACTGAACCGGGGCCGCTGCCGAGGTCGGCGACGGGGGCCGGGGCGTGTTCGCGGGCCAGCTCGGCGAAGGCGGTGACGAGGGAGCGGTCCAAGGGGTGGCTGTCGGCCGGCCAGTCGGAGAAGTGGTCGGTGTAGGCCGGGGCGATGGCGTCGTAGGAGGCTCTGGTGGCCTCGAGGAAGTCGGCGTGCTCGGGGGTCGACGGGATTTCGGGGTTCTCGGCGGTCACGGGGCGCACCCTAGTGCGACTGGTGGAATGGCGTCCGGAAGTCCTCCAGGGTGCTGCCGAGAGTTCCCGGCCGACGTCACTGGGGCGACGCCTGATGGCTGCGACGACCTGGCGATTTTCCTCTGGGCACGGTCCCGGAGAGAAGCTGGAGAGAAGGCGGTCACCTTTGCCAGGGAAGCGCCTCCACCGACGCAAGGTCCCCCACCGCAAGTAGGCCGAAGAGCCGGAGAGTCTCCTCGCGGGTGACCTCGCGCATCTCCCCAGGAGCCGCCGAGTTGTCCTCCGGGTTCTCCCAGATCAGCAGACCGCTGCGGAACGCGCTGAGGCACCACCCGCTCTCATGGGACAGGGACACGTCGGGGTGTTCGTCGTCGGCGTTCGCGAGGCCGTCCAGCACCTGTCTCATCGTCTCCGGGGACGGCTCGTCGACCGCACTGCCCATGACGTCATACATGAAATAGCTCATGAGCCAATCACCTCACGCAGTGATCCACGGACACTCTCACACAGGATCAATCGGAGATCCGAGGCGAATGCTGAAGCCGCCCGTTGGCGAGGTGGGGGGACTTCACGGCCTCTATCAGGAGGGCGAAGGCTCCGGTTGGGAAGGTGAGGGTGGCCCGGGCCGGGACCTTTGAGTCGCGGATGGATATGTGGGTGGGGGAGTTGGCGATCTCCACGCAGTTATTGCCATCGCCGCCGCCTGAGTAAGACGACTTGCGCCAGGTGCCAGGGGTGGTCACGGTGTGCCTCACAGTTCCTTGGCCAGGTCGTGGATGAAGTCGCGCGACCTCACGGGGTCGAGCGATACCGCTTCTACCTTACGGAAGACTGTTCGAAAGACGCTGAGCTGGGCTTCGGAGTCGATGAACCCTGTGCCGTGGGGTGCGTCGCGGACGGCGGTATCCAGCCTGGGGACTGTGCCGCCGGCGAGCATCATGGTGTTCCAGGTCCCGCCGAAGCCGTCGAGATCGAAGGGGATGACCCGCACGGTGATGTGATCCGCCTCGGAGAGTTCCAGGACACGGCTGAGCTGGGCTCGTGCGGTGGCGCGATCCCCGACCCGGATGCGCAGGGCGGCCTCGTGGATGAGTGCCTTGTATGGGGTGGGAGCGGAGCCTTCGAGAACCGCCCTGCGCTGCATCCGGTGCCGGACGCGCAGTTCCAGGCCCTCATGGGAGAGTTCGGGAACCCTGGAGGAGAAGGCGGCGTGTGCGTAGTCCTCGGTCTGAAGAAGGCCAGGGATGAGCAGGAACTCCACGTCGCTGCGGTAGGTGGCGTGGTGCTCCAGCTCGGCGATGTCCAGAAACGGTGTGGGAAGAACGCCACGGTAATCCTCCCACCAGCCGCGCGTGCGATCCGTCGCCATCGCTACCAGGGCGTCGATCAAATCCGCGTCTGAACAGGCGTAGTTGGAAGCCAGTCGACGCAGGCGCTTCTCGCTCACCCCGCTGTGGGCTGACTCGATCTGATTGATCTGAGTGGAGCTCACTCCGAGCAGGGTCGCTGCCTCGCGGCCCGTGAGGCCTGCCGCGTCACGAAGTCTGCGCAATTCGACGCCCAAACGCACCTGACGTGCTGTTGGTTCGCGCCTCAACCCCGCCATGTGCCGCTCCTTGGTTCAAAGCGCCTGCAAGCGCGACTCGTTCGGGGGTTAGGTTACGCGATCGGCTTGCTGAACCTGTAAATCCAGGTCTACCGTCAGTGGCGCGACGCACACGCTGCGGAACGCCGGGATCCCGGAAGCGCACCGCCCCGTCCTGCCATGACGGCTGCGGCAATGACACCGCCTGCCCGAACCGCGACTCCCCGCCACCTTCGAACGGAGTTCACGCATGCCCGAATCCGAACCCTGGGAGTACCCGCTGTACATCCCGAACGACGTCCGAGCCGTCACCGTCTCCCGCCGCACCCTCCGGCTGATCCTCACCATGCACGGCCTGATCCGCCTCGCGGACACAGCCGAACTCCTCCCGACCGAGCTGGTCGCCAACGCCGTACGCCACACGAAAGGGCCGGCTGCCCTGCGCGTTCGCTGGTCCGCCGGGGTGTTGCGGATCGGGGCGTGGGACGCGGATCCCGTACCGCCGCAGCCACCAGGGGAGTTGGGGTGCCTCGGGGAGGCCGAGGAAGGGCGAGGGCTGGCGCTCGTCCGGGCCTGCGCCGACCTCTGGGGCTGGCAGCCGCTGACCAGAGGCGGCAACCGGGGCAAGTACGTGTGGTGTGAGCTGGCCGCGGCTTAGGCCGTGTCCGCAAAGTCCCGCCTGCCCCGCGGACACGACCTAGGGCGAACGCGCGGGTGCGTCACTTCGTTGACCGGTTCACACAGGACGAGTGGTGGTGACGTACTGGTCCGACCGCAACTCGAACACCCGTACCCGCCGACCACCGGTGGCATTGACGGTCTCACGGAACAGATGCATCCCCAGTTTGGTCATGATCCGTTCGGAGGCGTCGTTGCCCACCTGAGTGATGCTGACGATCCGCTCCAGCCCTCGCTCTTCGAACGCGAACCGTACAGCGGCCGTAGCGGCCTCGGTGGCCAAGCCCTGCCCCCAGTGGGAACGTCCGAGCCGCCAGCCGACCTCAACCGCCGGCAGTACCTCCGGCAAGAAGTGGGGCACCGAAAGGCCGGTGAACCCTGCCAGCTCGCCGGTGGACCGGATCTCCACGGCGAACAGGCCGAAGCCCTGTGACTCCCACTCGCTCTCCCAAGCCTGGATCCCGCCGCGAGTCTGCTGTTCGTCACGGACGCCGCCGTCACGGATCCACCGCATGACCTCGGGGTCGGCATTGATGGCGGCCATGGGCGCAACGTCTTCCTCGCGCCAGCGACGCAGGATCAGACGGGGAGTCTCAATCGTGACCATCCGATGATTCTTGATCACAAAGGGGCTCTGCGCCATCTCACCAGGCACTTTCGATACACGCCCTGGTGCGGATGTGGGGCGAGCGTCCAGAGGGTTCACCCGGGGCGATGTCCGGAGTTCCCGTACCGCGGGTGCTCACGGCGGGGCAGCAGGGCCGCCCCGCCGGAGCCGACGCTCTCGGAGTGACCCGGCGGCGCGGACCCGGCGCGGTGTCGGCGGGTGCCTCAGGAGGTGTCGGCGGGGGCAATCAGGATGTGGGCGCGTCCAGCTGCGGCTCCAGTCGGACCTCGGTCACGCTCACGCCCTCCGGAGCGCCGAACGCCCTAACCATCACGCCACTGTCGATGTCGGTGACCTCCAGAGCCAAGTGCTCGGCCCCCACCCGCAGGTCGAGCCGTGCCACGGGCTCGCCCGAGAAGTCCGGCATGCGGTGGACCCGCGCCGCCGGGTAGTTCAGGCTCGCCAGCTTGTCCCGCATCTCCTCGTACGTGGCCGTGTCCAGCCCCGAGAACGCCCTGCTGATGCGCAGTTGGTGCCTCTCGGCCGCGCACTCCTCCGTCGCGGTCAACGGCACCGGGTCGACCAGGACGGGCAGCGTGGAGTCGGGGGTCGGTTCCGCCGCCGCGGTGTCGGCCACGGAGGCGGATGCCACGTCATCGACGCCACCGGAGACGTCCGGGGCGCAGCTCTGCGAGATGAAGTCCGCCATCTCGAGGAAGCGAGCCTCCGCCTCGTCGTCGCTCGCCGCGACGGTGTTGACCATGGAGGTCTGATCGGCGGTGGCGTTCTGCGCACCGAAGCAGGCCAGGACGGCGACGCCGCCGAGCGCGGCCGCCAGCAAGGACTTCGGGAGGAGAATCGATCGCATGTCCGTACGATGCGGGCTGCCGGCCACGGCCCACATGAGTAGCCGTACTCAATCCACCAGAAGTCGTGGACGCACAAGTAGTCGTCAACTGCGGCCAGAAGTCGACAGATTGTGTCAGCGGGCAGCGTGTAGTGTCCGGTTGCGTGCTGGCTGAACGACGACACCAACTCATCCTGCAGGCCTTGCGCTCGGGCGGCACCGCGTCCGTCACCGAACTCGCCGAGCGGCTGGATGCCAGCGCGGCGACCATCCGTCGTGACCTCCTCAAGTTGGAGGCGGACGGGCTGCTCACCCGGGTGCATGGCGGAGCGGTCGTCGAGGAGGACCAGCCGTCCTTCGACGAGGCCGCCGCGGTCCAGGTGGGAGAGAAGGACGCGATTGCCGCCCGAGCGGCCACGATGATCGAGGACGGCCAGTCGGTCATCCTCGACAGCGGTACAACCGTCCATCGGCTGGCGCGGTACCTGCGCGGCCGCCGACTCACGGTGATCACCAACAATCTCGCGGTCTACGACGAACTCAACGACGACGAGAACATCGACCTGATGCTGCTCGGGGGCATGGTCCTCCGTGAGTCACGGATGCTGGACGGATTCATGGCCGAGGACAACCTCCGCCAAGTACATGCCGACTGGCTGTTCATGGGTGCTTGCGGCGTTCGCCCCGGCGGCCAGGTCATGGACACCACCGTGGCCGAGGTGCCCGCCAGGCGCGCCATGATCGCCGCCGGCGACAAGGTGGTCCTCCTGGCCGACAAGAGCAAGTTCCCGGGAACCGGCATGGTGAAGATCTGCGGCCCCGAGGACCTGGATGCGCTCATCACCGACGCGCCGGAAGGCAGCGCGACCTGCATGACCCTGCATGAGGCCGGTGTGAAAGTGATCTCGACTACTCCGGCCACCGTCGACGGCTGACGCAGAGACCGGCCATTGCGGTGTGCGATCCCGACAGGTGAACACAACCGACGGTTCTGTTCGCGGCGTGGTATGCGTTGAGGTGTGGGTGACTGGCGTCGTCACTCTCCGTCACTGGCGGTTCCGTGATCGACTCGGCGGTGAAGAGGCGCGAGTTTACCCACCCAAACCGATACCTATGCGTCGCGTGGCCAGATTTTCTTCCCCAAACGGGTTGAACTTTTGTTGATCGAGGGTCAGTTGGCCACCCCGGCGTCCTACCCTCTAGAGGGTGAACCAACTGATGTCCCCAGAGTCCGAAGCCGATCAATCCGGGGAAGGCGCCCTTCTTGGCACCCTGCCGGAGGCGCTCCGTGCCGAACTCGTCGAGTTCCGGCGCGACTTGCACATGCACCCGGAGCTCGGCAATCAGGAGTTCCGTACGACCGCCGCGATCAAGGCCCGCCTGGAGAAGGCCGGCCTCCAGCCTCGCGTGCTCGCCATCGGAACCGGGCTCATCTGTGACATCGGAGAGCCGGACGGCGGGCAGCCCGTGCTCGCCCTGCGCGCCGACATCGACGGGCTGCCCATCCCGGACACGAAGAGTGAGTGCCCGTATCGGTCCACGGTGCCGGACCGGGCGCACGCCTGCGGTCACGACGTGCATACGACCGTGGTACTCGGCGCCGGTCTCGTACTCGCCGAGCTCCACAAGCGCGGGCAGCTGCCCCGGCCCGTCCGGCTGGTCTTCCAGCCCGCCGAGGAGGTGCTCCCCGGAGGTGCCGCCGACGTCGTCGAGTGCGGGGTGCTGGAGGGAGTGGGGCAGATCCTCGCCGTGCACTGCGATCCCAAGGTGGATGCCGGGAAGATCGGCTTGCGGCAGGGCGCCATCACCTCCGCCTGCGACCGGCTCGAAATCGCCCTCGACGGGCCCGGGGGCCACACCGCCCGCCCCCACCTGACCACCGACCTCGTCACCGCCGCCGCCCGGGTCGTCACCGACGTGCCCGCGCTGGTCGCCCGGCGCACCGACGCCCGCAGCGGCCTCGCCGTGACCTGGGGGCGCGTCGAGTCCGGCCACGCCCCCAACGTCATCCCGCAGCACGCCGAGCTCTCCGGGACCGTACGGTGCCTGGACCTCGACACCTGGCGGCAGGCTCCCGACCTGGTCGTCGCCGCGATCGACGAGGTCGCCAACCTCCATCGCGCCAAGTCGGAGATCAACTACATCCGAGGTGTCCCGCCCGTCGTCAACGACCCCGCCGCGACCGAGCTGCTGCGCGAGGCCATGACCGCCCGCCGTGGCGCCGATTCCGTCGAGGGCACCGAGCAGAGCCTCGGTGGTGAGGACTTCTCCTGGTACCTGGAGCACGTCCCCGGGGCCATGGCGAGGCTCGGGGTGCGTACGCCGGGCGACCGGATCGGGCGTGACCTGCACCAGGGTGACTTCGACGTCGACGAGTCCGCCATCGGGGTGGGGGTGGAGCTGTTCACGGCGGCGGCGCTTCTCGACTCCGCGGGTTAGGCCGGAGCGCCTTCGCCCTGGAAGGTGAGGTTGTTCGGCGACTGCGGGCTCGTCGTGGCTGGTCGCGCAGTTCCCCGCGCCCCTTTGGGGCGTTGCCGGATGCGGCGCCGAGAAGGTGCCCTCCACTTGCGGCCAACCAGATGGGGAGGGAGTCTGACCCCATGGCGATCGCACCCGAGCGCCATCACGCTGACGACACCCCTGGTGACGGAAGGTGTGGTGCGGAAGGGGCGCAATGTCCCATGCGCACCTTTCGATCCGGTGGTTCACAAGGGCTTAACCGGCCATCGGCACGAATGGATAACGGCCAGGCGAAACCCCGTTCCCAGGAGGGTCTACGCGCGTTAATGTGCGCCGAACTCAGCACCCACTGCGGGGCTTGGAGAATGGGGACTTCACGATGCGTCGGATATCCAAACTGACCCGTGTCGCGGTGGGGGTTGCGTCGATCGCGCTCGCTTCCACGGCGTGTGGCGGTACCAGCAGTGAAAACGGCGGCGGCAGCGACGGCGGCGACAAGAACCTGGGCCTCGCCATCGCGTACGACATCGGCGGCAAGGGCGACCAGTCCTTCAACGACGCCGCGTACGCCGGTCTGCAGAAGGCTCAGAAGGAGTTCGGCTACAAGACCGCCGACATCGAGCCCACCGAGGGCGAGACGGACGCCGACAAGGAGCAGCGTCTGGCCTCCCTCGCCAAGCAGGGCTACAACCCGGTGATCGGCGTCGGCTTCGCCTACGGCCCCGCGATGGAGGCCGTGGCCAAGAAGTACCCGAAGACCACCTTCGGCATCGTCGACTCGGTCGTCGAGGGCGAGAACGTCGCCTCCCTCGTCTTCGCCGAGGAGCAGGCCTCGTACCTGGCCGGCGTCGCCGCGGCCAAGGCCACCAAGACGAACACGGTCGGCTTCGTGGGCGGTGTGGACATCCCGCTGATCCACAAGTTCGAGGCCGGCTACAAGCAGGGCGTCCAGGACACCAGCGGCGGCAAGGTCAAGGTCGTCTCGCAGTACCTGACGCAGACCGCCGAGGAGGGCGGCTTCTCCAGCCCCGACAAGGGCAAGGCCGCCGCCGAGGGTCAGATCGAGAAGAAGGCCGACGTCGTCTACCAGGCGGCCGGTCTGTCCGGCCAGGGCGTCATCGAGGCCGCCGCGAAGGCCAAGGTCTGGGCGATCGGCGTCGACTCCGACCAGTACAAGCAGGCCGCGCTGGCGTCGTACAAGAACTACATCCTCACCTCCGCCCTCAAGGACGTCGGCGGTGCGGTCTACACGCTGGCCAAGTCCGTCGAGGACGGCAAGCCGCTCACCGGCACGCAGACCTTCGACCTGAAGGTCAACGGCGTCGGCCTCTCCGAGTCCAACCCGGAGTTCGCGAAGATCGCGGGCCTCTCCGACGCCGTGGCGAAGGCCAAGGAGGGCATCATCGACGGCTCCATCAAGGTCAAGACCGAGTAGCAGCGGTCGTACTCACGCAGAGCGGGCGGGCATCCGGCGGGTGCCCGCCCGCTCCGTCGTTCCCGGGCGTCCGACCGGCTCACCACCCCCGTCATCCGGATCACCCACCGCCACCCTCCCTTTGCTGTCGGCAAGCCCTTGGTCAAGGCATCGCGTGGAGTTGAACACGGGCGGATAACAAGGTGGACAGAAGGGGTTTTCGGGCGGGTCTACGCGCGTTACTCTGCACCGAAAGCCAGCGCCGTAGCTGCAAGCTGTACCCGAGCTGTACCGTCCGGCGCTTGTACGACAGGTACGACAGGAGTCTCCCCACATGCGCCGGATTTCCCGGATCACGGTCGCAGGCGCAGCGACCGCCTCTCTGGCCCTCGCTCTCTCCGCCTGCGGCGGCACCTCCACCCAGGCCTCCTCGGGGTCGAAGGGTGGCGACAAGGGTCTCGCCATCGCGTACGACGTCGGCGGCAAGGGCGACCAGTCCTTCAACGACGCGGCGTACGCGGGCCTGGAGCAGGCGAAGAAGGAGTTCCAGTACGACACGGCCGACGTCGAGCCCACCGAGGGTGAGACGGACGCCGACAAGGAGCAGCGACTGGTGTCGCTGGCCAAGCAGGGCTACAACCCGGTGATCGGTGTCGGCTACGCGTACGCCGCCGCCGTGAAGGGTGCCGCGGAGAAGTTCCCGGACACCACCTTCGGCATCGTGGACGACTCCACCGTCGAGGCGAAGAACGTCGCCGACCTGGTCTTCTCCGAGGAGCAGGCCTCGTACCTGGCCGGTGTCGCCGCCGCCAAGAGCACCAAGTCGAACGTCGTCGGCTTCGTGGGCGGTGTGGACATCCCGCTGATCCACAAGTTCCAGGCCGGCTTCGAGCAGGGCGTCAAGGACACCAGCGGCGGCAAGGTCAAGGTCCTCTCCCAGTACCTCACGCAGACCGCGGAGGAGGGCGGCTTCTCCAGCCCGGACAAGGGCAAGTCGGCCGCCGAGGGCCAGATCGAGAAGAAGGCCGACGTCGTCTACGCGGCCGCCGGTCTGTCCGGTCAGGGCGTCATCGAGGCCGCCGCCGCCAACAAGGTGTGGGCGATCGGTGTCGACTCGGACCAGTACAAGCAGGAAGCGCTCGCCAAGTACAAGGACTCGATCCTGACCTCGGCGATGAAGGACGTCGCCAAGGCGGTCTACAACCTGGCGAAGTCGGTCGAGGACGGCAAGCCGGAGACCGGTATCGTTCGTGGCGATCTGAAGACGGGTGAGGTGAGCCTGTCGAACTCCAACCCGAAGTTCGCGGACAACACCGAGCTCCAGGACGCCCTCAAGACGGCCAAGGAGAAGATCATCAGCGGCGAGATCAAGGTCAAGTCCAGCTGACCCAGCAACACCCTGAGCAGCGGTAACCAAGGGGTTACGTCCGCGACGCGGGGTACGGGCAGGCTCTCCTGTCGGGAGACTTCCCCGTACCCCGTTGTCGCGGTGCGTCGGCCCCTTATCAGGCCATAGGGGCGCTACGCGCGTAGACGACCCCCGTCCCCAGGAGAGTGCGCCATCAACGCGTCCAGCAGCCCTCCGGCCGGAGCGGCGGTCAACGGTCAGGTGACCGCCGTCGAGCTCGCCGGGATCACTAAGCGTTTCCCGGGCGTCGTGGCCAACCACGACATCCACCTCACCGTCCGCAAGGGCACCGTCCACGCCCTGGTCGGCGAGAACGGCGCCGGCAAGTCGACGCTGATGAAGATCCTCTACGGCATGCAGAAGCCGGACGAGGGCACCATCGCCATCCACGGCGAGCAGGTCAGCTTCTCGTCACCGGCCGACGCCATCGTCCGCGGCATCGGCATGGTCCACCAGCACTTCATGCTCGCCGACAACCTCACCGTCCTCGAGAACGTCGTCCTGGGCAGCGAGAAGCTGTACGGCATCGGCGCCAAGGCCCGCCGCAAGATCAAGGAGATCTCCGAGCGCTACGGCCTCGGCGTGGAGCCCGACCGCCTCGTCGAGGAGCTCGGCGTCGCCGCCCGTCAGCGCGTGGAGATCCTCAAGGTCCTCTACCGCGGCGCCACCACGCTGATCCTCGACGAGCCGACGGCCGTGCTCGTTCCGCAGGAGGTCGACGCGCTCTTCGACAACCTGCGCGAGCTCAAGGCCGAGGGCCTGTCGGTCATCTTCATCTCCCACAAGCTGGGCGAGGTGCTCTCCGTCGCCGACGAGATCACCGTCATCCGCCGCGGCACGACGGTCGGTACGGCCGTTCCCGCCGAGACCACGCCGAAGCTGCTGGCCGAGATGATGGTCGGCAGCGAGCTGCCCACGCCGGAGACCGCCGAGTCCACGGTCACCGACCGTCCGGTCATCACCGTCGACAAGCTCCGCCTGGAGGCGGTGGGCGGCAAGGCCCTGCTGGACGACATCACCTTCACCATCCACGCGGGCGAGGTCCTGGGCATCGCCGGCGTCGAGGGCAACGGCCAGACCGAGCTGGTCGACGCGCTCATCGGCCTCAAGCACGCCGACTCCGGCACGATCACCCTGATCGACGAGGAGATCACCGGCTGGGCCACCCGCAAGCGCCGCGAGCAGGGCATCGGCTACATCCCCGAGGACCGCCACCGGCACGGCCTGCTCCTGGAGGCCCCCCTTTGGGAGAACCGCATCCTCGGCCACGTCACCGAGAAGCCCAACGCCAAGGGCGTATGGCTCGACCCGAAGGCCGCGCAGGAGGACACGCGCCGCATCGTCGAGGCGTACGACGTCCGCACGCCCGGCATCGACGTCACCGCCGCCTCCCTCTCCGGTGGCAACCAGCAGAAGCTGATCGTCGGCCGCGAGATGAGCCACAAGCCGCGCTTCCTGATCGCCGCGCACCCCACCCGTGGTGTGGACGTCGGCGCGCAGGCCGCGATCTGGGACCACATCCGTGAGGCCCGCCGCGAGGGCCTGGCCGTGCTGCTGATCTCCGCCGACCTGGACGAGCTGATCGGCCTGTCCGACACCCTGCGCGTGATCTACAACGGCAAGCTGGTCGCCGACGCCGACCCGGCCACCATCACCCCGGAGGAACTGGGCTCGGCCATGACCGGTGCCGCCACCGGTCACCTCGAACACGAAGAGACCCCCGAAGACACCTCCAGGTCTTCCGAGCCCGGCGAAGACGAGGCCCGCTGATGAAGAAGTTCGACAAGGAGCGCGTGCTCCTCGCCGTGGCCGGTCCGGTCATCGCGCTCGCCGTGGCCTTCGTGCTGAGCGCGATCGTGCTGATCGCCTCCGGCAAGAACCCGGTCGAGCCGTTCTCGATCATGTTCGAGCAGGCCACGTTCTCCGACATCCAGGTCCTGATCATCAACCAGGCCTCGATGTACTACATCGCGGCCCTCGCGGTGGCCATCGGCTTCCGGATGAACCTGTTCAACATCGGCGTCGACGGCCAGTACCAGCTCGCCGCCATGATGGCCGCCATCGTCGGCGCGCACGCGAACCTGCCGGCCGCCCTCCAGATCCCGCTGCTGCTCCTCACCGCGGTCTGCACCGGTGCCTTCTGGTCCGGCATCGCCGGTGTCCTGAAGGTCACCCGCGGCGTCAGCGAGGTCGTCGCGACGATCATGCTCAACGCGATCGCGACCTCGGTCATCGGCTACCTGTGGCTGCCGACCGTCTTCGGCGTGAAGGTCGGCAACAACAACACCACCGGCGAGATGCACGAGTCCGGCTGGGTCCCCGGCATCGACATGGGCGACGCGGGCGAGATCTACGGCCTGGTCTTCCTCGCCGTGCTGCTCGGCATCGGCTACTGGGTCGTCCTCAACCGCACCCGCTTCGGCTTCGACCTGCGCGCCTCCGGCGCCTCGGAGTCCGCCGCCGCGGCCAGCGGTGTCGACCCCAAGCGCATGGTGCTCACCGCCATGCTGCTCTCCGGCGGCATCGCCGGCCTCGCGGGCCTGCCGATCCTGCTCGGCGACACCCACACCTACAGCCTCAACTTCCCCACCGGCATCGGCTTCCTCGGCATCGGCATCGCCCTGCTCGGCCGCAACAGCCCGGTCGGCATCGCGTTCGCCGCACTGCTGTGGGCCTGGCTCGACAAGGCGTCGCCCGAGCTGGACTTCCACGACTACGACAAGGAGATCGCGGTCATCATGCAGGGCCTGATCGTGCTCTCGGTCGTCGTCTCCTACGAGGCCGTACGTGAGTGGGGCCTGCGCCGCCAGCAGCGCCGGGTCGGCGCTGAACTGGCCGCCGGTCACGTCCTCGGCGCCGACAACAACACCACGAAGGAGGTGGCCGGCCGATGACCACCCCGCAGACCTCAGCGGTCGACGTCAACCAGCCCACGCTGCAGCCCGCGGCGCCCACCGGCCGCCGCCTGTCGTGGCCCGTGCTGCTGCTGGTCATCGCCGGCGCCCTGGCGCTGACCTCGATCGTCCGCATCATCACCGGCGCCGACGGCATCACCAACGTCAGCCAGATGTCCACCGCGCTCCAGCTCGCCGTCCCGATCGGCCTCGCCGGTCTCGGCGGTCTGTGGGCCGAGCGGGCCGGCGTCGTCAACATCGGCCTCGAGGGCATGATGATCCTCGGCACCTGGTTCGGCGCCTGGGCAGGCTTCCAGTGGGGCCCGTGGACCGGTGTCGTCGTCGGCATCATCGGCGGCTGCATCGGCGGCATCCTGCACGCCATCGCCACCGTCACCTTCAGGGTCAACCACATCGTCTCCGGTGTGGCGATCAACATCCTCGCCCTCGGCATCACCCGCTACCTCGCGCCCCTCGCCTTCGAGGGCCACGCGGGCGGCTCCGCCAAGCAGTCCCCGGCGATCGACTCGCTCGGCCACTTCACCGTGCCGGGCCTGTCCGACGGGCTGCGGGACCTGAACAACCAGGGCTGGTTCTTCATCTCGGACATCGCGGGCCTGCTCGGCGGCCTGGTCACCAACGTCTCCTGGCTGACCCTGATCGCCATCGCGCTGATCCCGGCGACCTGGTGGATCCTGTGGCGTACGGCCTTCGGTCTGCGCCTGCGTTCCTGCGGTGAGAACCCGGTGGCCGCCGAGTCCCTCGGCGTGAACGTCTACAAGTACAAGTACATCGCCGTGATCATCTCCGGCGGCCTGGCCGGCCTCGGTGGCGTCTTCCTCTCCATCGTGGCCAACCCCTTCTACCTGGAGGGCCAGGTCAGCGGCCGCGGCTACATCGGTCTCGCCGCGATGATCTTCGGTAACTGGATGCCGGGCGGTCTCGCGCTGGGCGCTGGTCTGTTCGGCTACACCGACAGCCTCAACCTGCGCGGCGGCTCCCAGAACGTCCACGCCCTGCTGCTGCTCGGCGCGCTCCTGCTGATCATCGGCGCCATCTGGCTCGTGGTTCGCAAGAAGTACGCCCCGTCGATGATCACCGCGGTAGTCGGTGCCCTGGTGTACACCTGGTACGCGACCACCAACGAGGTCCCGAACCAGGTCGTCTCCGCCACGCCGTACGTCGTCACGCTCGTCGTCCTCACCCTGTCCGCGCAACGCCTGCGGATGCCGAAGGCGGACGGCCTGCCGTACAAGAAGGGTCAGGGCAAGTGACCCCGGCCGCCTCCCACGACGTCGACTGGGACAAGCTGCGCGCGGCGGCCCGGGACGCCATGACCCGCGCCTACGCCCCGTACTCCGGCTACCCGGTCGGCGTCGCGGCCCTGGTCGACGACGGCCGTACGATCACCGGCTGCAACGTCGAGAACGCCTCGTACGGGCTGTCGCTGTGCGCCGAGTGCGGGCTGGTCTCGGAGTTGCAGAACACGGGGGGCGGCAGGCTGACGCACTTCACGTGCGTCGACGGCAAGGGCGAGATCCTGGTGCCGTGCGGCCGCTGCCGCCAGCTGCTGTACGAGTTCGGCGGCTCCGAGCTGCTGCTGGAGACCCCGGCGGGAATCCTGCCGTTGTCGGAGATGCTGCCGCAGGCCTTCGGGCCGGGCCACCTCACCAAGTAACTCCTGTGCGGCCCTTCCGAGTTGCTCCGGCGAGCGCTCGGAGGGGCCGTGCCGTTTCAAGAATGTTCGGCCGGAAGGAAAGCCATGGCCATGGACGCCATCTCTGTCATCCGCACCAAGCGGGACCGCGGTGAGCTCAGCGACGAGCAGATCGACTGGGTCATCGACGCGTACACCCGCGGGGAGGTCGCCGACGAGCAGATGTCCGCGCTCGCCATGGCGATCCTGCTCAACGGCATGAACCGCCGGGAGATCGCCCGCTGGACGGCCGCGATGATCGCCTCCGGCGAGCGCATGGACTTCTCGTCCCTGTCCCGGCCCACGGCCGACAAGCACTCCACGGGCGGCGTCGGCGACAAGATCACCCTTCCGCTGGCGCCCCTGGTGGCGGCCTGCGGTGCCGCCGTCCCCCAGCTCTCGGGCCGCGGCCTCGGCCACACGGGCGGCACGCTGGACAAGCTGGAGTCGATCCCGGGCTGGCGCGCGCTGCTGTCGAACGAGGAGATGCTGTCCGTACTGGACGGCACCGGCGCGGTGATCTGCGCGGCGGGCGACGGCCTCGCCCCCGCGGACAAGAAGCTGTACGCGCTCCGCGACGTCACCGGCACGGTGGAGGCGATCCCCCTGATCGCTTCCTCCATCATGTCGAAGAAGATCGCGGAGGGCACCGGCTCGCTGGTCCTGGACGTGAAGGTCGGCACGGGCGCCTTCATGAAGACCATCGAGGACGCGCGGGAGCTGGCGTCCACGATGGTGGGTCTGGGCACGGACCACGGGGTGAAGACGGTCGCCCTGCTCACGGACATGTCGACCCCGCTGGGCCTGACCGCGGGCAACGCCCTCGAGGTCCGCGAGTCGGTCGAGGTCCTCGCGGGCGGCGGCCCGGCGGACGTCGTGGAACTGACCATCGCGCTGGCCCGCGAAATGCTGGACGCGGCGGGCGTGAAGGACGCCGACCCGGCCAAGGCCCTGGCCGACGGCTCGGCGATGGACGTCTGGCGGCGCATGATCGCGGCCCAGGGCGGCGACCCGGACGCGGAACTGCCGGTGGCGCGCGAGCAGCACGTGATCAAGGCGCCGTCATCCGGTGTCCTGACCCGCCTCGACGCCTACGACATCGGCGTCGCCGCCTGGCGCCTCGGCGCCGGACGCGCCCGCAAGGAGGACCCCGTGCAGGCGGGCGCGGGCGTGGAGATGCACGCCAAGCCGGGCGACACGGTGACCGAGGGCCAGCCCCTGCTGACCCTGCACACGGACACGCCGGAGCGCTTCGAGTACGCGCTGCAGGCGGTGGAGGGTTCCTACGACGTGGCGGCGCCGGGGACGGACTTCACGGCTTCGCCTGTTGTGCTGGAACGTATCGCCTGATCAGGCGGTTCCTCATTCGGGTGAACGGGATCGGTGGACCCCCGCCGGTCCCGTTCGGCATGCTGGGATCGGTGACGCACCGATAGGAGACCGCCATGAGCGCACTCACCGTGAGCCAGGACCCCGACCAGAACTGGGACGACCTCGTCCGGTACTGGGAGGAGATGGAATGGCCCGAGGGCAGCAAGGTGGAGATCATCGAGGGGATCATCACCGTGTCACCTGCTCCTGCGTCCCGCCACAACGTGATCACGGCCCGCGTCCAGCGTCGCCTCTACTCCGTGATCCCCGAGGACTGGGAAATCTTCCAGACACTGGCGATCGCCGTGCCGTCACGGCTTGGCATGCTCATCCCGGACCTGGTCGTGGCTCCCGTGCGGGAATGCGCGGAGGCGGACTCCCACATCCCGGCAGTCCTCGCCGAGCTCGTCGTCGAGGTGACTTCCAAGTCCAACGCCCGCCACGACCGTGTCAGCAAGCCCGCTGCCTACGCCACAGCCGGGATCCCGCTCTACCTCCTCATCGACCGCTGGGCCCCCGGAGGCCCCACCGCGACGCTTTACGGAGAGCCGAAGGGCGATGTCTACCGTGTCCTGAGCGCCGTCAAGTTCGGTGACCCCATCAAGCTGCCGGAGCCGTTCGACGTGACCATCGACACCGGTGAGTTCCCGGTCGACTGACCATCAGCCCAGCAATGCGGCCACCACGACCAGCACCGGCACCGACAACACCGTCGACAACAGAATCGAGTCCCGGGCCAACCGCTCGCCCACCCGGTAACTCGACGCATACGTGAACAGGTTCTGCGCGGCAGGCAGCGCCGACGTCACCACCACGTCAAGCAGTTCAGCGCCCCGCAGTCCGAACACCCCCACCGCCAGCGCCCAGGCCGCCGCCGGCTGGCCCACCGACTTCAGAGTGACCGAGAGCAGCACCGGAGCTCGGTCCGGCCCCCGGCCCGGCATCGTGCTGCCGCACAGTGAGATACCGAAGGCCAGCAGGACCGCCGGGACCGACATGCCGCCGATCAGGGTCAGCGGGTCCAGGACGGGCGCCGGTACCTTCACGCCCGCCGCCGACACCGCCACCCCCGCCAGCGAGCCCACCGCGATCGGGTTGCGCAACGGCGTCAGCAGGCGGCGCCACAGCGGCCCCTTCTCGCCCTCGCCGGACAGGTCGAGGACCGTCAGCGCGATCGGAGTGACCCCGACCAGCTGGAACAGCAGCACCGGCGCCACCAGCGACGCGTCGCCCAGGACGTACACCGCGATGGGGATGCCGAGGTTGCCGGAGTTGACGTAGCTGGAGCACAGCGCGCCGATGGTCGTACGGCCCACTCCCCACCGCCGTACGACACCCACCGCGACGAAGACCCCGGCCGCCGCGGCCGTGCTCAGCGCCGTGACCAGGAGACGGCTGGAGAAGATCACCGAGAGGTCGGTCTGCGCGAGCGTGGTGAAGAGCAGGGCGGGAGAGGCCACGTGGAAGGCGAGCTTGGTCAGCACCTCGCGGCCCTGGGCGCCGAGATAGCCGCGCCGGCCGATCACATAGCCCACGCCGATGACGACCGCGATCACCGCGAACCCGGTCAACACCCCCTGCACGGAGCCCCCTTGGCGGGGACGAGGCCGGAGGGTATTCGGGGACGCGACGATACATGGGGCATACAGCCAACCCTCCGGGGAAAGAGGGGAGCCGGTCAACGTGATCTCGGTCGGCGGACACGGCGCAGCGCCCCGATCAGCGGGAACCGGCGACCACCGACCGGCCCGATGAGTTACGCCCGCCCGCCCGGTCTACCGATCGTGGACGCCATGACACCCGCTGTACTCGTGCTGGCCGGCCCCGTCACCCGGGACGAGGTGCCAGGGCTGTGCGATGTCGTGCGGGCGCGGCTGGAGGACACCGGGGCGGGGGTGGTGGTGTGCGATGTCGGGGGGCTCGGGCCGCCGGGGCTGGGCACCGTGGACCTGCTGGCCCGACTGCAGCTCACCGCCCGACGGGCCGGGGGCCGTATCCGGCTGCGCGACCCGGATCCCGCGCTACACGCCCTCCTCGACCTGGTCGGGCTCCGCTTCGAGGTGGAGGGGCAGCCCGAACAGCGGGAACCAGCGCTGCGTGTCGAGGAAGCAGTGGAACCCGGTGATCCGCCCGTCTGAGATCTCCAGGACCTGGACCGCCCAGGGGCTGAAGCCGCCCTTCTCCGGATCCGGCTTGTACTGCGCGAACCCCGGCAGTCCGTTGACCTGGACCGGCATCAGACGCGAGCCCGCGCACGGGGCGCCCAGTGTCGTCATGAAGCCCGTGATGTCCTCGACGCCGGTCAGCCACAGGTCGAACGGCGGCATCGTCATGATGGCGTCCTCGTGCAGCAGGGCGGTCAGCGCCGTCATGTCGTAGCCCTCGAACGCCGCGACATAGCGCTCCAGGAGCTTTTGCTGTTCGTCGTCCAGCGGGTCGGACACGGTCGCCTCCGCCCCCGGCTGCTCCCGCTCGGCGAGCGTCGCACGCGCCCGCTGCAACGCGCTGTTGACCGACGCGACCGTGGTGCCGAGCAGCTCGGCGACCTCGCTCGCCTTCCAGGCCAGCACCTCGCGCAGGATCAGCACCGCCCTTTGCTTGGGCGGCAGTTGCTGCAGGGCGGCCATGAAGGCGAGCCGCACCGACTCCTTGGCGACGGCCGCCTCGGCCGGGTCGTCGGTGGTGGGCAGCACCCGGTTGTCCGGCATCGGCTCCAGCCACGTGTTGTCCGGCCGGGGCGAGAGCGCCGCCTGGGCGAGCGGCGTCGACTCCGTCAGGTCCATCGGCCGGGCCCGCTTGTTGCCGGCGGTCAGCATGTCCAGGCACACGTTCGTCGCGATGCGGTACAGCCAGGACCGGAGGCTCGAGCGTCCCTCGAACTTGTCGTAGCTCCGCCAGGCGCGGACCATCGTGTCCTGCACCGCGTCCTCGGCCTCGAAGGACGAGCCGAGCATGCGGTAGCAGTACCCGGTCAGTTCGACGCGGTGTTTCTCCAGTCTGACGTCGAGGTCCGTTGTCGTAGTCGCCGTGCCGTCGCTCATCGTCCACCCACCCCTGTGGCCGTATCCCGAGGAGCGCCTCTTCGCGCTCAACACCTCGGAAGCTACCGCAGCCCACTGACAATGGCCCCCGGAGCGGACGAAAGCGCAGCTCAAACGCCTTGCCACGACACACCGCCGGGGCGCACCCGGTGTCCATGGGGTGCGCCCCGGCGATGTGGTCGGCCGCCCGTTCCCAGGCGGTTCTCCGCTGCTTCTCCGCTGGTCTCCGCTGCGGAGGCGCGTCGGCTCAGGCGAGCGGCACGCCGTTCAGCGGCAGGCCCTGGGTGGGCAGAGTCGCGGTGGGCGCGCCCTGCACACCCGGCACCGGCAGACCGCCCAGCAGGCCGGAGACCAGGCCGGTCGGGCCGCCCGCCAGCGCCTGCTCCGCGGCCGGCTGCGCGGAGGCGACGCCGGTGGTGGCGGAGGCCACGCCCGTGGTGAGCGCCTCCTGACCGCCGGCCAGCCCCGAGGTGGCGGCCGGGGTGGCCGTCGAGAGGTTCTCGGCCGGGAGCGTCCTGGTGACGGTGTCCAGCGCCGTGCCCGCGGCGTCCGGGGCGACCGGCGCGGCGTTCGCGGCGCCGGCACCCGCGGCGGCGAAGGCGGCACCGAGAGCGGCGACACCGAGGGTCCTGGCAGCAGACTGCTTCATGAAATGCGTCCTCGAAATTCGTTACGGGGTTGTGAGCGGTTCTCGACCGTAAACACGCCCCGCCTGCCACCGCAAACATCGAAATGCGGACGGATTGTGAATGGCGTTTGCATCCCGTGCACGCGGATGCCCGCCGATCAGCCCTCTTCGGTGGCAGAGTCGCTGGTAGACGTGGTCTGCCGGAACAGCCACTCGGACTTAAGTTCGGCATATCCGGGCTTGATCACGTCATTGATCATCGCGAGCCGTTCATCGAAAGGAATGAACGATGATTTCATCGCATTGACGGAGAACCATTGCATGTCGTCGAGCGTGTAGCCGAATGCGTCGACAAGGTGCTCGAATTCCCGGCTCATACTGGTGTGGGACATGAGGCGGTTGTCGGTGTTCACGGTGGCCCGGAAGTGCAGTCGGCGCAGCAGACCGATGGGGTGGGCGGCGTAGGAGTCGGCGGCACCCGTCTGCAGGTTGGAGCTCGGGCACAGCTCCAGCGGGATGCGCTTGTCCCGCACGTACGAGGCGAGCCGGCCGAGCTTCACCGAGCCGTCGGCGTGCACCTGGATGTCGTCGATGATGCGCACGCCGTGCCCGAGCCGGTCGGCGCCGCACCACTGCAGGGCCTGCCAGATGGACGGCAGGCCGAAGGCCTCGCCCGCGTGGATGGTGAAGTGGTTGTTCTCGCGCTTGAGGTACTCGAAGGCGTCGAGATGCCGGGTGGGCGGGTGGCCGGCCTCGGCGCCGGCGATGTCGAAGCCGACGACGCCCAAGTCCCGGTAGCGGTTGGCGAGTTCGGCGATCTCCAGGGCGCGGGCGGCGTGCCGCATGGCGGTGAGCAGGGCGCCCACGCGGATGCGGTGACCGTTCTCCCGTGCGAGCCGCTCGCCCTCCCGGAAGCCCTCGTTGACGGCCTCGACGACCTCTTCGAGGCTGAGCCCGCCCTCGAGATGCTGTTCGGGCGCGTACCGCACCTCGGCGTACACGACCCCGTCCTCGGCGAGATCCTCGGCGCACTCGCGCGCCACCCGAACGAGTGAGTCGCGGGTCTGCATCACGCCGACCGTGTGGGAGAAGGTCTCCAGGTACCGCTCCAGCGAGCCCGAGTCGGCGGCCTCACGGAACCAGACGCCGAGCTTGTCCGGATCGGTCTCGGGGAGCTGGCGGTAGCCCGACTCGCGGGCGAGCTCGACGATCGTGCCGGGGCGCAGCCCGCCGTCGAGGTGGTCGTGCAGCAGAACCTTCGGGGCCCGGCGGATCTGGTCCGAGCTCGGGGTGTTCGCCTTCTGGGCAGTCTCGCTCGTCATTTCCGCACTGTAATGCCTACACGCGTAGATCGCTCGGGAAATGCCCGCCTCTCGTACGTTTCCGGGTCGCTGTACGAATCCGTCGATACGTAACGGTGACCGCGAGGACGGGTCGCGTACACCCGTCCTTCTGACACTGTTCTGTCATGGCACAACAAGCGACGCCGGTTCGCAGGGCCCGGCTGGGCAGAGCGATCGGGCCGGAGCCGACAGCGGTGAGCGGTGTGGTGCTCCTGCTCCCCGGCGGTGACGAGGTCTCACATCGCAAACCCGCGCCGCTGTTGGCGACCTCGTACGTGCGGACGCTGGGGCGCCGTCTGGTGCGGGCGGGGCGCGGGGAGGGGCTCGCCGCGCATGTCGTGCACTACCGCTTCCGCGGCTGGAACGGCAGTGCCGCGAACCAGGTGAGCGACGCGTTGTGGGCCGCGGACGAGGTCGTACGGCGCTACGGGGACGTGCCCGTGTGCCTCGCCGGGGTCGACATGGGCGGGCGGGCGGCCCTGCACGCGGCGGGTCACGAAGCCGTCAACTCCGTGCTGGCGGTGGCGCCTTGGCTGCCGGAGGAGGACGTGGCGGCCTCGCCCGAACCGGTGAAGCAGCTCGGGGGGCGGCGGGTGCTGATCGTGCACGGCACGAACGACGAGCGGACCGATCCGGAGTTGTCGTTCCGGTTGGCGGCTCGGGCGAAGAAGGCGAACCGGGATGTGTGCCGGTTCGAAGTGCATGCCGACGGTCACGGGTTGCATCAGTACCGGGAGGAAGTTCTCGCGCTGGCCGAGGACTTCGTGATGGGGGTGTTGTTCGGGAGGGTGTTTTCCCGGCCGGTCGCTGATGCGTTCGCGGCTCCGCCGCCGCTGGGGTTGCGGATGCCGCTTGCCTCCGGCTTCGGGAAGAGACGGCAGCGCCGTAGGGGGTGAGCTTGTGTTCGGGGTGCGGGTTGTGTTTGGTTGTTCGCGCCCACGCGGCGGAGCCACACAGTGAACAAAGCCCCGCGCCCCTTTTAGGTTGGCAGCAGATTGCCCCTTCGTGAGAGCAGAAACTTCTTGAAGGCGGCCACCGGGGGCGTGTCCGGGCGGTCTGCCATCCATGCCACGCCGATCTCGCGCGCCGCTCTCGGGGCCGTGACCGTCAGTTCCGCCACTCCTGGGCGGGGGACCGCCGGTGGGGGCAGGAGGGCGACTCCCAAGCCCGCCGCCACCAGGCCCCTCAGGGTTTCCGCCTCCTCGCCCTCGAAGGCGATACGGGGCTTGAAGCCCGCCTCCTTGCACAGGTCGTCCGTGATGCGGCGGAGGCCGTAGCCGGGTTCCAGGGTCACGAAGATCTCGTCGGCCGCTTCGGCCAGGCGGATGCGCCTGCGGGCGGCCAGGCGGTGGTCGGCGGGGACGACCAGGCGGAGTTTCTGTTCGTCCAGGCGGCGGGCGACCAGGTCGGGGGCGTCGGGGACGGGGGAGGTCAGGCAGAGGTCGAGTTCGCCGGCTCGCAGGCGTTCGATCATCGCCTCGCCGTAGTTCTGGACCAGGCTGAAGCGGATGCGCGGGTGGTCGGCGCGGAAGGCGTGCAGGAGGCCGGGGACCGTTTCCGCGCCCATGGTGTGCAGGAAGCCGAAGGCGACCTTGCCGGTGGCCGGGTCGGCGTCGGCGCGTACCTCGTCGGCGGCGCGCCTGATCTCGGCGAGGGCGCGTTCGGCGGAGGCGAGGAAGGTGCGGCCGGCGGGCGTCAGGGAGACCGTACGGCCGTGGCGGGCGAACAGGTCGACGCCCAGGTCCTGCTCCAGGCGGACCATGGCACGGGACAGCGTGGACTGGGGGACCTGCATCTCCTGGGCGGCCCGGGTGACGTGCTCGGTGCGGGCCACGCCGGCGAAGTACGCGAGCCGGGGTGCGAGCAACCTCGACAGATCTTCCATGTCTTCTGTGTCACTGGATGGTGACAGTCGAGCCTGTGAGCTGTGTTGATGCGCCATGGGAACGATTATGGCGAGTTCATGCATTGGACGGATGAGTGGGGGCGTACGTAGCTTCGAAGCATGTCTCCCGCCAGTACCGGGGCGTCCACCACCGTGGGCGCCGCACCCGCTGTCCCTGTCGTCGACTCCCGTATGGCCCCCGGCGGCCCCGGCTACCGCCGGATGAGCTTCGCCCTCTTCCTCGCCGGTGTCGCGACCTTCGCCCTGCTGTACTCCACCCAGGCCCTGCTGCCGCTGATCTCCGGTGAGTTCGGGGTGGCGGCGAGCGAGGCGAGCTGGACCGTGGCGGCGGCGACGGGCGGTCTGGCGCTGTTCGTGCTGCCCATGAGCGCGCTGTCCGAGCGGTTCGGACGCCGTACGGTCATGACGGCGTCGCTGGCGGTCGCGGTGACGGTCGGGCTGCTGGTCCCCCTCGCGCCGAACCTGACTGCCCTGGTGGTGCTGCGGGCCGTGCAGGGTGCGGCGCTGGCGGGTCTGCCGGCGTCGGCCACGGCGTATCTCGCCGAGGAGGTCCGGCCGAAGGCGCTGGTCACGGCGATCGGGCTGTTCGTCGCGGGCAACAGCGTCGGTGGGATGAGCGGCCGCGTGATCACCGGCTGGGTCGCTCAGGAGTGGGGCTGGCGGGTCGCCGTCGGCGTCATCGGCGCGATCGCCGTGGCGTGCGCGGTCGCCTTCCGGCTGCTGCTTCCGGCGCCGCGCCACTTCAAGCAGGGCTCGCTGCGGCCGCGGGTGCTCGTGCGGACCGTCCGTGACCATCTCTCCGATCCGCTGCTGTGCCGCCTGTACGCGATCGGCGCGCTGTTCATGACCGTCTTCGGTGGTGTGTACACGGTGATCGGCTACCGGCTGACGGAGGCGCCGTTCTCGCTGCCGCAGGGCATCATCGGCTCGATCTTCCTGGTGTACCTGGTCGGTACGGTCTCGGCTTCGACGGCCGGGCGGCTGGTGGGCCGTCTGGGCCGGCGCGGTGCGCTGTACGCGGCGGGCGCCACGACCGCTGCGGGGCTGCTGCTGTCCCTGGCGGGGTCGCTGCCGCTCGTCCTGCTGGGGCTGGTGCTGATCACCGGCGGCTTCTTCGCGGGGCACGCGGTGGCGTCCTCGGCGGTCAGCAAGACGGCCACGCGAGGGCGGGCGCAGGCCTCCGCCCTGTACCAGTCCGCCTACTACGTCGGCTCCAGCGCGGGCAGCACCGTGGGCGCCGTCGCCTTCCACGCGGGCGGCTGGGCCGGGACCGTCGGGGTCGGACTGCTGGCGGTGCTCGGCGTCGTGACGATCACGGTGTTCGGGACGCGGGCGGCACGGTTGCGGCGGGAGCGGCTGGCGACGGCCGCCTGAGCTCTGGGGTCTCCCCGGGTCTCTCTGGGGGGCTTGTACGTTCCCCCTGGTCGGGGCCGGTTGTCAGTGGGTGCGGATAGTGTCCGCGGTCATGGGGAGCCGGGTCCGGACAGGGGGATTTTTCATGGAGTTCCGCATCGAGCGTGCCGCCTTCGCCGAGGCTGTGGGCTGGGCGGGGCGTGCACTGCCGTCGCGTACACCGGTGCCGGTGCTGGGCGGACTCCTGCTGGCGGTGACATCCGGGCGGCTCACCGTCTCGGGGTTCGACTTCGAGGCGGCGGCGCGCATCGAGGTGGACGCCGAGACCGGGGCGCCCGGCGAGGTGCTCGTGCCGGGGCGCCGGCTGCTGGACATCTGCCGTGTGCTGCCCGACGGGCCGGTGAGCTGCTCCCTGGACGGGGCGCGGTTCACGGTGGAGGCCGGCGGCACCGAGTTCGGTCTGTCCACGCTGCCGCGCGAGGAGTACCCGGCGCCTCCGGCGCAGCCCGGGCCGTACGGCAGTGTGGACGCCGCCGCGTTCGCCACGGCCGTCGGGCAGGTGGCCGTGGCGGCGGGGCGGGACGAGACGCTGCCGGTGCTGACGGGTGTGCAACTGCGCCTGGACGGCGAGTCGATGACGCTGTCGGCGTCGGACCGGTACCGGTATGCCGTACGGCGGGTGGGGTGGAAGCCGGAAGGGTCGGTGGGGGCCGCGGAGGGGATGGGTGTCGGTGGGGCCGTGGAGGCGTTGGTGCCCGCGCGGCGGCTGCTCGATGCCGCGCGGTCGCTCGCACGGTGCGCAGTCGTGCGCGTCGGGCTGGAGCCTGCCGCGGGTGGCGGGCTGGTCGGCTTCGAGGGTGGGGGCATGCGGAGCGTCGTGCGGTTGCTGGACGGGCGGCTGCCGGCGTACGGGTCGCTGTTCGACATGGCGGGGGCGGCGGTCGCGGAGGTCGAGTCCGGGGCGTTCACGGAGGCCGTGCGCCGGGTTGCCGTGGTGGCCGAGGCGAGCAGTCCCGTGCGGTTGGACTTCTCGGCCGGCGGGTCGGTGCTGCTGCGGGCCGGGTACGGGGACGATGTGGCGGCGCAGCGGTTGCCGGCGGTGCTGAGTGGGGCGGAGGAGGTCGGCGTCGCGTTCAATCCGGCGTATCTGCTGGACGCGCTGAATTCCTTTGAGGCGGGCCGGTTGCGGCTGGAGCTGATCGGGGCCGGGCAGCGGGTGCTGTTGAGTGGGGTGGAGGCGGAGGAGGGGGCTGGCGGGGTGGGCGGTTCGCACCGGCATCTGCTCATGTCCGTCAAGCAGCTGGTCTGAACCGGGGCAGCGAGGAGACGGGAGGGGGCGGGAAGGGACCGGGCGGGCCGGGGGGCCGGGGCCGGCGGAAGAGACAGTGGTGCGCCCCGGCGATGGAGGCGGTGCCGGGGCGCATTTTTTCGCCGGGTTACCAGGCTGTACGTGCCCTGGTTACCAGGCCGTGCGTGTCTTGTTCGCCTTTGCCTCCGACGGGAGCAGCAGCCACAGCGCTATGTAGAGCAGGAACTGCGGGCCCGGGAGCAGGCAGGAGATCAGGAACAGGACGCGCACCGTCGTCGCGGAGGTGCCGAAGCGTCGCGCCAGCGCGGCGCACACTCCGCCGATCATGCGGCCGTGGGTGGGTCGGGCGAGCGCGGTCATGGTGTGGCTCCTTCGCGAGCGTGGGCCGAAGGCCCCCTGGTGGGGCCTTCCTAGTGATGGCCTCATCTGACATCCACGCTATGGCGACGAACCGGGCAAAGCGTCGCTCTACGGGGCTATCCCGACCCTGGGAATCGTCGGGGTCCGACCCTGAGAGGGCTCGTCCTGGGGGACCGTCGACCGGTGGGCGAGCCGGGACCTGCGGCGCAGCCAGGCGCGGGCGGCGGGGACGATCGTGGTGTGCGCGAGGGCCACGCCGGCCGTGTTCAGGAACAGTGAGTCGATGTCCACGACCTGGCCCGGGACGCCGGTCTGCAGCAGTTCGATGCCCAGGGAGATCAGGGCGCCGGCGGCGACCGTGCGGACCAGGGAGCCGAGGGGGGAGGCGTGAAGCCTGCCGTGTGTCATCGGGAGCAGTACGCCCAGTGGGGCGAGCAGTGCGAGGCCCTCGACGATGTGGCGGGCGGCTTCCTGCCAGCCCAGGGCCAGGTCGGCTCTTATCCCGGCGAACGGCCGCAGGTTGGCCGGCATCACCCAGGGGACGTCCAGGGGGCGCAGTGTTAGCCAGGCGACGAACGCGAGGTGTGCGACCAGGAGGACACCTCCCGTCGCACGGATGCGGATCGCGGCGCTGCCGCCGATGGAGCCTTGACGCTGCACGCCCCCCTAGACGCGCCCCCCGGCGGGATCGGTTCCGGGACACGCCGTGGTGGCGTGAGGCGTCCGCCACACGGGCCTCCGGCGGGGTGCGGGTGTGATGCCTGCGGCGCCTGTGCGGGTGGGGTGGGGGCGTGCGTAGCGCCTGCGGTCGGTGGGTGGGTCGGGGCCGGGTCGGGGGGCCGTCCTCGGACCGGCGGCTGGGCTCAGGCCAGGAGGTGCCGCGTGTTGACGCCGGCCACTGCGGGCGGACACCGCCCGACCCGTCCCCTTCCCGATGTACGCGACCGCGGCTGCGTGGGGGCACGCGTCCTTCCGCCGCCCCAGCTGCGGGCAGTCGTGCCTCCCCCAGTGCCTAAAGGGCCTGGGAGGTACCCCCATGGGCGGCACGAGTGGGCAGGCCGCACCCCGTCGCGCCGGGCTGCGCAACCCCCCGACCTCAGCCCTCACGCCGGGCACCTCTCAGCGCCGGCCCACATCCCTCCGTCAGACGTCGCTCGACGGCGGCTCGTTGCTGCCAGGCCTCGTGCGGACCTCGTCCGTGCACTCGTAGCGGCGTGGGGGCTCGTCCGTCGGGCCGCCCAGGATCACCGAGCCGTCGCCCTCGGCGGCCGTCGAGTCCGAGAAGGTGCAGACGATCTGGGCGAGGGCGTACGACGTGAGGTCGGTGGGCGGGGTGCTCAGGCGCAGTGCCTCGTCGGGATCGCCGGGGCGGGGGCCGTTCACGGTCATGGCGCCGCGGACGTCCGTGGTGTAGCCGGCCTCCTTCTCGTCGGCCGACGGGGTTTCCTCCAGCTCGTCCAGCAGGCCCTGGGCCACCAGCACACGGCGCTCCGAGTCCGGCGAGCCGTCCGGGACCCGTACGGTCCGCTCCACGGCCACCAGTTGCGAGCCGCACAGCAGGAACACCTGCACCGGGAGGCCGCGCGAGGCCTGCGTCGAGACGTCCGGCCCGGAGAGCGAGCAGTGCACGCGGGAGGGGGCCGGGCCGAAGTCGGTCGGGACCTCCGTGGACCGTATGCCGCAACCGGCGAGGAGGGCGGCCGTCAGCGCGGAGAGCGTCAGCAGGCGGCCCGCACGGGCCGTCCGGCCGTGTGCGTGTGAGCGTGCGGGGAGTTCGGCCTCGGCGCCCTTGAGGCGAACGGGAGCGGTCCCCGCGTCGCGGGCGTTCATCAGGCGTCCCCCTTCTGCGCGCGACCGGTGTCCTTGCCGCCGCCCTCGTCGCCGTTCGTCTCCTGCGCAAGCTGCGACGCGTCCCGGGGCAGGCGCAGGGTGAACACCGCGCCCCCGTCGGGGGAGTTGGCGGCGGTGATCTCGCCGCCGTGGATGTGGGCGTTCTCCAGGGCGATCGACAGGCCCAGGCCGCTGCCCTCGGAGCGGGGGCGGGAGGCGCTGGCCTTGTAGAAGCGGTCGAAGACGTGAGGCAGGACGTCCTCGGGGATGCCGGGGCCGTGGTCCCGTACGGCGATGACGACCTCGTCGTCCTGCGCACTGACCGCGACGCGCACCGGCGAGCCGCCGTGCTTGAGGGCGTTGCCGATGAGGTTGGCCAGTATGACGTCCAGGCGGCGCGGGTCCAGGCGGGCCATGATGCCGCGCGCGGCGTCCAGATCGACCGCGTCCAGCCACGCCCGGGCGTCGATGCAGGCCGTGATCTGGTCGGCGACGTCGACGTCGTCCAGGACCAGGCGGGCCGTGCCCGCGTCGAAGCGGGTGACCTCCATCAGGTTCTCGACGAGGTCGTTCAGGCGGCGCGTCTCGCTGACGACGAGGCGTACGGCGGGCTCGATCATGGGGTCCATGGAGCCGGACTCCGCCTCGAGTTCTTCTTCGAGGACTTCCGTCACGGCGGTGATCGCGGTGAGGGGGGTGCGCAGTTCGTGGGACATGTCCGCCACGAAGCGGCGGGACGCCTCGTCGCGCGCCGCCATGTCGGCGACCCGCTTCTCCAACGCCTCGGCGGCGTTGTTGAACGTCCTTGACAGGTCCGCCAGTTCGTCCGTGCCGGAGACACGCAGACGGGTGTCCAGCTTGCCCTCGCCGAGTCGGCGGGCGGCCGTACCGAGGCGCTGCACGGGCTTCAGTACGGTCGTGGCGGCGGCCTGCGCGAGCAGCGCGGAGCCGATCAGCGCGAGGCCCGTGGCGATACCGAGCGACCAGGCCAGGGAGTTGAGGTCCTTGGCCTCCTGCTCCAGGGACTTGAGCATGTAGCCGGTCGGACCGCCGCCGTTCAGCCGGGTACCGGCGACCAGGTACGGGGTGTCGTCCTCGATGATCCGCTGCCAGTACAGGTGGTACTCGGACTTGCCGGAGGAGTTGGTCGTCTGCTTCTCGTTCACCGCCGTGCGCAGCGACTCGGGCACGTCCGCGAGCGTGAAGCCGTCCAGGCCGCCGGAATTGCCGTACACCGGCTTGCCGTCGGCGTCCTCGGCGGCCAGCAGCACGGAGAAGCGCTGGCTGCTGTTGGCCATCTGCCCGGCGGTGTGCTGCAGTTCGTCCTGCGTCGGCTCCTGGGGGAGCAGGCCCGCGCGGTTCTGCATCTCCTGCTCGAAGTCGCGCAGCACCGCGTCCTGGGTGCGCCTGAGCACCGCCTCGCGGTTGAGCCAGTAGGCGATCCCGGAGGCCGATACGGCGGCCGTGAGCGCCACCAGGCCGAAGACGACCACCAGCCGCAGTCGCAGGCTCGTGAAACGCAGCCTCGACCACACTCCCTTGCGAGCCGCGAACCAGCCGCGGAAACCCCCTTGCGCGTCTGTCACTGAGGCGCGTCCAGGCGGTAGCCGACACCACGGACGGTACGGATCAGCGTCGGCGACGACGGTACGTCCTCGACCTTCGCGCGCAGTCGCTGGACGCAGGCGTCCACGAGGCGGGAGTCGCCGAGGTAGTCGTGTTCCCAGACCAGGCGGAGGAGTTGCTGCCGGGACAGGGCCTGACCCGGCCGGCGGCTCAGTTCGAGCAGCAGGCGCAGCTCGGTGGGGGTGAGCTGGAGGTCCTCGCCGTTCTTCGTCACGGTCATCGCGGCGCGGTCGATGACGAGGCTGCCGAAGGTCGCCGCGTCGTTGGACTCCCGTTCCCCGCGGCGCAGCACGGCCCGGATCCGGGCGTCCAGGACCCGCCCCTGCACGGGTTTGACGACGTAGTCGTCCGCGCCGGACTCCAGGCCCACGACCACGTCGATGTCGTCGCTGCGCGCGGTCAGCAGGATGATCGGCAGCTGGTCGGTGCGCCGGATACGGCGGCACACCTCGAAGCCGTCGATGCCGGGCAGCATCACGTCCAGCACGATCAGGTCCGGCCGCTGCTCACGCAGCAGCTTCAGGCCGTCCTCGCCGGTGGCAGCGGTGGCCACCCGGTGTCCCTGGCGCGTCAGTGAGAGCTCCAGGGCCGTCCGGATGGCGTCGTCGTCCTCGATCAGCAACAGGGAAGGCACGGGGGTCATTCTGGCCCATGCGGGGGCGGTCTTTCGACACCTGTACGAGCTGTACGGCTACGCGCACGTAGCGCGTTCGGCTGTGCGGGGACTGTCCCGCGCCTGGGGGCGACCTCTGACACAGGCCCCTGTGACAGCTCTGTGACAGTCGGCGGACACGGCCATGAAGGTGCCCGGGCAAGCTTTTCGGCACAGGCAAGACAGCAAGACGCACCGAGCAAGACCACCAGCAAGTCGCACGATCAGAACACCGGAAGTCCACGACGGGGGGCGCGAGATGAACACGCTGCACGGCACCAGCACCAGCGCGGTTATCACGCGGCTGCACGACGTGAACGGGGGCCGGGGTTCCGAGAAGTCCGGTGCCGTGAGCGGGCGGGGGTGCGCTCGCGGCACCGGGCGTCAGCACACCGCGTACATGACGGTGGTTGACGGTTTCACGGGGGAACCGCACGGGGGAGCCGCGTACAGGGAGGACTCGGGGGAGCGTCGTCGCTCGCTGTCGGAGGCGGAGTTCACCGCCTACGTCCAGGAGCGCCGCGCCTCCCTGTACGCGACCGCCTACCACCTGACCGGTGACCGCTTCGAGGCCGAGGACCTGCTGCAGAGCGCGCTGTTCTCGACGTACAAGGCCTGGGACCGGATCAGCGACAAGGCCGCGGTCGGGGGCTACCTCCGCCGCACCATGACGAACCTGCACATCAGCGCGTGGCGCCGCCGCAAGCTGAACGAGTACCCGACCGAGGAACTGCCGGAGACGCCCGGCGACACGGACGCGATGCGCGGCACCGAACTGCGCGCGGTCCTGTGGCAGGCGCTCGCCCGCCTTCCCGAGCTCCAGCGCACGATGCTGGTCCTGCGCTACTACGAGGGCCGCACCGACCCGGAGATCGCGGAGATCCTCGACATCAGTGTCGGCACGGTGAAGTCCAGCATCTGGCGGTCGCTCCGCCGGCTGCGCGAGGACGAGGTCCTCAGCTTCGGCCGTGACGAGGAGGACGCCTTCGGGGAGCTCGTCGCCTGAAGGTCCGGGGGGACGCACCAGGGGGAGCGGTAACGGGGGAGCGGTAAGAAGTGGGGGGACCCACGGGGGCCGGGGGGCCCACGAGGGGACCGACGGGGGAAACGGGGGAAGCTCCACCACGGGGGAAGCGGTGGAGCGCAACGAGAGCGGGGCTGGAGGGCCGGGGGGTCCGTCCAGTCCCGCTTCGCTGTGCGGTCAGCGGGCAGCCATGGGCGCCGCCTCGGCGGGACTGTCCCCGACGGCGATGGCCTCGGTGGGATCGACCCCCTCGATCGCGTAGGCGCCGGTCGTGCTCTCGGGGATGGCGACCTCCGGGTCGTTCGGGGTGTCGTCGCACTCCACGACCGTGGCCGTGCCCAGCCGCTCCCCGACGGTGAAGACGGACTTCTCGGTGGGCAGGTAGTCGCGGCTGTCGTAGGTCACCAGGCCCGAACAGGAGGCCCCGCCGGAAACCCCGCCGCTGGTGCCCGTGCAACCGGCCGACGTCAGTAGCGCCACTGTCACGAGCAGAGCCGCACGCTTCATCGTCGTCCTTTCCTCCGCAAGATCCCAGGCCTACGACGGAGAAGGCGCCGAAGTCGTTCAGCCGGCCGGTGTCGAAGCCGCCGGGCAGCGGCCCGCGGCGGCCGCGGTGAGGCGGCCGAGGGCCTCGTCGCGGTCGCAGGCGTACGCGCCCAGTGCCGTCTGGCGGGCGATGATCGACCGCTCCAGGCGCATCAGGCGCCAGCCGCGGCGCAGCAGGAAGGGCACCGACTTGCGGCCCTCCCGCAGGTCGCGCAGAAAACGGCGGCGGAACGTCCGCACCGGGCCGCGGCTCAGGCACAGCGCGTCGGCCAGCACCCCGAGTTCCCGGCAGCGGGTCACGATCTCGGCCGCGAAGATGCCCTCCGCGATGAACAGGGGGGTCCGGCCGATCTCGACGGTCTCCTCGCCGGTCCGGGCGCTGAGCGAGATGTCGTACAGCGGGACGTTCGTACGGCCCGTGCGGCACAGCTCCACGATCGCCGCCACGGCCGTGTCGGCGTCCCACGAGTCGGAGTGGTCCCAGTCGATGTCGGAGGACCCGGGGACCTGCGGCAGCGTCGGGTCGTCGCCCTCTTTGTAGAAGTCGTCGAGCCGCAGCACCGGAAGACCGGAACGGGCGGCGAGCAGGGACTTGCCGGAGCCGGAAGGGCCGCAGAGCAGCACGACTCGCGTCGGTATGGGCGGTTGGGAACTCACGGGACACCAGTGTGAGGCATGTTCCGCCCGGCGGACGACCCGGCGTACCGACTTTGCAGCGCGCGTCACACCCGGATTACAGGCGGCGTTCACCTGAGTACGCCACGCAGCGGCGGCGGAAGAGCGGAAGAAGAGGGCCGTGACTCCTCCGGACGGAGAGGAGGCACGGCCCTCTGGTCTGCGCGGGCGGGTCAGTAGGACGAGCCGGACGCGCCCAGGGAACCCGTGGGGTGCCAGACCGTCTTCGTCTCCAGGAACGCCGTCATACGGTCGATGCCGGGGGTGGCCGCCCAGTCGTCCACAGGCTGTGGACGCAGGACGCGCTTGAGGTTGTCCGCCGCGGCGATCTCCAGCTCCTTCGCCAGGGCGTCGTCGGCGCCCGCGAGGTCGATCGCGTTGACGTCCTGGTGCGCGGCGAGCGGCGTCGCGATCTCCGCCGTACGGCCGGAGAGGATGTTGACGACTCCGCCGGGCAGGTCGGAGGTGGCCAGGACCTCGCCGAGGGAGAGGGCCGGGAGCGGGGACTTCTCCGAGGCCACGACCACGGCCGTGTTGCCGGTCGCGATCACCGGGGCGACCACCGAGACCAGGCCCAGGAACGACGACTCCTGCGGTGCCACCACGGCCACCACGCCCGTCGGCTCGGGAGAGGAGAGGTTGAAGTACGGGCCCGCGACCGGGTTGCCGCCGCCGACCACCTGGGCGATCTTGTCGGTCCAGCCCGCGTACCAGACCCAGCGGTCGATCGCCGCGTCGACCTGCGCCGCCGCCTTCGACTTGGACAGGCCCTCGGCGTCGGCGACCTCGCGCACGTACTGCTCGCGGCGGCCCTCCAGCATCTCGGCGATGCGGTAGAGGATCTGGCCCCGGTTGTACGCCGTCGCGCCGGACCACCCGCCGAACGCCTTGCGCGCGGCGACCACCGCGTCACGGGCGTCCTTGCGGGAGGAGAGAGGTACGTTCGCCAACCAGTCGCCCTTGCCCGCCGCGCCAGCGGCTGATGTCTTCGCGCTCACCTCGTACACCCGGCCGCTCTCGGAACGCGGGAACTTCCCGCCGACGTACAGCTTGTAGGTCTTGAAGACGGAGAGCCGCTCGGCGCGCTCAGTCTTGTCGTTCTTCTCAGACATCGAGGTACGCCTCCAGGCCGTGGCGGCCGCCCTCGCGGCCGAAGCCCGACTCCTTGTAGCCGCCGAACGGCGAGGTCGGGTCGAACTTGTTGAACGTGTTGGACCAGACGACGCCCGCACGGAGCTTGTTCGCCACGGCGAGGATCCGCGACCCCTTCTCCGTCCAGACGCCCGCCGACAGGCCGTACGGCGTGTTGTTGGCCTTGGCGACGGCCTCGTCCGGCGTACGGAAGGTCAGGACCGACAGCACCGGGCCGAAGATCTCGTCGCGGGCGATCCGGTGCGCCTGGGTGACGTTCGTGAAGAGCGTCGGGGCGAACCAGTAGCCGGCGGTCGGGATCTCGCAGGCCGGCGACCAGCGCTCGGCGCCCTCCGCCTCGCCCTGCTCGACGAGCGTGGTGATACGGGAGAGCTGCTCCTCGGAGTTGATCGCGCCGATGTCGGTGTTCTTGTCCAGCGGGTCGCCGAGGCGGAGGGTCGACAGGCGGCGCTTCAGCGACTCCAGCAGCTCGTCCTGGATCGACTCCTGGACGAGGAGGCGGCTGCCCGCGCAGCAGACCTGGCCCTGGTTGAAGAAGATCCCGTTGACGATCCCCTCGACCGCCTGGTCGATCGGGGCGTCGTCGAAGACGATGTTGGCGCCCTTGCCGCCCAGTTCGAGGGTGAGCTTCTTGCGGCTGCCCGCGACGGTCCGGGCGATCTCCTTGCCGACGGCCGTGGAGCCGGTGAAGGCGACCTTGTTCACATCCGGGTGCGCGACGAGCGCGGCGCCCGTGTCGCCGTATCCCGGAAGGATGTTGACGACGCCCTTGGGCAGGCCCGCCTGGCGGCAGATGTCCGCGAAGAACAACGCCGAGAGGGGAGTGGTCTCCGCCGGCTTCAGGACGACCGTGTTGCCGGTCGCGAGGGCCGGGGCGATCTTCCAGGCCAGCATCAGTAGCGGGAAGTTCCAGGGGATGACCTGGCCGGCGACGCCCAGCGGCTTCGGGTTCGGGCCGAAACCGGCGTGGTCGAGCTTGTCGGCCCAACCCGCGTAGTAGAAGAAGTGCGCGGCGACCAGCGGGAGGTCCGCGTCGCGGGTCTCCTTGATCGGCTTGCCGTTGTCCAGGGTCTCCAGCACGGCGAGCTCACGGGCCCGCTCCTGGATGATCCGGGCGATGCGGAACAGGTACTTGGCGCGCTCGGAGCCGGGCAGCGCCGACCACTTCTCGAAGGCCTTGCGGGCGGCCTTCACGGCGCGGTCCACGTCCGCCTCGCCGGCCTGGGCGATCTCGGAGAGGACCTCCTCGGTGGACGGCGAGACGGTCTTGAAGACCTTGCCGTCGGCGGCCTCGGTGAACTCGCCGTCGATGAACAGGCCGTACGACGGCGCGATGTCGACGATCGAGCGGGACTCGGGGGCCGGTGCGTATTCGAATGCCGATGCCATGGTGATCAGTCCACCGTCACGTAGTCGGGGCCGGAGTAGCGGCCGGTGGCCAGCTTCTGACGCTGCATCAGCAGGTCGTTCAGGAGCGAGGAGGCGCCGAAGCGGAACCAGTGGTTGTCCAGCCAGTCCTCGCCGGCGGTCTCGTTGACCAGGACCAGGAACTTGATCGCGTCCTTGGTCGTCCTGATCCCGCCGGCCGGCTTCACGCCGACCTGGATGCCGGTCTGGGCGCGGAAGTCCCGTACCGCCTCCAGCATAAGGAGCGTGTTCGCGGGGGTGGCGTTGACGGCGACCTTGCCGGTGGACGTCTTGATGAAGTCCGCCCCGGCCAGCATGCCGAGCCAGCTCGCCCGCCGGATGTTGTCGTACGTCGACAGCTCGCCGGTCTCGAAGATGACCTTGAGCCGGGCGCTCGCCCCGCAGGCCTCCTTCACGGCGACGATCTCGTCGTACACCTTCATGTAGTTCCCCGCGAGGAACGCCCCGCGGTCGATGACCATGTCGACCTCGTCGGCGCCGGCCGAGACGGCGTCCCGGACATCGGCCAGCTTCACCCCGAGGGCGGCGCGGCCGGCCGGGAAGGCGGTGGCGACGGAGGCGACCTTCACACCGGACCCGGCGACGGCCTCCTTGGCGGTGGCCACCATGTCGGGATAGACACAGACGGCCGCGGTCGCCGGGGTCGTACGGTCGGTGGGGTCGGGGTGGACCGCCTTGGCGCCGAGCGCCCGGACCTTGCCCGGGGTGTCCGCGCCTTCCAGCGTCGTCAGGTCGACCATCGAGATGGCGAGGTCGATGGCGTACGCCTTGGCGGTCGTCTTGATGGAACGGGTACCGAGGGACGCGGCCCGCCCCTCCAGGCCGACCGCGTCGACGCCGGGCAGCCCGTGGAGGAAGCGGCGCAGCGTGCTGTCGGACGCGGTGACGTCCGAGAGGGCGTGGGCTGCGGCAGGTGCATTGGTGGGCATGGTCACCAGACGAGCATATCTACGCGCGTAGCGGCTGTACACCCCAAGAGGGCTGCTCTCCGTGAATCCGCGCCTGGGGGAGCGGCGGGCCACCCACGACCCGCACTCGCGGACAAGGCACGTCCTCATGGCGAACGGGCGCCCGGCCAAGCCCGCCGCAGGCATGCGGCAGAATCGGCCCCATGACGACCCCCGAGCCCCAGCCCACCACCCCGGACCCCGTATCGAAGGACCGGGTCTACCGCTCACCCATGGGCATCGTCGGCGGTGTCCTTCTCCTGGCCATCGTGCTCTGGCTCGGCATCGACGCCCTGGTCCGTGGCGAGGGCCGCACACAGTGGCTCGCCCTCGCGGCGCTCATCCTGCTCGTGCCGCTCGTGTCCGCGTTCACCCTGCGCCCCGCCGTCTACGCCAACGAGGAACGACTGCGCATCCGCAACCCGCTCCGCGTCATCGTGCTGCCCTGGGGCCAGATCGCCTCGCTGCGGTCCGGTTACTCGAACGAGGTCGTCGCCAAGTCCGGCACCAAGTTCCAGCTCTGGGCGGTCCCGGTCTCGCTGCGCGCCCGCAAGAAGGCGGCGCGCCGGTCGGCCCGGGCGGCGGCCGAGCGGAGCGCTGCCGCGCGAGGCGAGCGGGGCGGCCGCGGAGGCGGGGGGACGGGCTTCGGAGGGCTCGGCTTCGGGGCGCCGCGGTCGGGCCTGAACGTGGACGGGCCGGTGCGCGCCGAGACCGACCAGGTCATGGACGACCTGCGGGAGCTGCACGAGCACCGGGAGCAGGAGGAGTCCGCGCAGGGCGAGGTGACCGTGCGGTGGGCCTACGAGGTGGCGGGGCCGGCGGTCGCGGGCGCCGTGCTGCTGCTGATCCTGCTGATCATCACCTGAGCCGCCCGCGGCCGGCCCCTCCCGGCGCCCGGCCCCGCTCGTCCGTCGGGCCGAGGACGGCAAGGACCGCAACCACGAGCGCGGCCCGAACGTCTGGCAAGCGATGACTACGAATCTCCGGCAGCCCCCGTCGCTGCCCGCCTCCGCCATACCCGACGGCTGCCTTCCCTGGGACGCCGAGCAGACCCGGCGCTGGACCGGTGCTCTGCCGCCGCGCTGGGTGCCGTTGCGGGCGCCGGCGTCCCTTGTCGTCGCCGTCGTCCTGGCCGCAGGTGTGGCGGCCGGGGCGTTGGCGCTCTACGCCGGGGTGCCGGGGTGGGCCGCAGCGTGTCTCGCGCTGCAGGCGGTCTGGGTCGTGCTACGTCCCGAGGCCGTGGGGGTGGCGGCGCCCGTCCTCGTCGTTGTCGTGCTGTTCCAGGGGGTCGCCCTCGCGTGGGCGGTGAGCCTGTCGGTCGTACTCGTGCTGCTGTGGGTGGCCGCCGTGCTGCGGCTCCTCGCGCGGGGACGACAGCGAACGGCGGCCAGGGCTGCCGCCGGGGGAGTGACCAGTGCCCTGCCGGACGGCGGCGCGCCGGTGGGGCGCGGGAAATTCCTCGTCTGGGTCGCACTCGTACCGCTCGTGGCCGGGGCCGTACTGGTCGCCGGCTCCGGCGGGTGGGAGCTCTCCGACGACCGGCGGACCGCGCCGGCCGTCGGCTGGTACGTCCTCGGGATCGGCGTCACCGTGCTGCTGTCCGCCGCGTTCGGCCGGTGGCGTGCCACAGGGCTGCGCCGGGAGCCCGTGCCCGTGCTGCGGGTGCTGATGCGGGTGAACACCGACGTGGACACCGAGGTGTACGCCGCGGACGACCTGGAAGGGGTGCGGCCGCTGTTCACTGTCGCGACATCGGTGCTCGATGACGACGACGAGGACGATGACGAGGCCGGAGGCGGGGACGGGGACCTGGCCGGGGAAGGGGATCGCGAGGACCGGGGCGACGGGGACGACGACCAAAACGACGACGAGGACGACGACGAGGACGACGACGAGGACGACGACGAGGACGACGAGGAGATCCGGGAACTCCTCGAGCGGCTCGACGAGGACCAGCCCGGGCCCCTGCGGGAAGCCGTCCTGTACGGGGTGCCCTACGACGGCGCCGAGGTTCAGCTCGTGATCGCCTCGACGGAGTCCGACGAGCCGGCGGTCGTGGAGTGGTCCACGGGGCCCGTGCGGCCGTTCTCCGAGGGGGCCGTACGCCGTCGGCTGGCGGGTGCGAAGCGTGCGGTGGCGGACGAGGCGCGGCGGCGGGCCGCTGTCGAGGACGTCGCCGGACGGCTGCGCGGCCAGGGGGCCGTGGACGTGCGGCGGTGGCGGGCCGGGTGGCCCGACTGGCTGTCGGTGGCCCTGGGGGCGCTGTGGGTGGGGGTCCTCTTCGTCACCGAGGGCGGGGTGTGGCGGTACGTCCTCGGCGGGCTGCTGGGACTCTGCGTCGCCCTGATGGCGCCGCGCCAGCTTGCCTGGCGGGTCACGGCCGACCGCGAGGGGCTCTGGTTCAACGCCCTGCTCGGCACCCGGCACATCGCGTGGGACGACCTGCGGACCGTCGAGTGCAAGGGCGCCGAGCTGAAGATCGGCACTCGCCGCAGTGCCTTCGGCGAGTGGTCGGTGGACACCCTTCGCTGGCGCCGGCTGGAGCGCAGGACGGGTTTCGTCCACCCCTACGAGCGGATCGCCACCGAGATCACGGCGATGTGGCAGGACCCGGCCGCGCGACCGGCCGAGATGAGCGACGAACGCCGACGCGGGCGCCCGCTGTGGCCGCTCGCGGTGCTCATCGCGGTGGGGTGGACGGCGCTGGTGCTCTGGGCGTGAGGGCGGCGGGGGTTTGGCTGCCGCACAGGGGGGTTCGGCTGCCGCGCAGGGGGTGTCGCTGCCGCACGCGGATCCGGGCCAACGCCCTGGGAGGCGGCCCGCGTTCAGGGTGCCGCCGGCCACACCAACGCCATGTACGCGCCCCAGTACGCCGCCCCGGCCACCGCCGCCGTGAGGATCAGCGCGCGGTGGCGCGAGGAGGCGCGGGACAGGTGCGCGGCGAGGGGGAGCAGGAGTGGGAAGGCGGGCAGGAGGAAGCGGGCGCGGGGGAAGTAGACGCCGCCGCTGCCCAGGACGATCGCCAGCAGTACGGCCGTGAAGACCAGCAGTGGCACCGGCTGCCGGTCCCACACCGACAGGGCGAACAGCACCACCGACGCGACCAGCGTGAGCGTCACCATCACCAGGAACAGCTCGGGCGTCGAGTCGCGCGCCAGCAGCCGCCGTACCAGACGCAGGGTCTCGCGGCCGCCGTCGAACTCGTTGTGCCAGAGCCGCTGTACGGCGAAGTAGCCGTCCCAGCGGCCCACGCGCAGGCCCACCCAGCCGACGTATCCGCACCAGCCGAGCGGGGCGATCGCCGCGGCCGCGAGGGTACGGAGGCGGAAGCGGCGGCGCAGTGCGAGCAGCGCCGCCACCGTCACCGCCGCCGCCACCGCGATGCCGGTCGGCCGGGTCAGGCCCGCGAGCACCGCCGGCCATGCCGCGGTGAGGAGCCGGCCGGTGAGCACGGCGTACAGGGACCAGGCCGCCAGCGCCGTGAACAGGGACTCGGTGTAGCCCATCCACTGCACCAGGCCGACCGGGAGCGCCGCCCAGAGGGTGGTGAGGAGGATGCCGACCCTGCGGCCGTACAGCCGGTCGCCGACCGCGAAGACGCCCCACGCGGCGACGACGGAGGCGACGACCGCGATGGCGAGGCCGGTACTGGCGCGGGTGCCCGGGGTGACCGCCGCGAGCGCCTTGACCAGGATCGGGTAGAGCGGGAAGAAGGCGAGGTTGTTGGCGTTGTGCGCGGTGCCGAGTTCGCTCGCGTAACCGTGGTCGGCGATGCCGAGGTACCAGTCGGCGTCCCACTGCGTCGCCAGGATCGGCCAGACCCCGTGGTTCCGGCGGTGCGCCCAGACGGTGAGCACCGCGAGGCCCGTGCCGCGTACGGCGAGGTAGGCGAGGAGGGCGGGGGCCGCGTGGCGAAGAGCGCTCAGGAGGGCGGGGGTCGCGTGGGGCAGGGCGCGTAGGAGGGCCGGGCGAGGGTGTGGGTGTGGCGGGGGGTGGGAGCCCGGGTGGGTGTCGTCGGTGGGAGCGGTGGTCGTTCGGGAGGTCGGCCGGGATGCGGTCGTGGACACGGCGCTGCTCCAGGCGGATCGGCGGTGGGTTCTGCCGTCCACCGTTGCCCGGGGTGTGGGGCGGGGCGCGGAGCGCCGGTCAACCGCCGTGGGGAAATCACCCGAGAGGGTGCCTCCAGACGGGGGCACCCTCTCGGGAACAGACAGGCAGCCGTCGTCCGGCTCAGATGCCTGCCGCCGCCGACAGGTCCCGCTTGATCGTCGCCAGCAGGTCGGCCGCCTTGGCGCGGGCCGCCGGGAGGCCGGCGTGCGCCGCGACCGGGACGACGACCTCCAGGTAGCACTTCAGCTTGGGCTCCGTGCCGCTGGGGCGGACGATGACGCGGGCGCCGTCGAGCGTGTAGCGCAGGCCGTCGGTCGGCGGGAGGGTGTCGGTGCCCTTGGTGAGGTCCTCGGCGCGGATGATGGCCAGACCGGCGAGCTCGGTCGGGGGCTGTTCGCGCAGGCGGCGCATGGCGTTCGCGATGACCGACAGGTCCTGGACCCGCACCGAGAGCTGGTCCGTGGCGTGCAGGCCGTGCTCCACGGCGAGGTCGTCCAGGAGGTCGAGGAGCGTGCGGCCCTCGGCCTTGAGGACGGAGGCGAGCTCGGTGATCAGCAGGGCTGCGGTGATGCCGTCCTTGTCGCGTACGCCCTCGGGGTCGACGCAGTAGCCGAGGGCCTCCTCGTAGCCGTAGCGCAGGCCCTCGACGCGGGCGATCCACTTGAAGCCGGTGAGGGTCTCCTCGTAGGGGAGGTTCGCCTTCTCGGCGATACGGCCGAGGAGGGAGGAGGAGACGATCGACTCGGCGAACGTGCCCCGGGCTCCGCGGTTGACGAGGTGGGCGGCGAGCAGGGCTCCTACTTCGTCGCCGCGCAGCATGCGCCATTCGTCGCCGTCCTTGACGGCCACGGCGCAGCGGTCGGCGTCGGGGTCGTTGGCGATGACGAGGTCGGGGGCCGTTTCCCGGGCCTTGGCGAAGGCCAGGTCCATCGCGCCGGGCTCTTCCGGGTTGGGGAAGGCGACGGTGGGGAAGTCCGGGTCGGGGTCGGCCTGCTCGGCGACGAGGGCGGGGGCCGGGAAGCCGGCGCGCTCGAAGGCGGCGAGGAGGACGTCCCGGCCGACGCCGTGCATCGCCGTGTAGACGGTGCGGGCGGTGCGGGGGGAGCCTGGGGCGAGTACGGCGTCGGTGCGGGCCAGGTAGGCATCGAGGACGCTGTCGTCGAGGGTCTCCCAGCCTTCGGTCGGGCGGGGGACCGTGGTGAGGGACGGGACCGCGGCGATCTCGGTGGCGATGTCGATGTCGGCGGGCGGGACGATCTGGGAGCCGTCGCCGAGGTACACCTTGTAGCCGTTGTCGCGGGGCGGGTTGTGGCTGGCGGTGACCTCTACTCCGGCGGCGGCGCCGAGGTGCCTTATGGCGTAGGCCAGGACCGGGGTGGGGAGGGGGCGGGGGAGTACGGCGGCGCGCAGGCCCGCGCCGGTCATGACGGCGGCCGTGTCGCGGGCGAAGTCCTCCGACTTGTGGCGGGCGTCGTAGCCGATGACGACGAGGCCGTTGTCGTGGCCCTGCTTCTTGAGGTGCGCGGCGAGGCCGGCGGCGGCGCGGATGACGACCGTGCGGTTCATGCGCATGGGGCCGGCGCCGAGTTCTCCGCGCAGGCCCGCGGTGCCGAACTGGAGGGTGCCGCTGAAGCGCTCCGCGAGCTCCGTGAGGTCGCCGGCTTCGATGAGCTTGGCCAGCTCGTCGCGGGTCTCCGGGTCGGGGTCCTCGGCGAGCCATGCCTGGGCCCGGGCGATGAGGTCGTCTTGCACGTCGGGTCAGCCTCTCGTTGTCGGTGGTGCCGGTGGTTCGGGTGCGATGCCTGCGGCGGCCTGCGCGGGTTCGGTGGGGGTGCGCGTAGCGCCAACGGTTTCGTCGTGGGGCGGGGGGGGGGGGGGGGGGGGGGGGGGGGGGGGGGGGGGGGGGGGGGGGGGGGGGGGGGGGGGGGGGGGGGGGGGGGGGGGGGGGGGG
>NZ_JBITES010000030.1:0-63546 GCF_044455405.1 Streptomyces sp. NPDC051243 | reverse complement strand
ATCAGCAGCAGCCTGCTGTCCTGGGCGAGCGCCCGTGCCAGGGCGACGCGCTGGCGCATGCCGCCGGACAGCTCGTGCACCCGCTTGCCGTACGCGCCCTTCAGCCGGACCAGTTCGAGGAGTTCCTCCGCGCGGTCGCGCCGCTCGGCCTTCGGTACGCCCCTCAGCTTCAGGGCGAGTTCGATGTTCTTGCCCGCGGTCAGCCACGGGAACAGGGCGTGCTCCTGGAACATCAGCGCCGGGCGGCCGTCGGTCGTGATGCTGCCCGCGCTGGGCCTGTCGAGCCCGGCCACCAGGTTCAGCAGGGTCGACTTGCCGCAGCCGGACGCCCCGAGGAGGGTGACGAACTCGCCGGGCGCGACATCGAGCGTGATGTCGTCGAGGACGAGTTGCTGCCCGGCCGGTCCGGCGAAGGACTTGGAGACGTGCTCGATGCGCGCGGCGTGCTCCACGGACGCGTCCGTGTCCGCGGCCTTGGCGAGGGCGGTTGCCATGGTCGTCACCTCCTGGGAACTCATCGGGTCAGTGCCTTGCTCACGACTTCACGACTTCACTTCACGACTTCACGACTTCACGACTTCACGCCGAGCCCGGCGTCGTCGACCTCGGGCTCGCCCTCGGCCTCGAGGACCCTGTTCAGCGGCGCCAGGTCGTAGATGCCGGTGAGGTCCGGCTTCTCCAGCAGCCCCGCCTTCACCGCGTGCTCCGCCTCGGTGCCGAGCGTGGCCGCCAACGGGTCGTCGGTGATCCGGATCGACTGCCACGCCGGGTCGAGCACCTCGGCCGGCAGCGCCTTGCCGGTGTCGGCCGCCAACTGGGCGTTCGCCGCGGCCTTCGCGCGCTCGGGGTTGTCGTTGATCCACTTGTTGGTCTTCACCGAGGCGCGCAGCACGGCCTCCACGGCCCGCGGATGCTTCTGGAGGAAGCTCTGCGAAACGATGACGTTCGTGATCACGAACTTCTTGTCCGGCCACAGGTCGGCCTCGTCCAGCAGCACCTTCGCGCCCTCGGCGACCAGCTTGGACGCGGTCGGCTCGGGCACCCAGGCACCGTCGATCGAGCCGGACTTGTAGGCGTCCGGCATGATCTTGTTTTCGGTGCGGACGACCGAGACGTCGCCCTTGCCGCTCTCCGCGTCGACCGTCCAGCCCTGCTCGGATATCCAGTTGAGGAACGCCACGTCCTGGGTGTTGCCGAGCTGCGGCGTGGCGATCTTCTTGCCCTTGACGTCTTTCAGGGACTCGATCTTCTCGGGGTCGGCGACGAGCTTGACGCCGCCCGAGGCCGAGCCGGAGATGATCCGCAGGTTCTTCCCGTCCGACTTGATGTAGCCGTTGACGGCGGGGGAGGGCCCGATCCAGCCGATGTCGATGGAGCCGGAGTTCAGCGCCTCGATCTCCGAGGGGCCGGCGTTGAACGTGGCGTACTCCGCCGTCGTCCCGCCCAGCTCCTTCTGGAACAGCCCCTCGTGCCGGCCGACCAGCGCGGTGGCGTGGGTGAGGTTCCCGAAGTAGCCGATCCGCACCGAGTCCAGGCCGTCCACCTTGGCCGCCCCCGCGATGGCCTGCTCGGTGTTCTCCTTGGCCTGCGAGCCGTAGCCGCAGGCCGCGAGGGCGAGCAGCGGGAGCGCGGCCAGGACGGCGAGCAGCCGTCGCGGGGCGGTGGTGGCAGGCACGGGAGGTGTTCCTCTCGGTGGCCCGGCGCTCACGCCCTCATCAGGTCGTGGCCGGGAGGTCGGCGGGTTCGTCCGGAGCGGCGCGCAGACGGTGCGCGCGGGTCAGCGCACACATCGCGGCACTCCGCCCTGCCCGCTGCCGAGGGCCCCGCTGCCGACGCGGCCGCCCTCCTTCGCGAACGTGGAGAAGACGTCACGGGCCTTCATGTCAGAAGTCCCACCCGTCGTCCTCGGCCTCGTCCTTGACCGGCTCCGGCGAGGCGAACGACTCGCCGACCATCCCCGCGGTGAGCGTGGTGCCGTCGCTGGGGTCGATGAGGATGAACGAGCCGGTGCGGCGCGAGTCGGCGTAGGAGTCGACCGGCAGCGGCTCGGCGGTGCGGATCTTCACCCGGCCGATGTCGTTGGCGACGAGCTGTCCCGGGTGCGGGTGCAGGGACAGGTCGTCGAGCGTGAGCCGGGACGGGATGTCCTTGACGATCGCCTTGACCGTGCGGGTGCCGTGCTTGAGCAGCACGCGGTGGCCGACGGTCAGCGGGGCGTCGGCGACATGGCAGACCGTGGCCTCGATGTCCTGCGTGGTCGCGGGCGCGTCCTTGGTCGGCACGATCAGGTCGCCGCGCGAGATGTCGATGTCGTCCTCCAGCAGGACGGTCACCGACTGCGTGGTCCACGCGATGTCGACCGGCTCGCCCAGCAGGTCGATGCCGGAGATCTTCGACGTACGGCCCGACGGCAGGACGGTCACCGACTCGCCGACGCGGAAGGAACCGGCGGCGATCTGGCCGGCGTAGCCCCGGTAGTCGGGGTGCTCGGCGGTCTGCGGGCGGATCACGTACTGCACGGGCAGGCGCGCGTGGCAGTGCCGCAGGTCGTGGCTGACCGGGACCGTCTCCAGGTGCTCCAGGACGGTCGGGCCGCCGTACCAGTCCATGTTGGCGGACGGATCCACCACGTTGTCGCCGGCCAGCGCCGAGATCGGGATCGCGGTGACCTCCGGGACGCCCAGCTCGGTGGCGTACGCCGTGAACTCCTCGGCGATGGCGGCGAAGACGGGCTCCTGGTAGTCGACCAGGTCCATCTTGTTCACGGCCAGCACCACGTGCGGCACACGCAGGAGCGCGGCGATGGCGGCGTGCCGGCGGGTCTGCTCCACGACGCCGTTGCGGGCGTCGACGAGGATCACCGTCAGCTCGGCCGTCGACGCGCCGGTGACCATGTTGCGGGTGTACTGCACATGGCCCGGGGTGTCGGCGAGGATGAACCGGCGCCGGGGCGTGGCGAAGTAACGGTACGCCACGTCGATCGTGATGCCCTGCTCCCGCTCGGCCCGCAGACCGTCGGTGAGCAGCGCGAGGTCGGGGGCGTCCTGGCCGCGCGAGGCCGAGACGCGCTCCACGGCCTCCAGCTGGTCGGCGAGCACGGACTTGGAGTCGTGCAGCAGCCGACCGACGAGGGTGGACTTGCCGTCGTCGACGGAGCCCGCGGTGGCGAACCGCAGCAGGGTGGTGGCCGAGAGCTCCTCGGTCGTCGTCGTGCTCATGCTTAGAAGTACCCCTCGCGCTTACGGTCTTCCATCGCGGCCTCGGAGAGCTTGTCGTCGGCGCGGGTGGCGCCGCGCTCGGTGAGCCGGGAGGCGGCGATCTCGGTGATGACCTGCTCCAGCGTCTCGGCGTCCGAGTCGACGGCACCGGTGCAGGACATGTCGCCCACGGTCCGGTAGCGCACGAGCCGCTTCTCGACCGTCTCGCCGTCCTTCGGCCCGCCCCACTCACCGGCGGTCAGCCACATGCCGCTGCGCTTGAACACCTCGCGCTCGTGCGCGAAGTAGATCTCCGGCAGCTCGATGCCCTCGCGGGCGATGTACTGCCAGACGTCCAGCTCGGTCCAGTTGCTGAGCGGGAACACGCGGACGTGCTCACCGGGCGCGTGGCGGCCGTTGTACAGGTTCCACAGCTCGGGCCGCTGCCGGCGCGGGTCCCACTGCGAGAACTCGTCGCGCAGCGAGAAGACCCGCTCCTTGGCGCGCGCCTTCTCCTCGTCCCGGCGTCCGCCGCCGAAGACCGCGTCGAACTTCTCGCTCTGGATCTTCTCGGTCAGCGGCACCGTCTGCAGCGGGTTACGGGTGCCGTCCGGGCGCTCCTTGAGCACCCCGCGGTCGATGTAGTCCTGCACCGACGCGACATGCAGCCGCAGGTTGTGCTTCTCGACCGTGCGGTCCCGGTACTCGATGACCTCGGGGAAGTTGTGCCCGGTGTCGACGTGCAGCAGCGAGAAGGGGATCGCCGCCGGGGCGAACGCCTTCAGGGCGAGGTGCAGCATGACGATGGAGTCCTTGCCGCCGGAGAACAGGATCACCGGCCGCTCGAACTCACCCGCCACCTCACGGAAGATGTGCACCGCCTCGGACTCCAGCGCGTCCAGGTGCGAGAGGGCGTACGGGGAGTCCGTGCTGTCTTCGCCCCCCTTCACCGTGTCGACGGTCGCCGTCATGCCAAACCCCTTTCGCTGAGCAGGGCGTACACGGACGCCGCGGACTCCTGCACGGTCTGGTTCTGGGACTCGATGCGCAGATCGGGCGACTCGGGCGCCTCGTAGGGGTCGTCGACCCCGGTCAGGCCCGTCAGCTCGCCCGCCGCCTGCTTGGCGTACAGACCCTTCACATCGCGTACGGAGCACACCTCGACCGGAGTGGCCACGTGGATCTCCAGGTACGGCGCCCCGCTCTCCTGGTGACGCTTGCGCACCGCGTCACGGCTGTCGGTGTAGGGCGCGATCACGGGGACGAGCGCCTTGACGCCGTTGCGGGCGAGCAGTTCGGCGAGGAAGCCGATGCGCTGCACGTTGGTGTGCCGGTCCTCGCGGCTGAAGCCGAGGCCCGCCGAGATGAACTCGCGGATCTCGTCGCCGTCGAGCACCTCGACGCGGTGGCCCTCCTCGCGCAGCCGGCCGGCCAGCTCGTAGGCGATGGTGGTCTTGCCGGCGCTCGGCAGACCCGTGAGCCAGACGGTGGCTCCGCTCGTCACGTGGTTCTCCAAATTCGCAAGGGAGTCGGTCATGGTCAGCCGTGCAGCCCGCACTCGGTCTTGGCGCGTCCCGCCCAGCGGCCGGCCCGCGCGTCCTCGCCCTCCAGCACCCGGCGGGTGCAGGGGGCGCAGCCGACGGAGGCGTAGCCGTCCATCAGCAGCGGGTTCGTCAGGACGCCGTGCTCGGCGACGTACGCGTCCACGTCGTCCTGGGTCCAGCGGGCGATCGGGGAGATCTTCACCTTCCGGCGCTTCTCGTCCCAGCCGACGACCGGGGTGTTGGCCCGGGTCGGGGACTCGTCGCGGCGCAGTCCGGTCGCCCAGGCGACATAGCCCTTGAGGCCGCGCTCCAGCGGTTCGACCTTGCGCAGCTTGCAGCACAGGTCGGGGTCGCGGTCGTGCAGCTTGGGGCCGTACTGCGCGTCCTGCTCGGCGACCGTCCGGAGCGGGGTGAGGGTGATGACGTTGACGTCCATCACGGCCTCGACCGCGTCGCGGGTGCCGATGGTCTCCTCGAAGTGGTAGCCGGTGTCGAGGAACACGACGTCCACGCCGGGCATGGCGCGGGAGGCGAGGTGGGCGACCACCGCGTCCTCCATCGACGAGGTCACGCAGAAGCGCTTGCCGAAGGTGTCGGCCGCCCACTGGAGGATCTCCAGCGCGGAGGCGTCCTCCAGGTCACGGCCCGCCTGCTCGGCCAGCGCCTTGAGATCGTCCGTCGTGCGCTCTTCCTGAATCGCCGTCATATCTCGTCTCCCCCTGCGTCGTTGTGCTGAAGGCCCCGGGCGAGCAGCCCGAGGAACTTCAACTGGAATGCGCGGTTGCACGCCGCGCATTCCCACGCGCCGTGGCTGCCCTCCAAGGCTTCACTCGGCCGGAGGTCCTCGTCGCCGCAGTAGGGGCAGTAGAAGGGGGCGGCCCGCTCGCTCATGAGAGGGCCTCCTCGGAGGCGCGCGCCGCCCAGGTGGCGAACCGCTCGCCGTCCTCGCGCTCGGCCTGGAAGCGCTTCAGGACACGCTCGACGTAGTCGGGCAGCTCGTCGGAGGTGACCTTCAGGCCACGCACCTTGCGCCCGAAACCGGCCTCCAGACCGAGCGCGCCGCCCAGGTGCACCTGGAAGCCCTCGACCTGCTCGCCCTGGTCGTTGAGGACCAGCTGGCCCTTGAGACCGATGTCCGCGACCTGGATACGGGCGCAGGCGTTCGGGCAGCCGTTGATGTTGATGGTGATCGGCTCGTCGAACTCCGGGATCCGGCGCTCCAGTTCGTCGATCAGGGCGGAGCCGCGCGCCTTGGTCTCGACGATGGCGAGCTTGCAGTACTCGATGCCGGTGCAGGCCATGGTGCCACGCCGGAAGGGGGAGGGCTTGGTGGTCAGGTCCAGGGCCTCCAGGGCCTCGGCCAGCGACTCGACCTGCGCCTCCTCGACATCGAGGATGATCATCTTCTGCTCGACCGTGGTACGGACCCGCCCGGAGCCGTGCGCCTCGGCAAGCTCGGCGATCTTCGTCAGGGTCGCGCCGTCGACGCGGCCGACGCGCGGGGCGAAACCGACGTAGAAACGGCCGTCCTTCTGCCGGTGCACACCGACGTGGTCCCGCCAGCGCTCCACGGGCTGGGCGGGCGCCGGGCCGTCGATCAGCTTGCGCTTGAGGTACTCGTCCTCCAGCACCTGGCGGAACTTCTCCGCGCCCCAGTCGGCGACCAGGAACTTCAGGCGGGCGCGGGTACGCAGACGCCGGTAGCCGTAGTCGCGGAAGATCGAGATGACGCCCTCGTAGACGTCCGGGACCTCGTCCAGCGGCACCCAGGCGCCGAGCCGGACGCCGATCTTGGGGTTGGTGGACAGGCCGCCGCCGACCCACAGGTCGAAGCCGGGGCCGTGCTCGGGGTGGTTCACGCCGACGAAGGCGACGTCGTTGATCTCGTGCGCCACGTCCAGCAGCGGCGAGCCCGAGATGGCGGACTTGAACTTGCGGGGCAGGTTGGAGAACGCCTTGTTGCCGATGATCCGGCGCTGGATCTCGTCGATCGCCGGGCTGCCGTCGATGATCTCGTCCGCCGCGATGCCGGCGACCGGCGAGCCGATGACCACACGGGGCGTGTCACCGCAGGCCTCGGTGGTGGACAGCCCGACGGCCTCCAGGCGGTTCCAGATCTCGGGCACGTCCTCGATCCGGATCCAGTGGTACTGGACGTTCTGCCGGTCGGTGATGTCTGCGGTGCCCCGCGCGAACTCCTGCGAGATCTCGCCGATGACGCGCAGCTGCTGCGTGGTCAGGCGGCCGCCGTCGATCCGCACCCGCAGCATGAAGTAGGAGTCGTCCAGCTCCTCCGGCTCCAGGATCGCGGTCTTGCCGCCGTCGATCCCGGGGCGGCGCTGGGTGTACAGCCCCCACCAGCGCATACGACCGCGAAGGTCGTTGGGGTCGATGGAGTCGAAGCCGCGCTTGGAGTAGATCGTCTCAATGCGTGTCCGCACATTGAGACCGTCGTCGTCCTTCTTGAACTGTTCGTTGCCGTTGAGCGGGGTGAAGTGCCCCGCGGCCCACTGGCCCTCACCGCGGTGACGGCTCACCTTGCGGCGGGGAGTCGCGGCGGCAGGCTTCTGCGGGGTGGCGGCCATGGTTGATACGTCCTTCGGGACAGGCGGGAAAGCGGCTCTGACCTGCGCGTACGGGCGCATGGGCAGACCTGCGCGTCATTGCGCGGGAATGAAGTGAAAAGGGGGGCGATGTCGGGCGCTGCGGGACTGTCAGCGCGCCGGACAGATGGCGCTGGACATGCGGCCGAGGTCGACGTGCCGCCGACTCACCAAGGCAATTCCAGTTCCAGACATGACGGAAGCGTGGCATGGCGATCTGGACACAGTCCAGCTTTGTCCGTCATGCGGACACCCTTGTCTCGTGCAGTGAGACAAGGGTGTCGTCGGTCACATGGCTGGTATCGGCCGTTTCTGCCCAGCTCAGCCAGGGTAGGCCCCCGGCCACGGACCGGGCGTGGCCACCTCGGTCTCCTCCTCGACCTTGGTGTCGAAGAGCTTGAAGCCGCGCCGCAGATAGTTGTCCATGGCGTGCTCCCCGTCCTTGCTGCAGGTGTGCAGCCACACCCGCTTGGTCGGCGCCAGTCCCGGCCAGCGGTCCGCGAGGTCCCAGGCGCGTGCGGCGCCGTACGCCAGCAGATGCCCGCCGATGCGCCGTCCGCGGAAGGCCGGGATCAGGCCGAAGTAGACGATCTCCACGACCCCGTCGTCCTGCGGCTCCAGCTCCACGTATCCGGCGGGCGTACCCCGGTCGTGGGCGACCCACGTCTCGACACCCGGACGCGCCAGGTACTCCTGCCACCGCGCGTACGACCAGCCGAGCCGGTCGATCCACCGGATGTCCCCGCCGACGGAGGCGTACAGGAACCGGCTGAACTCGGGCGAGGGCACCTCGGCCCGGACGATCCGTACGTCACCCTCGGGGGCAGCGGCCGGGAGGACATCGGTGGGCGAGGTCTGCTCCAGGGACCAGGTGGTCACGGGGATGTTGGTCATGGCTGCCAGGGAATCACCCGGACGGCCGATCTGTCGATCGACGGCGACGGCGACGTCGGCCGTCCGAGCCGGGCGGCCCCGACCGGCGGCGGGCCTGTCGCCAGGACCTGTCGTTTGGATCATGCCGGCGTCGCGGAGTCTGGCACGCTCTCCCTCAAGCTCTTCGAGCAGGGGGTACCCCCAGCCGCGTTGTCGTCGGTTGCCGACTCGCCCATCGCCCCCGGCTCGGGTCGGCTGAAAAGCGCAGTACCTCTCAGCCGACCTGATCCAAACGACAGGCCCTAGCCCAGCGCCCGGTCGATCGACGTCAGCGGCACCGCGAACAGTGCCCGGCCCGACTGGGACCACACCTCGCCGGTCGCCTCCCAGTAGGACAGGGGGCCCGCCTGGACGCCCCAGCAGCGCGGGGCGCTCTCCGAGCCGCAGCGGGTGGCCTCGGCGCCCTCGGTGTCCTGGCGCCACAGGCTGCCCTGCCGGTCCGTCGCGGCCGGGGCACGGCCCAGATACCAGTCGGAGCGGTCCGTCCCGTCGGCCCGGTGAGAGAGCAGGCCCCCGATGCCGGACGCCTCCGTCTCGTACGCCTCGACCGCGGACGCGGCTCCAGTGGCGTCGGTGGCCAGCAGGCCGGGGCGGGCCGGGTCCGTGCCGAACTCGTAGCGCCACAGGCGGGCGGGCCGCTCGCTGTCCGCCGGTGTCCACTCGCTCGCGACCAGACTGTCGGGCGCCGTGCTGCGGTCGAGGGAGATGGCGCCGAGGCGGGGCGCGGTGCCCGTGCCGGTCAGACGGTACGAGCCGACGGCCGGGAGCACGAAGCGCTGGCCGTGCGCCGACCAGCCGTCCGCGACCCGGCCGACGGCGACACTGTCGACCGTGGTGCGCTGGACGCGGTTCATGTCGTACACGTACAGCCCGTCGGCGGCGGTCACCAGCAGCTTGTCCTGGTACCAGACCATGCCGGTCAGACGGGAGGTCAGGGCGCGGTAGTCGCGGCCGCCGTCCACCGGGACGACGAGCAGGGCGGACGCGTACCTGAGATGGCCGAGGTCGTTCGCGTCGACGAAGGCGACCCTGGCCGGGCCCCGGTCGGCGGTGCCCTGGCTCCAACCGGACAGCAGCACCCGGTTGTCGTTCCACCAGCCGTCGTCGTCGGCGTCCCCCGAGGTGGTGACCGCGCCCGCCCGCCAGTTACGGGTGTCGGCGGCGTCCCAGCAGTACGCGCGGGTGGCGGCCGGCGCGACCGGCAGCGCCGTGCGCTCGGCGGCCGTACAGCCGGACGCGGCGCGCAGACTCCGGTCGGCGCTCTCCAGGACGGCGGACACCCCGACCGGCTTGCCCATCCCGGAGGCGAGTTCGTCGAGCGTGGCCTGCGGGACCAACCGCTCCTGGAGCCGCAGCGCGCGGGTGTCGGCGTCCCTGGTGAGAGGCTCCAGCGCGCCGGGGTTGTCACCGACGGTGGCCTGTGACGCGCTGATCATCGTGGCGGCGGCGGTGAGCGCCAGGGCGGTTCCGGCCAGGAACGCGCGTACAGCGCGGCCCTGCTTGCGTCGACGGTGTCTGCCGCGGTGCTTCATCACAACCTCCCGAGGCGAGCCAACTGCCTCCATTGGTCCGTGTGTTGACCAAAGGAGCAGGTGGGGTGGCCCGTACAGGGATGCTACGGCAGGTGGGCGGGCTTGCGGACGAAGACCCCCCAAATATGCGGAAGACAGTTCCTTCGAGCGCTTGTCCCGTCAGGACACCCCGGCCGACACCCTCCCCCGTACCACCGCCGGCGCCGTCGAGTGCGGCAGCAGGTCGCGTGGGTCGTCCGGCAGCAGCACCCCTACCTCCGCGTCCTCACGGAAGCGGTACGGCCGGTGCTCCAGGAACGCCCCGAGGTAGCGCCGTACGCGGGACATCTCGGCCCGCACCGTCACCGTACGGGCCGGGTCCCCGAACATGTCCTCGGCCAGCTCCGCCGCGCTGCGGCCGGTGCGGTGCAGGGCCAGGAGGTAGAGCAACTCGGCGTGCCGGGGGCTGAGTTCATGGCTCCAGGAGCCCGCGCCACCGGACACCGTCACCGACCAGCGGCGCGGCTGCGTCAGGTCCAGCGCGATCCGCGTCGCCCCGGCCGGCACCGGCTCGTCGGCGGGCCGCAGCAGCCAGCCGCCCGCCAGCGGTTCCACCGCGCACAGGCCGAGCGGCGGCAGCCACCGGCGGCCCGGCGACAGGGACTTGGGCAGCGCGATCCGCTTCGCGTACGGCATCCCGCTCACCGCGGCCGTCCAGCCGTCCCGGTCCACCACCAGCGCCCGCCCGGCGATCCGCGCCAGCACCGGCGCCGCCACCGCGCGCAGCCGCTCCAGCGAGGTCAGATGCAGCTCGCGCAGTCGGGCCTCGGCGAGCTTGGCCACCGAGTCGACCCAGGCGAGCGTGGCCGGGTGCATGGTCTCCAGCGGCCCGCTGACGTCCACCACGCCGATCAGCCGGCCGTCGCGCGGGTCCGTGATGGGGGCGCCGGTGCAGGTCCAGGAGGTCTGCGAGCGCTGGAAGTGCTCGGAGGCGAAGACCTGCACGGGCCGCCGCACCACCGCCGGGGTCCCCACGCCGTTGGTGCCGACGACGCTCTCCCGCCAGTCGGCGCCGAGTTCGAACCCCAGGCCGTCGGCCTTGCGCAGCACGGAGGAGTTCCCCTCCCGCCACAGCACCCGGCCCTCGTCGTCGGCGACGACCATGATGTGGTGGGCGACGTCCGCGACCGAGAGCAGCCCCTCACGCAGCACCGGCAGGACATGCCGGAGCGTGGTCGACTCACGGCGCCGCTGCACCTCCTCGCGGGACAGCAGCCCGGAGCGGAAGTCGTGGTCCGGGTCGACCCCACAGCGCAGCATGCGTTCCCAGGACTGCTCGATCACCGGGCGCGGCGCGACGGGCGCGCGCTGCCCGGCGAGCGTGGCGGCGCGGACATCGCTGAGTACCCGCGCCGCGCGCGCCGAGTCCACGGCTGCCAGCTGCGTCACGTCCGTCGGCGAGAGCGCCAAGGGTCCCTCCCGGGAGAACAGGTCCGACTCGTCCTGACTGTGTGTCTCACTGTGTGTCTCATAGTGCCGTCCGACCTTCGCGGAGGGGCACAGTCCGCCCACAGACGCCAACAAGTTGCAACCCCTTGCAACCCTGGTGGACCGCCCTGGCTTGATTGAAACTTGAGCGACGCCGTCCCGAGCGGCGTTCGTGGCCTCGAACGGGCCCTGGTGGGGGTGGTGCCGTGTCGGCGCAGCACCACCCCTACCTCCGGTGGTTTGGCCGAATTCGCTATAGAGGTGCCGCTTACTGCGCGTTGGCGTCTGCGGGTGCGTGGGGGCTTGTCGCGCAGTTCCTCACGCTCCTAGGTCAGGCCTGCGGCCTGGACCTATCGACCATTGAGGCCAGATTCACAGTGGACGGTAGTGTTCCGAAGGTCGTGCCACCGTCGCTGCCCAGGCGCGACGCGCAGAACGCGTCTGCCACCTCCGGTGGGGCGAAGCGGACCAGCAGGGATCCCTGCAGCACCAGTGCGAGCCGCTCCGTCAGGCGCCTGGCGCGTGCCTCGATGCCTTCCAGATCCGCCAGTTCTGTCAGCAGGGACTTGATCGCGGTGTCCAGGCGGTGGTCCGCGCCTCGTGCCTTGCCGACCTCCTGGAGGTAGGCGTTCAGTGCCGCGGGCTCGCGTTGCAACGCTCGTAGGACGTCCAGGGCCTGGACGTTGCCCGCGCCCTCCCAGATGGAGTTCAGCGGGGACTCGCGCACCAGGCGGGGCATTCCTGAGTCCTCGACGTATCCGTTGCCGCCCAGGCACTCGGACGCCTCGACCGTCGTGGGCGTGCAGCGCTTGGTCACCCAGTACTTGGCGGCCGGTACCGCGATGCGCAGCAGTGCGCGCTCCTGCTCGCCGCCGTCGTCGTAGGCGGCCGCGAGCCGCAGCGCGAGGGTGGTCGCCGCCTCCGACTCGACGGCCAGGTCGGCCAGGACGTTGCGCATGAGCGGCTTGTCGACGAGCTTGCCGCCGAACGCCTCGCGGTGGGAGCAGTGGTGGATCGCCTGGGCGACGGCCTGCCGCATCAGCCCCGCCGAGCCGAGCACACAGTCCAGCCGGGTCGCGGCCACCATGTCGATGATGGTGCGCACCCCGCGCCCCTCCTCACCGACCCGGCGTGCCCAGGTCCCGTCGAACTCTACCTCGCCGGAGGCGTTCGAGCGGTTGCCCAGCTTGTCCTTGAGACGCTGGATGAGGAAGACGTTGCGGGTGCCGTCCGGCAGTACGCGCGGCACGAGGAAGCAGGTGAGGCCGCCGGGGGCTTGCGCCAGCACGAGGAAGCCGTCGGACATGGGGGCCGAGCAGAACCACTTGTGGCCGGTCAGCTCGTAGGAGTCACCGTCGGGCAGGGGGCGCGCGGTCGTCGTGTTGGCGCGTACGTCGCTGCCGCCCTGCTTCTCCGTCATGCCCATCCCGAACAGCGCCCCGGCCTTCTGCCCGGCCGGCCGCAGCTCACGGTCGTAGATCATGGACGTCAGCAGCGGCTCCCACTCGGCGGCGAGGCCGGGTTCCGTGCGCAGCGCGGGCACGGCCGCGTGGGTCATGGACAGCGGACAGCCGTTGCCGGCCTCGACCTGTGTCCACAGCAGGAAGGCGGCCGCCCGGCGCACATGCCCGCCCGGCCGGACCCAGGCCGCGGTCAGCCCCGCCGCGACTCCCTTGCCGAGCAGCCGGTGCCAGGACGGATGGAACTCGACCTCGTCGATACGGCGGCCGTAACGGTCGTGCGTGCGCAGCTGCGGCGGGTGCGCGTTGGCCAGCACCCCCCACTCCTGCACCTGCGCCGAGCCGCAGGTCCGGCCGAGCGCGGCCAGCTCAATTCGGGCCTCGTCCAGCAGCTCCGGGGCGAGATGCCGTTCGACTGCCTCGGTCAGGGCGCGGTCGGAGGTGTAGACGTCGTAGCCGATCAGCGGTGGGGGCTGGTTGGTCACGGTATGCGTGCTGCCTGCCATGCCGGTGAACCTATCCCTCCGTGGGGCGGTGGTTCCCACCCTGACACAGCGGCGGGGCGGGGGACCGGGCAGGTGGCGACGGTGTGCGCTCCCGGCGCCGCTATGAGTGCGCCCCCGCTCGGCGGATACCTTTAGGTCGTGCAGCCAGCAAGTGAATCCCCCCAGCGGACCTCCGGCCGTCTCCATCGGGCGCGTGTCCTCTACCGGAACGTCTCGAAACGCAGGACCGCCTGGCTGTTGCTGAAGGACACCGTCAACTCCTGCATCGAGTACCGCATCCTGGGGCTCGCCGCCGAAGCCGCGTTCTTCACGCTGCTGTCCGTCCCGCCGCTGCTCCTCAGCCTCATCGGCCTCCTCGGTTACGTCGACGACTGGACCGGCACCAACACCATCACCAGCCTGGAGACCAACCTCCTGGAAGCCTCCCGCACCGTCCTGTCGGACAAGGGCGTGCGCCAGATCGCCCAGCCGATCCTGGACGACGTGATGAAGGGCGGCCGCCCCGACGTCATCTCCGTCGGCTTCCTGTTCGCGCTGTGGTCGGGCTCGCGGGCGGTGAACGTCTTCATAGACACGATCACCGTGATGTACGGCCTCGACGGCGTCCGGGGCATCGTCAAGACCCGGCTGGTGGCGTTCCTGCTGTTCATCGCGGCGCTGCTGATCGGCTCGGTGGCGCTGCCGCTGATGGTGGCCGGGCCGGACGCGGTGGTGCGGATCGTGCCGTGGTCGGAGACCGTGGTGCAGGTCCTGTACTGGCCGGTCGTCATCGTCCTGTCGATCGCGTTCCTGACGACGCTGTACCACGTGTCCGTGCCGGTGCGATCACCCTGGATCGAGGACGTGCCCGGCGCGCTGGTCGCCCTCGGGATGTGGGTGCTGGGCAGCTTCCTGCTGCGCATCTACCTGACGAACACGATCGAGGGGGCGACGATCTACGGCTCCCTCGCCGCGGCCGTCGCCGTACTGCTGTGGATCGGTGTGTCCGCTTTCGCCGTGCTCGTCGGTGCCGCGGTGAACGCCGCGATCGACCGGGTCTGGCCGGCCGCCGCGACCGCCGCGGCCCGCGCCGCCAACGAGCGGCTGCGCGAGGCCCAGGTCGCCGAGTACGTGGCCCGCCACGCGGCGAACCGCGAGGCGGACCCCGAGGACCCGGACATGCCGTCGGAGTTTCCCGAGCGGTGGTCCCGCTTCCTGCCGCCGGAGGACGTGTCGTCGAGGCTGCGGACCCATGTGAAGAGCACGCACCACACCCCGCACAAGCCGGAGGACTCGGACAGGACCTGAGAGCCTTTGTCATATCCCCGGCCGGGCACGCGACGCCTGGCACGCACTCCCGGCACTGCGCCTCACGCCTTCCAGACCCCTGCCGCCGCGGCCTCCCTCGCGAAGTCGGCGAAGTCCCGTGGCTCGCGGCCGAGGACCTCGCGGACATCGCCCGTGACATGGGCATTGCGGCCGTCCATGAGCGTTTCGAAGACGTCCACCAGGAGCTCGACCTCCTCGGGCGGCACCCCGAACCCGGCGAGCGCCTCCCCGTACGAACGCGTCGGGACCGGCGTGTACGTGATCGTGCTGCCCGTCGCCGCGGAGATCTCCGCGACCGCCTCCCGCCAGGACAGCAGCCGAGGCCCGGTCAGCTCCAGCGTTTGCCCCGCATAACGGTCGCCGGACGTCAGCACGGTCACCACCACGTCCGCGATGTCCCGAACGTCGACGAACGGCTCCTGCACCTCGCCCGCCGGGAAGACCAGCTCCCCCTGGACCATGCCCTCCACCAGCGGCCCCTCGCTGAAGTTCTGCGAGAACCACGTGCCCCGTACGATCGTCCAGTCCGCCCCCGACGACTTCAGCGCCTCCTCGGTCGGCAGCGCCTGGTCCTCGCCGCGTGCCGACAGCAGCACCAGCCGCCGTACGCCGAGCCCGACCGCCTCCCGGGCGAGCGCCCCGACGCCCTCGGCCGCCGCGGGGGAGCCGACGTCCGACGGGTACATCAGATACGCCGCGTCCGCGTCCCGCAGGGTCTCCGCCCACGTCGTCGGGTCCTCCCAGTCGAAGCCCCGCGCCCGGGACGCGGCCCGCACCGTGAGCCCCGCCGCGCGTGCCGCTTCCGCCACCCGGCTGCCCGTACGACCCGAGGCACCGGTCACCACCACCGTCATCGCTCGCCTGTTCGCCTTGTCGGCCACGTTCTTCCTCATGCCGCCAGTCAACGGGCGGGTGACCCGGCAGCCCATCGCTGAACGGCTCATTCCCATGCGCGGTCGTCCAAGCGCCCGCCGGCACGGCAGATCCTGGCTGGTCGAGAGCATGTCTCCGGAGGCGGAGAGCCAGGAGGCGTTGGCACGGGTGACGTCGTCCCTCCCGCACCCCGGGGCGGGGGGAGCCCGGGACCTACGCTGGCGACATGGATGCCCTTGCAGGCCTGCTGGAGGGTCCGCGCGCGCGTGGCGCCTTCATGATCCGCGCGTGTTTCGAGCCGCCATGGTCCGTCCGCGTCGAGGACCGCGCTCCCCTCACCGTCATGGTCATGGTTCGCGGCGACGCCTGGGTGATCCCCGACCAGGGCGAGCGAAGCGAGAGGGGGGTCCCCCCGGCCGAAGGCCGGGGGAGCATCCGGCTGCGGGCCGGCGATCTCGCCATCGCCCGCGGCCCGGGCCCCTACACCTGTGCCGACGACCCCGGCACCGCACCGCAGGCCCTCATCCTGCCGGGCGCCGAGTGCCGCTACCCCGACGGACGTTCCCTCAACGGCTCGATGGACCTTGGCGTGCGCACCTGGGGCGACCGGCTGGACGGGTCGGCGGTCATGCTGATCGGCACCTATCTGTGGGAGGGCGAGATCAGCGGGCGGCTGCTGACCGCGCTGCCGCCGCTGCTGGCGCTCCCGGCCGACGTGTGGAACTGCCCCCTAACGCCGTACCTCATGGAGGAGATCGTCCGCGACGAGCCCGGTCAGGAGGTCGTCCTCGACCGGCTGCTCGACCTGCTGGTCATCGCCGCGCTGAGGGCCTGGTTCTCCCGCCCGGAGGCGGCGGCACCGGGCTGGTACCGGGCACTGGCGGACCCGGTCGTCGGGCGGGTCCTCCGGCTGGTGCAGGACGATCCCGCACATCCCTGGACGGTCGCCTCACTGGCCGCGAAGGCGGGGGTGTCACGGGCCGCGCTGGGGCGGCGCTTCACGGAACTGGTGGGGGAGCCGCCGATGACGTACCTCACCGGGTGGCGGCTGGCGCTGGCGGCGGATGCCCTGCGGGACACCGGCGACACGCTGGAGGCGATTGCCCGGCGGGTCGGGTATGGCAGTGCGTTCGCGCTGTCCAGTGCGTTCAAGAGGGTTTACGGGGTGAGTCCGCAGGAGCATCGCCGACGCGCTTGAGACACCCACCCGCGCATCTCCGAGTCATTGACGACCTGTCCCCGGCCCAGGGGCGTAGAGCTTCGAAGATTCCGTGCCGCGCTTTTCCGCCTCACGCCAGTGCACGAAGCGCGGTACGGGATCGAACTCCATGGCGTACGAGTCCAACTCGTTCAGGAGAACCCTGCGCAGGAACTCGGCCATGCCACAGGGGATGACCTTGCAGGGCACCAGCAACGCCTGACGATCGAAGAGCAGGACAGGCCACTGGTCGGGGTCCGGGTCGGTGGTCAGCCAGCACAGGATGTCGGCGTGGGAGGTGTGGCCCCAGGCGAGGATGTGCTCCGGGTCGATGTCGAGCTCGTCTTGGTCCTGGCCCTCCATTTCCCAGGTGTAGCGGGCATTTCCCGTCTCCTCCTCGAGGTCACCGTGGGGCCATAGGGGGGACTCCGTGGGAAGCGGCGCGTCTATTCCGATTTCGCCGATCGAGTTCTGTGAGCCGATCGAGCCGACGCCGTACACGGACATGAAGGCCATGTAGTCCCGCGGGAACCTGGTACCCCACCGCGCTTCGGCCGCCTGCCAGTCGATGTGTTCGTCCGCACCGAGGTCCGCAGGCAGGATCTGCCGCAACGCTGCTGTCCCCGTCGGGTCTTCCATGGTGGTCCCCGTCCCTTCGACCGAGTCGGCGAGAGTCTAGAAGGCAGGACTGACACCGACCGTGCCAGTGCGTGAGGAACGGAAACAGGCGTTGCGCACTAGCCTGGTCCGTATGTACGCGGAGCGGACGTCTCGGCTGGCTGGTGCCGTGGTGTGGACGAACGCCCCTGGCGGGCCCGGCACGGGGCGGGTGCTGCCCGACGGGTGCATGGATCTGCTCTGGAACGACGGGCGGCTGCTGGTCGCCGGGCCGGACACTCGTGCGTACGTCACCGAGGGGAAGCCCAGTGCCTGGGTGGGCGTTCGCTTCTGTCCCGGTACCGCGCCGGCCTTCCTGGGCATCCCCGCGCACGAAGTGCGTGACCGGCGCGTCGACCTCGCGGATCTGTGGCCGGCCTCGGAGGTGCGGCGGCTGCGCGGTCGTGTCGAGGCCGCCGACGACCCGGTGACCGGGCTCGAGGACGTGGCGCTGGAGCGGGCCGCCGACGCCGAGCCGCCCGATCCGCTGCTCCGGCGGGTCGTCGCGGCCCTCCGCGCCGGGCGCCCCATTGCCGTCACCGCTGACGAACTCGGGGTCGGCGCACGGCAGTTGCACCGCCGTTCCCTGACCGCCTTCGGCTACGGCCCCAAGACACTGGGCCGGATCCTGCGTATGCAACGGGCCCTCGCCATGGCCCGCGACGGTGTGGGATTCGCCGAGACGGCCGCCCGGGCCGGGTTCGCCGATCAGGCCCATCTGGCCCGGGACGTCAAGGAGTTGACCGGTCTGCCGCTCGGTGAGCTACTGGGCCGGCGGGGCGGCTAGTGGTGCGAACAGGTCGACGCCGTTTCCGTCCGGGTCGAGGACGGTGGCGTAGCGCTGGCCCCAGAAGGCGTCCCACGGCTTGAGTTCGCCGTGGCAGCCGGCGGCGACCAGTTCCTCGTACACCGTGTCCACCTCGGCCGGATCAGCGCACCGCAGGGCCAGTCCGGCCCGGCTGCCGCCCGTGGGTGGCCGCCAACCCTGGTGGAAGGACCGTACGGTCTCCTCGGTGTCGAGCAACAGCCGTAGCCCGCCCGGCAGTTCGGCCTCGGTGTGGGGCTCGTTCTCGGCGCCCTCGGGGAAGGCGAAGCCGAGGCGGCGGTAGAAGGCGACGGAGGCGGCCATGTCGGAGACGACGAGGCCGATGGCATCGAAACGTGGAGTCATGCGATCACCGTAGGCAGCCGGGGAGCGGCCGGTCTTGAAGGAATCGGACGCCGGCCGCGAGGCCCGTGGGTCAGTGGAAGGTCACCGGACCCAGGAGCGTGTCCACGGTGAACGTCATTCCCACCGGGCCCGTCGTGAGGTCGAGGTCCGTGCCGAGTGCCGACAGCAGGGGCCGGATCTCGTCCGGCTCGGGGGCGCTCGCCGAGAGGGACAGCAGCGGTGTGGTGGGCAGACCCGAGGCGGTGGGGTGCAGCGAGGTACCCCAGTCGATGAGGAACGGGACGAGGCCGGAGGGGTGGGCGTCCTCGCCGTCGGTGAGCCGCCATTCCAGCAGGGTGCCGTCGGGTCTGCGGCGGCTCATCGCCTGCGCGGACCCGGGGTCGTAGCCCTGGGCCCGGGCGCTGTCGATGGCCGCGTCCAGGTCCGGCGGGCTGATCGCCCAGGTGACCGTGCGCGGGGCGGTCACCCCGTCCACGTCGAAGGGGCGGGGCTGCCCGGGCGCGGACTGCTCGGGATCCGGGCCGATGATCTCCAGGTAGCTGGTGCCGCCCAGGGACACCAGGTAGTTGCGGGTGCCCAGACCGACGTGCACGCCGCCCGGTGCCGGGGTCACGCCCGTGCGCCGGGTGAAGTCGGCGACCGTGGCGGCCAGGTCCGGGGTCGCGAGGACCAGATGATCCAGGAGCGCGGGAATGGCGTTCATCGCAGCCGAGGCTACGCAGGGCGGCCCGCGATATGGAACACCTGTGCGCCGGGCGGGGGAAGTCGCGGATCCGTTGCCGGCGGTCATGGGTCATTCACGCGTTGTCGTGGTGCGGGAGGTGCGTGGGGGGGCGAAACGCTCAACGGCCCGGGTTGTCGGGCGGTCTGCGGCAGGGGGAGGGGGGAGCGGTCCGCGCGGGGTGAGTGACCGCCTTCACCGAGGATCCGAAACTTTCGGATCCCCGGCACAAGTGGGCCCGCGACACCGGCTCACCTAGGCTCGAGCACATGTCCGCACGACTCCTCGTCTACACCCGCACGACCGCCTACCGGCACGAATCCATCCCGGCCGGCGTCGAAGCCGTACGCACCATCAGCGACTTCGAGGTGCACCACACCGAGGATCCGCAAGCCTTCGAGTCGCCCCTCGACGGGTACGCGGCCGTCGTGTTCCTCTCCACGAGCGGCGAGGTGCTCACCCCCGCCGGGCGCGAGCGGCTCGCCGCGTACGTCGAGTCGGGCGGCGGCTTCACCGGCGTGCACGCGGCGGCCTGCACGGAGTACGACTGGCCGTACTACGGCGAGCTGCTGGGCGCGTGGTTCGACCGGCACCCCGAGTACCAGCCAGGCAAGGCGGTCGTCGAGGACCACGACCATCCGGCGACCCGGCACCTGCCCGCCGTATGGGACTTCGCCGACGAGTGGTACGACTTCCGCACCAACCCACGCGGTGCGGTACGGGTGTTGGCCCGCGCCGACGAGTCGTCGTACGACGGCGGCGGCATGGGTGCGGACCACCCGCTGGTGTGGTGCCGCGAGCAGGGATCGGGCCGCGTCTTCTACACGGCTCTCGGCCATGCCGCCGAGGCCTACGAGGACGCGGGCTTCCGCACGCAGCTGCTGGGCGGGATCAACTGGTCGGCGGGACTGGCCTAGGGCCTGTCGGATCAGGTCGGCGGAGAGGTACTGCGCTTTTCAGCCGACCCGAGCCGGGGGCGATGGGGGAGTCGGCAACCGACGACAACGCGGCTGGGGGTACCCCCTGCTCGAAGAGCTAGGGGGAGCGCGTGCCAGACTCCGCGACGCCGGCATGATCCAAACGACAGGTCCTAGAGACGACGGAGGGCCGCTCCGTGGCGGGAGCGGCCCTGTCGTTCCCGTGGTGTCGTCACCGGACGCGTTGCGGCCTGGGCAGCGCGCGGAACTGGGGGCCGTAGGTGTGGCCCGGGGCGTACGGGATCGCGGTCTCCATCAGTTCGACGGCGGGATACTCCAGGCCGTGCATGGCGTGGACGGCCGCCTTCATCGCGCGTTCGCCGCCGCCGGACCAGGCCGCGTCGAGGACGTCCAGCACGGTGCTGTAGTTCGCGTCGAAGCGGAACAGCAGCCCTCGGACATGGGCCGGCGGGTTGGGCCAGCCGCCGGCCGGGACCGGGGCCATGGGGCGCACGTCGGGGAAGGGCACGGGTGGGCCGACGTACCTCCAGCCGTGCTCGGTCTCGCGCAGCTCCCGGCCGTGGTAGATCTCGCCGAAGGCGTAGTAGTGCGCCGGGTGGTCGTCCTCGAAGGACTCGGCCGGGGAGCTTGCGGTGCCTTCGCCCTGCTCCCTGATGATCTCGATGGCGTGCTCGACGTGGTCGAGGTTCTCGATCGGCCGCAGGTCGTCGCCGCCGACGTGCGCGGACAGCTGTCCCCGCACCGACAGTTCCGGCCGCACGACCTTGAACGCGTTCAGCATCTCGGCGTAGAACTCGCCGACGGTCGGCGAGCTCTGCGCGTTGCGGGTGAGCGGCTCCTCGGGGGCCTCGATCGCCATCATCACGTCGCGGACGGAGGCCTTGGTGAGGCCCGACAGGTAGACGGTCACCCCGGCCCGCACACCGCCGGGCAGCGGGCCGGGGAACACCGGTGCGGCGGCCTTGATCCGCGGCCTGCCGCCCACGCCCACGAGCAGGTTGCAGACGATGCTCAGGTGGTACATCTCGTCGCCCACGATGCGCCGCAGCATCCGCGCGACCTCGCTGCCGTGGTCCTTGACGGACCACCAGCCGCACAAGTACGGCGGGATGGTGGCCAGTTCGAGTCCCACGGCGACCTGAAGGGCCGATCTGAGCCACGCGACTCCGCGGCCGTTCTCGGGAACGGCCAGCAGACGCGCCACGGACCCGAGAGCGGGCGCCGCGAGCGGCCCGCCCTCCGGCAGCGCGGCGGCCTGCGCGGGACCGGCGACCGCGGCCGGCGCTCCGGCCGCCAGTGCGGCCGACGCCAGGAAACTCCTGCGCTTGAACGGAGCCACCGCCGACTCGTCCGGCACTTCGCTCATACCTGTCACCCTCGCCTCAGCTCATAGCGACGGTCCCGCTTCGGCTCGACATGCCCCCGGGACCCCTCCGACAGCTCGCGAAGCTAGCAGTCAAAATGGCAAGTATCAGGTCATAAGGGACGCTCGGCGTCGCGGCCACCCTGTCGGTCCAACGTTTGGGTTCCGGTACGGCGTTCGGAAACGGCCTCCTGCCGGGCGAGCGCTGCCCGGCTGAGGCTGTCACGGACGCGGACGACGTCGGGGTCGGCGTCGGAGCCGGGCGCCGCACACCGAGGTCGTCGGGTGCCGGGGCGCGCAGCTCCTCGAGGAGCGGTTCGGTCAGGCCGGTCGCGAGTCGCAATCGCGCGCCCGCCGTGACGAGCGGGGCGAGTGCGGGCGGCACCCGGGTACAGAGCGGATCGGAGGGGCCGCCGAGGCGGCGTCGGTTCGGACGGGGCGACGCTCTGCCTAGGCTCGAGCCGACATGCTGACCGTGGCTGACGACGGGGGAGTGCGCCAATGTCGATGACCGGCTCGGAAACGTTCGACCGGAGTGAGCGGCTGATGTGGGCGGGCCGGGGGGCCGCGTACGCCGGAAGCTACGCCAGGCTCTGTGCCCATACGGTGCCGCGGCTGCTCGACGCCGCCGAAGTGGGGCCGGGCGTACGGCTGTTGGACGTGGGAACCGGGCCCGGGACGGTCGCCGCGGCCGCATGCGCGCGGGGCGCGAAGGTTACGGCCGTGGATGCGGAGCCGACCATGGTCGAGCTGGCCGCGCAAGCCGCGCCCACGGCCGACGTGCGCGTGGCGACCCTCCCCCAACTGCCCTTCACGGACGGCGAGTTCGACGCCGTCGCGGCCAACTTCGTACTGAACCACGTGGGTCGGCCCAAACTCGCCCTCACCGAGCTGCGCCGGGTTCTCAGGCCGGGCGGCTGCGTCGCGCTGACCATCTGGGCGGCACCGCCCGCGGCGGGACAGGCCCTCCTCGGCCGCGCGATCCAGGCCGCGGGTGCGGTACGCCCCCCGCACCTGCCCACGGGACTCGCCCCCGAGGACGACTTTCCCCGGGACGAGAACGGCCTGTGCGGGCTGATGCACGCGGCAGGGCTGCGCGACGCCGTCTGCGAGACCCTGCGCTGGGAGCACCGGGCGGGCGCCGAGGAGTGGTGGAGCGGACCCGCGGCGGGCATCGCGTTCGGCGGGCAGATGGTGCGGAGCCAGCCGCCGCGCGTCCGCGCCGAGATCAAACGCCACTTCGATCTGTTCAGCGCGGAGTTCGCGGACGAGGACGGTGTACTGACGTTGCCCCACGCGGCGTTGCTCGCCCGGGCGTGGCACTGAGCACTCTGGTCGGCGGGGCATCACACCTGCTCATCAGTGCCTCGAGTGGGAACGAAGGCGGGTGGGGAGAACGGCGGGCATGGGACTGTCGACGGAGTTCACGGAACTGTTCGGGGTGGAGCATCCCCTTGCCCTGGCGCCGATGGGTGGGTCGGCCGGTGGGGCGCTGACCGCGGCCGTTTCGCGGGGTGGGGGTCTAGGCCCTGCCGTTTGGATCATCCCGGCGTCGCGGGGTCTGGCACGCACATCTGCCGCGTTGTCGTCGGTCGCCGACTCGCCCGCGCTCGAACAACCTCGCGCGGGGGCACCCCCATCGCGTCGACTCCCTCCTCCGCCTTGCAACTGCACGCACCAGACCCCGCTCGGGTCGGCTCAAGGGTGCCGTACCTCACATCCGGCCTGATCCAAACGACAGGTCCTAGTCCGTGTCCGCAAAGTCCCGCCTGCCCCGCGACGCGACCTAGGCCCGACAGGCGTACCAGGACGCCGTGGCCCGAGGCGACATCCCCGCGCTCCCTCAGTGGGCCGGCGAGGCCGTCGGCCTCATCGACGACCTGCCGTCCGCAGCGGACCTGGTCGTCACCCTGGCCACCCAGGCCGAGGCGGCACTGACCCGAGCGGGCAGGCGCTGACAAGTGGCCCGGCCGACCGACCGCGCAGCGGCGTGTGGTGGGTCATCGCGCCGGGGCCAGGAGCTGGGTGGCCGCCAACTGCGCGTACAGCGGGTCCTGGGCCACCAGTTCCTCATGGGTGCCCACGGCCCGGACCCGGCCGGCGTCCATCACGACGATCCGGTCGGCGCCTGTCACCGTCGACAGGCGGTGGGCCACCACCAGCACGGTGGTCTCGCGGGCCAGGTCGGTGATGACGTCGCGCAGCGCCAGCTCGTTGACGGCGTCGAGTTGCGAGGTCGCCTCGTCCAGGAGCAGCAGGCGTGGCTTGCGCAGCAGGGCGCGGGCTACGGCGATGCGCTGCCGCTCGCCGCCCGACAGCTTCGAGCCGCGGTGTCCGACCGGGGTGTCCAAGCCCTGGGGCAGGCGCTCGACCAGGGTGTCGAGTTGCGTCCGGGCCAGGACGTCGCGGATGTCGTCGTCCGTCGCGCCGGGCGCCGCGAACACCAGGTTCTCCCTCAGCGTGCCGGCCAGCACGGGGGCGTCCTGCTCCACGTATCCGATGGCGGACCGCAGCTCGGGCAGGGGCCAGTCCCGTACGTCCTTGCCGTCGACCAGGACCCGGCCGCCGGTGGCCTCGTGGAACCGCTCGATGAGCGCGAAGACCGTCGACTTGCCCGCGCCGGAGGGACCGACGAAGGCGGTCATCCCGGTGCCCGGCAGCTCGAAGCTCACCTGCTGGTGAACCTTCGGCAGGCCGGTCCGGTAGCGGAAGGACACGTCCTCGAAGCGGACCGACGCCGGACCCGGCACCGCCGCCCTCTGCGCAGGCAGGGCGCCCTTGTGCCGGTCGGTCGGCTCCGTCGACAGGCGTTCCACCTGCGCGATCCGCGAGAGCGCGGCCGCCCCCTCCTGGTACTGGGAGACGGCGTCGACCAGCCTGGACACCGGCTCGATCAGATAGAACAAGTACAGGAGGAAGGCGATGAGGGTGGACACGGGGATCTCCCCGGATGCCACCCGTGCCCCGCCGACCCCGAGCACCGCGAGGAAGGCCAGCTGTACGGCGAGTTCGTCCGCCGAGCCGGCCACGGCCTCCCACTTCGCGCTCTTCACGCCGTGCCGCCACGCCCGTCGCGCCGCCGCCTCCACCCGGGCGGTCTCCCGCTCCTCGGCACCGGACGCCTTCACGGTACGGAACGCCCCGAAGACCCGCTCCAGCGCGATCGAGATCTCCCCGACCGCCTCCTGCGAACGCTCGGTGGCGCGGGCGATCTTCGGCATCACCAGCGCGACGGCCCCGCCGACCAGCACGACCACACCGAGCGTCACAGCCAGCAGCACGGCGTCCAGGTACGCCATCATCACGATCGCCGCCACGGAGGCCACCGCGCCGGTGGCGGCCGAGACGACCGCCTGGGTGCTGACCGCCCGCAGCAGCGTCGTGTCCGAGGTGACCCTCGACATCAGATCACCCGGCGGGATCCGCTCCCACTCCGCGATCCGCAGCCGCAACAGCCGTCCCACCAGGGTGCGCCGCGCGGCCAGTACCACCGACTCCGCCGTCCGCTCCAGCACATACGCGCCGAACGCCTCGACCGCCGTGCCCAGCAGCACCAGCACGGTGAGGGCGATCAGGATCCCGGCGATGGTCTCACCGGAGGCGAGCCGGTCCACCAGTGCCTTGGTGGCCAGCGGCTGCAGCAGTCCCCCTGCGGCCCCGACCAGGGCGCACAGCAGGCCGAGGACGACGGCCCACCGGTGCGGCCGGACATAAGCGCACAGTGCCTTGACCGTCTCTCGGGCGGACAGGGAAGCCTCATGGGTCTCATCCGTCGTCGGGGCGGATGCGGTGTTCACGACATTCCTTTCTTCTCTTCTGCGGTCCGCCGGCGGACACCGAAACCCGCGCGAAGCGCCGGTCTCCATGTGTCGCTCACGGTGTGTCATGCCTCCAGCCTGGAAGCCCGTCCGCCCCGCGCCCATCCGGCAACCGTCGGGTCCACCCCCGCCGAGTGGCTGAAGAGGACCGCCGTCCGGTCGCACCGGACCGGCCGGGGACGAGACTCCGCCGGTCGGCAGGGCCGTACCCGCCGACCGGCGGGGGCGTTACCGAAGACCGCCGGATGGTCCGCCCCCCGGCGTCCACGCGAGATTCTCCGCATGACACAGACACAGCCGCCGCAGGAGACGTCAGCTCCGCAGGAGAACTCGCCTCCGCCGCCCCGAACCTCCCCCGACTCCGCCGGGCCGGCCTCGCCCGGTCCCTCGATGGGACGCCTCGTCGGGGTGGACCTGGCCCGCGCGCTGGCCGTGTTCGGCATGTACGTCGTGCACATCGGCCCCCCGCTGTCGGCCACGGACGGCGTTGCCAGCTGGATCCGGTACATATCGGACGGTCACTCGTCGGTCCTGTTCGCCACCCTCGCCGGGTTCTCGCTGATGCTGCTCGCCGGCCGCCGGGAGCCGAAGACCGGCCTGGCCGGCCGGCAGGCGAAGGCCCGGATCGCGATCCGCGCCGTGGTCCTGCTGGCGCTGGGCACCGTGATGGCGATGGAGTACGGGGGAGTGATCATCCTCGGCTTCTACGGGGTCTACTTCCTGCTCGCCCTGCCCCTGGTCCGCCTGCGCGCCAAGACCCTCGCGATCATCGCGGCCGCGTTCGCCCTCGTCACACCACAGTTGGCGTACGTCCTGACCTCGCTGCTGAGCGAGTCGGTCCAGCAGAGCATCAACGCCTACGACCCGCTCCGCCGCCTCAGCGAGGTGGGAGTGCTCGATCTGCTGCTCACCGGTTTCTACCCGGCGCTCACCTGGATGTCGTTCGTGATCGCGGGCATGGCGCTGGGTCGCCTCGACCTGTCCTCCGGCACTGTCCACAAGCGCCTGGCCGCGTTCGGTGCCGCCCTCACCGCGACCGCGTACGGCATGTCCCTGCTGCTGGCCGGCCCCGGCGCGTTGCGGAGCCTCGCGGAAGGCGGGTCGTCGTCCGGCGGCTCCGGTTCGGCGTCCTTCGGCAGCATGCCGTCGACCGGCGGCTCCGGGTCGATGCCGCTCGACGGCGGGTCGTTCCCCCAGATGCCGGCGTCGTCGCTCCTGGCGGCCGGGCCGCACAGCGGCACCACGTTCGACATCATTGGCAGCCTAGGCGTCGCGATCCTCGTGATCGTGGGCGCTACGGTGGCGATGGACCGCCTGCCGCGGCTGCGCCGCCTGGCGAAACCGGTCATCGCCGTGGGCACCATGTCCCTGACCGCCTACGTCGGCCATTTCGTCGCGCAGTCCGTGTTTTCCACGCCTGCCGGGACCGGCACCCAGCAGTCCTGGGTTCCGCTGCTCATGTACGTCTTCGGGGCGATCGTGTTCGCCGCGATCTGGTCCCGCTTCTTCCGCCGCGGCCCCCTGGAGTACCTGCTCAACGCCGCCACCAAGCCGGTGAAGTACATCCGCTGACACCTGCCCGGGGGTGGGTCGACTCCATGCAGTTCGGCCCGGCGACCTGCCCCCACGACTCGGCCGCGCGACCTGCCCGGCACTTCCCCGGCACAGGAAACCCGCCTGGGACGGCTCAATCGGGCGACCCGTCCCGGGGCCCCGCCGTGCTCCTGCGCTCCACCAACCGGGTCGACAACTCCGTCCGCGTACTCTCCGGCCGGTCCCCGTCCATCATCCGTACCAGCAGCCGCAGTGCCGTCGCCGCCATCTCCGACAGCGGCTGGCGGACCGTGGTGAGGGCCGGGCTGATCCAGCGGGCCTCCGGCAGGTCGTCGAAGCCCACCACGCTCACGTCCGCCGGCACGCTCAACCCCCGTTCCGCAAGCGCCTGGTAGACGCCGAGGGCCATACGGTCGGAGCAGACGAAGACGGCCGTCGGCGGTTCCGGCAGGTCGAGGAGGTCCAGCATGCGGCGGTGGGCGACGCTCTCGTCGAAGCCCGCGTGACGGACGTACTCGGGCCGGTGCCGTATCCCCGCGGAGGCGAGTGCGGAGCGGTAGCCGGCCACGCGGGCGTTGCTGCACATCTTGCGCTGGTGCCCGGCGATGACGGCGATGCGTTCGTGGCCGAGGCAGAGGAGGTGCTCGGTCGCCGTCACCCCGCCGTGCCAGTTCGCCGCGCCCACCGACACCACACCCGGCGGCGGCTCGAGGACCGGGTCGATCATCACGAACGGGATGCGGTGCTGCTCCAGCCACGCGTACTGAGACGCCGTCAGCTCGGCCAGATTGAACAGCACCCCCGAGGAGCCGCGCGCGATGAGCTTGTCCAGCCAGCCCCGCTCCGGACGGGCGCCCCGGGTGCGGGTCAGCCCGGCGGAGACCACGACCTCCAGCCCCGCGTCGTGGGCCGCCGCCTCCACCCCCTGCAGCACCGCCCCCGACCAGGAGGTGTCCAGCGAGTGCACGACGAGGTCGACCAGTCCCGGCGTCTTCGCCGCGTCGAAGCGGGGTCTGCGGACATAGCCGAGCCGGTCCAGCGCCTCGGTGACCCGGCGGCGGGTCTCCGGTGCGACGTCCTCCCGGCCGTTGACCACCTTGGAAGCGGTCGGCACGGACACCCCGGCCTCGCGCGCCACGACTGCCAGGGTCGGCCCGGCCGCCATGCTCGCACTGCCCGTACGGACCATCGGGAACCACCTCTCCGGCCCGCCCGAGGGCCATGAAAAGTTTTCGACCAGCGCGGAAACAGTAAGCGCTTCCTACCCTAGGTACACCGAAAGGAGTCCGGAAGGGGCCGGAGTGGCAAGGTCCGCATGTTCCCCGACTTTCGAAACCTCGAACAGGGCCGGGATCACCGGCAGGTGAGGCGGAACCCCGTGAAGTCGGCCGTGAAAGCGGCATCGACGAGATCCACGGCGTGGACACCCGCCATCGCCCCGGTGAAGCGCAGCTTGGAGCCGTAGTCGTCGGAGAGCCGGGTGAAGTCCAGCGGCGGCCCGATCGGTGTGCGCACGCCCTCGCGGACGTACCAGAACCGCGCCCGGCCGTCGTCGACCGTCACGCCCAGGGTCAAGGGCGCGCTCGCGTCCACCTCCACGACCGCCGCCCGCCGGGTGACCGACTCCTCCCGCTCGACGAGGCTCAGTACCGTACGGCCCGCACCGCGCCACTGCTGGCCGCGCTGCTCCTCTCCCTCGGGCTCCGCCCAGGTGAGATCCAGGCTCAGATACGCCTCCGTGCCGTACCAGAGGACCAGCCCGGCGGCCTGCGTGAACGTTCGCGGCCGCGCCTCCACGGTGACCTCGGCCTCGGCACGGTGCTCGGTGACGCGCTGGGCGAGCAGGCTGTGCGCCCACCGGGACTCGGGACCGTGCCGGCCGGTCAGCCTGATCCAGCCGGGGCGGGTGGTGGTGTCGGCCCAGCTCGGATCGGCGTAGCCGCGCAGGGTGCTCCAGGGCCAGCCCAACGGATCGTCCAGGTCGGCGGGTTCGGGCGCCGGCTCGGTGCTGGGACGTGTCGGCACGTCGACCTCGACCGCGGGTTGCGGACCCCCGTGCCGCAGCCTGGGCCGGCCGTCCGCGTCCCAGACCACCGCCTGGATCGCCGTCTCCCGCCCGAGCGGGCAGCGCGGACCGTTTGGCGTGTGCAGCGGACGGGCCACCAGGTGGCTCAACACCCAGTCGCCGTCCGGCGTTTGGACCAGCTCGGCGTGGCCGGCCTTCTGCAACGGCGACGACGGATCGTCCCGGGACGTCAGCAGCGGACGGTCGTCGAGTTCGTACGGGCCCGTGATGCCGCGGCCGCGCGCCATCCGCACGCCGTGCTCGAAACCCGTGCCCCCTTCCGCCAGGACCAGGTGGTACCAGCCGTCCCGGTGCACCAACTTCGGGCCCTCGATGAGCCGTTCGTGCTGGAGAAGCAGGTGGGTGTCCCCGACCGGGCTCAACGTCTCCCGGTCGAGCTCGGTCAGCACGATCCCGGCGAAACGCCGACCGCCCGGGCGGCAGTCGTTCTGGAGGTTGAGCAGCCACAGCCGCCCCTCCTCGTGGAAGAGCGCGGGGTCGAACCCGTGGCTCGGGATGCGACGCGGCGGCGTCCATCTGCCGCCGATCTCCGGGGCCGTGCTGACGTACGTGTCCACGTCGAAGTACGGCGTGCCCACCGAGCGCACCACCGAGTAGACCACCCAGAAGCGCTCGCCGTCCCAGCTCAGCGACGGCGCCCAGATGCCACCCGAGTCGGGGACACCGGCCAGCGAGTCGCCCGGGACCGCGCCCCGGACATGGCCGGCGTACTCCCAGTGGGCCAGGTCCCGGGAACGGTGGATCGGGATGGTCGGGAACCACTCGAACGAACTCGTGGCCACGTAGTACCAGTCACCGACCCGGACCAGGGAGGGGTCGGGGGCGAATCCGCGGATCACCGGGTTGTGCAGCAGGGTCACTTCAGGGCCCCCAGCGTCACGCCGGTCCGCCAGTAGCGCCGCATCGCGACCATCATGATCGCCATCGGGACGATGGACAGCAGGGCGCCGGTCAGGACGAGGCTGGTGACGTCGATGCCCGACTCCAGCTTCTTGCCGGTCCAGTGGTACAGACCCAGGTTGAGCGTCCAGTTCTCCTGGCCGCGCAGCACGGTGAGGGGGAGGAAGAAGGCGTTCCAGGTGTTGACGAAGGCGAGCAGGAACACGGTGGCACCGCCCGTCGTCATCATCCGCAGCACGATGCTGAAGAAGATCCGCAGCTCGCCCGCGCCGTCGATGCGGGCCGCCTCCAGCAGCTCGAACGGGATCGTGGCCTCGGTGTAGACCTTGGCCAGATACACGCTGAACGGGTTGATCAGGCAGGGGATCAGCATCGCCCAGGGTGTGTCGACCAGCCCGATCGCCGAGAACAGCAGATACAGCGGAAGGGTGAGCAGCGCGATCGGGATCAGGAACGAGCCGACCACGGCCGCGAACACCACGCCCCGGCCGGGGAAGTCGAACCGGGCGAGGCCATAGCCCGTCGCGAGGGCGATGAGCGTGCCGCCGAGCGAGCCGACACCGGCGTACAGGAACGAGTTGGCGGTCCAGCGCAGGAAGATGCCGTCGTCGTAGGTGAAGACCTGCTGGAGGTTGTCCCACAGGTGCCAGCCCGAGAACCACAGGCCGTTGCTCTGGTACAGGCCCACCCGGTCCTTGGTCGCGGCGATCATCAGCCAGTACACCGGGAAGAGGCTGTAGACACTGGCCAGGACCAGACCGAGCAGGAGGAATCGCTGGCCGCCCCGGGAGCGTGCGGCCGGATCCGGGCGGGTACGCCGGCGGACGCCGCCTCCGCCGGGCGGTACGGCGGCGGTCTCCGGACCGTTCTGTGTGCCGCTGTCCTCGCGGTTTTCCGTCAGCGTCATCAGTCCACCTCCCTCGAGGTCAGTCGGTAGAAGACGAAGGAGGCCACACCGAGGATCAGGGCGAGCAGCACCGACAGGGCGGCGGCGTAGTGGTAGTTGGCGGCGTTGAACGCCTGGTTGTAGATGATCATGATCGGGGTGAAGCTGTCGCTGACCGTCTCGGGGGTCACGTTCCGGAACAGCGCAGGCTCGTTGAAGATCTGGAGCATCTGGATGATCGACAGCAGCGCGGTCAGGACGAGCGCGCCGCGCACGAACGGGACCTTGATGCTCAGCGCGATCCGCAGCTCCGAGGCACCGTCCAGGCGCGCGGCCTCGAACAGCTCACGGGGCACGCCCTGCAGCGCCGAGTAGATGATCACCATGTTGTAGCCGATGCCGTGCCAGGTCAGCAGGTTGCCGATGGCCGGCCACACCATGGAGGGCGCGAAGAAGTTCCAGTCGAACCCGAACAGGTCGCCGAGCGGGGTGAGTGGACCGACGTCGGGGCTGTACAGGTTGATCCACACGATGGCCGCGACCACGCCGGGGATCATGTACGGCACCAGCAGCATGATCCGGAACCGCCCTGCCGTCCTGGCGGTGACCGCGTCCAGGAACAGCGCCAGGACCAGGCTGACGAGCAGCATGAACGGGATCTGGACGCAGGCGAACAGCACCACCCGCAGGATGGAGGTCATGAACGCCGAGTCGGTCAGGCCGTTCCGGTAGTTTTCCAGCCCGACGAACTCCGTGGTCGCACCGCCACCGAGACCGAGCCCGGACTGCTTCTCCAGAAACAGCGACTGGTGGACCGCGTAACCGATCGGGAGCAGATACAGGAAGACGAAGCCGAGCTGGAAGGGCACCGTGAACGCGGCACCCTTCCAGCGCTGGGAGCGAATCATCGGGTCCGCCTCAGCCCTTGACGCTGATGCCGCGCTGCTTCAGGTCGCCCACCGTCCACTCCTGCATGTGCGCCAGGAGGTCGGTGACTTTCTGCTCCTTGCTGACGACCTTGGCCCACTCGTCCTGCATCTCGGTGAACATCGCGGTCCAGTTGGGCCCGAAGGTCCAGTCGGTGGTGATGGTGCCCAGGCTGTCGGTGACGACCTTCTTCGCGGGCTCGTAGTTCTTCCCGAGCAGCTTCTCGGAGATCGCCTCGGAGACATACGCGTCACTGTCGGCCAGCGCGGGCATCACCCCGCTGCCGGTCTCCGGGCTCGCCATGGTCTTGACGGCGCCGGTGTCGGTCGACATCCACAGCGCCGCCTCGGCGGCCTGCTCCTTGTGCTCGCAGCCCTCGGTCACCAGCGTCAGGTTGCCGCTCTGGTTGGTGCCGGCCGGTGTCTTGGCCGCCTCGCCCTCGAAGGTCGGCCAGGGGGACAGCGCCCAGTCGCCGAAGGACTTGGTGAAGTTCTGCACCATGCCGGACATCTGCCAGGTGGAGATCTGCCGGGTCGCGGTGCCGCCGTTGTCGTAGTTGCGCTGCACGGCCGCGTAGTCGGCGAAGGACAGCTTGGAGTTCAGGTCGTTGTCGATGATCTCCTGGATCACCTTCGCGGCCTTGAGCGTGCCCTCGTCCTGGAAGTTCACCACCCAGGAGTCGCCGTCGATGCTGTACCAGTGCGCCCCGGCCTGCATGGCCAGCACCTCCAGGGTGCTCGGGTCCTCACCGGCGTAGTTGGTGATCTTGATGTCGTGCTTCTTCAGCTCCTTGCCCGCGGCGATGAAGTCGTCCCAGGTCGCCGGGGGCTTGAGCCCGTACTTCTGGAAGATGTCGGTGCGGTAGATGGTGAAGGCGGGCGCGGAGGCGGTCGGCACCCCGTACACCTTCCCCTGCACCTGACCGGTCGCCCACGAGCCGGCGTTGAACTTGTCCTTGCTCGACTCGACGTACTGGGTGATGTCGGCGAGAGCACCCTGCGAGACCCAGCTGGTCACGTACTCACCGGTGTTCTGCAGCAGACAGGGCGCGTTGTCCGCCTTGACCGCGTTGGTCAGCTGCTTCTGCATGGTCAGCTGGTCGGTGACCTTCGTGTACTTGAGCTGGACGTCTTTGTGCGAGGCGTTGAAGGCCTTGACGACGGCCTCCTGCCCGTTGGCCCAGCCCCAGAAGTCCAGGGTGACCGGGCCTGAGGCCTTGGACCCGGAGTCCGAGGAGTCGTTCCCGCCGCACGCGGCGAGCAGACCTGTCAGGGCGATTCCCGCGACGGCGGCGGAGGCGAACCTTCTCCGGGGGCTGGTGAAGTTCATCTGACCGTGATCCTTCGGAATTGGCGTTCTCAGAACGAGAGGACGGCGGCTCGGTTGTGCCGGCCAGGAACGGCGGCCGGAAACCGTCGGCTCGCGGTTGCGGGGGGTCGGCCAAGCAGAAGCTGTAGTAAGCGGTTGCAGGGACGGTAGGCCGACGTCTCCTCTCAGAGCAAGAGGTGCGCGGCAAATTTGTTACGGCGGATTGTCGTCGGCGTGATCGGCGAAGGTGCGCGGACGGGCGGCCGCCGGGTCGGCATACCCGCAGGTCACAGGGGCTCTACTGGCGAGGTGGCAGACCAGGGCTGAGGCGCTCACCGACCGGGGGCGCAGGAGAAAATCTTCAGGAAACCGATTACGTAACGCACGCCAAGACGCATCTCAACGGCTCTCGACGGGGCATGACCCGCACCCCTGCGCGGCTCAGTCCCGCAGCCGAGGCGGCCTTACGGAGTTGCGTACGACGACATGGGTGCCCAGCACCAGATGGTCGCCGTCGCTGCCCCTGCGGCGCCCGCCGGTGCCCTCGCGCCGGTCGGCCACGGCACGCAGGGCGACCCGGCCCATCTCCTCGTACGGCACGTGCACGGTGGTGAGTTGGGGGGTGAGCTGGGAGGCGAGCGGGATGTCGTCGTAGCCGACGATCGACACGTCCTCGGGAACCCGCAGCCCCGCCGCGCGCAGGGCCTGCATGGCACCCGCCGCGACGACGTCCGTCCCGGCGAGCACCGCGGTGAAGTCGGGAGTCTCCGCCAAGGCCGCCTCGACGGCCTCGTAGCCGTGCTCGTCGTCGTACTGGCCATGGCGCACGAGTGCCGGCTCGAAGGGCACCCCGTACGCCTCGAAGGCACGTTGCGCGCCTCTCAAGCGCCCCTGGGCGGTGGTGAGTTCGGCGGGACCCGGCAGCACGAGAACCCGCCGGTGGCCGGCCGACAGCAGGTGGCTGGCCATGGCGTAGGCGCCGCCCTCGTTGTCGTAGTCCACCGTCGTCGCCGGTACGTCGCCCTCCAGCGGAGGTCTGCCCACGAGCACCAGATGGGACCCGGCGGCATCCAGGGAACGGGCGAACCTGGCCATGCGCAGTTGGTACTCGTCGTAGTCGTAGGCGCCGCCCAGCAGCACCACGGCGGCGACACCCTGCTGGCGCATGAGGTTGACGAGGGCGAGTTCCCGCTCGGGATCGTCGCCGGTGGTCCCCACCAGCGAGAGCCAGCCGCGCAGGGTGGCCGCGCCCTCCACGCCCCTCGCCACATGGGCGAACGCGGCGCCGGTGATGTTGTTGATGAGGATGGCCACGGTGGGCGTACCGCCGCCGGCCAGGGAGCGGGCGTGGGCGTTGGTGACGTAGTCCAGGTCCCGGACGACCTTCATCACCCGGCGGCGCAGGTCCTCGGAGACCGGATAGTTGCCGGACAGCACGCGCGACACGCTGGCGACCGAGACGCCCGCGCGCTCCGCCACGTCCCGGATGGTGGCCCGACCGGCGTCGCCGGACGCCTTGCGCTGACTCACCCTTGCGGCTCCTTCACCGTCGCGCCTGCCTCACGGAAACCGTATCCCATGGCTTCTCCCGGGGATTGTGCCTGCTGGACGGCGCGGGGCGGGGTGGGGTGGTGCGGGGGGCGGGCAAGGGCCTGCTGGACGGTGGAGATGGCGGACGGGGCCGAGTGCAGGCTCGCTGTGGTGCCCACGTCCTAGTGGAGGCTCGCTGGGTCGTGCGCATGCTCGGGTGCAGGCTCGCTGGGTGGCGCGCATGCTCGGGTGCAGGCTCGCTGGGTGGTGCGCACGCCGGGTGCAGGCTCGCTGGATGTCCCGCACGCCCGAGCGCAGGCCCGCTGGGAGTCGCGCACCCTCAAGCCACTCGTCCCAGATCGGCGAACCGCACCTCGTGCACGAGCCGCCCACCCGCCGCCACTCGCTCCATCTCCTCCACCACGATCCGCCCGAGCCGCTCCAGTTCGTTCCCCAGCGACCCGGCGATATGAGGGGTGAGGAACACGTTGGGCAGGTGGTACAGCGGTGACCCAGCGGGCAGCGGCTCCGGCTCGGTCACGTCGAGCACGGCGTGCAGCCGCCCGGAAACCAGCTCGTCCGTCAGCGCGGCGGGATCGATCAGCGCCCCCCGGGACGTGTTGATCAGCACCCCTCCGTCCCGGATCAGCCCGAGCCGGTCCCCGTCGAGCATCCGGTACGTCTCGGGGATGTCCGGAGCGTGCAGGCTGACGATGTCGCTGTGCCGCAGCAGGTCCTCCAGCGACAGCAGTTCGGCACCGAGCTCGGCGGCCTCCGCGGCGCTGACGTACGGGTCGTGCAGCAGCACTGTGAAGTCGAACGGCCGCAACAGCTCCAGCAGCCGACGGCCGACCCGGGAGGCGCCGATGACGCCGACCCGCCGGCCAACGTTGCCGGTCGTGGCGGTCTCGCCGGGCGTCGGATAGGAGTGGGTGGCACGGAACCGCTCCCGGAAGGCGAAAGCGTCCTTCCCGGCGAGCAGGATCATGGCCAGCGTGTACTCCGCGACCGGCAGCGCGTTGCCGGTCACCGCGCTGGACACCGTGACCCCGGCCTTCCACAGCGGGTCCCCGACCAGCGAGCGAACCGAGCCCGCGGCATGCAGCACCGCCCGCAACTCGGGCGCGGCGGTCAGGAGGTCGGCGTCGAGGTGGGGGCAGCCCCAGCCGGTGACCAGCACCTCGGTGCGGGCGAGGATCCCAGCCGCCGCCGGGTCGGTGAAGTCCCGTACGACGAGCGCCGGGTCGAGCTCGGACGTCTGCCTCAGCCGGGTCATCAGCGGTGGCGGGAAGAGCAGGGGGAGGTGCACCGGATCCATCGCGAACACGGCCCTCGGCGGGAGCGGGCTGGGCATGGCTCTCCTGAGACACTGGGTGGAAACATTTTCAGAAAGCGCCTTCTACCGTAGATCTGCCGGGAGGGCCGGTCAATCACCAGGAGGAGAGGCGGCTTTTCGGAAGCGGCGGGCGGCGCTCGTGATCGACCTCCCGCAGCTCTCCGAAATCGGTTTCCGGGCCGTTCCCGGAAGTTTCACAGGGCTCGGCCAGGTCGGCGAGCGACGCATCCGATGTGGCAACCGGTTCCCTCGGCGCGGCAGGAATCAGGGTCCGCCCCGCCGCAGACTGTGCTGATCAGGCCGTGTTTCCGGGGGTTCGCAGAGCCTCGCCGACCGTGAAGCCGAGGTTACACAGTCTTTTCGAAAGTTCGTCAGGGCTCTTGACGACGTTTCCGGACCGCAAGAAGCTCTGCCCCAACCTAAGACAACCGGTTGCCGAACGGCCGGATCTCGGCCAGTGCTCGGATCAATGGTCGAAATCCCGAACGGACAGAGCGGGAGGTGGTGCGCTCATGCGACACCCACAGACCGGTGCCCCCCTGAGTCGCCGCCGCTTTCTCGGCGTCACCGCGGGAGGAGCTGTGGGCGGCGCGGCGGCCCTGAGCGGCTGTGCCATGCAGGTGTCCACCGGGGTCAGCAGCTCGGGCGAGACCGTCACCTTGATGGTCAAGCCCGACGACATCACGCCCGAGCTGGTCAAGCAGGCCCAGAAGGACACCGGCATCACGATCATCCGGGTGGACTTCGACATCACCAAGCTGATCGCGATGCTCACCGCCGGCAGGCCGCCGGACCTGGTGCGCGGTGTCGGCGCCACGGACGCCGCGTACTTCGCGGCACGGGACGTGATGCAGGAGCTGGACCCGTACTTCGCCAAGAGCGGCATCCTCAGGCTCGATGACCTGGACCCGGTCAACGACCTGTGGCGCTATGACGGAAAGACGCAGGGCAAGGGCCCGCGCTACGGCATGGCGAAGGACTTCTCCCAGGACTCCATGTTCTGGTACAACACCTCGGCCTTCGACAAGAAGGGGGTCGACTACCCGCCCGAGCTCGAGCCGATCACGTACGAGGAGTGGCTGGACAACGCCGAACGTCTGGTCCAGCGCTCGAAGGGCCAGACGACCGTCTTCGGCGGCAGCTACAACGGCCTGACCAAGGGCACCCTGCTGGCAGGTCTGACGGCGGCCGCCGGAGGCCGCCTCTTCAGCGACGACTTCACCCGGGTCGACTTCACCACCCCCGAGGCCCGCAAGGCGCTGGCCTGGTACGTCGAGTACTCCAGGGCCAAGGTCGGGCCGAGCCTCGTCCAGCCCGACCCCAACGGCTGGGACGGGCCGACCTACCAGGCCGGTCGGTTGGCCATGTCGAACTCCGGCTACTGGATGGGCGGCCTGATCAACACCGACAAGAAGCTGGCGGAGGTGTCCCGTCTCGCCCCCGCCCCGGTCTTCGAGGGCGGCCCGCGCATCAGCTCCTGCCAGGGCGGTACCGGCATGTGGATGCCGCGGCAGGCGAAGAACAAGGACGCCGCGTGGCGGATCTTCGAGTGGTACTTCGGCGAGGCGCCCGCCAAGTCGCGTGCCTCCGGCGGCTGGGGCATCCCGACCCTGAAGTCCCTGCGGTCGCTGATGCCGGCCCAGGAGGACTACCAAAAGCGCGTGCTGAAGGTGCAGCAGAAAGAGCTCGAGCACTTCTCGGTGGTCGCCTTCTCCCCCTACACCACGGGGGAGTCGTTCGAGGCCCTCTTCAACCGGACCGCCCCGGCCGCGATGAAGGGCGAGATGTCCGTCGACGCCCTCGCGGGACAACTGAACTCGGCCATCAACGAGCAGCTCAAGCGCGGTAAGGAGCAAGTGGGATGACGGTCGACCAGATCCCCTCGGTCGCGGACCGGCCTCGCCCGGCCGCGAGCACCGGCCGGGCACGGACCGCCGACCGGCCGCGGTCCTCGATGACCACGCGCAGGCACCGGGCCTTCTACATGTTCACCTCGCCGTGGATCATCGGCTTCCTGCTGCTGACCATCGTGCCCATGGGGTACGCGCTGTGGCTGAGCTTCACCACGTTCGACGGCATCTCGCCGCACTGGCGCCATGTCGGGCTCGGCAACTACCGCGAGCTGCTGAACGATTCGGTGACCTGGGACGCCCTGGGCCGCGCGGGCCTGTTCGCGGTGACCTCGGTGCCGCTGTCGATCATCGCCGGACTCGGGCTCGCCGTCCTGGTGAACCGGCCGATCAGGGCGCGTGGCGTCCTCCGCACCCTGCTCTACCTGCCGGCCGTGGTGCCTCCGGTCGGGGCGGGCATCGCCTTCAAGAACCTCTTCGACCAGAACGCCGGTGCCACCAACGGCGTCCTGACCCTCTTCGGCTTCGACGCCCTCGGCTGGCTCGCCGACCCCTACGCCCGCTACGTGCTCATCATGACGGTGCTCTGGGGCGCCGGAAACATCATGATCATCTCGCTGGCGGGGCTCCAGGACGTCCCCCGCGAGCTCCATGAGGCGGCCCGCATCGACGGGGCGAGCTCCTGGCGGACCTTCCGCAGCATCACCGTGCCGCTGCTGTCGCCGGTGCTGCTCTTCCAGACGGTGACCGGGGTGATCGCCTCGGTGCAGACCATCATGCCGCTGCTGCTGGCGCCCATCGCGAGCACGGCCGGCACCACCACGGTCCCGCAGTCCAACTACCTCTACATGATCCATGTGTTCGCGCAGTACTTCGCGCTCGGCCGCTACGGCTACGCCTCGGCACTGCTGTGGGTGCTCTTCGTCCTGATCCTCATCGCGACCGGCCTCATCTTCAGGTTCACGTCCGGCGTGGTGTTCTACAACGTCGACCCGGAGGCGAAGAAGTGACCGCCACCAGCCTGAACCCCAAGCCGCCGGTCCGCGTGCGGATGCGCGTCAACCGCCTCGTCCTCTACACGGTCCTCGTCGTCGTCACCGGGCTGTTCCTCGGCCCGTTCGGCTGGTTGGTCCTCACCGGTCTGAAGACCTCGGCCGAAACGGCCTCCGCGCCCGTGCACTGGGTGCCCGAGGTCTTCCAGTGGCACAACTTCGCCGACGCCTACAAGCTCATCGACTTCCTGGGCTACGCCCGCAACTCCCTGATCATCGCCCTGATCTACGCCGTCCTCGTCACCCTCAGCTCGGCCTGGGTCGGCTACGGCTTCGCCCGGCTGACCGCGCCCGGCAAGAAGACGCTGTTCGGCATCCTGATCGGCTCGATGATGCTGCCGCAGATGATCACCCTGCTGCCGACGTACCTGATCTTCGCCAAGCTCGGCATGGTCGACACGTACTGGCCGTGGGTGCTGTGGGGCCTGTCCTCCGCCCCCTACCTGGTCTTCCTCTTCCGGCAGTTCTTCGCCGGCCTGCCGCGCGAACTGGAGGAGGCCGCGATCGTCGACGGCTGCGGATACGCCCAGATCTTCTGGCGGATCTTCCTGCCGCAGTCCTGGCCCGTCCTGTCCGCGAGCTTCGTGATCGCCTTCACCTGGACCTGGGGCGACTACATCGCCCCGCAGCTGCTGCTGTCCACCGACCGTTCCACGCTCGCCGTCGCCGTGATGACCAGCTACGTCAACACGGGCGGCCAACCCGTGACCAACCTCCAGGCCGCCGCCTCCGTGATGTACGTCGTCCCGATCCTGCTGATCTTCCTGGTCGCCCAGCGCGGCTTCGTCGCCGGGATGTCCACCTCCGGACTCAAGTGACCCCCGGGTCTCTCATCCCGCGCGTGGGCACCGCCGCCCAGACCCGCACGCTCACCGTCCAGCACGCGTGATGCGCCCGCTCAGAACCACCTTGGAGTCACCCGTGTCACCCGAGTCACCCCTCAGCAGACGGTCCTTCCTCGGTACGGCGGTCCTGGTCGCCGCAGCCGGCGGCGGCCTGCTGTCCGCCCCCGCGGCGACGGCGTGGGCCCAGGACGACCAGCAGGCCCGGCTCCGGGCCTTCACCCACCCCGGGCTGCTGCACAGCGCCGCCGACCTGGCCCGTATGAGGTCCGCGGTCGCGGAAGGCCGCGCCCCGATCGCCGCCGGCTTCGCCGCGCTGGCCGCCGACTCCCGCTCCCAGCACAGCTACGCCGTCCGCAACACCGGCCAGATCACCACCTGGGGCCGCGGCCCCACCGACAACACCAGCCAGGCCGCCACCGACGCGGCCGCCGCCTACCAGAACGCCCTCATGTGGGCGATCACCGGCGACGCACGCCACGCCGACAAGGCCCGCGACATCCTCGACGCCTGGTCCGCCTCCCTCACCGGCATCACCGGAGCCGACGGCCAACTCGGCGCCGGAATCCAGGGCTTCAAGTTCGTCAACGCCGCCGAGATCCTCCGCCACAGCGGCTACGACGGCTGGTCCGAGGAGTCGGTACGCCGCTGCGAGCGCTCCTTCACCGACGTCTGGTACCCGGCCCTGTCCGGCTACTGCCTCTACGCCAACGGCAACTGGGACGTCGCGGCGCTGCGCACCATCCTCGCCATCGCCGTGTTCTGCGACAACCCGGTGATGTTCGAGGACGCGCTGCGCTTCGCCGCCGCCGGTTCCGGCAACGGCTCGGTGCTGCACCGCATCGTCACCGCCGCGGGCCAGGGCCAGGAGTCCGGCCGCGACCAGGCCCACGAGCAGCTCGCCGTCGGCCTGCTCGCCGACGCCGCCGAGGTCGCCTGGCAGCAGGGCGTCGACCTGTACGGCTTCGCCGACGACCGGATCCTCGCCAACTTCGAGTACTTCGGCCGCTACAACCTCGGTGACAACTCCGTTCCCTTCACCCCCGACCTCGACCGCACCGGCAAGTACATCAAGACGGCCGTCTCCGACCGGCAGCGCGGGGCGTGGCGGCCGGTGTGGGAGATGGCGTACGCGCACTACTCCGGACGCCTCGGCAAGCCGGCCCCCTACACCGAGAAGGTCGTCTTCCGGGGAGCCGGAGGGACGCGTGTGCCCGAGGGCTACCAGGAGGACCACCCGGGCTGGGGCACCGTCACCTACGCGGGGACGCCGGCCGCCTCACCCACCGCGCCGACGGCTCCCGCAGGCCTCACCGCGACCGGCGACAGCAGCGCCGTCACCGTGTCCTGGCTGCCGTCCGCCTGGGCGAAGACGTACACCGTCCGCCGGGCCACCCGCCCGGAGGGGCCCTACGAGGAGATCGCCTCCGGCATCGAGCAGCCGCAGTACCAGGACACCGACGTCAACGCGGGACGGACGTACTACTACACCGCCACTGCCACCAACTCCCATGGCAGCAGCGCCGATTCGCTCCCGACCGCCCTCACCGCCGGCCTCCCCGAGCCCTGGGCGACCCAGGACATCGGCGAGATGAGGATCCCCGGCTCGGCCGCATTCGACGGCGAACGGTTCGTGCTGGAGGCGTCCGGCACCGCCGAGACGTACCGCATCGCCCACCTCCGGCTGCCCGGCGACGGCGCGATCACGGCGCGGGTCGTGTTCCCGCTGAGCTCGCAGTACTCCAAGATCGGCGTCACCCTCCGCGCCTCCCTCGACACGGACGCCGCGCACGCCGCCCTGCTGATCCAGGGACTGCCGCTGCACACCTGGAGCGGCGTATGGAGCGTGCGCCCGCAGGCCGGGGCGCCCGTCTCCGGCACCGGCAGCACACCCGTACCGCCGTCCCAGCAGACCGCGATCACCAGCTCGGCCGCCTTCCCGATCTCCGACCTCGGCGCCCTTCCCGAGTCGGCGACCCCGCTCGAGGCGCCCTACGTCGAGGGCGCGGGCGACGGCTACCGGCTGCGGGCGCCGTACTGGGTGCGGGTGACCCGCAGGGGCCGTCGCTGCACCGGGGCGATCTCGCCGGACGGCATCCGCTGGACCGAAGTCGGCTCCACCGAGGTCGAGTTGGGGCACACCGTGTACGCGGGCCTGGTCCTCACCTCCTGCCTCGGCGTCGAAGCGGAGTACGCGGAGACCGGCACCGGGGCCTTCGACAACGTCTGCGTGACCTCCAGGACCTTGGGCGAGGTCTGGTCCGTGCCGCGCCCCGCGCGCACCGCGAGCGGCCTCACCGCTGCCGCCGGAGCCGACGCCGTCGAGCTCGCCTGGACCGACCCGGACCTCTCCGCCCGCTACAAGGTGCTGCGCTCCACCTCCGCCGACGGCCCCTTCGAGACGATCGCCACGGGCGTCGGCCCGGTCGGCTTCGGCACCCGCGTCCGGTACGCCGACGCCACCGGGACGCCCGGGACGACGTACCACTACGTCGTCGCCAAGACGAACTGCGGCGGCCGAGGCCCACTCTCCGACTCGGCCTCCGCGCACATGCCGACCCCGAGCGTGCCCCAACTCGCTTCCGCCGCAAGCGCGTTCGCGAACAAGGGCGTCGACTTCCGGCACGTCCTGCGGGGCTCGCACGAACCCGTCCGGTTCACCGCCGACGGCCTGCCCGAGGGACTTCGCCTCGACAGGCGCACCGGCCTGATCTCCGGAACGCCCACCGAGACGGGCGAGTTCACCGTCACCACCACCGCGGGCAACGCGGCCGGCGACGGCACCGGAACCCTCACCCTGGCCGTCGGCACGCCCCCGCCCGCCCCCTGGACCTACGGCGACCTGGGCGATGTCGTCCTCGACGAACGGGACTTCGCCACCTTCGGCGTGGCGGCGATCCGCACCCCGGGCAGCACGTCGTACACCGACGGCACCTTCACCGTGCGCGGTGCGGGCGTCGACCTGACCGTCAACAACCAAGGGATGACAGGGCAGTTCGTCCGACGGCCCGTCACCGGCGACTGCGAGATCACCGCCCGGCTCGTCTCCCGCACGGGCGCGAGTGCCGACCGGGTCGGCCTGCTGATGGCCAAGTCGCTGTCCCCGTTCGACCAGGCCGCCGGGGCGATCGTCACCGGCGGGACCACCGCGCAGCTCATGCTGCGCACGACCGTCGCCGGACGGTCGGCGTTCACCGGGAACGGGACGGCCACCCTTCCCTCCCTGCTGCGGCTGAAACGCCTCGGGACCGCCTTCACCGCAGCGCTGTCCACCGATGAGGGCGCCACCTGGACCACCCTCGCCACCGGCGAGGTCCCCGGGTTCGGTGACGCCCCCTACTACGTGGGCCTCGTGGTCTGCTCGCGCAACCCCCTGGCCCGCTGCACCACCGAGTTCGACGAGGTGAGTGTCACCACCGACTGATCCCCCCACGGATTGGAGATGCACCATGAGCCGCACTTCCCCCCACCAGCACCTCCATACCGGTGAGTTGAGCCGCCGCGGTCTGCTGAAGACCGCAGGCGGCCTCACCGCCGCCGTCGCCCTGGGCGCCGGAGCCGCCGCGAGCACGGCGGGCGCCGCCCCGGCGACCTGGACCCACCCCGGCATGCTGCACAACTGGGGTGACATCAACCGCGCCAAGGTCAGGGTCGCCGCGGGAACGGACCCCTGGCTCTCCGGCTGGAACAGGCTGGTCGCCAACTCCCACTCCCAGTCCACCTGGACCAACCGGGCGACGGCGACGATCATCCGCGGCGGCACCGGCGAGAACTACCCCCAGCTCTACAACGACATCGCCGCCGCCTACCAGAACGCCCTGCGCTGGCACATCGGCGGCACCGAGGCCAACGCCCGGTGCGCGGCGAACATCCTCAACGCCTGGTCGAGGACGCTGACCGCGGTCAACGGCAACGCCGACCGGTTCCTCGCCGCCGGCCTGTACGGCTGGCAGTTCGCCAACGCCTGCGAGCTGATGCGCGACTACGACGCGTTCGACCTCGCGGCCGCCCAGGAGATGCTGGCGCGGGTCTTCTACCCGATGAACAACAGCTTCCTGACCAACCACAACGACGCCTGCATCACCAACTACTGGGCCAACTGGGACCTGTGCAACATGGCGTCGATCCTCGCCATCGGCATCCTCAACGAGGACGCCGCCAAGTACGACCAGGCCGTCACGTACTTCAAGTCCGGCGCCGGCAACGGCTCCATCGCGCACGCCGTGCCGTTCCTGTACACGGACAGCGACGGCTACGCCCTCGGCCAGTGGCAGGAGTCCGGCCGCGACCAGGGGCACACCGTCATGGGCATGGGCCAGATGGGCGCGATCTGCGAGATGGCCTGGAACCAGGGCGACGACCTGTACTCGTACGACAACCGGCGGTTCATGAAGGCCGCCCAGTACGTCGCCAAGTACAACCTGGGCAACGACGTCCCGTTCACCACGTACGGGTGGGGCACCGGCCAGAACTGCGCGTACCGGGAGCACACCGTGATCTCCTCGGCGTCCCGAGGTCAGGTACGCCCGGTCTGGGCGATGCTCCACTACCACTACAACCGGCGCCTGTACCTCGACGACAGGTACATCTCCCAGCTGTGCTTCTCCATCGCCCCCGAGGGCGGCGGCGGTGACTACGGCACCACCAGCGGCGGCTTCGACCAGCTGGGCTTCGGCACGCTGATGTACGCCAAGTAGCCGTCCGTACGCCAGGTAGCCGTCCGTACGCCAGGTAGCCGTCCGTACGCCCAGGAGCGGCCCGTACGCCGAATGGCCGCCTCACCCGCTCGTGCGCCGGAATATCGGGCCACAATGAGTTGCTCTGATCTTCACGGTGCACGAGCGCGGTGAGGAGGCTGGTGGACAGATGACGGCAGTCCAGGCAGACCCCGTGGTGAGCACGCCCCGCGGTGCCGTTCGGGGCCGGTACGAGCAGGGCGTCGCGGTGTTCCGGGGCATCCCGTACGCCGCGCCCCCGTTCGGTGCGAACCGGTTCCGGCCGCCCCTGCCGCCCGAACCCTGGGACGGCGTGCGGGACGCCGGGTCCTTCGGGCCGACCGCACCCAAGCCCCCGTACTCCGAGTCGTTCGCGCAGTACCTGTCCGACCCCGACGTGCCCGGCGACGACTGTCTCAACCTCAACGTCTGGACCCCGGAGCCGGGCCCCGGTGCCCGGCTCCCGGTCATGGTGTGGCTGCACGGCGGCGCCCTGACGAGGGGATCCTCGGGCGTGCCCGTGTACAACGGGCTGGCCTTCGCGCGTGACGGTGTCGTCCTCGTCTCGGTCAACTACCGGCTCGGCATCGAGGGCTACGGCCTCTTCCCGGACGCCCCCGCCAACCCGGGCCTGCGCGACCAGCTCGCCGCCCTGGAGTGGGTGCACGCCTCGATCGCGGCCTTCGGCGGCGACCCCGACCGCATCACCCTGTTCGGCCAGTCCGCCGGCGCCATCAGCATCGGCGCCCTGCTCGCCGCCCCGCAGGCCCAGGGACTGGTCCGCCGGGCCGTCCTGCAGAGCGGGCCGCCCGAGGCCGCCGAGCGGGACAAGGTGCGGCGGATGGTGCGCCGTATGGCCAACCGGCTGAGGATCCCCGCCACCGCCGCCGCCTTCGCCGACGTCGACCGCGAGCTGCTCCTGCGCACCCAGGCCGAGGTGGGGCGGCTGAGCAGCCCCGTGGTGGGCGGGCCGGCGTTCGGGATCGTCGTCGACGGAGACATCGTCCCCCGCGATCCCCTGCAGGCGCTCACGGAGGGTGACGCAGCGGCCGGCGTCACCCTGATGACGGGCTGGACCCGCGACGAGTACCGGCTGTGGCTGGTGCCCGGCGGGCTCCTGGAGCGCGTCGACCGGCTCGGCGCGGTCGCCCTCGCCGGGGCCATGGCCCGCTGCCACGTCGGCGCCGACGTGCCCCGCGGCTACCGCGCCCTGCACCCGCAGGCCGGCACCGCCGAGATCGTCGGCCAGATGGTCACCGACCACCTGCTGCGCCGCCCCCTGCACCGCCTGGCCGACGCCCGCCCCGGCTCGTCGTACGTGTACGAGTTCGCCTGGCCCTCCACCCTTCCCGACCTCGGCGCCTGCCACGCCCTGGAACTCGGCTTCGTGTTCGACACCGGCGAGGTTCCCGAATCCCGCAAGCTGGCCGGCGACGGCGCCCCGCAGGAACTGGCGGACGAGATGCACGGGGCGTGGGTGCGGTTCGCGGTGGAGGGCGACCCGGGCTGGCAGCCATGGGACGAGTCGCATCCCGTGCGGGTCTTCGGCGACGGTGAGACCCGCACGGTCTACGGCCCGCGGGACGCCGAGCTCGCCCTGTGGACCGCGGCCGTCACGGCTGAGGAGTCCACCCCCGCATCGGCCCTGGCCGACGGTTCACCCCCACGCGGTACGGAACTGCGGTCGGTCGTACGGCGTCTGCGCCTGCCCGGCGCGGTCCGCCGGCACTGACGACGCTCACCCCGCGCCTACGGGGAGCCCGTGGGTGCCGCGACCGAGTCCCGCACCACCACATGCGTGCCCAGCAGCAGGTGCTCGTCCGGGCTGCCCGGGGTCCGGCCGAGCGCGGTGCGTACGGCGAGGCGGCCCAGTTCCTCGTAGGGGACGTGCACCGTCGTCAGGGCCGGGTGCAGGTCACGGGCGAAGGGGATGTCGTCGTAACCGGCCAGTGAGACGTCCCCGGGTACCTCCAGGCCCGCCTCGTGCAGGGCGGTGAGCGCGCCGGCGGCGACCATGTCGGTGGCGGCGACCACGGCCGTGAACTCCAGCCCCCGCTCGATCGCGTCGCGCATCAGCCGGTGCCCGGCGTCGCGGGTGAAGTCGCCGTGCAGGACCAGCGCCGGGTCGGGCTCCAGGCCACGGGCGCGATGGGCGGCGAGATAGCCGCGCTCACGGCCCTGCGCGGTGGTGTGGTCGGGCTTGCCGCCCAGGAACAGCACCCGTCGGTGGCCCTGGGTGAGGACGTGGGCGACCAGGGCGTAGGCCCCGCCCTCGTTGTCGTACTCGATGACGGTGACGGGCGCGCCGGGGCCGAGCGGCGGCCGCCCGCACAGCACCAGCCGGGAGCCCGCCGACGCCAGGGAGTCGGCCATCCGGCGGGTGCGCTCGCGGTACTCGGGGGTGTCGGCGGAGCCGCCCACCAGGATCACGGCGGCGGCGCGCTGGGCGCGCATCATCTCGACGAACTCCACCTCGTGCTGGACGTCGCCCTCGGTCGTGCACACCAGGCACAGATGCCCGAGCCGCCGGGCCTCCCGCTCCACGCCGTGCGCCATGTGCGCGAACGACGGGCCGGTGATGTCCTCCAGCACGAACGCCAGCGTGGGCGTGCCGACCCCCGCGACCGCCTTGGCGCGCGCGTCGGCGACGTAGTCGAGGTCGCGGACCGCGCGCATCACGCGGGTACGCGTCGCCGAGCTCACCGGATACACGCCGCCGAGCACCCGCGAGACGGTCGACGCGGACACCCCCGCACGGGCCGCCACGTCCCGGATCGTGCTGCGCCCCGCGTCCGCGCTCTTCCTGGTCATCCCTGCCTCGTCCCTCTCCCGGGCACCCTTGCCCGCCCCCTGGGGAAACCCGCGGCAAACACGATGGCAACCGGTTCCCGGGTCGGAGGCTAGCAGCGGGTGAAGGGCGGGGACGAGTCCTGTGCGCGGGGCGCGTGCGCGGCTGACAGGGCCGTCCGTCCCGATCCGTGGGCCGGGAACCCGGCGGCAAGCTCAACTATGGTGCGGGCATGGTCTTTTGCAATCCGACTCATGTCCGATTAGTGCCGCCAGGGCGTCAGCCCGTCGCCGGAGGTGCGGCCGCGTGAACAAGCCGCTGAGGCGCATAGCCATCTTCTGCGGGATCCTGATCCTCGCCCTCCTGCTGCGGGCCAACTGGCTCCAGTACCTGGAGGCGGACGAACTCGCCACCGACGACAAGAACCGACGCGTACTGATCAACCAGTACTCGGCACCGCGCGGCGACATCATCGTGGGCGCCAGATCGATCACGGGCTCGAAGGAGGTCGAGGGGGCGGAACTGAAGTACCAGCGCACCTACACCAACGGGCCCATGTACGCGCCGGTCACCGGGTACGCCTCCCAGGCCATGGGCATGACGTTCCTGGAGAGCACGTACGACAGCGTGCTCAGCGGCCAGGACGACCGGCTGGCGTTCGAGCGCTTCACGGACGTCGTCACCGGAAAGGAACGGCGCGGCGGGGACGTCATCACGACGATCGACCCCAAGGCGCAGGAGGCCGGGTACAAGGGGCTGACGGAACTCGGCGCGCGCGGCTCGGTGGTGGCCCTGGATCCGGCGACGGGGAAGGTGCTGGCCCTCGTCTCGACTCCGTCCTACGACCCCGCGGCGTTCGCCGGCAACTCCCTCAAGGAGAGCGACAGGTTCCGGGCGCTCGGTGCCGACAAGACCAAGCCGCTGGCCAATCGGGCGCTGCGCGAAACGTTCCCGCCGGGTTCGACCTTCAAGATCCTCACCGCCGCCGCGGCGCTGGAGCACGGCGTGGTGACGGACATCGACGCCGCCACGGGCGCGGCCTCGCCGTACCGCCTGCCGCAGTCGACCAACACGATCGGCAGTGAGGCCGGGGACGGCGTCTGCGACAAGGCGTCGTTCAAGACGGCCATGCAGTACTCCTGCAACAACGTCTTCCTCGACGCGGCCGTGAAGGTGGGGGCGGACAAGATGCGCGAGACGGCCCAGAAGTTCGGCTTCAACGAGGACGTCTACTCGTCCGAGTTCGGCGACCTGCGGGCCGTCAAGAGCCTCTACCCCGAGGACCTGGACAAGCCCGGCACGGCGCTGACCGGCATGGGCCAGGGCAGCCTCACCAGCACGCCGATGCAGATGGCCATGGTGACGGCCGCGCTGGTCAACGACGGCAAGGTGATGCAGCCCTACATCGTCGACGAGTTGCGGTCCCCCGATCTGAACAGCCTGGACAAGAACGAGCCCCAGGTCATGAGCCAGGCCGTCTCCGAGGCAACGGCCGGGAAGGTCCGGGAGATGATGGAGCACACCGCCAAGGAGGGCAGCGCCAAGCGGGCCCTCATCGACGGCATCACGGTCGGCGGCAAGACCGGAACGGCCCAGCGCGGCGTGGATGTGCGCGACCAGGTTCCCTACGGCTGGTTCGTCTCCTACGGCCTGAAGCCCGACGGCGAGTCCGTCGCGGTGGCCGTCTTCATCGACCCGACCGACATGGACATCTCTCGCGAGGACATCTCCGGCGGCAGCCTGGCCGCACCCATCGCGCGGGACGTGATGGAGGCGGTCCTGCAGAAGTGACCCCGGTTCGGTTCGGTCCGGTCGCCGAGAGCGCGCCGCGCAGGGGCGGGCGCTCTCGGCGCAACCGGTGGCCGAGGGCACCCGCCCAGATCACCCGAGCCGAGTCAGTCTCGTCCCGAGAGACGGTTCCCGAAGCTCGGACCGGAGCGCCACGGGCACGCTCGGAGCCCCCGCACCGCGGCCCACCACCAACTCGCCGACGACGGTACCGGCCTTCGACCCCTCGTCCAGGCCCTCGCCCCCGTCGCGGAAGGCGAGCGTCAGCTGCTGCCCCGGTACCCCGACGACCTTCAGGTCCTTCGTGGCCACCACCGGCGTACGGCCGCCGAGACCGTCGTCGACATGCCCGACCACCTGGCCCTTCTTCACCGCCGTCGCCGACGTGAGCGCCTCCCGGACCGCCCTGATGAGCGTCTCGCTGTTCCTCAGCACCAGCTTGAGACTGTTGGAGCCGTCGGGATCCGGACCCGTCACGTGCTGGTCCATCAGCGAGCCCAGGATCAGCCGGTCCTCGCCGTCCACGGTCCGGTACGCCGCCCAGGACAGGGTGCCGCCGGCCGCGGTGTTGGAGCCGGTCTTGATGCCCCTGACGCTCAGCCCGGCCACGGTCAGCCGGTCGTTGTTGTTGTAGATGCGCCCGATCCCGGGGATGTCGGCGTTGGGCATCGCGACGACCGTGCGGAAGGACTCGAACCGCATGACCGCCTCGGCCAGTTTGAGCTGGTCGACGGCCGTGCTGACGGTTCCCTTGTCCAGGCCGCTGGGATCGGTGTACGTCGTGTTCGTCATGCCGAGCGACTCGGCCGCCTCGTTCATCTTCCGCACGAACGCGGTCTCGTCGTCGCTCTTCGTGTCCCACCGGGCCAGCAGCCGGGCGACGTTGTTGCCCGACGGGATCATCAGCATCTTCAGCATGTCCTGGAGGCTGAACGTCTGGCCGACCCGCAGCCCCACGATGCGTGACTCGTGCTTGGACTTGCCCTCCTCCACGGCCCGGGCGTCGACGGTGACGCTCGGGCCCGGCTCGTCCCGCTCGAGCGGTCGATCACGCAGCAGCACATACGCCGTCATGATCTTGGCCACGCTCGCCGTCGGGACGGCCTTCTGCTCCCCGAACGTCCCGATGGTGCCCGAGCCCACGACCATGACCGCGCCCTGCCCCTCCTCGGGCCACGGCATGGTGAACGCTTCCCCGCCGATGGTGAACGACGATGCGCTCGCGTCGAGATCGAGGGTCGGCTCCGGAAGCGGGCGCAGCAACTGGACGACGAGCAGGACCAGCGCGAGCAGCGCCACCAGCGGTGACCAGATCTTGACCCTGCGGAGGGTCGTGCGGAGCGGGGTGGCCGGTGGCGGCGGCGTGTTGGTGAGCTGCGCGAGCAGGTCGATCGGGGAGGGAGCGGCGGACCGCGTGCCCTCCGGCTCGGCACCCGCCGGCTTGACGCCCTCCGGCTTGACGCCGGGCGGCTCGGCGACGCTGATCGCCATCGTCCGGTCGGCTTCGGGGGCGTCGGCCGGGGGGCGCAGCGCCAGGGTGCGGGTGCTTTCGGAGTTCTGGGGGGTGGGGGCTTCTTCGGGTTCGTCCTTGGTGGTCGAGTCCGTGGCTGCGTCGGTGTTCGTGTCCGATGTGTCGCTGTCGCTGTCGCTGTCGCTGTCGCCGTCGGCGTCGGCGGTGGCGTCGGTGTCCTCGTCCGATGCGGTGTCGGCGTCCTTGGCAGGTGCCTCGGTGTCCTCGTCCGGTGCCGCGTCGGCGACTTCGGCCTCGGTCTCGGTCTCGGTCTCGGGAGCCTCGTCGGCGAGGGGCTGGGCCGCCTCAGTCAGGGTTTCGGCGGGCGGGGTGCCCGCATCGCCCTCTCCCGCCTCTTCCGCCGGTTCACCGGCAGGGGCCTTCCTCGGTTCGGCCGGTTCCTCGGCCGATACTTCGGGCACGTCCGGTGTCTCGGGCTCGTCCGTCGCTGCGGGTATGCCGGGCTCGTCCGGCGTCTGCGGCTCTTCCGCCGCTGCCGGCGACTCGGGTTCCCCCGCCGTCTGCGCGGCCTCCCGCTCCTCCGCTGCCTCCGCGGCCTCCGACTCGTCCGGCGATTCCGCAACTGACGCCGACTTCGGTTCTGCCGTCGCCTCCCCGGACGGCTGCCCGGTGTCCTTCTTCTCGGCCAGGTCCGGGCCCGACTCGTGGTCTTCGCCGGAGGGCTCCGCCGACGGGTCGTCCTGGTCGAGAACGCTGGTGTCGGGCGTTCGGTCCGCCATCGTTGTCTCCTTCATGCGCTCGCGGCACATGCGTCCAACGGGACAGGCGGACGGGCACGTCACGGACTTGACGCAGGTACCGGTGATGCTCGCCGGGCGGTCCGCGGCCCCCAGGTTCCCCCCGACGATCGCCACGCGGCGGCGCGGTCAGGGTAACCGATCACTGTTCGAGTACGGCGAACAGCGCAGTTCCCGGTGACCGGAAACCGACGCGCTGCGGCCGGGACCCGACCGGCTGTCCCGGCTACCGCGCCTCCGCCAACGTACGAGCGATGGAGCCGATCGCCTCCGGCCCCACCCTGCAGCACCCCCCGATCAGCCGTGCCCCGGACTCCCGCCACCCCCGCACCTGCTCGGCGGCGAAGGAGGAACGCCCGTCCCAGGCGCGCGCCTCGGCGTTCCAGGCCTCACCGCTGTTGGGGTAGACGACGACCGGCTTGCCCGTGACGCGGGCGGCGGTGCGGACGGCGCCCTCGACGTCCTCGGGCGCGCAGCAGTTCACGCCGACGGCGATCACCTCGTCGGAGTCGGCGGCCAGGGCGAAGGCCTCCTCCAGCGGCTGCCCGGCGCGGGTGCGGTCACCGGCGACGGAGTACGACAGCCAGGCCGTAACGCCGAGCCCGCGCACCGCCCGCAGCAGCGCCTCGGCCTCGTCGGCGTCCGGGACGGTCTCCAGCGCGAGCACGTCGGGACGGGCCCCGGCGAGCACCTCCAGACGGGGCCGGTGGAAGCGCTCCAACTCGGCCACGCTCAGCCCGTACCGGCCCCGGTACTCGGAGCCGTCCGCCAGCATCGCCCCGTACGGCCCGACCGACGCGGCCACCCACAGCGGCCGCGTCACGCCCTTGCCCCGCGCCTGCCGTACCGCCTCGCGCGCCAACTCCACGCTGAGCGAGAGCAGTTCCGCCGCCCGCTCGTGGCTGATGCCACGCTTGGCGAACCCCTCGAAGGTGGCCTGGTAGCTGGACGTGATCGCCACGTCCGCCCCGGCCTCGAAGTAGGCGAGATGCGCCTCGGTGATCGCCTCGGGCCGCTCCGCGAGCAGCCGCGCCGACCACAGCTCGTCACTCAGGTCGTGCCCGGCGGACTCGAGCTGATTGGACATGCCGCCGTCGAGCACGACGGTTCCGGCGGCGAGGGCTTCGGCGAGGGTGACGGTGCTGGTCATGATGACGACGGTAGTCGAGACGGGGCAGGTGTCCGGCATGTGGGACAACGGGGGGGACGCACTAAGCCGCGTGTCGCCCACCCCGCCGCCGGCCTCGCCCCCGTCCGAGCCGTGTCGCCGGTACCGCGAGGCCGAGGAGCAGCCCGGCGGCCAGGACGTACGGCCACCAGCCGAGGCCGTCGGCGCCCGCGCCGGCGGTGGTGGTGCCGGGGGAGGCCGCCGGGTCGGCTGCCGTGCGGGGGGTGGGGGAGGGGGGTGTGGCGGTGGCGGTCAGGACCACGTCGTTGCCGTCGCCGCCCCGGTAGCTGATCCGGTACGTGGTTTTGTCCAGCCGCAGCCTGGCGCCCTCCTTCAGACCGGTGAAGGCGCCGGTCGTCCTCGCGGAGCCCTGGTGGTCGAGGACGGTGACACTCCGCGCGGGCTCGGTCGCGCCGGCGGCGGACGCCAGGTCGAGGTCGCCGGCCAGGCGGACCGCGCCCGTCACCTTCAACGGGCCGTCGCGCAGAACCAGTTCACCCTTGGCCGACTGTGTGTAGCCGCCGGAGACGGTCAGCCCGGTCGCGACCACACCGCCGTTCGTCACGGCCCCCTTGACCGTGCCCTTGCCGCTCAGGGACTTCCCCGTGCCCACGCGCAGTCCCGAGGTCCCCACGTCCAGCCGCGACTTCGCCGACGTGAGCCGGATCGCCCGGCTGCCGGCGAGCGTCGCGCCGTCGCGCAGCGCGAGGGTGCCCTTCTTGACCGTCGTCGGGCCGGTGTACGTCACCGCGCTTCCCGTGAGGGTCGTCGTCGCGGCCCCCGACTGGGTGAGCGACCCGCTGCCGCTGATCCGGGACAGGGCCAGGGGCCTGCTCGTGTTGTTCAGCACCAGGGAGCCGTTGTTGACGACCTTGTAGAGGCCGCCGCGGGTGTAGAGCCCGCCGTCGCCGCCCGGCCTGCCGCTGCCCAGGCGCAGCACGGCGCCCTTCTCGACCGTGGTCGAGCCGTCGTAGTACTGCACGGCGGCGAAGGTGACGTCGTTGCCCTTCGTGCCCTTGATGACGATGTCACCGGCGCCGGGCGCGGACAGCGTGTCGTGGAACACGCCGCCGCCGATGGGGGCGCCCAGCGTCACCGGGCCGTTGTAGTCGAAGGTGAGCAGCGAGCGGAACCGTGCCGCCAGCAGGTTGATGTAGACGGTCTCGGCGGTCCCGGGCATGAAGATCTTGTTCGTCGTGCCGTCGCCCCACTGGACGTTGGCCCCCTTGATGTTGGTGCCGCGCTTGTTGACGTTCTTGCGCGCCGGGGTCCAGTTGAGAGCCGGGTCGCTGAGCGAGGGATTGGTGTCGCCGCCCTGGTCCGACCAGCTGTACTGGCCGGTGAGGATCACCTTGCTGCCCGGCCGGGACTGGACGTTGATGTCGCTGCCGTACTCGCGCTGGTAGAAGTCCATGCCCATGGTGACGGTCTGACCGAGAGGCGTGTCCACGGTCCAGGTGCCCTGGTTGAGAACCTTGCGCATGTTCGGCAGCGAGGTGGCGAACTCCGGCGCGCCGGCGTTGAGCTGCGTGCCGTTGTCGATCACCCCGGAGAAGGAGTGGGTGCCCGACAGGGCCCAGCTGCCCCAGAGGAAGCGCGGCTGCGTGATCAGCCCGGAGCCGCTGATGGTGCCCAGGTTGTAGGCGCTCCTCAGGGACAGACGCAGGGTGCCGTTGACCCGGATGTTGTCCTGGTTGAGGCGGAACGCCGGGGTGTTGTACGGGAAGTGTCCGATCAGGCCGGTCGTGCCGCCGTTGCCGTACTGCAGGGTCGCCCCGCGCTCGACGGTGATCGCCGGCGGGTCGGCGTTGGTCGTGGTGACGTACGGGTGGTTGCCGCCGAGGACGCTCACCTTCTGCCGTTGCCGGGACTTCGGGAGCGTGAAGTCGCTGTCCTTGGTCAGGATCAGCGTCCCGGTGCCGCGCACGGTGAGCGTGCCCTCGCCGCGGAAGACACCGTCGTACGTCGTCGTCCCGGCGGGGACGGTCACGACCGTGTCGCCGCCGAGCGTCACGTCCCGGCCCGCGAGAACGTCGGCGGTGACGTCTCGTGGGCCGGCGGCCACCGCGGGGGGAGCGGTGACGGTGAGGGCGGCTACGGCGGCGAGGGCGCCGGCGGCCGCTGCTGTTCTGTGGGTAAGGCTGCGCACATCTAATGGAGACGGCGTGGGGCGGCGGCGATAACAGAAAATCGCCGCTGTGAAGCTCTGCCCTCAGGCGTTGCGCGGGAAGACCTGAAGCGGGGTGTCCCCGGTGAACCGGAACTCGCCGGCGGGCAGGCAGTTCTCCTCCCGGACGGGGGCCACCCCGTCGCAGTGCTCCGCGCTCAGCCGCATGAAGACCGTGGTCGTGTGCGCCCCGACGCTCAACGGGTGCAACGGCCCGGCGGCGAAGAACGCGAACGGCAGGCCGAGGTTCGGGTCGAAGGCGATGCGGCGCAGCGTCTGCGGGCCGAAGGTGTAGCTGCGTTCCCGGGCGGTACCGATGTCGGTGACGACTCGAACGCCGAGGAACTTCGAGACGAAGTCGTCCATCGGGGCGGGCCGCGCGGGCGTGTAGCCGGCCGGGTACACGGCGCTTGCGGCGTTGGGCGCGGTGCCCCAGCTCGGGAAGGCCCGGAACCAGCGCTCGCCGGCGAACATCTCCCGGCAGGCAGGTGGGCCGACGAGGCGTTCGGTGATCCCGAGGAACTCGTTGAGGTTCGTGCCGTCCGGGGCCGGACAGATGTGTTCCTCGGGGGGTACGGCCCGTGCCCGGGCGTGGGCGCCGGACGCCGTGAGAACGGTGGCCGCCAGCGCGGCGGACACCAGGGCCGCGAGGAACCGGGTTGGTCTCATCGGGCGTTCGCCTTTCCGTAGTGGAGCGGGGCGGCTCTCAGCCGACCACGCCCGCATGGCCGCCGCTCCTGCAGCTGGCCGTTCGAGTGAGCGCGATGCATCGACGGGCCTATTGGTCACGCCAGACCCGTTGACCTCCACGTTGCACGCCCTTACCTTTCGGTCGTTCGTAATGTCAGATCTTGTTCGCTATCCCGAACAGTCTCGAACATTCCCCCACTTCTGAGCCCCACCCATGAGAGGCAGGCCGCATGAGCCGCGATCACGATCTGCCCGAAACCCCCGGACGCAGACTGCTGTTGAAGGGCGCCGTGGCCGCCGGCGCCCTGACCGCCGCCTCGGCGATCCCCGGCGTCGCCCACGCCGCACCCCCGAAGCCGGCCTCCTATGCGAACCCCCTCGTCCAGCAGCGTGCCGACCCGCACATCCACCGGCACACCGACGGCTTCTACTACTTCACGGCCACCGCCCCCGAGTACGACCGCATCGTCCTGCGCCGCTCCCGCACCCTGAACGGCCTGTCCACGGCGGACGAGTCGGTCATCTGGCGGGCCCACCCCACCGGCGACATGGGCGCGCACATCTGGGCTCCCGAGCTCCACCGCATCGGCGGCAAGTGGTACATCTACTTCGCCGCCGCGCCCGCCGAGGACGTCTGGCGGATCCGCATCTGGGTCCTGGAGAACGCCAACCCGAACCCGTTCAAGGGCACCTGGGTGGAGCGCGGCCAGGTCAAGACCGCCTGGGAGACCTTCTCCCTCGACGCCACCACCTTCACCCACCGCGGCACCCGCTACCTGTGCTGGGCCCAGCACGAACCGGGGATGGACAACAACACCGGCCTCTTCCTCTCCGAGATGGCGAACCCGTGGACCCTGACAGGCCCGCAGGTGCGGCTGTCGACGCCTGAGTTCGACTGGGAGTGCGTCGGCTTCAAGGTCAACGAGGGCCCCTACGCCCTCAAACGCAACGGCCGGATCTTCCTCACCTACTCGGCCTCCGCCACCGACCACCACTACTGCGTCGGCATGCTGACCGTCGACGCCGACGCCAACCTCATGGACCCGGCCGGCTGGTCCAAGTCGCCGACCCCGGTCTTCACCAGCAACGACACCACCAAGCAGTACGGCCCCGGCCACAACTGCTTCACCGTCGCCGAGGACGGTCGCAGCGACGTCCTCGTCTACCACGCCCGCCAGTACAAGGAGATCGTCGGCGACCCCCTGAACGACCCCAACCGCCACACCCGCATCCAGCGCCTCGGCTGGAACCCGGACGGCACCCCGGACTTCGGCATACCCGTGGCAGACACGGCGGCGGGCACCACCGCCGCGACCGGGCAGTGAGAGTGAAGGGGAGTGCCTGATATGAGACGTGCGTACGCGGTCCTGCTCGCCCTCTGCCTGGCCCTGGCCGGCGTCCTGGCCACCGCGGGGCCCGCCCAGGCGGCACCCCAGACCGTCACCAACGGCACGCAGTTCACCGACACCTCGGGCAACCCGGTGCACGCCCACGGCGGCGGTGTCATCAAGGTCGGCTCGTACTACTACTGGTTCGGCGAGCACCGCAACGCCGACAACACCTTCCGGTACGTGGACGCCTACCGCTCCACCGACCTGAAGAACTGGGAGTTCCGGAACCACGTCCTGACCGAGGCCGGCGACCCGGAGCTCGCCACCGCCAACATCGAGCGCCCGAAGGTCATGTACAACGCCGCCACCGGCAAGTTCGTCATGTGGATGCACAAGGAGAACGGCGTCGACTACAGCGAGGCCCGCGCCGCCGTAGCCGTCTCCGACACCGTGGACGGCGACTACACCTGGCAGGGCAGCTTCCGCCCGCTCGGTCAGCACATGTCCCGCGACATCACGGTCTTCGTCGACACGGACGGCACCGGCTACATGGTCTCCGCCGCCCGCGAGAACTACGACCTCCAGATCTACCGCCTGACCAGCGACTACACAGGCATCGCCGCCCTGGTCGCCGACCCCTGGCACGGCGGCCACCGCGAGGCACCGGCGCTGTTCAAGCGGAACGGCGTCTACTTCATGCTGACGTCGGGCGCGACCGGCTGGAGCCCCAACCAGCAGCAGTACGCCACCGCCACCAACATCGCAGGGCCGTGGACCGCGATGACGAACATCGGCGACTCCACGACCTACGGCTCGCAGACCGCGTACGTCCTCCCCGTGCAGGGCACCTCGACCACCTCGTACCTCTACCTGGGCGACCGCTGGGGCAACTCCTTCGGCGGCACCGTCAACGACTCCCGCTACGTCTGGCTGCCGCTGACCTTCCCCTCCTCGACCTCGATGTCCATGTCCTGGTCCCCTGAGGTCACCATCGACACGGCGACCGGCTCGGTCAGCGGCACCAGCGCCACGTACAACACGCTGATCGCCCGGCACAGCAGCCGGTGCGCGGACGTCACCAGCCAGTCGCAGTGGGCGGGCGCCCAGATCAAGCAGTACGACTGCAACGGCGGCGGCAACCAGAGGTACTGGTTCAAGTCCGTCGGCAGCGGCTACTACCAGCTGATGACCCGGCACAGCTCCCTGTGCGTCCAGGAGAACGCGAACACGGTCACGCAGGAGCACTGCAACGCCTCGTCGACCGCCCAGCAGTGGTCGGTCACCACCACCGGCTCCTATGTGAACATCAAGTCCCGCGCGACCGGCGAGTGCCTGGACGTGAACGGCGCGTCCACCGCCAACTCCGCCGCGGTCATCACCTATACCTGCAACGGAGGTACCAACCAGCAGTGGACGCGCGGAACCTGAGGTCGCGTCAGGCGAGCAGGTCGATCGCGTCGATCGCCGTGCCCGCGCTGAGATAGCCCGTCGTCCCCGAACCGCTCACCACGTTGATCTTCAGTACGTTGTACTGGCTGGTGTCCGTCTTCCAGGCAGACGCCGGCACGCTGTAGGTGAACGTGTGGTTGTTGCCCCGGTAGGACCCGTTCGTCAGCGACCGGGTGCTCGGCTGGGTGGGCGGGGAGGGGATCGCCGACGTCCAGGTGTCGTTGATGACGACCTGCGGCCGGCCGTTGGCGTAGGCCGTCGTCACACCGATGCGCAGGGTGTGCGCTGCGGCGGCCTGGGCGGCGGTCAGCCGGAAGTACACCAGCAGCCCGCTGTTGACGTCCTTCCAGATGTAGCAGGGGAACGCCGAGGTCTCACTGCCGCTGCCGATCACCACGTTGCCGGTCCAGGCGGCGGCCCGGACGTCCGACGGGTGGGCGTAGGTCATCAGGTCGGCGTTCTTGAAGCCGCTCGGCGTGCCGTTCCAGTCGTTGATCCGCCAGATCGCGGTGGCGTTGGACGGGTCGTTCGAGGAGGCGATGGCGATGGTGTTGAGGGTGGTCGTGCCACCGGCCGTGACCGTCACCGACCCCGTGTGCACGGCGAGTTCGCCCTTGTAGACGGTCAGCGTGTACGTCCCCGGCAGCACACCCCCGATCGAGAAGTAGCCGTCCGACGACCGCGCCGAACCCCAGTACTGGGCCGCCGAGTTGGCGAGCCCCACGGTGTACGGGTACGCCGTGTTTCGCCCGGTGATGCCGACGCCCGCGACCCGGCCCCGGCCGCTCGCCGGGACGTAGCCCGAGATGCCGAGCGAGTCGGCCCAGGAGGTGGTGAGCGCGCCCGGGAACAGCGACGAGGAGGGGGCGCCGCCGTCGGTGAGGGCGATGACGTAGGGGCCCTGGAGGCCGAAGCGCTCGGCCTCGGTCTGGTTCTGCGCGTAGTGCAGGATCTCGTACAGACCGCCGCCGTCCGCGCTCTGATGGCGCAGCAGCGAGCGGTAGAAGGGGCCGCCGGAGGCCTTCTCGTGGTTGGAGCGGACGATCCACAGACCGACGCCGTTCGCGCTCCAGCCGACGTAGTCGTAGTCCATGACCCGCAGCTTCGAGTAGTGCTTGGAGCGGGTCTGGCCGTCGGACTTCGCGAACACGTCCGAGGCCTCGATGGCGGTGGGCGCGTAGGTGTAGGAGTCCGGCTCGTCGTTGAGGAACAGGCCCGCCTTGACGCGCAGGATGAAGCGGGTGGACGCGACCGACGTGTCGGCCCGGTTGGTCCACAGGTAGATGTTGTTCTCGCCGCTGCGGGCCGCGTAGTAGTGCCGCAGGGTGCCGTACGCGACCGAGACCAGGATCGTCGACCCCGACTGCCTGATGGACACGGTGGAGCTGCCGAGGCCGGACTCGATGTGCGAGTTCTTGCCGCCGTAGCCCTGGTATTCCGTGCCCCGGTAGACCAGCGAGGTGAGGTCGCCGTTGGACTTGCTGACCTTGAAGACGAGGTTGGCGCCGGTGTCGACGACGTAGTTCGAGCCGTCGTCGCTCCAGCCGAAGGCCGCGGCGGAGGCGGTGCCGCCGAGGGCCGCCGTGCCCGCGGCGGCCGCGGTGGCGAGGACGAAGGTGCGGCGGCCGACCGGTCTGTTGGTGGATCCGGACATGGGGGGTGCCTCCTTCGGGAGGTGTGCGGGGGTCTGCGGGTGTGAGCGAGAGTGACAGTTGAATCGATTTCGCGAAAGGGCTTTCGCGGCAGGGAAGTTGGCAATCTTGTGAAATCGACGGAGGGTCTAGAAAGCGCTTGCGCTTCGCGGTACGGTCCAGCGCCAGGCCTTGTCGTCCTGTCCTTGTCGCGTGGAGGAGCCGACGCATGAGACGCATGAGACGTTTCAACCTCGCCGTCCTGGCGGTGGTGACGCTGAGCGCCGGCCTGGCCGCCGCACCGGCCCAGGCGTACGGGTCGCACTCCGGTCAGCGTCCCCTCGGCATCGAGAACTGCACTGTCACCGCCTGCCACTTCGACGTCCCGCCCGGCACGTACGACGTGAAGGTCCTCCTCGGCGGCGAGGCCGCGTCGAGCACGAGCGTCACTGGTGAGACCCGCCGCGCCCTGCTCCCCGAGACGGCCGTCCCTGCGGGGGAGCGTGTCGCCCGCAGCTTCACCGTGAATGTCCGCACCCCCGAGGGTGAGCCGACCGGCCCCGACGGAACTCCCGGGCTGGACCTGCTGCTCGGCGGCTCGGCTCCCGCACTCGCCGACATCAAGGTCACCCCGGCCGCCCGCCACACCCGCCGGATCTTCCTCGTCGGCGACTCCACCGTCTGCGACCAGCCCGGCGACCCGTACTCCGGCTGGGGCCAGCAGCTCCCGCAGTACCTCCGCCAGGGCCTGTCCGTCGCCAACTACGCCGACTCCGGCGAGAGCACGGTCACCTACCTCGCCGACTCCCGCCTCTGGGCCACCGTCCAGCCGCGGATCCGCCCGGGAGACCTCGTCCTGATCCAGCTCGCCCACAACGACAAGACGACCGACGAGGCGACGTACCGCGCGAACCTGGAGGCGCTGGTCGCGGGCGTGCGCGAGAAGGGCGGCGAGCCGGTGCTGGTGACGCCCGTCGTGCGCCGCTGGTTCAACTCGGACGGCACGCTCAACAACAACACGGCCCTGCTCGTGAACGGCCTCGGCGTGGACCACCCCGCCGTCATCCGCTCGGTCGCCGCCACGCACGACGTCCCCCTGATCGACCTGACCGCGAAGACCAAGGCGCTGGTGGAGTCGCTGGGCGTCGAGGCCTCCAAGGCCCTGTACCTCTACAACGAGAAGCGGGACAACACCCACACCTCGGTGCACGGCGCCACGGTGTACGCGGGGCTCGTCCGCGACGAACTCGCCGCTCGGCATCTGGTACCGGAGGGCCTGGTGCGGGTGGGATGAACCCCTGGGGCGCCCCGACCGGAACCGGGGCGCCCCAGGCCTGACCTTCACAGAGCCGGAAAGAGAACCGATGCAGCTGCCGCCCGACGACCGCACCCTCAGTCCCCGCACCGGCTACACCCGCGCCCACTGGGAGGCCGCCGCCGACTCCCTGCTCGCCGCGGTGGAGCCGTACGCCACGCAGGACCGCGCCCTCTACCACTTGCCCGGCGACCACGAGAGCTGGTCCGGCCGCCTCTCCGACGGCCTGGAGGGCTACGCCCGTACGTTCCTGCTGGCGGCCTTCCGCCGTGACGAGACGGCGTTGGGGCGCTACGCCGACGGACTCACGGCCGGCGTCTCGGGCGTCTGGCCCCGTATCGAGGACCGCGGCCAGCCGCTCGTCGAGGCGGCGTCGATCGCGCTCGCGCTGCGCCTGACCCGACCGCTGCTGTGGGACCGCCTGGACGACCCGGTGCGGCAGCGGGCGGCGGCCTGGCTCACGGACGCCCTGACCGCCGAGGCCTGGCCCTGCAACTGGGAGTTGTTCCCGGTGACGGTCGGCGGCTTCCTCCAGGAGATCGGACACGAGACCCAGGAGTCCCGCAAGGCGATCGACCGGGGTCTGGAGCGTATCGAGGACTGGTACGTCGGCGGCGGCTGGTACACGGACGGCGACGGCCGGAAGTACGACTACTACAACGGCTGGGCGATGCACCTGTACCCGGTGCTGCACGCCTGGCTGGCGCGGGACGAGAGGCTGCTGGAGCTGTACGGGGGTCGGCTCTCGCGGCATCTCGAGGACTACGCCCGCCTGTTCGGCGGCGACGGAGCCCCCATGCACCAGGGCCGCTCACTGACGTACCGCTTCGCGACGACGGCCCCGCTGTGGCTGGGCGCGCTGACGGGCCGTACGCCGCTGTCGCCGGGTCAGACCCGCCGGCTGGCCTCCGGCGCGCTGAAGTACTTCCTGGAGCGCGGCGCGGTGGACGCGAACGGCCTGCTCACCCTCGGCTGGCACGGCCCCGACGAGACGGTCCTGCAAGGCTATTCGGGCCCGGCGTCCCCGTACTGGGCGAGCAAGGGCTTCCTCGGCCTGCTCCTGCCGGCGGACCACGAGGTGTGGACGGCGGTGGAGGAGCCCGCCCCGGCCGAGCGCACGGACGCCGTGACCGCGATCGCCGCCCCCAACTGGCTGCTGCAGTCCACCGGTTCGGACGGCCTGGTCCGCCTCCACAACCACGGCAGCGAGGACATCCGCTACGACCCGTACTACACGCGCCTCGCCTACTCGACGGCGACGGTGCCTTCGCGGTGGTACGACAACAGCGTGATCGTCGGCCACGACCCGAGCCGTACCGACATCGTGCCGCTCGGCGTGGGGGAGGGCTGGGCGGCCTCCCGGCACTCGGCTGGCGGGGGAGCCCGGGTGACCAGCCTCGTGCTCGCGCGCGGGGCCGTGGAGGTGCGGGCCCATCTGGTGGCGGGGGCAGAGCCGGGAACGCCGGTGCGGATCACCGGCTGGGTTTGCGGGGACGGCGTGCGTGCGGAAAGCCGGCCGGCCGTGGGCTTGGACAGCGATCTCTGCGGTGTCACCGGCACTTCGGCCACGCTGTTCGTCGCACTCGCCCGGCTGACCGCCGAGCGGGATCCCGCGCCGCTGGACGAGCTGGTGACGGTGCGCGTGGACGGCGATGGCGGGATCCACGTCCGCTGGAGCGACGGGCATGAGGTCGAGGCGCGGTTGGCGGACGGCGAGGGAGTCGGCGTACGAGCCTGAGCGGCCGCGGGATTCCGCCGCCGACGGCCACACCTGTCACGTCGTCCGCACGCCCGGCCGGAAGGATACGCCGTGGCGGCGTTTCAGGGCACGATGGCGATCATGGGTGGGAGAGACGAGCTGGTCGAACTGCTGGAGCGGGCCGGGCTGCTGATCGTGGGGGACTGGCAGGTCGAGGAGGTGCCGCCGCCCGCGATCGTCTGGCGGCAGGTCGTCGCGGCGGAGGCCGAGCCGGCGGTGGCCGTCGCCACGGACCGGGCCGACCTGGTCGCGGAGGTCAACGCGCAGTGGCACCGGCTGGCGTGCGAGGCCGGGATCCTCGGCGGGGACGGGACTTTCCTCGTCCACGCCGTCGGCAACCGGTTCGGGCGTTGGGCCAGGGTCCGGCTCGGCGACGGCTGGGATCTGGCCGGCGTGCTGGGCGGGGGGCCCGGGCGGCCGGAGTTCATGACGGTGTCGCTCGACGGGGACACGCTGGTGGGGGCCGCGGCCGGGGAGCGCTCGGTGCGGCTGGTCGTCGTCCACCGGCTGCGGGAGCGGCGGGAGGCGGCGGCACGGGCGGCCGCCGAGGAGACGCCGCGGGAGCGGGAGGCCGCGTGGGCTGCGCTGCTCGCAGAGACGGAGCCGACGGTACCGTGGTGGTGGTCCGGGGTGAGGTTCAAGGCGGCGGTCGGAGCCGCGCCCGCGGTGGCGTACCAGGCCCCGACCAGGGCGGCGGTGGCGGCGAGGCCCGCGATGACCGGCTTGCGGGCGGCGTGGACCCGGCGGTGGCCGGCCGGGCCGGACGCGGACGCGGGCGTCGTACGTCGTACGTCTTGCGGAAGTCATGTACACCGGTCGAGCGCCTAGGTGTATTGATCACGAGCGTTGTTAACGCTGGGCGGGCTTGATCATGGCGAAGGCCCCCGTGTGTGGTGGAGGTGTCGAATCTTCACCGC
>NZ_JBITES010000029.1:0-67191 GCF_044455405.1 Streptomyces sp. NPDC051243 | reverse complement strand
CCCCCCCCCCCCCCCCCCCCCCCCCCCCCCCCCCCCCCCCCCCCCCCCCCCCCCCCCCCCCCCCCCCCCCCCCCCCCCCCCCGACCCACCCACCGACCGCAGGCGCTACGCGAACCCCCACCGAACCCGCACAGGCACCGCAGGCACCAACGCGCACCCCCACCAACCCGCCCAGACACCACAGGCACCAACGCGCACCCCCACCACACAGCAACAGGCCGCCGCAGGGACCCCCCGCCCAACCGCCGGAGGCACCCCGCACCAAACATCGCGAAGTCCCGCCCCTCACCCGAGGGACGGGACCTCACAAAGAACCGACGACCCGTCAGCCGATCTGAGTACCCGTGGCCGACAGCGCCTCGGTCACCGGCTGGAAGAACGTCTCCCCACCGGAGGAGCAGTCACCGCTGCCACCAGAGGTGAGCCCAACCGCCTTGTCCCCGGAGAACAGCGACCCACCACTGTCACCCGGCTCGGCGCAGACGTCGGTCTGGATCAGCCCGTTGACGATGTCACCGTTGCCGTAGTTCACGGTGGCGTCGAGCCCGGTGACCTTCCCGGAGTGCACCTGCGTGGTCGACCCGCTGCGGGTGACCTCCATACCGACGGTGGCCTCGGCGGCACCGCTGATGGCCTGCGTGGAGCCGTTGTAGAGGTTGACCTCGCTCGGGTGGTCCACCTCGGCGGTGTACTTGACCAGCCCGTAGTCGTTGTCCGGGAAGCTGGACACCTCGTTGGTGCCGATCACGTTGCCGCTGGAGTCCGACCACTCCGAGATGCCCTCGGTGCAGTGCCCGGCGGTCAGGAAGAACGGCTCGCCGCCCTTGACGACGTTGAAGCCGAGCGAGCAACGCCCGCCGTTCCCGGTGATCGCGTCACCACCCGCGACGAAGGGCTTGAACTCCCCCTTCGTCCGCTTCAGTTCGGCCTTGCCGCCGAGCCCGTCGACGACCTCGGTCAGCTTGGCCAGCTCGGCCTTGGAGACCGTACGGTCCGCGGTGACGACGACCTTGTTGGTCGTGGGGTCGGTCGCCCACGAGGTGCCCGGAATGGTCGCGTCCTGCTTGAGGGTCGTACGCGCGCTCTTCAGCTCGGCGAGCGAGTTCTCGACGACCCGCGCCTTGGCGCCGGCCGCCTCGACGGCGTCGGCGGCGGCCTCGTCGAGGACGTTCACCACAAGGTTCTTGGTCTGCGCGTCGTAGTAGGTACCCGCGGCATCGGCGCCGAGGTCCTTGGCGAGCGTCGAGGCGAGCTTTCCGGCCGCGCCGACCGACAGCGTCTTCAGCGCGGGCGCCTCGGGCGTTTCACTCGCGTTCGCAGTCTGCAATGTCACTCCCGCGGCCACCAGTGCGGCGATGCCCGCACCTGCCACGGCTGCACGGCGCTTGGGTATGCGTCGGTGCTTCAACTCACGTCCTCCTGTGGGGGGTCGGCCCGAGAGGTTGTGGGGACCTCGCCGGACCGGAAGGCGTACGGCTACGGAGGCGGCTCACAACAAAAGCCGCGTCCGGGCCGGTTGAACAACACTCACTATTTCGGGGCGCACAGTGAGTGCACAAGGTCGACTTCCGGACGCGCGTAGAACACGGTTGCACTCCCCCGTTGTCTTGACCGTGCACAGTCACACCGGGGTTCTTCGCACAGCAAACACCCCGAGCTATCGACACATCAGCAACGCGTAAGGTCTACGCCTGTCTTGAATCCGACCCCTCGTGGCCCGAATCATGACCCGAATCCAAACGCGATTCAAGAGGAGGCGGAGCTCCACCCTCCGCATTCCCCGACTGCTGCCCGGCGACCGCGACCTGCGCCCCTTTCTCCAGAAAACGCAGCAATTCCACCGGAATCGGCAGCACCAGGGTGGAGTTCTTCTCGGCCGCCACCGCCATCACCGTCTGCAGCAACCGCAGCTGCAGAGCCGCAGGCGTATCGGCCATCTGATGAGCGGCCTCCGCCAGCTTCTTGGAGGCCTGGAACTCCGCGTCGGCGTTGATCAGCCGCGCCCGCCGCTCCCGATCGGCCTCCGCCTGCCGCGCCATCGACCGCTTCATGGTCTCGGGCAGCGAAACGTCCTTGATCTCCACCCGGTCGATCGTCACGCCCCACTCCACCGCCGGACTGTCGATCATCAACTCCAGGCCCTGGTTGAGCTTTTCGCGGTTGGACAGCAGGTCATCGAGCTCGCTCTTGCCGATGATCGACCGCAGCGACGTCTGCGCCATCTGTGAGACCGCGAACCGGTAGTCCTCCACCCGTACGACCGCCTCGGCCGGCGCGGTCACCTTGAAGTAGACGACGGCGTCGACCCGAACCGTGACGTTGTCCCGTGTGATGCCCTCCTGCGCGGGCACCGGCATCGTCACGATCTGCATGTTCACCTTGCGCAGTTTGTCGACACCCGGAACGATCATGGTGAAGCCGGGCCCGCGCACCTGGGGCCGGAGCTTCCCGAGGCGGAACACCACGCCCCGTTCGTACTGCTTGACGACCCGCGCCGCCGCCGCCACATACACCACACCGGCGGACGCGAGCACCACTCCCGCCGCCACCAGCTCCTCGACCATCACGACCCCCCGGGGTCCGACGTGGGCGCATTAGAGGGGAGCACTTCCCGCGCTTCGACGGTAACCCCGCGACACGACCAAGAGCGAGCCCCCGTACGACAGTTGCGTACGAGGGCTCGCGGTGCTGCCGGCTGCGGATCAGGCCCTGCGGGCGCTGACCGTCATACGAGTTCGGCCGTCATACGAGTTCGGCCGTCACAGGGGTACCGGCCGTCAGTAGACGCTGACGCCGTACGCGCTGAGGGCCTCGGTGACCGGCTGGAAGAAGGTCGTGCCGCCGGAGGTGCAGTTGCCGCTGCCGCCGGAGGTCAGACCGTACGCGGTGCCGTTGCTGCCGTAGAGCGAACCGCCGGAGTCGCCGGGCTCGGCGCAGACCGTGGTCTGGATCAGGCCGCCGACGACGTCGCCGCCGCCGTAGTTGACGGTCGCGTTGAGAGCGGTGACCCGGCCGCTGTGCGTACCGGTGGTGGAGCCGTCACGGATGACGGTGGTGCCGACGGCCGGCGTGGCCGCGCGGGTGATGTCCACGCCGTTCGCGGTGCCGGGGCGGCTGACGGACCCGGTGTAGCGCACGATGCCGTAGTCGTTGCCCGGGAAGCTGGAGCCGGCGGTCGAGCCGATGACCTGGGTGCGGCCGGAGTTGGAGTACCAGGTGCCCGCGCCGTCGGTGCAGTGACCGGCCGTCAGGAAGTACTGGTTTCCGCTGCTGTCCTGGACGTTGAAGCCGAGCGAGCAGCGCCAGCTACTCGCATAGATGGCGTCGCCGCCCTGGATGAACTTGCTGAACTTGCCGGCGGTGCGCTTGATCGTGAGCGCGTCGGCGTTGGCGCCGGCCTGCTCCTTGATCTTCGCGATCTCGGCCTGGGAGACCGTGCTGTCGACGGTCACCATGACGCGGTTGGTCTTGCTGTCGACGGCCCAGGCGGTGCCCGGGATGTCGGCCTTCAGCACCGAGCCGCTGGCGCTCTTGAGCTCGGCGGCGCTGAAGGTGGTGGTGTCGGCGGCGGTCGCGTTGGGGATCGCGATCGCGGCTGCGGCCACGAGGCCGGAGGAAACGGCGATCAGCCGGGTCCGTCTCGTAATGCCACTGCGGGGGGTGGTGCGCTTGATCCTCACTTGTCGTTCCCTCCAAGGGAAATCGGGGGGCCCGCGTGGGGTCGGGGCCCGTGAGGCGCAGTCAGCGGGTCACAGGTCCGGATTCCGGACACGGCGTGCCCCTGACAAGCGCTGGGGGGAGTATTCGGCCGGACGACCGGTGGACGCAAGGGCGCCTTTCGGCCGTCAACCGTTGAACGATCTGTGTGAATCGGCCGCCCACGGGCCGGCGCCACCAAGTCCGCACCGGCACCGGCACCCAGCGGCGTTCCGCCTCGGCGCCCGTCAGGACCGCTCCCTCAGCCTCGGCCGCCGAGCCTTGAGGGATGTCCGGAAGTCGCCCCTCCGGCCAGCCCTAGCAGCCGTCGCAGGGGCAGCAGCAGTCGCAGCCGTTGCAGTCGCAGTCACGGCAGCAGCCTTCACGCTTCTTACGGGACCACGGGCCCTCGTACTCCTTCGCACAGCACAGCTTGCAGGTGCAGCACAGCAGCCAGAACATCCCGCAGCCGGCCCAGAATCCACGCCGCCCCTTCGGCGGCTGAGGGGCCGGTCCACCGCCGAACCCGCCGAAGTCACCACCGCCGCCTCCGCCGAAGCCACCGGCACCGCCACCGGGCGCGCCCCCGCCGGCGGCGTACGGGTTCCCGCCGGCGTACGGATTCCCGCCACCGGCATACGGATTCTGCGGCGCCCCGTACGGCCCCGCCCCCCGCCCCTGCTGCGGCGGCTGCCCATAGGGCCCGGGCTGGTGGGACGCATGGGACGAACAGGTCGGCACCGTGCCGAACGCCCGGTCCACCGAGCGCCGCAGCTCGTGGACGAGCAGCAGATGCGCGAGCTTGGCGCCGCTGTGTTCTTCTGGGGAGCCCCCAGACCCCCAGGCCACCTCACGCAGCGCGAGCCGCACCCCGTGCACCGCGTCGTCGGCGAGCCGCCGCGCCTCGGCGAGCGAGGTCCCGGTCGCGCTCAGCGGGTTCCACGCACCGGCCGCGGCGTCCGCCTCCCTGTCCTCCACGGCGTCCAGGAGGTGCGCCAGCCGTCCGAAGAGGCGTCCGGCCTCGGCGAGCGGCTCGGCGTTGTGCGGGCGTCCGGCCAGGATCGCGGTGTGGGCGAAGGCGGCGGCGGTCGCCGTCTCGGTCGGCTCGGTCACGGCGAGGATCGGCGTCCCGGGCCCGGCCAGCGCCTCGATGCCGGCCTGCCGGTCCACGGCGTCGACGAGTACGGCGGTGTCGAACCCGACCGCCGAGCCGCTCCGGGCACCCGCCGCACCCCAGCCCGCGGCCACCCGGCGCGCGGCGAGCGCCACGGGCTTGCGGGCCAGCAACCCGTCGCCGTCGGCCACATGGTCACGCACCTTGGCCGAGGCGAGCACCAGCGAGACGGCGGCGGCGAGCCGAGCGCCCTCACCCTGCGCGACGGACGCGGTGCGCATCCCGCGCAACGGGCACGGTCCCGCCGTGCGCCGCAGCCCGCTGTCCCGCTCGGCCTGAGCCTCCGTCAGAACCGAGATGAGGAGCCCGTCGTAGTTGGTCACTATCCGCGCGAACTGGCCGTGGTCCCCGCGCAACGAGAGGCAAAGCCCGCACAAATGCGCCAACCATTGGTCGGCGAGCTTCTCTCCGAGCCGATGGCGACAGGGCCGGACGATTCCGAACACGACGTTCCCCCGAGGTTCTTACGGCGCTCCGACGACGCTGAGCTGCCGCATCGTACCGACCGGAGTACCGAACGCGACGGCCGGTTCCTTCACCCGGACGCACCTCGCGTCACCCATACGCCGCGAAGAATAATATTTCACTCCCAGTCAGCAGCCGTACGTGGCATGCCCCTTGGGGGACACGGGCTCTCGACGGATTCGCTGTGCACCAGTACCGTCACAAACCCCCCGCGCGGCGTCTATCCACTTGGCACGACGTCCGCATCATGGATGACCATAGGGATGCGGAAAGCAAAATAAAGACCGCTGTGAGAGGAGGCGTCCATGGGATCGGTGCGCAAGGCGAGTGCCTGGCTGGGCCTCGTTGACGACAACGATGACGAGCGTTACTACGACGACGACTACTCCGAAGGGACCGAGCCCGGGGACGCCTGGGTCACCGACCCGAGGGTCAAGGTGGCCTCGGACGTGGCCGAGGAGAAGGGCCGCCGTATCGGCACGGTCACCCCGGACAGCTTCCGGGACGCCCGCGCCATCGGCGAGCTGTTCCGGGACGGGGTACCGGTCATCATGAACCTCACGGCCATGGAGCCCGCCGACGCCAAGCGCGTCGTGGACTTCGCCGCGGGGCTCATCTTCGGTCTGCGCGGCTCGATCGACCGCGTGTCCAACCGTGTGTTCCTGCTGACCCCGGCCGACACGGAGATCATCAGCGGCGAGCGTGCGCCGCACCGTGAGGACGGCTTCTACAACCAGAGCTGAGGCAGGGCCGCTCACCGGCCCTGCCTCCCGCGCAGGGTTTACCGGAACGCGTCGATTCCGGTGAGCGCCTTGCCCAGCACGAGCTGGTGCATCTCGACGGTGCCCTCGTAGGTGAGCACCGATTCGAGGTTGGTGGCGTGCCGCATCACGGGGTATTCGAGCGAGATCCCGTTGGCACCGAGAATCGTCCGCGCCGTACGGCAGATGTCGATGGCCTCGCGGACGTTGTTGAGCTTGCCGAAGCTGACCTGCTCGGGGCGCAGGCGGCCGGCGTCCATGCGCCGCCCCAGATGGTGGGCGAGCAGAATCCCCTTGTGCAGTTCGAGCGCCATGTCGGCGAGTTTGGCCTGGGTGAGCTGGAAGCCCCCGATCGGCCGGCCGAACTGCTCCCGCGTCTTCGCGTAGTCGACAGCGGCCTCGAAACAGGACCGCGCCGCTCCCATGGCACCCCACACGATCCCGTACCGGGCGTGCGAGAGACAGCTGAGCGGCCCCTTGAGCCCGACGACCTCCGGGAGCACGGCGTCGGAGGGCAGCCGCACATCATCGAGAACCAGCTCGCTGGTGACGGAAGCGCGCAGCGACAGCTTGTGCTTGATCTCGGGAGCGGAGAACCCGGCGCTGTCGGCAGGCACCACGAACCCCCGGATCCCCTCCTCCGTCTGCGCCCACACGACGGCGACCCCGGCGACGGACCCGTTGGTGATCCACATCTTCCGCCCGTTGAGCACCCAGTCCGAGCCGTCCCGCTTGGCGTACGTCCGCATGGAGCCCGGGTCGGACCCGTGATCCGGCTCGGTCAGCCCGAAGCACCCGATGACCTCACCGGAAGCCATCCGGGGCAGCCACGCCTGCTTCTGTTCCTCGCTCCCGAACCGGTGAATCGCGTACATGGCGAGGGACCCCTGCACGGACACCAGCGACCGAATCCCGGAGTCGGCGGCCTCCAGCTCCAGACAGGCCAGCCCGTACTGCACGGCGGAGGCCCCGGCGCACCCGTACCCACTGAGCGACATCCCGAGGGCCCCGATCTCCCCCAGCTCCCGGGCCAGCTCCCGAATCCCCGGCAACTCCCCCTTCTCGTACCACTCGGCGACATACGGCACGACCCGATCCGCCGCCCACTCCCGCACGGTGCCCCTGATGGCCAGGTCCTCGGGCTCCAGGAGGTCGTCGATGCCGAGGGGGTCGGCGGGGTCGAACGGGGGCAGTTTCGAGGACGCGGACATGGAAGACCCTCCGGCAACGACTAAAACTAGCGCCGCTAGTCACGACTGTGCCGCCGACGCTACGACGCGGGGTCTCGGACGTCCAGTACCGGCGGTCACGGACGGGCAAGCCGACCCTGGGGAGAAAGGCTCGGTCAAGCGGAGACGCGGGACTCCGCGACTTCCCTCGGCTTGGGCAACTCCACAGCCTCCGCGGCCTCACACTGCATGACCCGCGGCAACCGCAACGCCATCACGGCCCCCAGCAACAGCAACCCCGCGCTCACCAGCAACGTCACATGCAGCCCGTGCACGAACGAGTCCCGAGCCGCATGCCGCAGGGCGACCCCGGCCGGCCCGCCCAGCTGCGCGGCAACCTCGTACGCCTCACCCAACGAGTGAGAAGCCGCCGCAGAGGCCGGCGCCGGAACACCCGGCACGGTCTCCAGCGCGGGCGCGTACGCCGCGTTCATCACGCTGCCCAGCAGCGCGATCCCGATCCCGGCGCCCAGCTGGTACGAGGTCTCACCGATCGCCGCGGCCCCACCTGCCTGCTCCTGCGGAGCCTCGCTCAGCATCGACTCGTACGCCCCGAAGAGCGTCGTCTCCAGTCCGAAGCCGAGCAGCACGAACCCGGACACCATCAGCGCGCAGTTGTCGGCCCGCCCCATCGCCGTGAGCAGCACCACCGCGCCGGCCGTCAGACAGAACCCGAAGCACACCATGCTGCGCGGTCCGAACCGCCGCAGCATGCGCGCCCCCGCCAGCCCCGCCGCCATCGCGGCGAAGGTCAGCGGCAGCAGCCGTAGCCCCGTCTCCAGCGGCGACAGCCCCAGCACCAGCTGTAGATACTGCGCCGCGATCAGTTCGAGCCCCACCAGCGCGAGCATCGCCAGCACGATGCACCCGACGGACGTACTGAACGCCGGTCGCGCGAACATCTTGAGGTCCACCAGCGGATACGCCCGCCGCCGCTGCCGTCGTACGAAGAGCACCAGCAGTGCCGCACCGATCACCAGCGGCGCCACCGTGAACACGCTGTCCACCGGCTCCCCGCCGCCGAGCCGCTTCACGCCCAGCACCACACCGAACAGCCCGGCCGCCGCGAGCAGCGCGCCGATGACGTCCCAGGGGCCCTTGCCGTCGCCCTTGGACTCGGGCAGCAGAAGTCGGCCCACCGGAAGGCTGACCAGCATCAACGGGATGTTGACGAGGAAGACCGAGCCCCACCAGAAGTGCTCGAGGAGGAAGCCGCCGAGCAGTGGCCCGACCGCCGCGCCCACGGCGGCCACGGCGCTCCAGATGCCGATCGCGAGGGCACGCTCGCGCCGGTCCGGGAAGACCTGGCGCAGGATCGACAGCGTCGCGGGCATGATCATCGCGCCGCCGACGCCGAGCAGGGCGCGGGCCAGGATCAGCACCTGCGGGTCGTGCGCGAGGGCCGCGAGGCCGGAGGCGATGCCGAAGAGGCCGTATCCGAGGAGCAGGACGCGTCTGCGGCCCACCCGGTCGCCGAGCGTGCCGAAGAGGATCAGCAGCGAGGCGCAGACCAGCGGGTAGATGTCGACGATCCAGAGCAGTTCTATCGCGCCGGGCCGGAGGTCCTCGGTGACGGCGGGCACCGCCACGTGCAGCACGGTCGCGTCGACGGCGACGAGGAGCAGGCTGACGCAGAGGACGACGAGGACGACCCAGCGGTTGGCACCGGCCCCGGCCGCCCGACGGCGCAGCGCAGCGGCAGCCGTGGTCGTCCCGGACATGTATGTACCTCCCAGTGTTTCCTCTCCCTCGGCGGGCTCACGGGGTGGGGACTCCCCGTGACTCGGCCGGAGAGGAGCGGTGGTCTCCGGCCCGCGCAACGAAGGGCGAGTGACTCGTCAGGTTACGCGAGTTCCTGTGAGAGCCGAGTGGCGGACCTCTCAGACCTCGCACAGAACGCGTGTGGCGTACGCCACTCTCCCCGTCTGTCACCACGTCCCGGCGACCGGGCCGGTTCGGCCCACCGTCGATAATCGAGCCCGTGACCGATCTTGACACGCGCACGGCAACGGCCGGCCCGTCGGCCCTGCGCCGCGCCGCCCCGGCCCTCCTCGGCTACGCGGCTGTGCGCGCCCTGGGCCTGCTGGCCCTGGCCCTGTGGAGCGCGGCGCGCGAGAAGAGCGCGTACACCTTGCTGACCGCCCGCTGGGACGCGCTCTGGTACACGAGGGTCGCGGAGCTGGGCTACGGCTACGAGGTGCGCCTGCCGAACGGCGACGTGCACTCCAACCTGGCCTTCTTCCCCCTCCTGCCCTGGCTGGAGCGGCTCGGCGCGGCACTGACCCCCCTGTCGTACGCCGACGCGGGCTTCGCGGTGAGCCTGCTCGCGTCGTTGGCGGCGGCCTGGGGGATCTTCGCGGTCGCCGACCATGTGTACGGCCGTAGGGAAATAGGCGCGGAGCGCGGCCTTGGAAGGGTGGTGGCGGGAGACGGGCGGGCGGGGGTGTGCGCCGTACTGCTGTGGGCGGTGCTCCCCGTCGGGATCGTGCAGTCGATGGCGTACAGCGAGTCGCTCTTCACCGCGCTCGCCGCCTGGTCGCTGTACGCCGTCCTGACCGGCCGCTGGCTGACGGCGGGCACCCTGGCCCTGCTGGCGGGCCTGACCCGCCCGGTGGGGATCGCCGTCGTCGCGGCGGTCTGGGCGGCGGGCATCGCCGCTTTCGCGCGAGACCGGAGCGGTGCTTGCGCACCGGAACCAAGTGATCCTTCCGGGCGGGACCGAAGCGACCCGGGGCCGCACGGCACACGGCGTACGACGCGCGCCCTCGGCATGCTCCTCGCCCCCCTCGGCACCGCCGGCTACGTCCTGTGGGTCGGCCACCGCACCGGAAAGGGCCCACTCGGGTATCTCGACGTCCAGGCCGGCTGGCGCAACGGCTTCGACGGCGGCTACGCCTTCGCCCGGTTCGTCGCCGACAAGTTCACGTCGTTTCCGTCGGCCCTGGCGGGGGTCGGTCTGATCGTCGGGGTCGGGCTGGTGGTGTGGCTGTACGTCGTCTGCGTCCGGCAGCGCCAGCCGCTCCCGCTCCTGGTGTACGGGGGTGTCGTCACCGCGCTCGCCCTGTGCGCGTCGAGCTACTTCGGCTCGAAACCGCGCCTGCTGCTGCCCGCCTTCCCCCTGCTGCTGCCCCTCGCGCTGTCCCTGGCCCGGCTGCGTACGCCCAGGTCGGCGGCGGTGCTGGCCGCGGTCGCGACGGCCTCGGCGGTGTACGGGGCGTTCTGGCTGAACGGCTCCGGTCCGCCGTGACCGGCTGCGGGCCGACCATGAGCGCTCGGCGAATTCCAACCCAGCATTCGGTGAACGAATTCAAAAGCGGAGAAAAACCGCCCATCTGAATGATCAAAGGAAATGAAGGGCTCAACGTCCGAGGATTGTGGATTCCGAGGAAATAAACCTCTCCCTGAGAGGAATCCCACATCACATCGTCATCACAAACCGGCGGAATCGCACGGGAACAGAGCTCACTCGCTGTAACGTCGATTGGGTGCGTACCGAACGAACCCTCACCCGTCTGGACCGGGTGTTCGCCAGGCTGGACCGGGAACCGGAACGTCCGGCACACATCGATGTGCCGAAGATGAGCCGGCACCGGATCGTGCTGTTCGCCTCCACCCTGGCCTTCTACGTGGCGATCGTATGGGCCGTCGTCATCACCTCGTGGCTGGTCCGGCTGGACTGGCAGGTCATGTTCTTCCGGCCGTACCAGCAGTGGGCGGAGATCCACGCGTTCGTCGACTACTACGTGGTGCTCGGCCAGCGCGGCCCGACCGCCGTGATGGTCGCCGCCTGGCTGGGCTGGCGTTCGTGGCGGCAGCACACCCTGCGGCCGCTGCTCGCGCTCGGTGTCTCACTGCTCCTGCTGAACATCACCGTCGGCGCCGCGAAGCTCGGCATGGGGCGCCTCGGCCCCCACTACGCCACCTCCATCGGCTCGAACGAGATGTGGCTGGGCGGCGATATATTTCCCAGCGGCCACACCGCCAACGCCGTGGTGACCTGGGGAATCCTGGCCTATCTGGCCTCGACCCCGAGAGCGCGCCGCTGGCTGTCGGCCCTGTCGGCGGTGACCTCGCTGGGCGTCGGCCTCGCCACGGTCTACCTCGGTACGCACTGGCTGAGCGACGTGCTGCTCGGCTGGGCCGCGGGTCTGCTGATCCTGCTGGCACTGCCGTGGTTCGAGCCGCTGATCGCGCGCTCGGAGACCTGGATCCTTGACCTGCGCGACCGCTGGCGCGCACGTCAGAGCGCCCCGGCGCAGCTGCCGCCCGCTCCGGTGGGAGTGCCGGTGCGGATCAAGCCGTGCCCGGCCGCCGCCGAGGAGGAGGCCGCGGCCCGCGAGGCGGCCGCCGTGGCCCACCCCCCACGGACCACCATCCATCTGGCGCCGGGCCCGCACACGGCCCGCGCGGAGCGCACACCGGTCACTCCGGTCGGCAGCCGCCGCCCGCCCCACCAGGACCGCCTGACCCGCGGCACGGCCCCGACGGCCCGGCCGCTGACGGGCGGCTGACCGCAGGGACGCAGGACAGCGGGGTTCGGTACGCACGACCGCCCCGCACGACGACGGCCCCGGCTCCTCTCCAGGAGCCGGGGCCGTCGCCCTTGAACAGGTCTGCGTCAGTCCCTCGTCAGCCCTTCCAGGCCCGCGCCACCTGGCCGTCCTTGACCTCGAAGTTCAGCCGCCCCGAGCGGTACTCCATGGTGATGATCGCCCCCGGCGGCAGCGAACGGACCGTGGACCAACCTCGGTCACGGGCGAGCCGCTCGGCCCGGTCGGCGGCCAGTCCGACATAGCTGTCCGGGGTGTCCTGGGGTTCGTCAGAGGGTTTCGGAATGGGTGCCATGACGCCACGCTAGGCCCTCTCGGAAGGATCGGGCCAGAGCCGACCGTGAACCTTTGTAGCGGCCATCCGGGTCGCACGTTCCTCTCGGGTCACGCTTTTGTCACAGGATCACGACACGCGTTTCGGCCACGCTTCGTCACACGGACGAGCGGTTCCCTAGGCCTTCCGCAGGCATTCGATCGTAATTTCCGCGTGTCGCGCCGACCCTGCCAATTGCCCGGCGGAAAAGTTCCGGAAGAGCTGCCTGCGAACTCGTTTTCCCCGCCATTCCGCGCCGTCCGGGGGAGCCGGTTCCTCACATAAAGCACATGGTTCCGACACAGAACCCCCGTACGCCCCCTGTCGGAGCGCTGTCGACGCGAGCATCATGGCGTGAGCTCGCGTCGGCGCGTGCGGCGCGGGTTCCAGCGGGCCCGGGGCGCGACGAGCGAAGGGGCGAGCGAGCGATGGGGACGCAGACCGCGCAGGCGACGGCACGGCCCATGTGGGACAAGCCGCCCGGCGGCCGGGTGGTCGTCGACTGGCTGACCACCACCGACCACAAGAAGATCGGGCATCTCTACCTGATCACGTCGTTCGTGTTCTTCCTGGCCGGCGGTGTCATGGCACTGCTGATGCGGGCCGAGCTCGCCCGCCCGGGGCTGCAGCTGCTGACCAACGAACAGTTCAACCAGCTGTTCACCATGCACGGCACGATCATGCTGCTGCTGTTCGCGACCCCGACCTTCGCGGGCTTCGCCAACGAGCTGATGCCGCTGCAGATCGGTGCCCCGGACGTGGCCTTCCCCCGGCTCAACATGTTCTCGTACTGGCTGTTCCTCTTCGGGGGCCTGATCGTGATGGGCTCGCTGATCGTGCCGAACGGGCCGGCCTCCTTCGGCTGGTTCGCCTACGCGCCGCTCAACAGCCTGGAGCGCTCACCCGGCATCGGCCCCGACCTGTGGATCATGGGGCTGGCGCTGGCCGGTTTCGGCACGATCCTCGGCGCGGTCAACTTCATCACCACGATCATCGGGATGCGCGCCCCAGGCATGACGATGTTCCGGATGCCGATCTTCACCTGGAACACGCTGTTCACGTCGATCCTGATCCTGATGGCGTTCCCGGTGCTGGCGGCGGCGCTGCTCTGCCTGGAGTCGGACCGGCGGTTCGGCTCGCACATCTTCGACGCGGCCAACGGCGGGGCGCTGCTGTGGCAGCACCTGTTCTGGTTCTTCGGGCATCCCGAGGTGTACATCATCGCGCTGCCGTTCTTCGGCATCGTCAGCGAGATCGTCCCGGTCTTCTCGCGCAAGCCGATGTTCGGCTATCTGACGCTGGTCGCGGCGACGATGGCGATCACCGGTCTGTCGGTGGTCGTGTGGGCGCACCACATGTTCGCGACCGGCGCGGTGCTGCTGCCGTTCTTCTCCTTCATGAGCTTCCTGATCGCGGTGCCGACGGGCGTGAAGTTCTTCAACTGGACGGGCACCATGCTCAAGGGCTCCCTGTCCTTCGAGACGCCGATGCTGTGGTCGGTGGGCTTCCTGGTGACGTTCCTGTTCGGCGGCCTCACCGGGGTGATCCTGGCGTCGCCGCCGATGGACTTCCACGTCACGGACTCGTACTTCGTGGTCGCGCACTTCCACTACGTCGTCTTCGGCACCGTCGTCTTCGCGATCTTCGCCGGCTTCTACTTCTGGTGGCCGAAGTTCACCGGGAAGATGCTCGACGAACGGCTCGGCAAGATCCAGTTCTGGACGCTCTTCATCGGCTTCCACACCACGTTCCTGGTGCAGCACTGGCTGGGCGCGGAGGGCATGCCGCGCCGGTACGCCGACTACCTCGCCGCCGACGGGTTCACGGCGCTGAACACGGTCTCGACGATCGGCGCGTTCCTGCTCGGCCTGTCGACGCTGCCGTTCCTCTACAACGTCTGGAAGACCGCCAAGTACGGCACGAAGGTCGACGTCGACGACCCCTGGGGCTACGGCCGCTCCCTGGAGTGGGCCACCTCCTGCCCGCCCCCGCGGCACAACTTCACCTCGCTGCCGAAGATCCGCTCCGAGTCCCCGGCGTTCGATCTGCACCATCCGGCGCACGCGGCGATCGACGAGCGTGAGAATCGCCCCGCTCCAGCGCCCGGGACAGCAGATCCCGAGCGCCCCTGAGCGCCTCGGTGAACTCGGCGGGCTCCAGCACCTCGAACTCGAAGCCGATCATCATGATGTGCAGCACCATCACGTCGAGGCTCGCGGCCCCGGTGCGCAGCACGCAGGCGGCGTCCCCGTCGGCCTCCAGCGTGCCCGCGGAGGGCGAGATGCGCTCGGCGGCCTCGTGCAGGGGCACCAGGAGCCGGATCACGGCGTGCGAGGCGTACGCGCGCGTGGAGACGCCCTGGGAGACGTAGGCCGCCAGGTCCTCGGCGGGCGGGGTGCGCGGGGCGAAGCGCGGGCCGTGCGGGGGCTTGGGGGTGATGCGGTCGACGCGGAACGTACGCCAGTCGTCGCGGTCGAGATCCCAGGCGACCAGGTACCAGCGGCGCTCGCTGCACACCAGGCGGTGCGGTTCGACGGTGCGGCGGGTGGGGGCGCCCTCGTGGTCGCGGTACTCGAAGCGGAGGCGCTCCGCGTCCCGGCAGAGGTTGGCGAGCTCGGTGAGGACGGCCGGATCCACGGCGGAGGGCTGGGGGCCGCGCAGCATCGGCACGGTGAAGGCGTTCAGGGCGCCGACGCGGCGACGCAGCCGGTTCGGCAGGACCTGCTCCAGTTTGGCGAGGGCCCGTACGGAGGTTTCGCCGATGCCCTCGATGCCGTGGCCGGCGGCGGTGCGCAGGCCTACGGCCACGGCGACCGCCTCGTCGTCGTCCAGTAGCAGCGGGGGAAGTTCCGCTCCGGCGCCGAGTTGGTAGCCGCCGCCTGTGCCGGGGCTGGCGTTGACCGGGTAGCCCAGTTCGCGCAGGCGGTCGACGTCCCGGCGGACCGTGCGGGGTGTGACGCCCAGGCGGTCGGCCAGTTCAGCGCCTGACCATTCGCGATGGGCCTGGAGGAGCGAGAGGAGGCGCAGGAGTCTTGCCGAGGTCTCCAACATGATCCGATTTTGCCCCTAAGGGGGTTGCCGGTTCCCGGCATTCCACGCTCAGGTTGCCTTGGCGGGTCTCGTACGGGACTCGGGAGGCGAGGGGGTTCACGTCCATGTCGCCCGGTGCCAGGCGGTGCGGCTCTCCTTCCGTCACGCGCGCGTACGCGTCCCAGTGGCCCTCCGGCAGAGCGACGCTGCTCGGCAGTGCGGCGCGCAGGTGGCCCTTCGTGGCCGGGGTCAGCGGCAGGGTGACCTCCTCGCGCCCCTCGCGGTGGCGCAGGACGAGGTGGGCGGGCTCGGTCGCCCCGGTCGCGCTGACGTCGAAGGTCAACCCGCCGGCCGAATCCGCGATGCAGTCGGCGCGCAGTGGTGCGGCCTGCGGCACGGGCGTCATGCGCTGCGGTTCCTCCTCCGCTCTGTGGTCTGTCGGTTGGACCGGCGATGCGGCCGTTTGGTTGCCCGTCACGGCCGGTACGGCAGCTGCGGCACGTCGAAGCACGTGTTGTTCATGTCTCCTTGGGTCACCCAGCCCCTGCCGTCCTGCCAGCGGGCCACCGACAGACAGGTCCGGCGGCTCTTCGGCGGCTCGGCCAGGCGCTCGAACCTGACCGGGATCAGCAGTCCTTCGGCGTCGTATCCCTGGCTGCGGTTCATGAAGTCGTCGACGCACGCGCGCGTGACGCCCCGCTCGGCGCACGCCTTCGCCGCGTCCGTGAACCACATCGCCGCGGCCCAGCCCTCCAGTTGCCACTGCGAGTACGTCTCGAGGCTGTTCGTGGCGTTCCGGAACTCCCGTACGGCGGCCTGGTCCTTGTCCTCGAAATTGCGGGACGACCCGGTCGCCCACAGGGCGTTGCGGCAGCGCGGAGCGTCCTTGTAGTCCTCGGCGACGGTGGACGTCCAGTTCTGTACGTTCGTGACCTTGGCGGTGACCTCGGCGCCGACGTCGTCCATCGCCTCGCACAGCCGGGCGTTGCCGTGGCTGTCGATGGCGTCGAAGACGAGGTCGGCGCCCTGCTCCTTCAGATCGGCCGCCACCGCGCGGAAGTTGGGCAGCGCGAAGTCGACCTGCTCGGTGACCACCTGGTAGCCCTCGGCCTTCAGCCCCCGCTCGACGAGCCGGGCGTAGGCGGCGGACGCGGGCTGGTTGTACGAGACGACGGCGGCCGTACGGGCGCCGTGCTCGCGCTTGAAGTAGCGGTAGACCTCCGTGCCGCCGTACTGCTCGCCGTCCCAGCCGGTGGTGCCGTTCCGGGGGGCGAGGCTGCCGTAGATGCCGTACAGGTGCGGGTAGGTGTCGTAGGCGGCGCCGATGGGCTGGCCGCCGATGTCGGGCACGCGCGCGCGTGAGACGCGGGAGGCGCCCGCGTAGTCCAGGGCGGTGGTGGCTACCAGAGCGACGACGTTCTCCTCGTCGATCAGCTCGTGCACGCACTCGTTGTTGCCGACGCCGCTGCCGCCGTCGTCGCACTCGCGCACCTCGACGCGGCGGCCGTCGATGCCCCCGCGCGCGTTGAGGCGGTCGAAGAAGGCCTTGGCGCCGTCGCGCGGCCCGGTGAAGGCGTCGCCGCCGACCGGGCTGGTGGCGCTGGTGATGATGCCGACGCGGATCGGGGTGCGGTCGCCCGCGGGAGCCGAGGGAGTGCTCCGGTCGCGGTGCTCGAAGTCGCTCTCCGGCAGCCGGCTGCCGCACGCCGTACTCAGAGCCAGCACCATCACGGCGATCGCCGCCTCAGCACCCCGGGATCGGCGACCCATTGCCGCTCAACTGGACCAGCGCGCACAGGGTCTTGGCGGACACCTTCCAGGTGCCGTCCTGTTCGACGGCGGTCCCGGAGGCGTTCGGCAGGGCGGTCGCGCCCTTGAGGGTCAGGTCGTACGTCACGTTCGCCTCGGTCGGCGAGGTGAACTCGACCTTGGAGACCGTCGCCTGGACCTGCCCGCCGCGCTCGTCACCGCTGAACGCCTGCAGGACCGGCGCCATCCGCTCGCCGTTCTCCAGGACGGTCTGCTTGTCCTCCATGGACGTCGCCGGGTCGAAGAACTTCTGCCAGTTCTGCTTGATCTCCGTCTCGGCCGCCCCCACGTCGGCGGGTGCGGTCACGGCCGGCGACCGCTCGGCCGGTTCGGTCCGCTCGACGGTCGGTGTGGGAGGCGTCTGGTTGCCGCCGCCTCCCTCGTCGTCGCTGCAGGCCACGAGGGCCGGGGCGAGGAAGAGGAGCAGGGCGGCCGCCAGTGCCGTCCCCCGCCCCCTGTGCGCGTTGCTCCGCCTGAGGTCGCTCCCGAGAACCATCTGGCTCACCGCCGGGTGTCGATCCGGGCCGTGTACGCCCGGTGCTTTCAGGGTCAGCTTGCAGGAGGCATAGTGCAAGTTCATTGGCAGACATGGAATAGGGCCAGGCACACGCACGGAATCCCGATGTGCGTGCACACAAACCCGACGTGTGGGAGCCAGCGATGCGGACAGCCCGACTGCGGACCGTGCACCCCGTCCTGTGGGCCGGCTGGGCCGCGCTCGCGGCCGGCGCGGTGCTGTGCGTCATCGGCTGGTACGGCGTCTCCGGCGAGCGGTTCGCCGAGCGGCAGTTGCCGTATCTCGCGTCCTGCACGGTGCCCGGCGCCGCGCTGATCATCGCCGGTTCGGTGCTGCTGACCCATGGCCGGGGCGCGCTCGCCGCCGCGCGCGTGGAGGAGTTGTACGGCCTTCTGGTGGCCGCCGAGCCCGCCGACGCCGAGGAGTCCGGTCAGCCGGCCACGACGCCCCTCGCGGTCAGCGGGGACCTGCTGATGGTGCCCGGCGGAACCCTCTGGCACCGCGCGGACTGCCCGCTGGTCGCGGGGAAGGCGGAGGCGGTCCCCGTCGATGCGAAGCTGGTGAGGAGCGGCGAACTGGGCCCGTGCCCGATCTGTGAGCCCGCCGAAGCGGATGACTGAAGCGGATGACCGATGTCCTCGCTGACGTACGACCTCACCCTGGCCGGCCTGTCGGTGGGCAGCGCCGCCGCGCTCACCGGGATCGGCCTGATCGTGACGTACCGCGCGACCGGAGTGCTGAACTTCGCGCACGGGGCGATCGCGATGGTGTGCGCGTATGTGCTGCGCCAGTGTGTGGTGGAGTGGGGATGGCCGCTGTGGGCGGGCGCGACGGTGACGCTGCTGCTTCTCGCACCCGGCATCGGGATGGTGCTGGAACGGTTCGTCTTCCGGCCGCTGTCGGTCCTGGGCGGCGACCCGGCGCAGACCCTGGTCGCGTCGATCGGTCTGTTCGTGCTGCTGGTGGGCGGCGCGGCGCTGCTGTGGGGCCAGGGGGCGCGGGACGACGCGCCGGAGCTGGTGTCGGCGGATCCGTGGGGGCAGCTGACGGTGGCACTGCTGCTGGCGGCCGGCGTCGGTGCGGTGATCCGTTGGACCCGCTTCGGTCGGGAACTCCGCGCCGTGGTGGACGACCGCCGACTGGCCGTCCTCGGCGGCGTCGACGCGGACCGGGTGGCGGCGGCGGGCTGGGCGTTCGGCTCGTTCACGGCGGGCCTGACCGGCGTACTGCTCGCGCCGTACGTCCGCCTCGACCCGTACGGGCTGCCGCTGCTGGTCATGGAGGTGGTCGCGGTGGCGGTGGCCGCCCGGATGCGCAGCCTGCCGATCGCCGTGCTGACGGCGCTGGCCGTCGCAGCGGCGCAGAGCCAGCTGACGCGTCTGCACCCGTCGGGCTGGGGCGCGCCCCTGCTCCAGGCGGTCAGCACGAACCTCTTCGTGGTGGCCCTGCTGATCGCGGCCCTTGCCCTTCCGAGCCTGGGCACCCGCGACGCCCTCCCCCGCACGGCCACCGCGCGCGTGCCGACCCCGCCGGGCGCCCGGATCGTGGCGTCGGTGCTCTTCCTGCTCCCCTTGGGCTTCGCGGGCTCGGACCTGCACACCTCGGTACAGGTGCCGGCGCTGGCAGTGGTGCTGCTCTCACTGGTGATGGTCACCGGCCGAGGCGGCCAGATCTCCCTGGGCCAGGCGGCGTACGCGGGACTGGGCGCCCTGTTCACGGCCCTGCTGGCGGCGGGCCGCTTCCCCGGCCTGCCACGCCTGCCGGAGCTGGCCGCTCTCGCGCTGGCGGTCGTCCTGGTCGCCCCCCTGGGCCTCCTCACGGGCTGGCCGGCGATCAGCCGCCGCGGCCTGGCCCTCGCGCTGGTGACCTTCGCGGTGGGCGTCGGCGTGAGCCGCTTCGTCTTCGCCCAGCCGTACGCGATCTCAGGGCTCTCGCTCGGCCGCCCGGCGGGCTTCGAGGGCGACCGCGCGTACTACGTCCTGGAACTGGCCCTCCTGGCGGCCGCCCTCCTGACGACCTGGCTGCTGCGCCGGGGCCGCACGGGCCGGGCGCTGGCGGCGATGCGGGACCACGAGTCGGGGGCGGCCGCGGCAGGCGTCCAGGTCCCGTCCCTCAAGCTCCTGGCCTTCGTCTCGGGCGCGGCGCTGGCAGCCCTGGGCGGCGGAATGCTCGGCATGGGCCTGCGCGCCTTCGACCCGTCCGCCTACGACCCCGTCCGCGGCCTGCTCTGGTTCGCCGCGGTGGTGGTCCTGGGCGCCGACAGCACCCTGGGCGCCCTGGCCGCGGCGGCCCTCCTGGTCGGCCTCGACGCGGGCGCCCGGGGCGGGGTGGCGGCGGCACTGATCGGAGTCCTTGCGGTGCTGGTGGGCCGGTTCCCCGGGGGCCCGTACGAGGCGCTACGAACAACGGCGCGGAACCTGCGCCCGCGACGAAGGGCAACTCTGACGCCGCTCGGAGCACAGGTACGAAGCCGCCTACGGCCAACAGCACCCGAAGCCACCCTCCAGCCGGCCTCGACAGGCCTGACCGCGTCGACCGCCACAGAGTCGACACGCGGCTCCGAGCGCGGCGGGACCGTCGGACCACCACCCCGACGACAGGGCGGTCCTGCCGGTCCACCAGAGCGGCAACAGGACCACTCAACGGCCGACCGACGGACGGACGACACGCCAGACGCCGGCGAACCGCGGGGAGAAGCCGGCGGGGTGGAGAGCGGAGCCGATGACGCTGGGAGGAGGGACGGCGGCACGGGCACCGGAGCCGACGGCCACGGTGTCACCCCCCAACCCCCCGCAGCCGCCGACGACGCTCAGCCCCCGCAAGGCCCACCCGCACTGACCACCCACCACCTCCAGGCCCGCTACGACGGCTTCACCGCCCTGCACGACGTCACCCTCACCGTCCCACCCGGCCACATCACCGCGGTCATCGGCCCCAACGGCGCAGGCAAAACCACCCTGTTCCACTGCCTCGCCGGCACCCACCGCCCCACCCGAGGCCAAGTCCTCCTCGGCCCCCGCGACATCACCCGCCTCCCCGCCCACGCCCGCACCCGCCTCGGCATCGCCCGCACCTTCCAGCAACTGGCCGTCTTCCCCTCACTGACCGTCGCCGAGAACGTCCGCGTAGGCGCCGAACAGGGCAGAATCCACGACCCGTCAGCCGTGGAAAGGTCCCTGAGACTCCTCGGCCTGGACGGCCCGGTCCGCTCCCTCCCCGCCGCCGGCCTCCCCACCGGCACCCTCCGACGCGTGGAGCTGGCCAGGGCCCTCGCCGGCAGCCCGCACGTCCTGCTGCTCGACGAACCCGCCGCCGGCCTCGACACGGCCGAGGTCACCGCACTGACCCGGATCCTGAGGGCCCTCGCGGCCGACGGCACCGCCCTGCTCGTCGTGGAGCACGACCTCGACCTGGTCGCCGACCTCGCCGACACCGTGCACGTCATGGCGGCGGGCCGCATCGTCGCCTCCGGCCCGCCCGACCGCGTGCTCGACGCCGCAGGCCCCCAGGAGACCCTCGCATGACCACCATCGCCCTGCGGCACGCGCGCGTGCGCTACGGCCCGTTGGAGGCCCTCCACGGCGTCACCCTCGCCGCCCCCGGCCCCGGCCTCACCGTTCTGCTCGGCCGGAACGGTGCCGGCCGTACGACCGTCCTGCGCGCCCTGGCCGGCACCGTGCCCCTGTCCGGCGGCACGGTGGTCTGGGACGGCACCGACATCACCCGGGTGCCCGCCCATGAGCGGGCCCGCCGCGGACTGTGCCTGGTCCCCGAGCGCCGGGCCGTGTTCGGCTCCCTCACCGTGCGCGAGAACCTCGAACTCGCGGCGCCCTCGTACGACATCGCCCTGGACGCCTATCCCGCGCTGGCGCCTCTCCTCGCGCGCCACGCCGGCACCCTCTCCGGCGGCGAGCAGCGCATGCTCGCGCTGTCCCGCGCCCTGCTGGCCCGCGCGCGCGTGCTGCTCGTCGACGAGCCCGCGCAGGGCATGTCGCCCACGGTCGCGGCCCGTACGTACGGGCTGCTGAGCGAACTCGACGCGTGCGTGGTCGTCGCCGAGCAACGATTGCCGCCCGTCCTGCGCGGCCGGACGGCAATCGTCCACGAACTGCGTCGCGGAGCGGTCGTGTTCAGCGGCGAGGCGGGCGAATGGGAGCGCCGTGCAGCGCACCGAACCGGGTCGATCCCTTCGGGATGACCCGCAGCGCGCGTGAGGACAGCCGGTCGGTGACGCCGGGTTTCCACATCTGGATACGGCCCTTGAGCCCGTACCGCCTGGAGCAGTGCGGCCAGGCCCCCCATCCCTGCACGGCCACCACCCTCTTGGCGACCGTGATCTGCTCCGTGCGGGTGGCGAGATCCGCGCGCGGGGCGTACTTCGCCCCGCCGAAGGCGACCCAGGTCCGCTGCGAGAACTGCAGTCCGCCGTAGTGGCCGTTGCCGGTGTTGATGTGCCAATTGCCGCCGCTCTCGCACTTGGCCACGCAACCCCAGGGCCACTGGTCCTTGGCACAGCCGAACGACGTGTGTTTGGGGGGCGGTCCAGGGGCCGGTCGTGGCGGCGCCGTATGGCTTGCGCGTGTTGTGTGCGTGGCCGGCGCTGCCTGCGAGGTTCCCGGGGCGGCGGCGGTCAGCAGTGTGGCGGCGATGACGATCGCGAGCGGTGTGCATTTCATATGAGCACGCTAGGCAGCTTGTTGCGGTCAGCCGTCGCGGCGCGTCCGAGGGACCCTGGGGCCCCACCCGGTCGGCGGACCGGATGGGGCCCCGTGCCCCGGCAGGGGAGCGACGCTCAGAGTTCGAGTCGCTGCCCGGGCACTATCACGTCGGGATCACCGCCGATGACCGCCTTGTTGGCGGCGAAGATCCGCTGCCACGTGGTCCCGTGCCGGGCGGCGATACCGCTCAGCGTGTCGCCCTCGCGGACGGTGTAGTCACCGCGGGACGAGCCACGGGTCGTGTGTCCCGACGAACGCTCCGGCGGCTGCGCCGGATTCGACGGGGCCGCCTGGTTGTTCGAGGGGGCAGCCTTGCTCGAGGAGGAGGCCGCCGAGCCGGTCGAGGGAGCCGCGGGTGCGCTCCCGTACGCTCCGGCCCGGGCCGAACAGGTCGGCCACGCGCCCCACCCCTGGGCACGCTGGACCTTGGTGGCCACCGCGATCTGCTGGGCCTTGGTGGCCCGGTCCGCCGTCGGCGCGTAGGCCGTACCGCCGTACGCGCGCCAGGTGGAGGCGGCGAACTGCAGTCCGCCGTAGTAGCCGTTGCCGGTGTTGATGTGCCAGTTCCCGCCGCTCTCGCACTGTGCGATGCGGTCCCACACTCCGTTGTCCGCCGCTGCGGCGTTGCCGGTCGCGGCCAGCAGCCCGAGCGGGGCGAGCAGTGCTGCCCCGGCGAGGACCGCCGTCGTACGAGTCCGGCTCCCGTTGGGAGCCTTCGGCGCCTTCCGAGCGTTGTCGTGAGTGTTATCGGCACATTCGGACATGTAGTTCCCTCTCGAAGGACCCGGGGTCCCCCGGAGCGGAACGCCACTGCGCACGCCATGGGGCGTGTGAGTCACGCCCGCCCCGTCCGCCGAGGGTTGGTGCTGAGTGCTGGCTGGTGCGGTCGGCGGACGTACCCGAGCGGTGCTCGTTGCACACGGCCGAGGAATGTAGGGAGGGGGACCGGCCGGTATCAACCAACTCCTTGTCATTCCAGGCCAGTTCGCCGTTACCTCCGGTATCGGCGATTTCCGGCCACCCACTTCATTCGCTGATTTCGGGATTTGTCGACCAACCACCTCGATGATCTGTGACTCACCTCACGCAACCAACTTCCTTGGTATTCCCAGGACTTGACGCTGAGTGCGCGATTCCGCACCCGAGGTGACCGTGTGCGGTGGATGGTTCGATTCCGTTCGGTGTGGGGCGTGACTCCCGCCACAGATCGCCCGTTGTCTTCTTCATGAGCCCGGGACCCGCCCGGTTCACGGGCCGGGAGCCACCCGGCCCCGCCACGCACCACATCCCGAGGAGCCACCCGTGCCACGCATGCTCGACGTCAGCGACGAGGTACGTGCCGAGATCGGCGACGAGGAAGCCGACCGGCTGCTCGCCGGGGACAACGCCCCCGGCAGTTACGACTGCACGTCCTGTCGCACCCCGGGCGACTCCGAACAGGAGCGCACCAGCACCGTCCTGTTCATCGGGGACGAGACCGCAGTCCTCGCCTTCGCCCACGCCACCTGCCTGCCCTCGCAGGTGGTCCAGGTCACCGAGGAGCAGTTGCGGGGCGCCGTGAAGTCCATCACCGGCGACCGGGTCGACCTGGAGCCCGAGACCATCGTGCCGGAGCAGGCCGTGCTCGGCGTGACCAGCGGACTGGTGCTGATCGCCGGGGAGTTGCACCCCGCCCTGGTTGTCGAGCCGACCGGGCCCATCGTGCGTCCGGGGGCGACCGGCGCCGGGGACGACTTCCTTCCGCTGCTCATCGAGCAGGGGTTCATGCCGGTGCCGGAGCTGGCGGACGTGCCGCCGGTGCTGCACGGCTGGTCGGTGCTGCTGGCCATGGGGCAGCTGCACGCGGTTCTGCAGCCGGGCACGAATGGGGGGCAGCCGGTCGCGTGGTGGCAGGCACACCAGCCGCTGCTCGTGACGGACGGATGGCGGGCCGCCGCGAACAAGCATCAGCAGGTACTGATGTTCGCGGCACCGGTGGGCTCCATCGGCCGTCAGCCCAGGGAGGATCTACTCAGGGACGCCCTGGACAAGGCCGCCGCCAACGGGAAGCTGGTCGCGGCCGCACTGCCGCTCGCGGGCACCTGAGAGCCTCTCCCCGCACCCCTGAGGCGCCGCCCGCGCCCCCGATGAGCAGGCGACCCGTCACGACGGCCGCATCTCTTCGAGCGCGGTGTCGTTTGGACATACGTGCATGCATACGACGTTCCCCGCCTTCAGGGCGGCCCATCGGCCACGCCTATCTACGACGCGCTCTACGCCGAGTACGTCAAGTCCTTCCGCTCGCTGCCGGGTGACCGCAGCGGCGAGGAGGACCTGGGGTTCACCGCGTTCGGGAACATGCCGCGGAGTACGGGCTCGTACGGCGGCCATCGCCCGGGGTCGTTCAGCAGCTCGTACAGCGCGTACAGCGCGGGCGCCCAGAGCGCCCGGCACGGCGGCGGTCAGCAGCCGCAGTGGCAGCGCGTCGGGCACATCGGCCCGCAGGGCTCGGGGATGCACCACGTCCCCGCCGCGCTGCCCCCGGCGCGCAGAGGCTGAGCACACACGAAGGGCGGCCCCGATCGGGGCCGCCCTTGCGCATGCGTCCGCTACTTCTTGCGTCCGTTACTTCTTCTTGCCGCGCTTCTCGCGCACGCGCACCGAGATATGGATCGGCGTCCCCTCGAAGCCGAACTCCTCGCGCAGCCGGCGCTCGATGAAGCGGCGGTAGCCCGCCTCGATGAAGCCCGAGGCGAAGAGCACGAACCGTGGGGGCTTGGTGCCGGCCTGGGTGCCGAACAGGATGCGGGGCTGCTTGCCGCCGCGGATCGGGTGCGGGTGGGCGGCGACCAGCTCGCCGAGGAAGGCGTTCAGCCGCCCGGTCGGGACCCGGGTCTCCCAGCCCGCGAGGGCCGTCTCGATCGCCGGGACCAGCTTCTCCATGTGCCGCCCGGTGCGCGCCGAGACGTTCACCCGGGGCGCCCACGCGACCTGGCCGAACTCGGTCTCGATCTCCCGCTCCAGGTAGTAGCGGCGCTCCTCGTCGAGGGTGTCCCACTTGTTGTAGGCGATCACCATCGCGCGGCCCGCCTCCACCGCCATGGTGACGATGCGCTGGTCCTGCACCGAGATGGACTCGGCGGCGTCGATCAGCACGACGGCGACCTCGGCCTTCTCCACCGCCGCCGCGGTCCGCAGCGAGGCGTAGTAGTCGGCGCCCTGCTGCAGGTGGACGCGCTTGCGGATGCCCGCCGTGTCGACGAACTTCCAGGTGACGCCGCCCAGTTCGATGAGCTCGTCGACCGGGTCACGGGTGGTGCCGGCCAGTTCGTTGACGACGACGCGCTCCTCGCCGGCGACCTTGTTCAGCAGCGAGGACTTGCCGACGTTCGGACGGCCGATCAGGGCGATACGGCGCGGGCCGCCGATGCCGCCCCCGCCGAAGGTCTGCAGCGGCGCCTCCGGCAGTGCCTCCAGGACGGCGTCCAGCATGTCGCCGGTGCCACGGCCGTGCAGGGCCGAGACCGGGTGCGGCTCGCCGAGGCCGAGCGACCACAGGTACGCGGCGTCCGCCTCGCCACTGGGACCGTCGACCTTGTTGGCGCACAGCACCACGGGCTTGCCGGCCTTGCGCAGCAGTCGTACGACGGCCTCGTCGGTGTCGGTGGCACCCACCTTGGCGTCGACCACGAACACGACGGCGTCGGCGGCCTCGATGGCGAACTCGGCCTGCGCGGCGACGGAGGCGTCGATACCGAAGACGTCCTGCTCCCAGCCGCCGGTGTCGACGACCTTGAAGCGGCGGCCGGCCCACTCGGCCTCGTAGGTCACACGGTCGCGGGTGACGCCGGGCTTGTCCTCGACGACAGCTTCACGCCGCCCGATGATGCGGTTGACGAGAGTCGACTTACCGACATTCGGGCGCCCTACGACGGCGAGGACGGGCAACGGCCCGTGACCGGCGGCCTCGATGGCCCCCTCGACGTCCTCGAGGTCGAAGCCCTCTTCCGCGGCGAGCTCCATGAACTCCGCGTACTCGGCGTCGCCAAGCTCTCCGTGGTCGTGCTCTTCGCGCGAGCCCTCGGAGTGGATGTGGTCGTTCATGAAGTCCGTACCTCGTTCATCGTGGTGATCGGTGGAGCAGTCGGATTTTTCCCGGCTGATCCACTACTCAGTGTCGCCTAGCGGCCGGTCAGCCGCTTGGAGATTTCCAGGTGCTCGGTGAGCTGCTTCTGGATGCGTTCGGTCGCCTCGTCCAGCGCCGTGCGGGTACGCCGCCCGCTGCCGTCGCCCGCCTCGAACGGTTCGCCGAAGACGACGTCGACGCGGTGCCGCAGCGGAGGCAGCCCCTTCATCAACCGTCCCCGCTTCTCGGAACTTCCCATGACGGCGACCGGGACGATCGGCGCGCCGCTGCGCACCGCGAAGTAGGCGAGCCCGGCGCGCAGCGAGGCGAAGTCGCCCTCGCCCCGCGTGCCCTCGGGAAATATGCCCAGGACACCGCCGTGCGCCAGCACGTCGAGCGCCTGCGTGATGGCCGTGCGGTCGGCCGTGTGACGGTCCACCTTCAGCTGGCCGATGCCGGTCAGGAAGGGGTCGAGCGGGCCGACGAACGCTTCCTTCTTGATCAGGAAGTGCACGGGCCGGGGCGCCACGCCCATCACCATCGGCCCGTCGATGTTGTGGCTGTGGTTGACCGCGAGAATCACCGGCCCGGTCGCGGGCACCTTCCAGGCACCCAGGACCCGAGGCCGCCACAGCCCGTACATCAGGCCGACGCCGATGCGCCGGCCGACGTCGGCACCCCGCTCGGACGGAAGACTCACTTCGCGGCTCGCTTCTCCTCGACGAGCGTGACGACGCACTCGATGACCTGCGCCAGCGTGAGCTCGGTGGTGTCCACCTCGACCGCGTCGTCCGCCTTGGCGAGCGGCGAGGTCTTGCGGCTGGAGTCGGCCGCGTCGCGCTTGAGCAGCGCCTCGCGGGTCGTGTGCACGTCGGCGCCCTTGAGCTCACCGCTGCGGCGGGCGGCACGCGCCTCCGGCGAGGCGGTGAGGAAGATCTTCAGGTCGGCGTCGGGCAGCACGGTCGTACCGATGTCGCGGCCCTCGACGACGATGCCGTACTCGGCGGAGGTGGCGAGGGAGCGCTGCAGCTCGGTGATCCGCGCACGCACCTCGGGCACCGCGCTGACGGCGCTGACCTGGGAGGTGACCTCCTGGGTGCGGATCGGGCCGGACACGTCGATGCCGTCGACGGTGATCGTCGGGCCCGCCGGGTCGAGGCCGGAGACGATCTCCGGCTTGCCGGCCACCGCGGCGATCGCGGACGGGTCCTCGATGTCGATGCCGTTGGTCACCATCCACCAGGTGATCGCCCGGTACTGGGCGCCGGTGTCGAGGTAGCTCAGCCCGAGCTGCGCGGCGACGGCCTTCGACGTGCTCGACTTGCCCGTGCCGGAGGGGCCGTCGATGGCGACAATCACGGGCTTGGCGGCACCGTTTTCCACGGGGGGACACCTTCCTGGTGCGGTGTGGCGGGGTTGGCGGAGCGCGAGGGCGCCCCGCACAAGGTTACTGGGTGCGCATCACTCGTCCGGCCGCGCAGGGTCTGCCGGACGGCACGAGGGCAGCGGCGGCGATGCCGGCCGGCTACTGCCGGATGGCCCAGCCCCGCTCCCGCAACCCGGCCGACAGCACCGGCGCCGCCTTGGGCTCCACCATCAGCTGGACCAGACCGGCCTGCTGCCCGGTCGCATGCTCGATCCGCACGTCCTCGATGTTGACCCCCGCCCGTCCCGCGTCCGCGAAGATCCGCGCCAGCTGCCCGGGCTGGTCGTCGATCAGCACGGCGACGACCTCGTACACCCGCGGAGCGGCCCCGTGCTTGCCGGGCACCCGGACCTGCCCCGCGTTCCCGCGTCGCAGCACGTCCTCGATACCGGAGGTCCCCTCCAGCCGCTTCGCCTCGTCGGACGACTGCAGCGCGCGCAGCGCCCGCACCGTCTCCTCCAGATCCCCGGCGACTTCCGTGAGCAGATCGGCCACGGGCCCGGGATTCGCGGACAGGATGTCGATCCACATCCGGGGATCGGACGCGGCGATCCGGGTCACGTCCCGGATGCCCTGACCACACAGCCGTACGGCCGCCTCCTCGGCGTTCTCCAGCCGTGCGGCGACCATGCTGGACACCAGGTGCGGCATGTGGGACACCAGCGCGACCGCGCGGTCGTGGGCGTCGGCGTCCATCACCACCGGCACCGCGCGGCAGTGCGAGACCAGCTCCAGAGAGAGGTTGAGCACCTCGGTGTCGGTGTCGCGGGTCGGCGTGAGCACCCAGGGCCGGCCCTCGAAGAGGTCACCGGTCGCGGCCAGCGGCCCGGACTTCTCACGTCCCGACATGGGGTGGGTGCCGATGTAGGACGACAGGTCGAGCCCGAGCGCCTCGAGCGCGCGGCGCGGCCCGCCCTTGACGCTCGCCACGTCGAGGTAGCCGCGGGCCACACCCCGGCGCATGGCGTCCGCGAGCACGTCCGCCACGTGCGCGGGCGGGGCGGCGACGATCGCGAGGTCGACGGGGCCCTCGGGCGCCTCGTCGGTGCCGGCGCCGAGCGCGGCCGCCGTGCGGGCCTGTTCGGGGTCGTGGTCGGCGAGGTGGACGACGACACCGCGCTGGGACAGGGCGAGGGCGGCGGACGTACCGATGAGTCCGGTGCCGATGACGAGTGCGGTTCTCACTGGGCGATGTCCTTGCGCAGAGCGGCGGCGGCACCGAGGTACACGTGCGCGATGTCGGCACGGGGCCGGTCGGACTCGATGTGCGCGAGGACGCGTACGACCCTCGGCATGGCGCCCTCGATGTCCAGCTCCTGGGCGCAGATGAGCGGTACGTCGGCGAAGCCGCTGCCCAGCTTGCGGGCGGCCGCCGCCGGGAAGTCGCTGTGCAGATCGGGCGTCGCCGTGAACCAGATGCTGATCAGGTCGTCCGCGCTCAGGCCGTTGCGCTCCAGGATCTCGGTGAGCAGAGCCCCGACCTGCTCGTCCATGTGGCCGGCGTCGTCCCGCTCCAGTTGGACGGCCCCCCGGACCGCTCGTACCGCCACGGCTCTGCTCCTCGCTGCTCCGCGCTGTTTTGCGCTGTTCTGTGGATCGGCTCTTCGACTCGCCAGCCTAGTCAGCCCGCGTGCGGCGGACGCGGGTCGCCCGCCCGCTGAGACGCCTGGGATCCGGGCGGTCGGCTTCGAGGCCTCGGGCGGTCGGCTTTGAGTCAATGTCACCCGTCCATCCCGGTTTCGCCACCGGACCGCGAACACCTCCGTACGCCTCTGGACGGTGGGTCGCGGGTCCGCTCTCATGGGCAGGAAGCCCGCCTCGGGGGGAGGCCGCATGAAGCGTCCCGGACCTTTGCTCACCCTTCTCGCGGGACTGCTGCTCGGTGTGTTCCTGCTGTCACTCAACGCGACGAGTGGGGCGAAGAACACGTCGTCATCGGCGTCCCCGCCGCCCTCGTCCGCGGACACCACGAAGGACACGAAGGAGTCGCCCGCGGCGACACAGTCCCCGGCGCCCACGAAGCCGACCCCGTCGCCGTCGAGGACGCCCGTCCCGAACGCCGGCTACGCGGGCCGCACCGACGACGGCTCCTCCGCCGTGGCCGTCACCCTGCGCGACGGAAGAGCGATCGCGTACTTCTGCGACGGCCGCAACAAGGAGTCCTGGCTCAAGGGCGACGTGAACGACGACGGAACCATGCGGCTCACCGGCAGGGACGGCTCCGTCCTGACCGGCACCCTGAAGGAGGGCAAGCGGATCCGCGGCACGGTCGACATCGACGGCGGGCGCTACGCCTTCACGGCCGACAGGACGAAGAAGCCGTCGGGCCTGTACCGGGCCACCGCCACCGTGCGCGGCGCCCAGGTCGACGGCGGCTGGATCGTGCTGCCCGACGGCCGGCAGGTCGGCGTCCTGACCCGCGACGGCGAGCCCTCGCCCGCCCCACGGATCGACCCGGAAACGGGCGCGGTGACGGTCGACGGACAGCAGCTCACGGCCCTCCCCGCGACCCCCTGATCCCTCCCCCGGCCCTCGTCCCTCGCCTCTTGCGCCTTGCCTCATTCCGCTTTCCCACGGGAGTCGATCATGACCGTCGACCCGAACGCCGCAACCCAGGACTTCCCGTCCCCGCAGCCCCGCCACCGCCGCCCGAGCCCGGCCCGCTACCTGGTCCCGGCGCTGGTCGCCGGCGCGGTCGCGGTGGGCCTCGGGGCGTACGGCAAGGTCCACGACCCGTCGGGGACGGCGTTCAACCTCGCCGGGTTCGACAGCACAGGTGCGGTCAAGTCGTGGCTGGCGACGGCGGCGGTCTTCCTCGCGCTGGTCCAGGTGGTCTCCGCGCTCATGGTGTACGGCAAGCTCCCGGGGCCGGCCTGGGCGTCCGGGCTGCACCGCTGGTCGGGCCGCGTGGCGTTCCTGGCGTCCGTCCCCGTGGCGGTCCACTGCCTGTACGCCATGGGCTACCAGACGTACGAATCGCGCGTTTTCATGCACTCTGTCCTGGGTTGCTTCTTCTTCGGTGCTTTCAGTGCAAAGATGCTGTTGCTCCGGTCGGAGCGACTGCCCGGCTGGTTGCTGCCGATCATGGGCGGGCTGGTCTTCACCGCTCTCACGATCATCTGGCTGACCTCCGCCCTCTGGTTCTTCCGCACTTTCGGAGTGACGACATGAGCATCCGTCCGACGCGGCGCACGATCCTCATCGCGACAGGCGGGGCGGGCGCGGCGGCGCTCGTCGCGGGTTGCGGCGACTCCGGGGGCAACGGCGACACCAGCGACTCGACACCGACCTCGCCCTCGACCGGCTCCCCCGGCCGGGACGGCCAGGAAGGCCAGGAGCTGACCACCACGGACAAGGTGCCGGTCGGCGGCGGCACGATCCTCAAGGACCAGCAGGTGGTGGTGACGCAGCCGCAGCAGGGCGAGTTCAAGGCCTTCTCCGCGATCTGCACCCACCAGCGCTGCACGGTCGGCAGTGTCTCGGACGGGACCATCAACTGCCCTTGCCACGGCAGCAAGTTCAGCATCACGGACGGCTCGGTGGCCAACCCTCCGGCGACGCAGCCGCTGCCCGAGAAGCAGATCACCGTGGACGGAAATTCGATCCGCCTGGTGTGATCCGCCGCGTACGCTCCGGGGCATGCACCCCGAGACCCTGGTACGCGACCACACGATCTACGCCTGTGTGATGGGCTCGCGCGCCTTCGGTCTGGCGACGGACGGCAGCGACACCGACCGCCGGGGCGTGTTCCTCGCGCCCACTCCCCTCTTCTGGCGCTTCGACAAGCCGCCGACGCACGTCGAAGGGCCCCAGGAGGAGCAGTTCAGCTGGGAACTGGAGCGCTTCTGCGAGCTGGCCCTGCGTGCCAACCCGAACATCCTGGAGTGCCTGCACTCCCCGTTCGTCGAGTACACCGACGACACCGGCCGCGAGTTCCTCACCCTGCGCGAGGCGTTCCTGTCCCGCCAGGCCCACGAGACGTTCACCCGCTACGCGCTCGGCCAGCGCAAGAAGCTGGAGGCCGACGTCCGCGCGCACGGCGCCCCGCGCTGGAAGCACGCGATGCACCTCCTGCGTCTCCTGGCGAGCGCCCGCGACCTGCTGCGCACCGGCCGTCTGACGATCGACGTGGGTGACGAGCGCGAGCCACTGCTGGCGGTCAAGCGCGGCGAGGTCCCCTGGCCGGAGGTCGAGTCCCGGATGACCCGCCTGGCGAGCGAGGCGGAGCGGGCCCTCCGGCACAGCCCGCTCCCGGCCGAGCCGGACCGCCGCCGCGTGGAGGACTTCCTGATGCGGGCCCGCCGGGCCTCAGCCCTCCAGCCGGATCCGCGCGCCTCAGCCCTCCAGCCGGGCCCGTACGACGAAGGCGTGCAGGGCGTCGTACACGCTCGGAGCGTCGGGCAGCGCTGAGGCGGTCTGCGCCTCGTCGAGCTCACCGTGCAGCCGCTCGATGTCGGCCGCCACGCGCGCGTGGTCGACGTCGGCGGCCCCGTGCTCCTGCTCCGCCTTCGCCGCGATCAGCTCCGGCAGGTAGGCCGGGGCGTCGACCTGCTCCAGCAGCGTGGGCAGATGGGCCTGGACCTCACCGGCGCGCATCAGGTGGACGCCGGTGAGCAGCACCCGGAACGTGTACAGCAGCGGCTTGAGCTCCCCGGTCTTCTCGAACAGCCGCCACTGCGTGGTGGCGAACCCCCGGTAGTGATGGGCGTGGTGACTGGTGAGCACGCCCGGAGCGAGCTCGACCAGTTCCCGGTGGGCGTCCGTGGTGTGCACGACGAGCGGCGAGAGCAGCTGCTCCAGCACATAGCCGTTGCGGCGCAGCATCAGCCGTACGAACTTGCGCAGGTCGTGCGTGACCAGGTCCATCTCGACGCCGTCCCGGAACCACATCCGCGACCGTGTCTCGTCCGGCTCCCGCAGTCCGACGAGGTCGGCGGCGGGCAGCAGGTGGACGCCCCTCAGGTCGACGTCGGAGTCGCGCGACGGGAAGCCGTACAGATGCGCGCCGGAGACCGTCGCGAACAGCACCGGGTCGGGCTGTTCGGCGACGACGGGCGTGAGGTCGATGTCCAGGGCGTCGATCATCCGTCAAGCGTCCCAGAGCGCTCCGAGAGTCAGCAGGTCACCCCGGTACTCGATCCGGTCCGCCCATTCCGTCGGCCAGGCCTCGTCGCCCCGCCAGGCGCCCGCGAACGCGCCCGTCAGGCAGGCGATCGAGTCGGAGTCACCGGAGGTGCAGGCCGCCCGGCGCAGGGCGGTCAGCGGCTCGTCGACAAACCACAGGAAGCACAGCAGGCCGGTGGCCAGCGCCTCTTCGGCGATCCAGCCCGCGCCGGTGGCCAGGCACGGGTCGGTCTCGGGCGAGGCCGTGCGCACGGCGTCCTGGAGGCGGTCCAGGATCGCCAGGCACTCGTCCCAGCCGCGCGCGATGAAGTGCTCGGCGTCGGGGTCCTGGCTGCGCGTCCACAGGTCGCCGAGCCAGCGCTCGTGGTAACGGGTGCGGTTGTCGAGGGCGTACGACCGCAGCAGCCCGACGAGTCCGGCCGGGTCGGCGCCCTGCGCGAGCAGGCGTACGGCGTGGGCGGTCAGGTCGGAGGCGGCGAGTGCCGTCGGGTGGCCGTGGGTGAGGGCGGACTGCAACTGGGCGGCGCCGGCGCGCTGTTCGTCGCTCAGGCCGGGGACGAGGCCGATCGGTGCGACGCGCATGTTGGCGCCGCAGCCCTTGGAGTCGATCTGGCTTGCGTCCTGCCAGGGCCTGCTCTCGTCCTTCAGCAGATTGCAGGCGACGAGGCAGGTCCGGCCCGGCGCGCGGTTGTTCTCCGGCGACCGGTACCAGTCCACGAACTCCTCCCGCACCGGCCGCTCCAGCCGCTTCGGCCCGAGCACGCCCCGGTCCATCGCCGTCCGCAGCCCCTTCCCGAGCGCCAGCGTCATCTGTGTGTCGTCGGTGACGATCGCCGGCGTCGGCAGCTCCATCTCGCGCCACGGCCCGCACTTGGCGAGGATCGACGGCACGTCGTTGAACTCGGTCGGGAAGCCGAGCGCGTCGCCCAGGGCGAGGCCGAGCAGGGAGCCGGTGGCGGCGCGCTTGCGGACGGTGGTCGTGGTCATGCGGGGCGTCCTTCCGGGGTCGGCCGGAGCAGGGGTGGGTGGAGGGTGGTGGCCGTGCCCGCGCGGTACAGCGCGGCCGGTTTGCCGCGGCCGCCGGTGAGCCGGGCGGCGCCGGGGACGGGTTCGACGAAGCCCGGCGTGGCGAGCACCTTGCGGCGGAAGTTGGGCCGGTCGAGGACGGTGCCCCAGACCACCTCGTAGACGTGCTGGAGCTCGCCGAGCGTGAACTCGGGCGGGCAGAAGGCGGTGGCGAGGCTGGAGTACTCGAGCTTGCCGCCGACGCGGTCGTGGGCGTCGGCCAGGATCCGGTCGTGGTCGAAGGCGAGCGGCCCGGCCTTGTCGTACGGCACCCAGCGGGCCTGCGCCGCGTCGCTGCCGCCGTGCGGTTCGGGCGGGTGGGGCAGCAGCGCGGTGAAGGCGACCGTGACGACCCGCATCCGGGGGTCGCGGTCGGGCTCGCTGTAGGTCCGCAGCTGTTCCAGATGCAGTCCGGAGACGTCCGACAGGCCGGTCTCCTCGGCGAGTTCCCGCCGGGCCGCCGTCTCCGCCGACTCGTCGGGCTGTACGAAACCGCCGGGCAGCGCCCAGTGGCCCAGGTACGGCTCCTGCCCGCGTTCGACGAGCAGGACGTGCAGGACGCCGTCGCGGATGGTGAGGACGGCGAGGTCGGCGGTGACCGCGAAGGGTTCGTGGGCGTGCTTGTCGTAGCCCTCCGGCACGGTGGGTCCCGGCATACCGCTCACCCCTTTTATGGTCAGTGCGACTATTAGTCACTACGACTATAAAGAGGGCTGACCGGTTGCACAACCCAACGGAAGGCAAATCCCCGTCACTCCGGCACGGAGTCGCGCCGCCCCAGGAATCCGAGCAACCGCACACCAGGTCTCCGAGCAACCGCACACCAGGTCCGGACCCCACCGTCACCGCGACCGGCGCGCCGAACCGCACTCCCCGGTCCGCCTCCCCGACCACGCACCTGGCGACGGGCAGCAGCTCGGCCGCGAGCGCGTCGGGCATGGGCCGGGGCCGTCCGCCTGCCTGGGCGACGTCCCACCCGTGCACGGCGATCTCCGCGGCCCCCAGGGCGGCCATCACCCGTACGTCCAGCGGCCGTTCGCCCACCAGGGCCGACTCCGGCGGCCCGGCCGCCCAGGCGCCGAGCACGGCGCACGCGCGCGTACGGAAGCCGCAGGCGAGGTCGGCGCGCGGACCAGCCCGATCCGCCCACCGGTGAGCCCCTCGTACAAGGCGTCCAGCAAGTCGTCGAGATGGCCGAGCGGCTCCCCCAGATCCCACTCGGCACACGGCGTCCCGCACCCCAGAGTGCCGGGCTCCACATCGGCGACGCTGCCCAGCGCGTAGCTGAGCGAACGTTCCAGAAACTCCCCGGAGTTCACCGGCGCTCACCCCGCCCGCGTACACCTGCCGCAAAGGCCCTCAGCGGCCCCTCAGGCGCCTCCCGCCGCCCTCCGGGCACCGAGGGCGGCAGCGTCCCCCTGCGGCTCTCCAGCGCCGTCTGACACTCGCCGACGGCACTCCGGTTCTCGATCGTCCTCGTCATCGCCGCTCCCTCCGTCACGGATACGGATACGGAGACGGACCGACATACAGACCGACCGGGAGGCGAAAACACATCGGCCGGCCCCGGGGACAACCCGGAACCGGCCGACACCGCACGCGCGCGTGCCTACAGATCGACTTCCTTCATCAGCATCCCGACCTCGGTGTTCGACAGCCGCCGCAGCCAGCCCGACTTCTGGTCGCCGAGCGTGATCGGCCCGAAGGCGGTGCGCACCAGCTTCTCGACGGGGAAGCCGGCCTCCGCGAGCATGCGGCGCACGATGTGCTTGCGGCCCTCGTGCAGGGTGACCTCGACCAGGTAGTTCTTGCCGGTCTGCTCGACGACCCGGAAGTGGTCCGCGCGCGCGTAGCCGTCCTCCAGCTGGATGCCGTCCTTGAGCTTCTTGCCCAGGTCGCGCGGGATCGGGCCGACGATGGCCGCGAGGTACGTCTTCTTCACGCCGTACTTGGGGTGGGTGAGGCGGTGGGCCAGCTCGCCGTGGTTGGTGAGCAGGATGACGCCCTCGGTCTCGGTGTCGAGCCGGCCGACGTGGAAGAGCCGGGTCTCGCGGTTGGTGACGTAGTCGCCGAGGCACTGACGGCCCTCGGGGTCCTCCATCGTCGAGACGACACCGGCGGGCTTGTTGAGCGAGAAGAACTGGTACGACTGCGTGGCGACCGTCAGGCCGTCGACCTTGATCTCGTCCTTCTCCGGGTCGACCCGCAGGCCCTGCTCGGTGACGATCTCGCCGTTGACCTCGACCCGGGCCTCGTCGATCAGCTCCTCGCAGGCGCGCCGGGAGCCGTAGCCCGCGCGCGCGAGCACCTTCTGCAGGCGCTCGCCCTCCTGCTCGGCGCCCGGGAAGGTCTTGGGCAGCTTGACGTCCTTCTTGCCCGCGTACCGCTCGCGGTTGCGCTCCTCGGCCCGTGCCTCGTACTCGCGGGAACGCGCGGGTGCCGTACGGCCGCGTCCGCCGTCGCGCTGCTGGGACTGCTTCGGCCCGCCCTTGGCGCCACCGCGCGCGGAGGCCCCGCGACCGGACTTCGGGCCGTCCTTGGTCGCCCCCGGGCCCACGTCGTAGCGGCGCTCCTCGGGACGGGGCTTGCGCGGACGGCCGCCCTGGCCGCCCTGCTTCTGGTCCCTGTTGTTGCCGGCACCGCGGTAGTTACCGCGCCCGCCGCTCTTGCCGCTGCCGCTGCTTCGCATCAAAGTTCCGTCTGGTCGTCTACGTCGTCGGTCCCCCGGCTGGCCGGGATCCCCGGACCGTCATCGGGAGCGTCCGGGTCGAACGACGGCACCCCTTCCTGGGTCTCGGCCTCGATCGCCTCCGCCTCCGGGAGGAAGGGCGCGAGCTCCGGGAGCTCGTCCAGACCGCGCAGGCCCATCCGCTCCAGGAAGTAGTTCGTCGTCCTGTACAGGATCGCACCTGTTTCGGGTTCCGTGCCCGCCTCCTCGACCAGCCCGCGCTGAAGGAGGGTGCGCATGACCCCGTCGCAGTTCACTCCGCGCACGGCCGAGACGCGGCTGCGGCTGACCGGCTGGCGGTACGCGACGACCGCGAGCGTCTCCAGGGCGGCCTGGGTGAGCCGGGCCGTCTGCCCGTCCAGCACCAGCCGCTCGACGGCGGCCGCGTACTCGGGGCGGGTGTAGAAGCGCCAGCCGCCCGCGACGAACCGCAGCTCGAAACCGCGCCCCTGCACGGCGTACTCGTCGGCGAGCTCCCGCAGGGCCTCGGCGATCCGGCGCTTGGGTCGTTCCAGCAGCTTCGCGAGGTGCTCCTCGGTCGCGGGCTCGTCCACGACCATGAGCATCGCCTCCAGGGCGGGCTTGAGGTCGAGGTCCGCGACGGTGCGCAGCCCGGCCGGCAGCTCGGTGGTCTCCTCACTCACGCCTTCTTCTCCTCCTTGGGCTGCTCGGGCGGCCGGTCGAACTCGTCGGTCACCATGGGCGTCTCGTCCCCGTCCCCGCCGGTCCACCGCACGACGAGGTCCCCGAGCGCGGTCTCCTGGTCGAGGGCCACGGCCTTCTCGCGGTACAGCTCCAGCAGGGCCAGGAATCGCGCCACGACGGTGAGCGTGTCGTCGGTGTCCTCGATGAGCGCCCGGAAGCTGGCCTCGCCGAGCTCCTTCAGCCGCGCGACGACGATCCCGGCCTGCTCCTGCACGCTCACCAGCGGCGCGTGGATGTGATCGACGTAGACCTGCGGCTTGGGCTTGGGCTGCATCGCCTTGACCGCGAGCTTGGCGAATCCTTCCGCCCCGATGCTGATGACGACCTCGGGCAGCAGCTCGGCGTGCTGCGGTTCGAGCCCGACGGTCCGCGGATAGCGCCGGGCCTCGTCGTCGAGCCGCCGGCTGAAGATGTCGGCGATCTGTTTGTACGCGCGGTACTGCAGCAGCCGGGCGAACAGCAGGTCCCGCGCCTCCAGCAGCGCGAGGTCGGCCTCGTCCTCCACCTCGGCGGAGGGCAACAGCCGGGCCGCCTTGAGGTCGAGCAGGGTGGCCGCGACCACCAGGAACTCGGTCGTCTCGTCGAGGTCCCAGTCCGCGCCCATCGCCCGGATGTGGGCCATGAACTCGTCGGTCACCTTGGACAGGGCGACCTCGGTGACGTCCAGCTTGTGCTTGGAGATCAGCTGGAGGAGGAGGTCGAAGGGGCCCTCGAAGTTGGAGAGGCGGACCTTGAAGACGCCGTCGTCGGGTTCTTCGCAGGCGGCGGGTTCGGGTTCTGGCACGGGCTCGGGCTCGGGCTCGGGCTCGGGCTCGGCAGCAGAGTCTTCCGGTACCGGATCCGGCGCAAGGACCGGAGGTTCGGGCTCCGGTACGACGGCCTCGGACTCCGGGAGGACCTCCGGCGCCCGGTCGTCCGGAGCCGCCGCAGGATCCGGCTCGACCCGCGGAGCGCCCGGTCCCCGCCCCAGCGCACGCCGCCGACCGCCGGAGGCACTGGCACCGGCGCCGTGAGGGGGAACGTCGTTCGAGGTCATAGCCCCCGCAGGCTACCGCTACCGCCCGCGAAGCCGTCGAACGAGGATGCTGGCGTCTCCCCGGGTCTCCAGATCCGCGAGCACCACGGCCACCGCCTCGCGGACGATGCGCCCGCGGTCGACGGCCAGTCCGTGCTCACCTCGGAGCACCAGACGCGCGTGCTCCAGGTCCATGAGCTCCTCGGCGGAGACATACACGGTGATCTTCTCGTCGTGCCGCTCGCGGCCACTGGGCCGACGCGACGCCGACCGTCCGCGCTTGCGCGGCGCGGCGGCGGAGGCGGCGGAAGCAGCAGCACCGGACGCGGCGGAACCGCCGGAGGCACCCGCGGCAGAACCTTCCTGCGCCCCCTGACGTCGCGCGGAACGCTCAGCGGTGGCGGACCGGCTGCGCGACTCGCCCGCGTCGACGGACTCCGTGTCGGCGGCCACGTGTTCCACGCCGTCGCCGTCACCGCCCTGCGCGGGCACCGACTGCGGCGCGTCCTCCGCCGCGACGGCGTCGGACTCCCCCGCGGGAGCCGGCACCCGGGCCTCGCCGTTGGCCGGGCGCCGGGGAGTGGACGGCTGGAGCGCCATACCCCCTGTCGTGCGGAACAGTTCGTCGGCCCCCGGCAGACTCACTCGGCGTGACACCGGGCGAGCACCTCCCTGGCGAGCTGGCGGTAGGCGGCGGCACCGACGGAGTTGGAGGCGTACGTGGTGATCGGCTCACCGGCGACCGTGGTCTCCGGGAAGCGGACCGTGCGCCCGATGACCGTGTGGTAGACGTGGTCATCGAACGCCTCGACGACACGCGCCAGCACCTCACGGCTGTGCACGGTGCGCGAGTCGTACATCGTGGCGAGGATCCCGTCGAGCTCCAGCTCCGGGTTGAGCCGCTCCTGGACCTTCTCGATGGTCTCGGTCAGCAGCGCCACACCACGCAGCGCGAAGAACTCGCACTCCAGCGGCACGATCACCTTGTGGGCGGCCGTCAGGGCGTTCACGGTGAGCAGGCCGAGCGAGGGCTGGCAGTCGATGACGATGAAGTCGTAGTCGTCCATCAGCGGCTTCAGCGCGCGCTGGAGCGTGGACTCGCGCGCGACCTCGCTCACCAGCTGGACCTCGGCGGCCGACAGGTCGATGTTGCTCGGCAGCAGGTCCATGTTGGGGACCGCCGTCTTCAGGAGCACCTCGTCGGCCGACATGCCCCGCTCCATGAGCAGGTTGTAGACGGTGAGGTCGAGCTCCATAGGGTTGACGCCGAGGCCGACCGAGAGCGCGCCCTGGGGGTCGAAGTCGACGAGCAGGACCCGGCGCCCGTATTCCGCGAGCGCGGCACCCAGGTTGATGGTCGACGTGGTCTTGCCGACGCCGCCCTTCTGGTTGCACATCGCGATGATCTTCGCGGGGCCGTGGTCGGTCAGTGGACCCGGGATCGGGAAGTACGGCAGCGGACGCCCGGTCGGGCCGATGCGCTCGCGACGCTGGCGGGCAGCGTCGGGCGCGAGGGTGGCCGCGTACTCGGGGTCGGGCTCGTACTCCGCGTCGGGGTCGTAGAAGTGCCCCTCGGGCAGTTCGTCGTAGTCGGCGAAGTGGTTGTGGGGCGCGCCACTTCCGTCGCCGGCCATGGCGTTCACGTGATGGCCATCCATGCTCATGTTTGCTGGCTGAGTCACCTTTGAGGCCAGGTGACTCTGGTGGGCTGCGAAGGTGCGCACCGCGACGGAGCCGACAGCCTCGAATCCCGCGGGACCCTGGCCCCGTACCGGCATTCCTGGTTGACCACCCCCGGGAGAAAATGTCGACTCATTCACAAGTCGTCTTACCTCCTTGGGGACCAGGAAACTTCTAGACAGGTCAGCGTGGCACCATGCCGACGGTTGGCGACTCTATGGCGTGTCGGCGGTCCGCAGCAACACAATCCGCCGGACCGGGCAGATGTGTCGACAATGAAACATCCCGCTGTCAAGGGCGTACGGCCGTCGCACAGCAGGTTTCACCGGTGTACGAATCGGTCGAAGGGTTGCGTTCGAGGCGAGTTGACCGAGAGTCGCAAAGTGACCATACACACATCCGGCCGGACCTTTTCGGGCAAGGTCCGGCCGGGTGCGTTCGGTTGACGACCTGTGTTGACGTATCGCCTTTACCAGAAAGTGACTTAACCGATCGGCTCAGCCGAGCAGCGATTCGAGCTCCACGTGCTCCAGGCCGTGCGCCTCCGCGACCTCCCGGTAAACCACCTTGCCGTCATGTGTGTTGAGGCCCTTGGCCAGCGCGGGGTCGCGGCGCAGCGCCTCCACCCAGCCCTTGTTCGCGAGCTCGACGATGTACGGCAGCGTGGCGTTGGTGAGCGCGTAGGTGGAGGTGTTGGGCACCGCGCCCGGCATGTTGGCGACGCAGTAGAAGACCGAGTCGTGGACCTGGAAGGTCGGCTCGGCGTGCGTCGTGGGACGGGAGTCCTCGAAGCAGCCGCCCTGGTCGATCGCGATGTCGACAAGAACACTTCCCGGCTTCATCCGGGAGACCAGCTCGTTGGTGACCAGCTTCGGCGCCTTGGCGCCCGGGATGAGGACGGCACCGATGACGAGGTCGGCCTCCAGGACGGCCTTCTCGAGCTCGAAGGCGTTGGACATGATCGCCCGGACCTTGGTGCCGAAGACCTTGTCCGCCTCGCGCAGCTTGTTGATGTCGCGGTCGAGCAGGGTGACGTGGAAGCCCATACCGACGGCGATCTGCGTCGCGTTCCAGCCGGAGACACCGCCGCCGATGACGACGGCCTTCGCGGGCTGGGTGCCCGGGACACCGCCGGGGAGCACGCCACGGCCGCCGGCCGAGCGCATCAGGTGGTAGGCGCCGACCTGCGGGGCGAGGCGGCCCGCGACCTCGGACATGGGCGCGAGCAGCGGCAGGGCCCGGGAGGGCAGCTCGACCGTCTCGTATGCGATCGCCGTGGTGCCGGACTCGATGAGGGCGTCCGTGCACTCCTTGGAGGCGGCCAGGTGCAGGTAGGTGAAGAGCGTCTGGTCCTTGCGGAGGCGGTGGTACTCCTCAGCGATGGGCTCCTTGACCTTCAGCAGCAGGTCGGCGGTGGCCCACACCTCGTCGGCGGTGCCGAGGATCTGGGCACCGGCGGCGACGTACTCGCTGTCCGGGATCGACGAGCCGACACCGGCGCCCTGCTCGATGACGACCTGGTGGCCATGGCGCACCAGCTCGTGCACGCCGGCGGGGGTGATGGCCACCCGGAACTCGTTGTTCTTGACCTCGCGGGGGATGCCGACCTTCACGTCGATCACGGTCCTTGGCTCAGAGGGTGTGGGGGCATTACAAGACATACCCAGGCATGCAGGGCACACCGGGAGACACCGCAGGAGAAGGTGCGGCAGAGCCAGTCTAATGAAGGTGTTCCCGCTGTCTAGCCTTTCATTGCATCAATCTTCAGCTGATGTACTACGGATTTCGCAGGCGTTAGGGCTCTGTTCCGGCTCGAAAGCGTCTTGCTCGGGCCGCGGCTCCTCCACTTCGGACTCCTCGGGCTCCTCGGGCTCCTCCCCCAGCATCCGCCGGGCCGCGCTCCGGTGCAGCTGCGCCGCCGCGGGATCGCCGAGGTGGTCGAGGGTGTCGGCGAGCCGCAGATACAGGGCGCCCTGCAGCCGCGAGTCCTCGGCGCGGCGCGCCCACTCCGCCGCCTCCTGGCAGGTGCGCAGCGACTCCTCCGGCCGGCCCGCGTACTCCTGGACCCTCGCCAGCTCGCTCAACGCCCGCGCGTGACCGGCCAGATCGCCGTTCTTGCGGTGCCCGGCGACGGCGGCCCGCCAGTTGCGCAGCGCCTCGCCGTACCGGCCCGCATAGGTGTGGGCCTCGCCGATACGGCCGTACAGCCGGGCGGCGTCCACCCGCTCGTCGCGGGCCAGCCGCTGGGCGAGTGCCCGGCCGAACCAGTCGGCGGCCCGGTCGTAGTCCCCCAGGGCCAGATGGGCGCCGCCTACGGATTCCATCGCGCGACCCGTCGCGTAGGGGTCGTTCGCCTGCCGCCCGGCCTCCAGCGCGGCCCGATAGCGCGCCAGCGCCTCCTGCCTGCGCCCCGTCCGGGCGTCGACGTCGCCGAGGTTCAGCAGCGCCGCCGTCTTCTCTCGGGGCAGGTCCTGCCGCTCGGCCACGTCCAGGACCAGGCTGTGGATGGCGTACAGGTCGTCGGCGGCCGCCTGGGTGCCGACGTGCGCGACCAGCGCCCTGACCAGCTGGGACATCAGGCGCCGGGCGAGCGTGTCCAGCTCGCCGTCGGCGACGGCCGCCCGGGCCGAGGCCAGCAGGGCGGGCCTGCGGATGGTGAGCCAGTCGGCGGCCGCTCGCGGGCTGGGAAAGCGCAGGGCCTGGGGCATGCCCAGGAGCTTCTGCCGGGTCTCCGGACTGTCGGTCTCGGTGATCGCCCGGCAGGACTGCAGCAGCCGTACCGTCCGCTCCAGCATGCGGGCGCGGGCGAGCTGGAGCTCGGCGGGGCGGTCGTGGGTCTCGGTGAGGGCCCTGAGATACGGGTGCAGGCAGGCCGGGACCTCGTACTGGGGCAGCGGCGAGTCGACGGAGTGCAGCAGGCCGAGGAGGGCGAGGTCGTCCAGGGTGGCGCGGGCCCCGTCGACCGAGCAGCCGGCGAGGGCGGAGGCGGTGTGCGGGTCGACGAGGCCGCCTGGAGCGAGGCAGAGCAGGCGCAGTATGCGGGCCGCGGGGGCGGGAAGGGACGCGTAGGCGAGGCGGAAGACGCGGCCGAGCGGCGTGCCCTCCTCGCCCTCGGCGCGCAGTTGCTTGGCGACATCCGCGACGGCCGCCTTGGGCCGGGCGGCGAGCCAGCCACCCGCCAGCATCAGCGCGGCGGGCTGCCCCTGGCACACCTCCACGAGTCCCTCGGCGGAACGCGGGTCGACGGTGATGCGCACCGAGCCGGCGAACCGGGACAGCAGCTCCACCGCCGACTTGGTGTCCAGGCCGCCGAGGGTGCAGGGCCGTACGTCCGAGATCCCGGTCAGCGGTCCCCCGGAGACGGCCACGACCAGGCTCTGCGGACTGTCCGGCAGCAGGGCGTCGACCTGCTCGGCCTCGGCGGCGTCGTCCAGCAGGAGCAGGGCCCGGCGCTCGGCGAGAGCGTCACGCAGCGCCGCCGTGAGGTCGTCCTCGCCGGCGCCGGGCGCAGCGGGCTGGTCAAGGGCGGCGAGCAGTTCCCGGGCGGCGCGCCCTACGGGGACCGGGGTGCCGTCGGGCTCGCTGAGGCGGGTGCGCAGTACGCCGTCGGCGTAACGGTCCGCCACCTGCCGTACCAGTTCCTCGGCGAGCGCGGTGCGGCCGGAGCCGGGGCGGCCCGCGATGAGCAGTACGCGCGCGCGTGGCGCCTTGCGGCCGGAGAGGGTGTCCAGTCCCGCGCGTTCGATGTCGGCGCGGAGTTCCTTCAACTCGCGGGTACGGCCCAGGAACTGGTTCCGGCCGGACGCCTGTGCCGACACCTGCACGCCGCCTGTGTCCACCACCTGATCCGTCACGGGCCACGCTCCCGTCCCACCACACGCGCAAGCCCGCCGGGACTCCGGTTCGGGCGTGTTCAGAGCCTAGTTCACGCTCTGCTACGTTCCGTGCGGACCAGGGCGGGCACGGCGAGGACATCCCCCGACCGGATCAGCCGATCTTCACACTGACGGGTGGGTGCAGCGGGTCAGGAAAACTGACGCCGTGCGTGATCAGGCCTCGAAGGGACGCGCCGGCCAGGGCGCCTCCGCCGGGCGCAGCGAGTCGAGCCCGTCGCCGCCGCGCGCGGCGACCAGCGACAGCACACCCACGACGAGGCAGTTGTTGTGCAACTCGCCCGCTAGGACGCCCCGGACGAGCTCGTCGACCGGCACGCGCGCGTGCTCCATGTCGGCCTCCTCGTCCTCGACCTCGAAGCGCTCCCCGTCGGCCGCGGAGAGGTTGCGGGCGAGGAAAATCCGTACGGCCTCGTCACAGCCGCCCGGAGTGGTGTACACGTCGGTCAGGACACGCCAGTCCTCCGCCTTGACGTGCGCCTCCTCGTACAGCTCGCGCTGGGCGGCGTGCAGCGGGTTCTCGCCGGGGATGTCGAGCAGGCCGGCCGGGATCTCCCACAGCTTCTGACGCACCGGGTGGCGGTACTGCTTGATCAGCAGGACGCGGTCCTCGTCGTCGAGGGCGAGGACGGCCACGGAGCCGGGGTGGACCTGGTAGTCGCGGCGCACCACCGAGCCGTCGGGCATGACCACGTCGTCCGTGCGGACCGAGGTCTTGTTGCCCACGAAGGGGGTGTCCGTCGCCCGGATCTCCCACTCCTGCGGGGTGTCCTTGATCGTCATGCCCTGCCCTTCCACACACTTCCGAAAAGAACCCGCCAAGAAAACCGGGGTGCGCACCTTTGAAGGTTTGCACCCCGGCCACCGTACAACTGGTGTGTTACTTGGAATTCTTGCGCTCGACGGCGGCCTTCACGAGGCCGGCGAACAGCGGGTGCGGACGCGTCGGGCGCGAGCGCAGCTCGGGGTGGGCCTGCGTGGCCACGAGGTAAGGGTGGACCTCGCGCGGGTACTCCACGTACTCGACGAGCTTGCCGTCGGGCGACGTGCCGGAGAACAGGATGCCCGCCTTCTTCTCCAGCTCCGCCCGGTAGGCGTTGTTGACCTCGTAGCGGTGGCGGTGCCGCTCCTCGACGTACTCCTTGCCGTCGTACACCTCGCGCACGATCGAGCCCTCGGCCAGCTTGGCCGGGTACATGCCGAGCCGCATCGTGCCGCCCATGTCGCCCTCACCGGCCACGATGTCCAGCTGCTCGGCCATGGTGGAGATCACCGGGTGGGAGGTGGCCGGGTCGAACTCGGTGGAGTTGGCGTCATTGATGTCGGCGAGGTTGCGCGCCGCCTCGATCACGATGCACTGCAGGCCGAGGCAGAGGCCCAGCAGCGGGATCCTGTTCTCGCGGGCGTACTTGATCGCGCCGACCTTGCCGAGCACACCGCGGTCGCCGAAGCCGCCCGGGATGCAGATGCCGTCCACGTCGGAGAGCTGCTGCTTGGCGCCGGCCGGGGTCTTGCAGTCGTCCGAGGTGACCCACTTGATCTTCACGCGGGCCCGGTTGGCGAAGCCGCCCGCGCGCAGCGCCTCGGTGACCGAAAGGTAGGCGTCGGGCAGGTCGATGTACTTGCCGACCAGGGCGAGGGTGATCTCGTGGTCGGGGTTGTGGACGCGGTCGAGCAGGTCGTCCCAGGTCGTCCAGTCCACGTCGCGGAACGGCAGGTCCAGCTTGCGGACGACATAGGCGTCCAGGCCCTCACCGTGCACGGTCTTGGGGATGTCGTAGATCGAGCGGGCGTCGGGGCAGGCCACCACGGCGGCCTCGTCGACGTCGCACATCAGGGAGATCTTCCGCTTGATCGCCGTCGGCACCTCACGGTCGCAGCGCAGCACGATCGCGTCTGGCTGAATACCGATGTTGCGCAGGGCCGCAACCGAGTGCTGGGTCGGCTTCGTCTTCAGCTCTCCCGAGGGGCCGATGTACGGCAGGAGCGAGATGTGCACCACAAAGACGTTGTCCCGGCCGACCTCGTGACGGACCTGGCGGACGGTCTCCAGGAACGGCAGCGACTCGATGTCGCCGACCGTGCCGCCGACCTCCGTGATCACGACGTCCACCTCGTCCGTCGCCATGCGGCGGATGCGGTGCTTGATCTCGTTGGTGATGTGCGGGATGACCTGCACGGTGTCGCCGAGGTACTCGCCGCGCCGCTCCTTGGCGATCACCGTCGAGTACACCTGACCGGTGGTGACGTTCGCGGAACCGTCCAGGTCGCGGTCGAGGAAGCGCTCGTAGTGGCCGATGTCCAGGTCGGTCTCGGCGCCGTCGTTGGTGACGAACACCTCACCGTGCTGGAACGGGTTCATCGTGCCAGGGTCGACATTGAGGTACGGGTCCAGCTTCTGCATGACGACGCGCAGACCCCGCGCCTTGAGGAGCATGCCGAGGCTGGAGGCCGTCAGGCCCTTGCCGAGCGAGGAGGCGACACCCCCGGTGACGAAGATGTGCTTGGTCGTCGTGGATTTTGGCATGGCCAAGAGGGGGCTCCCGTGGTCGCGATCTTGAAGTGCGGTTCGGGGGTCTTCACGCCCACCGGTCCACGGGCTACCAGGGTATCAGCGCCGAGAAGCGATGGCTTCCGGCCACGCTCCGCATACGAGCCGGCACGGATCCGGATGCTTCACCGGTCTCTCACCCGTCGGTCACCCATTGCTCACCCGTTCGGCCGACCCGGGTTGCCCGGAGCGGCACGCAGATCATCTACGTGCGTCGTATCCTGCTCGGACATTCGCTGCCGAGCCCGGCCGGCAAACACGGCACCACCCCCGCCCGTCGCACCCGGAACAACGAGAGCTCGTCAGTTCGTTGAGCAGAGATTGTTGAGAAGCGCCAGTCGTTTTGCCTCACCGCCGAACCGACTGCTTTGCTTCACCGCTCAACGACGATTTACAACACCCCTTGACCGCACTAGCGAGAGCCCCCTTGCCAGGAGGGGGTGACGTGGCCGTTCGACTGGAGTTGCACGTGGCCGGGCGCATCGAAGACTACGCACTCATCGGAGACATGCAGACCGCTGCCCTGGTCTGCCGGGACGGCACGGTGGACTGGCTGTGCCTGCCCCGCTTCGACTCGCATGCCATCTTCGCCGGCCTGCTGGGCACCGAGGAGCACGGGTTCTGGCGGCTCGGCCCCGCCCACGCCTCCGACGCCCCGCCGCCCACCGCGGCCCGGCGCAGCTACCGCGGCGACTCCCTGATCCTGGAGTCGGAGTGGGACACGCCGCGCGGCACGGTCCGGGTGATCGACTTCATGCCCCCGCGAGACGGCGCGCCCCAGCTGATCCGGATCGTGGAGGGCGTCTCGGGCCGCGTCCCGATGCGCTCGGCGCTCCGGATGCGTTTCTCCTACGGCCGGGTCGTGCCGTGGGTGCACAAGCACGAGGGGCGCACGGTGGCCGTCGCCGGTCCGGACTCGGTCTGGTACGACACGGAGGCCGAGACCTACGGAAAGTCGCTGACGACGTACTCGGACTTCACGGTCGCCCCGGGTGAACGCATCGCGTTCACGATCTCCTGGGAGCCCTCGCACAAGCAGCCGCCCGCGCTTCCGGAGCCGGAGCAGTCGCTGGAGGCGACGGAGGAGTTCTGGCGCGAGTGGGTCGAGCACTGCACGTACCACGGCCCCTACCGCGAGGCGGTCATCCGCTCGCTGATCACGCTCAAGGCGCTGACGTACGCCCCGACGGGCGGCATCGTCGCCGCCCCGACGACCTCCCTGCCCGAGGACATCGGTGGCGTCCGCAACTGGGACTACCGCTACACCTGGCTGCGCGACGCGGCGATCACCCTGTCCTCGCTGCTGCGCACCGGCTACCGCGAGGAGGCCCGCGCCTGGCGCGAGTGGCTGCTGCGGGCCGTCGCCGGTGACCCGGAGAACCTGCAGATCATGTACGGCATCGCCGGCGAGCGCGAGCTCGGCGAGGCCGAGCTGGACTGGCTGCCCGGCTACGAGAACTCGGCGCCCGTGAGGGTCGGCAACGGCGCCGCGCACCAGCTCCAGCTCGACGTGTACGGCGAGGTCACCGAGGCCCTGCACCTGGCCCACATGACCGGTCTGGCCCGCAACGACTACGCCTCGCTGCTCCAGCTGAAGCTGATCCGCTACCTCGAGGACCACTGGGACGAGCCGGACGAGGGCATCTGGGAGGTGCGCGGCCCGCGCCGCCACTTCGTGCACTCCAAGGTCATGGCCTGGGTCGCCGTCGACCGCACCATCAAGCTGATCGAGTCCGGCGACGCGGACGGCCCGCTGGAGCGCTGGCGCGAACTGCGTGACGACATTCACAGGGACGTGTGCGAGAAGGGCTACGACAAGGAGCGCAACACCTTCACGCAGTCGTACGGCTCGAAGGAGCTGGACGCCTCACTGCTGCTGATCCCGCAGATGGGCTTCCTGCCGCCGGACGACAAGCGCGTCATCGGCACCATCGAGGCGATCCAGCGCGAGCTGTCCACCGAGGACGGCTTCATCCTGCGCTACCCGACGCAAGGAGACCACGAGGGCGTCGACGGCCTCCCCGGCGACGAGGGAGCCTTCCTGGCCTGCTCGTTCTGGATGGCCGACGACCTGGCGATGATCGGCCGCGTGGACGAGGCCCGCAAGCTGTTCGAGAAGCTGCTCTCGCTGCGCAACGACCTCGGTCTGCTCGCCGAGGAGTGGGACCCGCGTCTGCAGCGCCAGGTCGGCAACTTCCCGCAGGCCTTCAGCCACGTCCCGCTGATCGACACCGCGCTGCGGCTGACGGCGTCCGGGGCGTACGGCGGCTGAGCCCGGCCGGACTGCCGCTCGACAGGACGCGCGTGACGCGCCCGCCTAGCCTGGAAGCAAGCGATTGCCCCTTGTCGGAAGGGGGCGGCCATGGCTTCCCGGTCCAAGGCGGGCGCGGCCCTGGAGGCGCTGCGCGAGGATCTCTCCGGTGATGTGTTCGCCCCGGGGGACTTCGGTTACGACGACGCCCGGGCCGTCTTCAACACCATGATCGACCGGCGCCCCGCGGTGATCGCGCAGTGCGTGGACGAGGCCGACGTGGTGCGGGCCGTGCGGTTCGGCCGGGAGCTGGACCTCAACATCGCGGTGCGCGGCGGCGGGCACAGCGTCGCGGGCATGGCGCTGAACGACAACGGCCTGGTCGTCGACCTGCGTCATCTGCGTGCGGTGACCGTCGACCCCGCGGCCGAGGCGGTACGGGTCGCCGGCGGTGCCACGATGAGCGACCTGGACCGCGCCACCCAGCCGTACGGCCTCGCCACGACCGGCGGCCGGGCCTCGACCACCGGCGTCGGCGGCTTCGTCCTCGGCGGCGGCACCGGTTGGCTGGACCGCTGGTGCGGGCTCGCCGTCGACAATCTGCTCGGTGTGGAACTGGTCACCGCCGACGGCGACCGCGTCCATGCCAACGCGGACGAGAACCCGGACCTGTTCTGGGCGCTGCACGGGGGCGGCGGCAACTTCGGCATCGCCACCGCGATCACCTTGGAGCTGCACGAGCTGCCCGAGTTCGCCATCGCGCTGCTGCTGTACCGGCCGGAGTCCGCACCGGACGCCGTCCGCACCTTCCGTGACGTGATCGAGTCCGGCCCCGACGAGGTGGGCGGCGGCGCCCTGTGGTTCACCGGCCCGCCCGAGGACTTCGTACCGCCGCCCCTGGTCGGCTCGCTGGTGTGCGGTGTGCTCCTGACGTACGCCGGTGCCGAGCAGGACATGCGCAAGTACGCGGAGCCGCTGCTGGCCCTGCCGCACGAGGCGGAGGTCGTGGGTGCGATGCCGTACGCCGATGTGCAGTGCATGATCGACGATCCGCCCGGCATGCGGCACTACTGGTCGGCGGAGTACCTGACGGGGGCGCCGGACGACTTCGTGGACGTCTACACCGCCGAGGCGCTGACGATGCCCGTGCCGACCGGCACCCAGCACGCCCTCCTCCCGCAGGGCGGCGCGGTCGCGGCCGGTCCGCACGAGTTCCCGGTGCCGTACCGGGACGCGCCCTGGGCGGTCCATCCGTACGGCATGTGGGAGGACCCGGCGGACGACGAGCGGTGCGTGCGGTGGGTGCGTGACGTCCGTACCGGCGTCCGGCCCTGGAGCACCGGCGCCGTGTACCTGAACTTCATCGGCGACGAGGGCGCGGAGCGCGTGGTGGCCGGTCTGGGCGCCGAGAACACCCGGCGGCTGGCGGAGCTGAAGCGTCGCTGGGACCCGGACAACGTCTTCCGGTTCAACCACAACATCAGGCCGGCCTGAGCACCGCCACCAGCCTCGCCCGAGCGCCCTCACCAGCCTCTTCTGAGCGCCGTCTGCGTCCGCTCCCCGATGGACGCCTCGCAGACGACGTACGCCAGCACGGCGAGCATCCCGGACGCCATGCCGGTGATCCGGCCGGCCCCGTGCGAGATGTAGCCGTAGAAGGCGCCGGCGGCGGTGATCCGGCGGGCCATGGCGACGTAGCCGACGGAGCACACCGTCAGCGCGAGCGTCGCGAAGAGATGGCCGGCGGGCGCGCCCGTGCCGTTGCCGAAGCCGACAGCGATGGGCCGGTTGCCGGTCATCGCGGTGATCGGCGCGGCGGTGGCGACCGCCATGAAGACGACGCCCACCAGGCCCATGGAGTTCGCCTTGAGCCGGTGGACCTCTCACTTGGGTGTTTCCGTCATTCCGTCCCTCTCGAGGTGTTTCCGCAACGAAATCCGAAGCTGAAGGCTCCGCCACCCTTCGAATGCGTCAGTCTGGCGGTGCAGTGATGTACGCCACAACTGACAAGGATTCCGGCAATTCGGTGTGCGGCGCGACGCATTGTCGGGCGCGGGAGGTCGATGATCGTCTCCGTAACGGTCCGGATATGTCGTGGAAGCGTCCCCAGGGGTAGCGTCCGGCTCATGGACAGCGGTACGGGCGGTATGGACAGCGGCACGGGCGGTCCGGACGGCGGATTCGACACCCACGGCGCCGGAATCACCGTGCGGCGCGCGCTGGAGCTGCCCGGGCTGCGCAGCGGGCTGCCCGAGATCCTGGCGGGCGCCGACCGGCTGGGGCGGACCGTGCGCTGGGTGCACGCGGGCGAGGTGCCCCACATCGCGTCCCTGCTGAAGGGCGGGGAGCTGTTGCTGACCACGGGCTACGGCCTCGGCACCCGACCCGCCGACCAGCGCGCGTTCGTGCGAACCCTGGCCGAGCGCGGCATCGCGGCCCTCGTCGTCGAACTCGGCCCGCGCTTCACGCGCCTGCCCGCCGCGCTGGTCGACACGGCCCGTACGGCCGGCCTGCCGCTGGTCCAGCTGCACCGCGAGGTGCCCTTCGTGACGGTCACCGAGGAGATCCACACCGAGATCGTCAATGGCCACTACGCGCTGCTGCAACGGGCGGAGGAGGTGCACCGCCGATGCACGGAAGCACTGCTCGGCGGCGGCGGTGTGCCCCAGGTGCTGGTCATCCTGGCCGACTTCAGCGGCAACCCGGTCTTCCTGGAGACGACGGACGGACGGCTGCTGTACGCCGCCGGGGCCGGTCCCGAGGGCGCGGATCCGTTGCAGGTGTGGGAGGGGCTGCGGGGGCAGCACAAGGACGCGCCGCCGCCTACCGGGTCGGTGCTGGTGGATGTGCCGGGTGGCGGCCCCGGGCCGGGTTCGGTCAGGGCGCGGCTGGTTCTGCTCCCCGTGCGGGGCCTGCTCACGCCCGTCCACCGCATCGCCGCCGAGCGGGCCGCGGGCATCCTGGCCGTGGTGCTGATGCAGGCCCGGCAGGAGGAGGAGCTGGCGGCACGCGGACGCGGCGACTTCCTGACCGACCTCGCGGAGGGCCGCGTCTCCGCCGAGGACGCCCCGGCGCAGGCGCGCGTGCTGGGCTTCAAGCCGGGCAACAGCCCGCTGCTGCCGGTGGTGATGCGGCTCGGGGACGTGCTGTCCCCGGACGGGGGTGCCTCCCACGCGAGCGGCTTCGCGAGCGGGGGCGGCTGGGCGGTGCTGGCCCGCGCGGTCGGGGAGGAGCTGGCGTCCGTGGGAGTGCCGGTTCTGCTGGGCGTACGGCCGGTCGAGGGGCGCGTCCCGCTGCTGCTGGGCCTGCGTTCGGAGGCGGAGCGGTCGTCGGTCGCGGACCGGGTCGCGGCGGCGCTGCGGGCGGGCGTGGAGCGGGCCGGGATCCAGCGGCCCGGGGCACCGCCGCCGGTCGTGGTCGTCGGAGTGGCCGGCGGCTGGGCGGCGGCCTCGGCGGGCCTGCGGCACGCGGCGGAGACGGCGACTGCGGCACAGGGCCTGTCGGACCGCCCCTGGTACGACGCCCGCCGCCTGGACATCGACCTGCTGCTGTGGCGGCTGCGCGACCACCCCGACCTGGCGGCCTTCGTGGACCGCGCGATCGGCCCGCTCCGCGACCACGACAACCGTTCCAAACCGCCCCTGCTGCCCACGCTGGAGACGTACTTGGCGCACGCGGGCCGCAAGGCGGAGACGGCCCGTGAACTGCACCTCAACCGGCAGACCCTGTACAACCGCCTCGCCCGCATCGGCGAGTTGCTCGGCACCGACCTCGACGACCCGCAGACCGTGCTGGCGTTGAGCCTGGCGCTGCGGGCACGCAGGCACGTGCCGTAGGGCAGAACGACGGCGGAGGGGCGCCCGGATCAGGAGCCGGCTCAGATCATCGGCAGGGGCTGGGTCAACTCGTCGTAGACGCTGAGCACTTGGGCCACGGTCTCGTCCTCGGTCGGCCAGGTCGCCGCCTGCCGCACGCCCCGCTCCTTGAGCAGCTCCTGGCGCTCCGGATCACCCAGCAGCCCCACGACGGCGTCGGCGAGCGCCTTCGCGTTGCCGTAGGGGACGAGTTCGGCCGCGTCGCCGACGAGTTCCGCCATGCCTCCGACGTGGGTGGCGACGAGCGGCACGCGCGCGTGAAGGGCCTCCTGGGCGAGCACGGACCGCGACTCCCAACTGCTGGGCACGAGCGCGATGTCGGCGGCGGCCAGCAGTTCGGACACGTCGTCGCGCCGCCCGATGAGCCGCACGGGCAGCCCTTCGTCCTCGATCCGGCGCTGCAGATCGGCCCGCAGCGGCCCCTCCCCCGCGATCACGACCAACGGCACGGGATCGAGCCGCAGCCACGCGCGCGAGGCGTCCAGCAGCACGTCGTACCCGCGATGCGGCTCGAGCGAGCCGACGGCGATCAGCAACGGGCGTCCGGTGGAGCCGAGTTCGGCCCTGATCTTGGGCCGCAGCCGGTCGGTGTCGTCGTGCTCGGCGGCCCGGCGTCCCGTTCCGGGCAGGGCGACGGCGGCCAGGCGCGCGTCCCGCGCCCCGGTCCGGCGGGCCCGGTCCACGAGCGCCGAGGTGGTCCCGAGCACGACGGAGGCTGCCTTGACGACCCGCCGCTCCAGCAGCCGTACGAGATGGGCGCGGGCCCCCTCGGCATGCGCCCGGTCGTGCCAGGTGACGACGAGTGGAGTACGCCGCCCGCTGAGCGCCAGCACGGCACGGAAGGAGGCGTGCAGCCCGTGCGCGTGCACCAGGTCGGCGTCCGCGCACGCGGCCCGCAGGGCGGCCACGGAGCCGGGGTCGCTGCTGCGCGGAACGTGCACGTGCTCGGCCCCGGCGCCGGTGAAGTCGTAGCGGTGATCGGCCTCCACTGGGGCGCACACGGTGACCCGCACACCCCGTGCGACGAGCCCCGAGGCCAGCGAACGCACATGCGCGCTGCTGCCGGCGTTGCCGCCGCCCAGCACCTGCACGGTGCGCAGCGACGACTGGCCGTGCGGTGAGTGGCTGCTCACGGGGGTCACGTGGCCGGGGCTCCTGGTTGTGGGTGGGGCGGTCACGAAGAAAGTACAGAAGGATCGCGCGGAGGGGGTGTACCGCGAGGATCCCTGCGCATACGACGTGCTTACGCCAAGGATGCCAGGAGGCACCGTTGTTCCGGGAACGGCGGGAGCGCGGAGGGCAGGCAACACGGCGTACCGAGTCACCTGCACGAGTGAGTTGACGTCGGCCGGTGTGCCCGAACACGCGCGCGTGGCGCATGTCCCGACAACCGATCCGAACCCACGCGCAGCACCGCACCGGGCCGCACCGGGCCGCACCCCGGTGAGGCGCGACGTTTCACATCAGCGCGGGCCCAACGCCCGCGCCGCCTCGCTCACCTTGTCCCCGTACACCGCGGCGGCCACGAGGGCGGCGGCGTGCGCGGCCAGCCCGGCCCGGCTGTTCCCGGCAGCGACAGCGGCGCCCAGGGCCGCGCCCAGCGCGTGCGCGCCGGTGTCGCCGATCATCGCCCGCTCCCCGAGGTCGTCGGGCAGCACGGCCGCGGCGGCTCCCATGGCGCCGGCGGCGATCCCGGCGCCGGTCCCTTCGCGGAGCAGCCCCGGCACGCCCAGCGCGAGCACCGCCGCGGCGGCCCTGCCCGGGCGCACATCGACGAGGTTGACGAAGTGCGCGGCCCCGGCGATCACCACGCCCGCGAGCAGCTTGTCCACGGGCCGCTCCTTGAGGAACGCCCCCGCGGCGAGGCCGGCGGCGGACATCCCGAACAACTTGACCGCACCGCTGGTGACTTCGCCGTCCCGCAGGGCCGACAGATGCGCCCGGAACCCACGCCGGGGATCACCGGCCCCGACGACGTCGTCGTACGCCCCACAGGCTCCGGCGACGGCCACGGCGACCCCCGCGGCCGGCCGTATCCGCCCGGCACCGACCGTCGCCGCCAGCGCGGAGGCGGCACCGGCGTACAGCTCCACGGTCCGTCCCGCGTAGTTCTTCCGCTCCCAACGGCCGCGGCCGCCGGGGGCCTTGGCGCGCAGGACGGCGACCGTGACGCGGGTGAGGGCGGCGGAGAGGCCGAAGGCGGTGGTCCTGGGGGCACGTTCGATCATTCGGCCACCTTACGAGCCGCCACTGACAATCCCGGCCACAGCCGCCACCCGGTCCGCCGCACCGCCCTCGCGCGAGGAAGCCCAGCGCCGGCCCGGCTACACGTCCGCCCGCGCCGTCGCCAGCAGTTCCTCGGCGTGGGCCCGCGCGGTCTCCGAGTCCTCCTGCCCCGCGAGCATCCGGGACAGTTCCCGGATCCGCTCCTCGCCTTCGAGGACCTTCACACCGGACCGGGTGACCGACCCGTCGTTGGTCTTCTCGACGAGCAGCTGCCGATCGGCGAACGCGGCGACCTGCGGAAGGTGCGTGACCACCACGACCTGCGCGGACTTCGCCAGCCGCGCCAGCCGCCGCCCGATCTCAACGGCCGCCTTGCCGCCCACACCGGCGTCGACCTCGTCGAAGAGATACGTCGGCACGGGATCCGTCCCCGCGAACACGACCTCCACGGCGAGCATCACGCGCGAGAGCTCACCACCGGACGCGCCCTTGGCGATGGGCCGCGGCGGCGCCCCCGGGTGCGGCGCGAGCAGCAGCTCGACCTCGTCCACACCCGACGGCCCGTACGCGACCGTACGCCCGCCGACCTCGACCCCCTCCGGGTCCTCGGTCTGCCGGATGGCGAAGGACACGCGCGCGTGCGGCATGGCGAGCGAGGCCAGCTCGGCGGTCACGGCGGCGGCGAACCGCTCGGCGGCCTCCGCCCGCGCGTCGGTCAGCGCCTGCGCCAGCCCGCCGAGCTCGCTTCGCAGCGCGTCCCGCTCGGCGGTCAGCTCCTCGATCCGCTCGTCGTCGCTGTCCAGTTCGGTGAGTCGCGCGGCACTGCTCTCGGCCCAGGCCAGCACCGAGGCGACGTCCTCGCCGTACTTCCGCGTCAGCGCGCCGAGCGCGGCCCGGCGCTCCTCGACGGCCGACAGCCGCAGCGGGTCGGCGTCCAGGTCGTCGGCGTATCCCGCCAACTCCCCCGCCACATCGCCCAGCAGGATCCCGATCTCCCCGATCCGGTCGGCCAGCGCGGCCAGCGCCGGATCGTGCGACCGCACGGCGTCCAGGGCCCGCTGAGCGCCCGCGACGAGCGTGGCGGCGTCGATGCCCTCGGGATCCTCCGGATTGCCGGCGAGGGCGGCGTGAGCGGCCGTCGCAGCGGACGACAAGGCCTCCGCGTGCCCCAGCCGCTCCGCCTCCTCCGCCAGCTCGACATCCTCACCGGCACGCGGCTCCACGCCCGCGATCTCGTCGAGCCCGTACCGCAGCATGTCGGCTTCCTGGGCCCGCTCACGCGCGCGTGTGACGATCTCCTCCAGCTCCACCGCCACGGCCCGCAGCCGCCGGTAGGCCTCGCCGTACTTGGCCAACGGCCCGGCGACCGCGTCACCGGCGTACCGGTCGAGCGCCTGGCGCTGCCGGGACAGCTTCAGCAGCCCCTGCTGGTCGGTCTGCCCGTGCACGGCCACGAGGTCGTCGGCGAGGTCGGCCAGCAGCCCCACGGGCACACTGCGCCCGCCCACATGCGCCCGCGACCGCCCCTCGGCGGAAACGGTACGGCTGATCAGCAGCGCCCCGTCGTCGAGCTCGGCCCCGGCCTCCTCGGCGCGCACGACGGCCGACGCACCCGCGTCGACGGTGATCCGCCCCTCCACGACCGCCTTGTCGGCCCCGATCCGCACGAGCGCCGGGTCGGCACGCCCACCCAGCAACAGCCCGAGGCTGGTGACCACCATGGTCTTGCCCGCACCCGTCTCACCGGTGACGGCGGTGAACCCCGGCGACAGCTCGACGACAGCGTCGTCGATGACTCCGAGCGACCGTATCCGCATCTCCTCCAACACGGACACGACCTTACGAGGTCGGGGGCGGGGAGTGCGACGGCCCCCGGGTGCATGGTGTGAAGGTGCAGGTGACGAATGTGTACCGACGGCGCATTGTCACCCGGGCGAGTGTCACGCCCTCAGGGGCGCGGGGCTGTATCGATGTGCGGCTCCGCCGCGTGGGCGCGAGCAACCACAGAGAACCCGCAGCCGCCCGCGCTCCGGAACCACCCCCCACAGACCGCTTAGTGAGGCGCCCCCCGCCACCCGGAAACGGGCAACGCAAACTTCGCAACCAGCCGGTCGGTGAACGACGCATGGTGCAGCCGAGCCAACCGCACCGGCACAGCCCCCCGCCGCACCTCGACCCGCGCCCCCGGCGGCAACTCAACGGTCCGCCGCCCGTCACACCACAGCACACCCGGCGGAATATGCGGCAGAACCTCAACGGCGAGCACGGAATCCGGCGAAGTGACCAACGGCTTCGCGAACAGCGCGTGCGCACTGATCGGCACCATCAACAACGCCTCGACCTCAGGCCACACCACCGGCCCACCCGCGGAAAAGGCATAGGCGGTGGACCCGGTCGGCGTGGACAACACGATGCCGTCGCACCCGAACCCCGTAACCGGCCGCCCGTCGATCTCCAGCACGACCTCGAGCAGCTTCTCGGCGCCCGCCTTCTGCACGGCGGCCTCGTTCAGCGCCCAGTCCGTGTGCACGACGTTGCCGTTCTGATGCACGACGACGTCGACGGTCATCCGCTCCTCGACCTCGTACGCCTTGGTCACGACCCGGTCGACAACCTTGTCGAGATCGTCCCGCTCGGCCTCCGCGAGGAACCCGACCCGCCCGAGGTTGACGCCCAGCATCGGCACCCCGGACGCCCGGGCGAACTCGGCACCGCGCAGCAGCGTTCCGTCACCGCCGAGCACGATGAGCAGCTCGCAGCCGTCGAGGCACTGCGGAGTCGCTTCCTTGACGAGTTCCACCTCGCCCGGTAGCGGCAGGTCGGCGGCCTCGTACTCCAGGACGCGCACACCGATGCCCTCCCGCAGCAGCCCCTTCACCACAAGTTCCGCGCTGCGAATGGCGGCGGGCCGCCCCGTGTGGGCCAGCAGGAAAACAGTACGAGCTCGGTTCTGCATCAACGAGGCCCCTCCGCCACTGCACGGTCAACGTCGGCCGGGTCCGGAGCGGGCGCCCCGGCACGCAGCCACAGAAAGTACTCGACGTTCCCGGACGGCCCGGGCAACGGACTGGCCGTGACGCCCTTGACCCCGAGCCCGAGTCCCCACGCCTTCTCGGCCACGCCGCGCACGGCCTCGGCCCGCAGCTGAGGGCTGCGGACGACCCCGCCGCTCCCCAGCCGTTCCTTCCCCACCTCGAACTGCGGCTTGACCATCATCACCAGATCGGCGTCCGGCTTCACGCACCGCACCAGGGCGGGCAGCACCAGGCCGAGCGGGATGAAGGACAGATCCCCCACGACAAGATCCACTGGTTCCCCATCGATCGCTTCGAGCGTCAACTCGCGTACGTTCGTACGGTCCTTGACGGTGACGCGTTCATCACTCTGGAGAGTCCAGGCGAGTTGTCCGTATCCGACGTCGACGGCGACGACGTGCGCGGCTCCGGATCGCAGCAGGACGTCGGTGAACCCACCCGTCGACGCGCCGGCGTCCAGTGCCCTCCGCCCCTCGACGACGAGCCCCTCAGGCACGAACACCTTCAACGCACCCGCGAGCTTGTGCCCGCCCCGGGACACGTAGTCGGGTTCGCTGTCATCGGCCGAGACGACGATGGCGGCCGCGGTCTCGACCTGCGTGGCGGGTTTGGTCGCGACGGTCTTGCCGACGGTGACCCGCCCGGCCGCGATCAGCTGGCTGGCGTGCTCACGCGAGCGCGCGAGCTTCCGGCGGACCAGCTCCGCGTCCAGACGGCGACGTGCGACTCCTGCCACTTTCGGTTCAGCTCCTGTTCCCGTACAGACTAGAAGGTGTGGCCCGAAGGGCCTCGTTGAGGGGTGGTGGTCGGGTGACGGGCGGGCGGGGGCGCCGGCGGTCCCGGGCGGGCGTCGAGCGCGGTGAGCGCGTCACGCAGCCCCCGGTGTACATCCTCGTACACCTCGAGGTGCCCGTCGGTGGCGAGGTGGTCGGCGTCGCCGAGCCGCTCCAGCTGGGCGTCGACGTCGGCGTTGCCGGTGGGGGTACGCGGGACGCTCAGCGGGGCGGGAGCGGCGGGGTCGTACTCGGGTTCGCCCGCGAGCCCTGCCGGCGCCCCGGCCTCGACCGCGGCCGCCACCCCGGCCTCCTCCGGGATCTCCGTCTCCGGAACTGTGTCGCTCATGCCCAGACGCTACCCCGAACCGCTGGGGTACCGTCGATCGCGATGGCCACGATCGAGGAGTGCCGCGCCGCACTCGAAAAGCTCTCGGACAACATGCAGCGTGCCGAAGGGGACGTCCGCGCGGCCGCGGCCCTCGACCGCTCGGTGAGCTGCCACATCACCGACCTGGACGTCACGTTCGCCGGCCGCATGGCGGGCGGCCGGATCCATGTCCAGGACACGCTCCAGGGCCCGCCCCGCGAAAAGGCCCAGATCAGACTGAGCATGGCCGGCGACGACCTGGTCGCCCTGGTCGACGGCGAACTGCACTTCGCCAAGGCCTGGGGCTCGGGCCGCGTGAAACTGCACGCGGGCGTACGCGACTTGCTGCTCCTCAGGAAACTTCTCTAGCCCGCTCCTCAGAGGCTCCCTGCTGGGCCCGCAATTCAGGACACTTCCGTGGCCGCGACCTTCGTGACGTCGGCCTTGTCGGACTTGTCGGCCCTGTCCACCTTGCCCTCGACACGCGCCTTCCGCGCCGCAGGCACCACCAGCGGCGTCCCCGTCTCCGGGTCGTCGATGACCTGGCAGCGCAGCCCGAAGACCTCCTCGACCAGCTCGGCCGTGACGATGTCGTTCGGCGCGCCCTCGGCGATGATCTTCCCGCCGCGCAGCGCGATCAGGTGCGTGGCGTACCGGGCGGCGTGGTTGAGGTCGTGCAGTACGGCGACCAGCGTCCGCCCCTGCTCCTCGTGCAGTTCGGCGCACAGGTCGAGGACGTCGATCTGGTGCTGGATGTCGAGGTAGGTCGTCGGCTCGTCGAGGAGCAGCAACGGCGTCTGCTGGGCGAGCGCCATGGCGATCCACACCCGCTGCCGCTGGCCACCCGACAATTCGTCGACATAGCGATCGGCCAGCTCGGCGACCCCGGTCTGCTCCATCGACTCCTGTACGACCCGCTCGTCCTCGGTCGACCACTGGCGCAGGATCCCCTGGTGCGGATACCGGCCGCGGCCCACCAGGTCGGCAACCGTGATCCCGTCGGGCGCGATCGACGACTGCGGCAGCAGCCCCAGCGTGCGCGCCACCTTCTTCGCCGGCATCGACTGGATGACCTGCCCGTCCAGCAGCACCCGGCCCTGGCTGGGCTTGAGCATCCGCGACAGCGCCCGCAGCAGCGTGGACTTGCCGCACGCGTTCGGGCCGACGATCACGGTGAAGGAGTTGTCGGGTATCTCCACCGACAGCTGCTCGGCGATGACCCGCTGGTCGTAGGCGAGGGTGACGTTGTCGGCGGACAGGCGGTTCACAGTGCTCCTTCGGTTGTTCAGCCCGTTGTTCGGCCCGCTGCTGAGGCTCTCGCTGCTGTTGCTGCCGGCGGCGCTCATATCCGGCCCGCCTTGCGCTCGGTGACCAGCAGCCAGAGCAGGTACACACCGCCCAGGACACCCGTGACCACGCCCACGGGCAGTTGGTCCGCGCCGAAGACCCGCTGGGAGATCCAGTCGGCGGCGACGAGCAGCGCGGCGCCCATGCACAGGGAGGGCAGCAGGTTCGGCCCGGGCATGGGGGCACCTCCCGCGCCCTTAAGGCAGCGGGGGAGGGTTAGGCGCCGGGCGAGCTGCGGGGCGGTGAGCGCCACGAAGCTGACGGGGCCGGCGGCGGCGGTGGCGGCAGCGGTGAGCAGCACGGCGGCCAGCATCAGCAGCATCCGTACCCGCTCGACGCGCACTCCGAGGGCGTACGAGACGTCGTCGCCCATCTCCATCATCCGCAGCGCCCGCGCGTTGCCGAGGACGAGGGGTACGAGGACGGCGCACAGCGCGAGCAGCGGCCAGACCTGGGCCCAGTCACGGCCACTGAGGGATCCGGTCATCCACACGACCGCACGGGCCGCGTCGACCAGGTCCGCCTTGGTCAGCAGATAGCCGTTGACCGCCGTCATGATCGCGGACATGCCGATACCGACCAGGACCAGTCGATAACCGTGCACACCCCGCTTCCAGGCGAGCAGATAGATGGCGAGCCCGGTCGCGAGGCCGCCCACGAGCGCGCCGACGGTGACCTGGCCGGCGCTCCCGGAGAACAGCACGATCACCACGAGCGCCCCGGCCGTGGACCCCTGCCCGAGACCGAGGATGTCCGGGCTGCCCAGCGGGTTGCGGGACAGCGCCTGGAACAGCGCGCCGCCGAGACCCAGCGAGGCGCCGACGAGGAGCCCGACCAGGACCCGCGGCAGCCGCAGCTCGTTGACGATGAACTCCTGCCCCGCGTTGCCGTCGCCGACCAGCGTCCTCAGTACGTCACCCGCGGCGATCGGGAAGTCTCCCGTGCCGATCAGCAGGACGCTCGCGGCAAGCGCGGCGACGAGCAACAGGACGACGACGGCCAGCGCCCGGACGTCCAGCCGGACGGAGAGCCCGCCCGGAGTCCGCAAGGCACGGGTGGCACGGCTGATCTTCGCGGAGGCCTCGTCCGCCGCCTTCGCTTCGCTCCTCGACGCGTTCTTCGCATCGCTCTTCACTGCGGTCCTCACAGCTGCGCCGTCCTCCGCCGTCGTACGAGAAAGATGAAGACCGGTCCCCCGAGGATCGCGGTGACGATGCCGACCTGGAGCTCGGAAGGGCGGGCGACGATCCGGCCGAGGACGTCGGCGCCGAGCAGCAGCACGGGCGACAGGACGGCCGCGTACGGCAGGATCCAGCGCAGGTCGGGCCCGGTGAAGGACCGTACGACGTGCGGCACCATCAGGCCGACGAACACGATCGGCCCACAGGCGGCGGTCGCCGCCCCGCACAGCACGGTCGCGGCGAGCATCGACAGCACCCGGGTGCGGTTCAGGTGGGCACCGAGGGCCTTGGCCGTGTCGTCGCCCATCTCCATGGCGTTCAGCGGCCGGGCGAGGGCGAGTGCCAGGACGGTGCCCGCGAGGAGGAACGGCAGGACCTGGGTGATGGTCGCGTCGGTCGCCGAGGACAGTGAACCGACCGTCCAGAAGCGCATCTTGTTGAGCGCCGCGTCATCCATGATCATCACGGCCTGGAGATAGCCGTAGAGCGCGGCGCTGATCGCCGTACCCGCCAGTGCAAGCCGCACCGGTGTGGCACCCCGGCTGCCGCCCAGGAACCAGACCATCGCCCCGACCGCGGCCGCGCCGAAGAAGGCGAACCAGACATAGCTGCTCAGGCTTGTGACGCCGAAGAAGGTGATGGCGGTGACGACGGCGGCGGACGCGCCCGCGTTGATCCCGAGCAGGCCGGGATCGGCGAGCGGGTTGCGGGTGAGTGCCTGCAGCACAGCCCCGGCGAGGCCGAGGGCGGCGCCGACGAGCAGCCCCAGGACGGTGCGCGAGATCCGGTCGTCGACCACGACGTCGCCGTAGGTCCCGGAGGCCTCGAACAAGCCGTGCCAGACCTCACCGATGGACAGCTGTTTCGCCCCGATCGCGATACTCGCCAACGCGACGACCACCAGGATCAGGACAGAGACGAGCAGCCCAACGGCTCGTATCGCCCGTCGGGTTGGGGGCGCGGACACGGACTCCGCGCGCTGTTCGGGAGGACTGTCGACCAACACGCAGTTAGGTTAGCCTACCCTCCCATTCAGCCACGATCCCGCTGCATGCCCCCGGTCAGCCGCACCCCAAAGCCGTACGACCGCTCCACAGCGGTACGACCACTCCGGAGCCGTACGACCGCTCCACAGCCGTACAGCGGCTCACAACCCCAGCCGGGCCAGTGCCTTCTCCGCGTCCAGCGCGCAAGTGCCCGCCCCGGCCACGGTCCAGGCAGCCGCACAGAGCGCTCGCAGCCCCTCCAAAGCCGCACCGTCCCCGTCGAGTTCCAGCCGCTCGGCCCCGGCGGTCGCAGTCCAGCCACCGCACCGGAAGCCACCCCCGTCCTGGACCACCTCGGGCTGCCCGGTGAGCAACCCCCGCAGATCGGCGTCCACATACGTCGGCCGGTGCTGCGGCGGCGCGGCCAGCAACTGCGCGCCGTCGGTCACCCCGGTCAGCACGAGCAGCGAGTCGACATCACCGTTGAATGCGCCCTCGATGTCGGTGTCCAGCCGGTCCCCGACCACCAGCGGACGCTCGGCGCCGGTCCGCAGGATCGTCTCCCGGTGCATGGGAGGCAACGGCTTGCCCGCTACCTGCGGCTCGGCGCCGGTGGCTATCCGTACGACCTCCACGGCGGCCCCGTTGCCCGGCCCGATCCCTCGTGCGCCGGGAATCGTCAGGTCGGTGTTGGAGGCGAACCACGGCACCCCGCGCGCGATGGCGTAGCACGCCTCCGCGAACCGCCCCCACGCCAGCTCGGGCCCGCCGTACCCCTGCACGACCGCCGCCGGATCGTCGTCCGCCGACTCCACCGGCTCCAGCCCGCGCTCCCGCAACGCCACCCGCAGCCCCTCCCCACCGATCACGAGCACCCGGGCGCCGGCCGGCACCTGCTCACTGATCAGCCGCGCGGCCGCCTGCGCCGAGGTGATCACGTCGTCCGCCCCTGTCGGTATGCCCAGCGCGGTCAGATGCGCCGCCACGACGTCGGGAGTCCTCAGCGCGTTGTTGGTGACGTACGCGAGATGCATCCCGCCCGCACGGGCCGCGGCCAGCGACTCCACGGCGTGCCCGATCGCGTTGCCTCCCGCGTACACCACACCGTCGAGGTCGAGCAGCGCGGTGTCGTACGCCTCGCTCAGGGCCTGGCCACTGCCCTCGGGCCTCGTCCTGACGCTCTGGCTCATTCCGCATCGCTCCTCGTTCGACGGCTTTCCCCCGATCATCCCCCATGCCACTGACACCCGTACGATGCCTGGATGAACTCAGCAGGTCACCCGGAAACAACGGCGCGCCGAGGCCTCGAACTGACCCCGTTCCGAGGTCTTCGCTACGACCCCGACCGGGTCGGCAGCCTGGCGGCCGTGACTTCACCGCCGTACGACGTCGTGGTCCGCCCCGACGGCCTGCTCCATCTCGAGTCGGCCGACCCGCACAACATCGTCCGCCTGATCCTCCCCCAGGCCGACACCCCCGGCGCCCGCAACGAACAGGCGGCCAAGACCCTCCGCCGCTGGCTGTCCGAGGGCGTCCTCACCGCCGACCCGGAACCCGGTCTCTACGTCTACGAACAGCACGACGGCGACGGCATGGTCCAGCGCGGCATCATCGGCGCCCTGCGGGTCTCGGAGCCGTCGGAGGGCCTGGTCCTGCCCCACGAGGACGTCATGCCGCACGTTGTCGCCGACCGCGCGGCCCTGATGCGCGCCACATCGGCGAACCTCGAACCCCTGCTCCTGACCTACCGCGGCAACGGCACGGCGGCCGACACGACCGCCGTCATCGAGCGCACGGTCGAACGCCCCCCGCTCCTCGCGACCACCACGGAGGACGGCTTCAGCCACCGCCTGTGGTCGATCACGGACCCCACGGACCTGTCCCGCATCCAGTCGGACCTGACCCGCCACCAGGCCCTGATCGCCGACGGCCACCACCGCTGGGCGACATACCGCCGTCTACGCGCGGAGCACCCCTCCCCCAGCGCCTGGGACTACGGCCTCGTCCTCCTGGTCGACACGGCCCGCTACCCCCTCCGCGTCCGCGCCATCCACCGCCTCCTGCACGGCCTGCCCGTACCCGACGCCCTGGCCGCCCTCGACGGCCTGTTCCGCGTACGCCGCCTCGAAGTCCCGCTGCCCGAGGCCCTGGAGTCCCTGGCCGACGCTGCCTGCGAGGGCAACGCCTACCTCCTCGCCGGAGACGGCGCCTTCCACCTCGTCGACCAACCCGACCCGGCCCTCCTCGCCCGCACGGTCCCCGCCGAACACCCCGACGCCTGGCGCACCCTGGACGCGACGGTCCTGCACGCCACCCTGCTCGCCCACGTCTGGCACATCCCCGAGGACGACCCCACCCGCATCGCCTACATCCACGACACCGCCGCCACCGTCAGAAAGGCGGAACGCGACGGCGGTACGGCCGTCCTGATGCACCCGGTCCGCGAGGACGTCGTACGCGACCTCGCCCGCCAGGGCGTCACGATGCCCCGCAAGTCGACGTCGTTCGGCCCGAAACCGGCCTCGGGCCTGGTGCTGCGCGCGCTGGACCTGTGAACGCCGAAGGGCGGGACCCCGACCCGCGGTCCCGCCCTTCACCTCACGCGCAGCTCACTCCTTGCCGCCCTCTTCGGGGTCGACCGGAGCCTGCTCCTCACCGCTGCCGTCGTTGTCGTCCTCGCCCTCGTTCTCGTCGAGGGCGTCGACGAAGTCGACACCGTCCAGCTCGGCGAGCCGGTCCGAGGCGTCCGTGCTGCCGTCCTTGTCGGCCTCGACGGCCTTGGCGAACCACTCCCGCGCCTCACCCTGCCGCCCGGCGGCCAGCAGCGCGTCCGCGTACGCGTACCGCAGCCGCGCGGTCCACGGCTGTACGGCGTTGGAGGCCAACTCGGGGCTCTGCAGCGTCACGATGGCCGCGTCCAGCTGCCCCATGTCACGCCGGGCGCCGGCCGCGACGAGCCGCATCTCGACCTGCCCGGCCTTGTCCAGCTTGTGCACCTCGGCCGCGCCGGCCATGTCCAGCGCCTTCTCCGGCCGCCCGAGCCCACGCTCGCAGTCGGCCATGAGCGGCCACAGCTCCACGTTCCCGGTCATCCGCCGCGCGGCCCGGAACTCGGCGAGCGCCTCGGCGTACTTCTGGTTCGCGTACGCCGCGAACCCGGCCGCCTCCCGCACGGCAGCCACGCGCGACGCCAGCCGCAGCGCGACCTTGGAGTATCCGTAAGCGCCCTCGGGATCCTCATCGATGAGCCGCGCGACCATCACCAGGTTCTTGGCGACATCCTCGGCGAGCGTCTTCGGCAGACTCTGCAGCTCCTGCCGTACGTCCTTGTCGATCTCGTCGCCCGTGACGTCCTCGGGGATCGGCAGCCGCTTGATCGGCTCGCGGTCCCCACGGTCCCGATCCCGCTCTTCACGGAACCGGCCACCGCCACGCCGGTCATCCCGACGGTCGTCCCGCCCACGGAACCCTCCGGGACGCCCACCTCGGTCGTCACGACGAGGCCCACGACCGCCACGGTCATCGCGCCCACGGAACCCGCCACGGTCACCGCGGCTGTCGTCCCGCCGGAACCCACCCCGGTCATCACCACGACGCTCATCACGACGCTCGTCACGACGGTCATCACGCCGGAAACCGCCCCGGTCGTCACGGCGGTCGTCCCCACGACGGTCGTCACGGCGGAAACCACGGTCACGGTCGTCGCCACGGAAACCACGGTCCCGGTCATCCCGGCGGAAGCCACCGCGGTCATCACCACGACGCTCATCACGGCGATCATCCCGACGGTCGTCACGCCGGTCATCACGCCGACCGTAGCCACCGCCCCGGTTGTCGTCACGCCGGTCATCACGCCGACCGTAGCCACCGCCCCGGCTGTCATCCCGCCGGAACCCACCCCGGTCATCACCACGACGGTCGTCACGCCGCTCATCGCGGCGGAAGCCACCACGCTCGTCGTCGCGACGCGCCCCACGGTCGTCGCGACGGAAGGACGGTCGATCGCCTTCACGACGGTAGCCACGGTCGCGATCGTCCCGACGCGGCCCACCGGAACGGTCGTCCCTACGGAACGGCGGACGCGGACCACGATCGCCTTCACGCCGGTCATCGCGCCGACCGTAGCCACTGCCCCGGCTGTCATCCCGCCGGAACCCACCCCGGTCATCACCACGACGCTCATCACGACGGTCGTCACGGCGATCATCCCGACGGTCGTCACGCCGGTCATCACGCCGGTCATCACGGCGGAACCCACCGCGGTCGCCGCCCCGGTCGTCACCCCGGCGATCGTCACGACGCCCGTAACCACCACGGTCGTTGTCACGACGGAAGCCGCCACGGTCACCACTGTCCCGTCGCCGCTGATCGCGCTCCGGTCGGTCGTCGGGAGAGTTGGTGGACATCGGTGACTCCTGTCTTCGGTACCGCAAGCATTGTAAAAACAAAAGGACCCCTGGTCCCAGCTGAACGCTGGTGACCAGGGGTCCTCCAAAGATTGTTCGGCGGCGTCCTACTCTCCCACAGGGTCCCCCCTGCAGTACCATCGGCGCTGTAAGGCTTAGCTTCCGGGTTCGGAATGTAACCGGGCGT
>NZ_JBITES010000028.1:0-102974 GCF_044455405.1 Streptomyces sp. NPDC051243 | reverse complement strand
GGGGGGGGCCGGGGGGCGGGCGGGGGGGGGGGGGGGGGGGGGGCGGGGGCGGGGGGTGTCCGTCCTCGGACCGGCGGCTGGGGTTGCGCGGGAGGTGCTGTTTCTTGACGCCGGCCACTGCGGGCGGACACCCCCCCGGCCCGTCCCCTTCCCGCCGTACGCGCGTGCCGGTGCGTCCCCCATCCCTTTGGGTGATTACGGCATCCTGGGCGCCCTGCCGCCCGCTCGCAGTGTCGCCGCCAGGAGTGTGACGGCGATCCCCGCCGCCGCCCACGCCGACAGCACCAGGAGTGATGCGGTCATGTCGTTGCCGTCGAAGTAGGCGATCGAGCGTGTTGCCCAGGTGCCCGCGCCGGGCGGTAGTGCTGGGCCGATGTCTCGCCAGAACGGTGGGAGCAGTGGGGGTGGGAGGGCGCCGCCCGCGCTCGGGTTGCCCAGGATGACGACGATCAGGATGACCAGGCCGATGCCGGCCATGCCGAAGATGGCCTGGAAGGCGAGCGTGGCCGCGCCGACCGCGAAGATGATCAGGGCGCCCAGGCCCCAGAGGGCGGCGATGCTGCCCGGCAGGGCGCTGAGGACGGGGCCCACGATCAGGGCGCCGCCGAGGCCGCCGACGAATGCGACCACGGCCATGGCGATGAGGCGGATCGCCGAGCGTCTGGGGGTGGGGCGGCCGGCGCCCGAGCTGATCGTCATGATCGACGCGCACAGGTAGCCGCCCACGCACCAGCCCACGGTCACGTAGAAGGACGTGAGCCCGTTGGCGTCGTGCGGGTCGGCGGGGGCCGCGTCGAGGGTGCGCAGGGTGCGTGCCTCGGATTTCTCCAGGGTGGTGACGAGGGTCTCCAGGGTGGTGGCCAGCACCCTTCCGCCGCCGGTGGCCACCAGGAGGGTGTCGGTGGTGCCGGCCGGGTTGATCAGCAGGGCGCCGTCGATCTCCCGGTTCAGGATCTGCTCGCGAGCCGTTCGTTCGTCTGGCAGGGCGCGTGGGTCGAGCGGGTCGCCGGGGAGGTTCTCCAGGTGGGTCACCGACTGCTGGGCGGCGGCCTGGGGGGCCACGACTCCGAAGGGCACGTCCTTGGGCTTCGGGTCGTGGAGTGCGCCCACATAGGAGGCGATGAAGAGCAGGTGGAGGATCACCACACCGGTCACGAGCAGGGTGGCTCGTGGAGTGACCGCGTCCTTCACCTCGGCGAGGAAGGGGCTGCGCGGAGTGCCGGTGCCGGTGGTCTGCGTCATGCCCCCACCGTCTGGGGCCTGTGGTGTTCGTGCAGGTGGGAGGCGGCCGAATGGATGTCGTACGGATGTTCTGCCCCAACTGCTCCGGCCGGCTGGGGAGTCGAGGGGGCGGGGCTTGTTTCGATCGCTGTTCGAGTCCCTGGGGGTCGATGATGTGTTCGAATTTGGGTCGCTGACCGGGGTTGATGGGGTTAGAGTAATCGAACGCGAGTACGATGAACATATCGGGCTTATGGCTTAAAAGGGGTGGAGTGATGGAGGTGCGGCATGGAGGGTTTCGCCCACGTGCACGTCGCGTCCGGTTACTCCGCCCGCTATGGCGCATCCCACCCCGAACAGCTCGTCCGGCGGGCCGCCGAGCGGGGTATGGCCGTGCTGGCGCTCACCGACCGGGACACGGTCACCGGGGCCGTGCGGTTCGCGCAGGCGTGTGCGAAGGACGGGGTCCGGCCGGTTTTCGGCATCGACCTGGCGGTGGAGGCCCTTGCGCCCCCGCCGCCCGGCCGGCGTCGCCGTACCCCGGCGCGCGGTGGTGCGTACGTCATCGAGCCGCCGCTGCGGTTCGTGCTGCTCGCGCGGAACAGGGAGGGGTGGGCGCGGCTGTGCCGTATCACGTCGGCCGCCCATGTCGGCGCTCTGTCCGGTACGCCGCCGGTGGTGCCGTGGGAGGCGTTGCGTGAGTACGGCGGTCCGGGGCTGGTGGTCCTGCTCGGGCCGCTGTCGGAGCCGGTGCGGGCGCTGTCGGTGGGGCGGGAGGACGTCGCGGTGAAGCTGCTGGCGCCGTGGAAGGAGATCTTCGGGACGGGGGTCCGGCTGGAGGCTGTGGCGCAGAAACGTTTTGGCACAGATCCGGGGTCGCTTCGGCTGGCTGCCCGAACCCTGGCGCTGGCCGATCGCACCCGCACGACCGCGGTGCTCTCCAACGCCGTCCGCTACGCCGATCCCGAACAGCATCGGCTTGCCGATGTCCTGGACGCCGCGCGGCTGCTGCGCCCCATCGACCGACGCCACCTGGACAGCGGGCAGCGCTGGCTCAAGGACGACAGGGCGATGGCGGTCGTCGCGCGGATGGTCGCCGAGTGCGCCGGAGGGGACGCCCGGCGGGCCCGCCGGCTGCTGGCGGACACCGCCGCCACGGCGGCCGCGTGCACCGTCGACCCCGGAGCGGACCTCGGGCTGGGCACGCCGCACTTCCCGGAACCGTCGCTCTTCGGCGCCGGGCCCGGAACAGGAGGAGCCGCCCAGCTGCTGCGCCGGCAGTGCGAGGCCGGCATGGCCCGGCGGGGCCTCGACCGCGACCGGACGGCGCTCGACCGGCTGGACGAAGAGCTCAAGGTGATTTCCACGCTGGACTACGACTCGTACTTCCTCGCCATAGGACAGGTCGTGGCCGACATCCGGGCCAAGGGCATCCGGGTCGCGGCCCGCGGCTCCGGCGCCGGGTCGATGGTCTGCCACGCGCTGGACATCGCCACCGCCAACCCGCTCGACCACCGGTTGCTGTTCGAACGCTTCCTGAGCGTGCGCCGGGCCTCGCTGCCCGACATCGACATCGACGTGGAGTCCGCCCGGCGCCTGGAGTGCTACGACACGATCTTCGAGCGGTTCGGCAAGGAACGGGTGGCGGTCACCGCCATGCCCGAGACCTACCGGGCCCGCCGGGCCCTGCGGGACACCGGTCTCGCGCTGGGGATCGAGCCGGCGGACGTCGACCGGATCGCCAAGAGCTTCCCGCACCTGCCCGCCTCCGACATCACCGCCGCCCTCGCCGAACTGCCCGAGCTGAGGCAGCTGGCGGGTGAGGCGGGCCGGTACGGGCCGTTGTGGGAGCTCGCCGAGGGCCTCGACTCCCTGGTCCACGGCATGGCCATGCACCCCTGCGGCGTGGTCATCAGCGACGCCACCCTCCTGGACCGGCTGCCGGTGCAGCCCACCCCGCAGGGCGACTACCCCATGGCCATGGCCGCGAAGGAGGAGATCGAGGCGCTGGGCAACATCAAGCTGGATGTCCTGGGCGTGCGCATGCAGTCCGCGATGGCCCACGCCGTCGCCGAGATCGAACGGACCACCGGCAACCGCATCGACCTGGACGACCCCGGGCAGGTGCCGCTCGACGACGTCTTCGCGTTCAAGCTCATCCAGGAGAGCCGGACCCTGGGCCTGTTCCAGCTCGAGTCGCCCGGCCAGCAGGACCTGCTGTCCCGGCTGCAGCCGCGCGATGTGCAGGACGTCATCGCCGACATCAGCCTCTTCCGGCCCGGGCCGGTCGCCGGCGGCATGCCCGAGCGGTACATCGCCGCCCGGCACGGCGGCAGACCGTCGTACGCCCATCCGGACCTGGAGCCGGTGCTCGCCGACACCTACGGCGTGACCATCTGGCACGAGCAGATCATCGAGACGCTGTCGGTGATGACCGGCTGCGACCGGGCCTTCGCGGAGATCACCAGGCGGGCCCTCGGCGACAAGGGGCAACTGCCCAGGATCAAGGACTGGTTCCACGAGCGGGCACGCGCGCGTGGCTACAGCGCGGCCGTCCTGGACGAGGTCTGGAAGACCGTCGAGGCCTTCGGGGCGTACGGCTTCTGCCGCGCCCACGCGGTCGCGTTCGCCGTACCGGCGCTGCAGAGCGCCTGGCTCAAGGCGCACTATCCGGCGTTCCTGCTGGCGGGCCTGCTCGAACACGACCCCGGGATGTGGCCCAAGCGGGTCCTCGTCTCCGACGCCCGTCGCAGTGGGGTGCCCGTGCTGCCGGTCGACGTCAACCGCTCCCGGGTGAAGCACACCGTGGAGAAGGCCGACGGGGACCAGTGGGGCGTACGGCTCGCCCTGTCCGCGGTGCACGGCATCAGCGAGGACGAGTGCGCGCGGATCGAGGAGGGGCAGCCGTACGGATCGCTGTCGGACTTCTGGCAGCGGGCCCGGCCCAGCAGGCCCGTCGCCGAGCGTCTCGCGGAGATCGGCGCCCTGAACCCTCTGCACGACGGCCGGCTCACCCGGCGTGATCTGCTGCTCCAGATCGCCGAGTTGCACCGGCAGTCCCGGTCCCGGTCCGCGCACGAGGGCCAGTTGCCCATCGTCGCGGGCGCCGTCGGCGGGGCGGAGCCCAGCGGGCTGCCGGAGATGACCGGGCGGGAGGCGCTGAGCGCGGAGCTGAGCACCCTCGGCATCGATGTCTCCAGGCATCTGATGGAGCACCACCACCGGCTGCTGCGGGAGATCGGCGCGACCGACGCGGCGCATCTGGCCGGACTGCGGGCCGGTCAGCAGGTGCTGGTCGCCGGTGTGCGGGCCTCGACCCAGACCCCGCCGATCGCGAGCGGCAAGCGCATCATCTTCGTCACCCTGGAGGACGGCTCCGGCCTGGTCGACCTGGCCTTCTTCGAGGACTCGCACCCGGCCTGCGCGCACACCGTCTTCCACAGCGGGCTGCTGCTGGTGCGCGGCACGGTCCAGGTGCGCGGCACCCGCCGTACCGTCGTCGGCGCCATGGCCTGGGACCTGGACGAGATCGCCGCCGCCCGTCGCGACAACGGTCCCGAGGCCGCGCTCGCCCTCCTCGGCGAGACCCGCCCGCACCCGACCCCCGCCCAGCCGCACCGCACCCTGGTCAACGGCACGACAGGGGCCCGGCTGCATCCGTACGCCGACCTGCAGCCCGCCGGCACCGGCTCGGCCGACCTGAAGAAGTTCGGCCACCGCAGCTCGGGGAGTGCGGGATGAGCACACGTCAGCGGCACATCGCCCACCTCCATCTGCACGCGGCGCTCACCGAGGCCCAGTACGGTGATGTAATCGAACTGATGTCCGGTGTCACGCCTCATGTGCAGGCCGTTCCGCCCGACGCCGTCCAGCTCGACCTGACGTCGGCGCTCAGGTACTTCGGCCTCTCTCCCTACGACCTGGTCCAGACGACGATGATGAGACTGAAGCTCCTCTACGGCATCGACTGCAGCGCCGGGCTCGCGGGCAATCGGATGCTGGCGGCGATGGCGGCCGACGCGTCCGCGCCGGGCGAGACCACCTGGGTCCCCGCCGAGCGGGCCGCCGACTGGCTCCACCCCCGCCCGGTCACCGCGCTGCCCGGTATCGGCCGCGCCACGGCGTCGACCCTCGGCAGATACGGCCTGCACACCATCGGCCAGATCACCGAACTGCCCTCGGCGACCCTGCAACGGCTCCTCGGCGCCGGCCAGGCCCGGCTGCTGGCCGAGCGCGCCCGCGGCCACGACCCCCGCCCGGTCACCCCATCGGAACCCGCGGAGCACCTGGTCGCCGACCTGGTGCTGGAACGGGACTGCCTCGATCCCGCAGGGCATCACCGTGCGGTCCTGGGGCTCGCCGAGCAGCTCGGCGGGCGCCTGCGCGGCGAAGGGCGGATCGCGAGCCGGCTCACCCTCACGGTGCGGTACGCCGACCGCAGCTCCAGCACGCGCACGCGTGCGCTGCCGGAACCCACCCACCACTCACCCGCCCTCGCCGCGACCGCACTCGGTCTGCTGACCTCCCTCGGACTGCAGCGGGCACGCGTTCGCGCCTACGCGATCCGCGCCGACGGTCTGCTGCCGGCCGAGAGCGCCTACTGGCAACTCTCCCTGGATCCCGGTGACGCCCGGGCCCGCGCGGCCGAAGCCGCCGCGGACCGCGCCCGACGGCGCTTCGGACCGCAGGCCGTACGGCCCGCGACGCTCGCGGACTGATCACATGCGCCGGGAACGCCGTCCGCCGACGCCTGACGCCAAGGCCTGTCCGGCGGTCGGGAATCACGGGAAAGGGCCCGGGCCGGGTGAATCCAAAAGGCCCGCGGGATACGAACCGAACCCGTGGGCCGATCCGCGACCGGCGGGTCGAACGCCTTTACGAGTACGGAAGTTGTGGCACCAGAGCCCGGGGAGTGCGGGATGACCATCCTCTGCGTACGTTTCCAGCTGCCGCCGGCGGGCGAGGCGGCGACCCTGCCGGGGCTGCTCCGGTTACTGGAGGACTTCACGCCGGTCGTGGAGGCGCTGCCGCCGGACGGCGCGCTGGCCGATCTGCGGGGTGCCGAGCGGCACTTCGGGCGCGGTGTGGTCGAGCTGGCCTCGGTGATCCGGGCACGTGCGCTCGCCCAGCACGGGGTCGACTGCGCGATCGGCGCCGGGCCGGGGCCGATGCTGGCCCGCGTGGCGCTGCGGGAGGCCGGGCCGGGGGAGACATGTGCCGTCCCCGAGGGCGCCGTCGCGGAGTTCCTCGCCGGGAAGCCCGTGGCCGCGCTGCCCGGCGTCGGCGCCGCGACGGCCCGCACTCTGCGCGAGTCCGGCCTCGACACCCTCGGCCTGGTCGCCGCCGCACCCCTGTCCACGCTCCAACGCCTGCTCGGCTCGGGGGTCGGCCGTGAGTTGCGCGAGAAGGCGAGCGGGATCGACCGGGGCCGGGTCGTCCCGAACGCCGTGTCGCGCTCGCTGGTCACGGAACGCCCCTTCACCCGCGAGGAGCCGGACTCCGCCGGGCACCGCCACGTCCTCCTCTCGGCCGCCGAGGAGCTGGGCGCCCGGCTGCGTGCCCTCGGCAAGGTCTGCCGCGCTCTGACCCTCACCGTGCGCTACACCGACCGCTCCGCGGCGACCCGCAGTCGTGGCTTGACGGAACCGACGGCCGCCCCGGCCGTGCTGACCAGGGCCGCGTACGACATGTACGACGTCCTCGGCCCCCGGCACACCCGCGTCCGTGCCCTCGCCCTGCGCGCCGAGGACCTCGACCTCGCCGAGCGGGCCGCCGGTCGGCTCACCTTCGACCCGCTCGCCGCCCAGGGTTCAGTTCGCCCACGGCGGCGTGATCCGCGTGCCGTCGGCCAGCTCCGCCGTCAGGCCTGTGGACGTGGTGACCCAGGTGACGGCGGTCCGGTCGGCCGGGTTCTCGACGGTCAGGGTCGCGCCCGCATTGACGATCAGGGTGTCGCCTGAACCGATCCGCTCGGTGCGGTCGTCGAGCGTGATCAGCAGCTCACCGTCGAGCAGGTGGAGGATCTCCTCCCGGCTGACGGTGTGCGCGGGCGCCTTGGTGCCGGCCGGGATCTCGCCGCGCCAGGCGCACAGCTCCTTGCTACCGGTGCGAGGGGTGGCGTACGAGACGAAGCGGGCGCCGTGGATTTCATGGGTGACGGCTTCGGACGCGCGGATCACGGGCATCTGGACTTCTGTTCATGAAGTAGTCAAGCAGCTTGACTATGCGGGCTAGAGCTATGGTCAAGCCGCTTGACCAATTCGTCAAGGGTGTTTCAATGCCTGCGTGCGCAACTCCGAAGCCATGGCCCTGTCCGCAGCCCTGCTCGCCGTCGCCGGTGAGCTCACGCAACGCATCCATGACGGCGTGGTCGCCCGTGGCTTCGAGGGGCTGCGGCCCGCCCACGGCTTTGCGTTCGCCCGGCTCGCCCCGGACGGTGCCACGGTCACCGACCTCGCCGTCCATCTCGGCGTGACCAAGCAGGCCGCCAGTCAGCTCGTCGACGAGATCGTGCGCAAGGGGTACGCCGAGCGCCGGCCGCATCCGGGGGACGCACGTGCCCGTCTGATCGTGCTGACCGAGCGAGGGCGGGCCTGCACCCGTGCGGCCGAGGAGGCGGCCGCGGACGCTGTGCGGGCGTGGGGTGAGGTGCTGGGTGAGGGTGAAATGCGGGCGCTGCTCGAGCAATTGGCGCGCATCTCTCCCAATGGGCCCATCAGGCCCGCCTGGTGACGGTCCGTCAGTGATGATGTCCCGCCGCTGACTATCACTGGAAGTTTTTACTGACGCGTAACTTCACACGTCTACTACTCGCCCGTAACTTGACGAGTGAACAGCATCCTCGTGATCCGGATCACAGGGCGTAAGGCAGTCGCACCTCCCTTGAGCCGCAAGGAGATCACCCGATGCTGCCCTGGAAACGAGTGCTCAGACCCCTGGCCGCGCTGCTGCTGACCGCCGCGGTCGCCGTCGTCCCCGCCGCCACCACCGCCCAGGCGGCCGAAGCGACGGCGACCTCGAACAGTGGCTGGAACGACTACTCCTGCAAGCCGTCCGCCGCCCACCCCCGCCCCGTCGTCCTCGTGCACGGCACCTTCGCCAACTCCGTCGACAACTGGCTGGGCCTCGCCCCCTACTTGAAGAACCGGGGCTACTGCGTCTTCTCCCTCGACTACGGCCAGCTGCCGGGCGTGCCGTTCTTCCATGCGCTCGGCCCCATCGACAAGTCGGCGGAGCAACTGTCCGCCTACGTCGACAAGGTGCTCGCCGCGACCGGCGCCGCCGAGGCCGACCTGGTCGGCCACTCGCAGGGCGGCATGATGCCCCGCTACTACCTCAAGTTCCTCGGCGGCGCCGCCAAGGTGAACGCCCTGGTCGGCATCGCGCCCAACAACCACGGCACCACCCTGGCCGGGCTCACCAACCTGCTGCCCTACTTCCCCGGCGCCGAGGACCTGCTCTCCACCGCCACGCCCGCCCTCGCCCAGCAGGTCGTCGGATCCGACTTCATGACCAGGCTCAACGCCGGCGGCGACACCGTCCCCGGCGTCCGCTACACGGTCATCGCCACCAAGTACGACGAGGTGGTCACGCCATACCGGAGTCAGTTCCTGAGCGGGCCCGACGTGAAGAACGTCCTGATCCAGGATCTGTGCGCGGTCGATCTGTCCGAGCACGCGTTCCTGGGCCTGACCGACCGGATCGCCTTCCACGAGGTGGCCAACGCGCTCGACCCGGCCCGCGCCACCCCCACCACCTGCGCGTCGGCGATCGGCTGAGCACGTCAGTTCCTGAATACATGGGGCCTCGAGGCCTTGAGCACGCGAGCGTTTGAGTACGGACACACCACCGGGGCCTGACCGGCCTGAGCCGCCGGTCAGGCCCCGGAGCCTTTGGAGCAGCCGGATCAGCGGCCGTGCCGGCCTGCGGCCGCGCGCCTGCGCACCGACGCGAACAGGACCGCCGAGCCGAGCGCCAACGTCGCCGCACCGCCCATCGCCAGATACGCCGTGCCGCTGTCCCCGCCCGTCTCGGCGAGGTTCTCGGTGGCGCCGGCGGCCTTCGGCTGGTTGGCGGACCGCACCTCCCCGGCCGCCGCGGCCGGCTCCGCCGACGTACCGGCGTCCTGGTCACCGTGGCCGTTGTGCTCGATCGTCGACTTGTCGGTACCGGCCTCGATCTGTTCTTCAGAGGGCGCCGAGGCGCTCGGGGCCGCCTCGGCCTCGTCGCCGTTGCCGCCACTGCCGGAGCTGCCTGAGCTGTCGGTGCCGCCGCCCGAGCCGTCGCCGCCACCGCCGAAGGTGACGTCCGAGCAGGAGTAGAACGCCTCCGGGCTGTCCGAGCGCTGCCAGACCGCGTACAGCAGCTGCTTGCCGGAGCGCTCGGGCAGGGTGCCGGAGAACGTGTAGAAACCGCCCGAGGCCGCCGGGTCGGTGGCCGTCGCCACCGGGTTCGCCAGGTCCAGGTCGTCCCAGGCCGGCGGCTTCGTGGGGTCGTAGCCCGGCTTGGTGATGTAGACCTTGAACGTGCCCTTGTGCGGGGCGGTCACGCGGTACTTGAAGGTGTACGACCCACTGCTCACGCTCGTCGCCGGCCAGTCGGCGCGGGCCAGGTCGAGGCCCTTGAACTCCTCGCTGTTCGCGCTGCACAGCCTGCCGTCCGGGATCAGCTCCTGGTGGCGGCCGGCCGCGTCGCCGATGCGGATGCCGTTCCAGTCGTAGAGGGCCTGCGTGCCGCCCGCGGCGACCGCCGCCTTGCACGCGTCGGACTTCGGGCTCTCGGGGCCCTCCGCGTAGCACTGCGAGACCCGGCTGACCGGGTCGCCCATCGAACCGTGCGCCGAGGCGGGCGCGGCGGCGAGGGCGGTCAGGGCGAGCGGGGTCAGGCCGACGACGGCGACCGCGGCGGCCCTGCGGCGTCGGGGCATCCCCTGCTCGAACGCGGTTGAGAGCTTGGGGAAGGGCATGGGGGATCTCCTCGGAACCGGAACTGGTGGGTGCCGGATCCAAGAAACCGTGAAATCGCCTGTCGCAGGGGGTTCGAGGCGATCTTTAGGGTCGCCTTAAGGGAGTGCTCAGACTGAGATCAGGTAGGTAGCGTTCAGGCCATGACGAGCGAGGAGATCCGGCCCGCCACGGCCGCCGACGTACCGGCCGTGAAGGCCGTGACGGACGCGGCCTTCACGCCCTACATCGAGCGCATCGGCGTGGTCCCGGTGCCCATGGAGGCGGACCACGCGGCGAACGTGGCCGCGGGGAAGGTGTTCGTGACGGGCGATCCCGTGACCGGGCTCGTCGTGGTCGAGGCACGCGAGGACCATTTGTTCCTCGACAGCATCGCCGTCCACCCCGACGCACATGGCAGGGGCGTGGGGCGGCGGCTGCTGCACTTCGTGGACGCACGCGCGCGTGCACTGGGTCTGCACGAAGTCAGGCTCTATACGAACGCGATGATGTGGGAGAACCAGAAGATCTACCCGAAGTTCGGCTACGAGTTGACCGAGCGTCGCGAGGACGGGCCGTACGACCGTATCCACTACCGCAAGCGGCTTGCCTGACGCGTCTCCGATTTTTTTCGACCGGCGGGGCGTTTCAGCCGTCCGGCCACCAGGTTCGTGCGATGTCCTCGCGGACCTCCGGTCGTCCCGAGGGGCGCTCGTCGGCCTCCTCCCGGACCCGGCGGGCATCCGACTTCCGCTTCAGGGGCTTCTGCACGGTCACACGGCGCATGGCTGCCTCCTTCAGGGTCCACCGAGTTCCTCGTTCTCGTGGAGGTAGACCCTTTTGCGGAGAGTTCCTCATCGCCGCTGGTCCTGTCAGTGGCGGTTGTCACCATTCGACTGTCAGTGGCGGGTGTCACTCTTGGCCGCATGACCGACATGACGAATGGTGAGGACGCCGTCACAGGGACGGACATGGACGGGGCGGGCACGACCGGGGCGGACCTGGACTGGGACGCGGCGGCCGCCTCCTTCGACGACGAGCCGGACCACGGCCTGCGCGACCCCGAGGTGCGCCGCGCCTGGGCCGCCCGGCTGCGGTCCTGGCTGCCCGAGCGCCCGTCCGACGTCCTCGACCTCGGCTGCGGCACCGGCAGCATGTCGCTCCTCGCCGCCGAGCAGGGGCACCGGGTCACCGGAGTGGATCTGTCCCCGGCGATGGTGGACCTCGCCCGCGCCAAGCTCGCCGGACGTCACGCGGTGTTCCTCGTCGGTGACGCGGCGGCCCCGCCGGTGGGGGAGGAGCGGTTCGACGTGGTGCTGGTACGGCATGTGCTGTGGGCGTTGCCCGACCCCGCGCGCGTGCTGTGGCACTGGGCGGGGCTGCTGCGCCCCGGAGCGCGGCTGGTGCTGGTCCAGGGCGTGTGGGGGACGGTCACCCCGGTCGGCATACCGGCGGACCGGCTCACCGAGCTCCTGGCCCCGCTGACGGAGCGCGTGCGCGTGGAGCGGCTGTCGGACGACGAACTGCTGTGGGGGAGGGCCGTGGACGACGAGCGGTACGCCGTGGTGGCCGATCTCGCCTGCGTCGCGGGCCCTGGCACGCGCTCCCCCAAGCTCTTCGAGCAGGGGGTACCCCCAGCCGCGTTGTCGTCGGTTGCCGACTCCCCCACGCTCGAACAACCTCGCGCGGGGGCACCCCCATCGCCCCCGGCTCGGGTCGGCTGAAAAGCGCAGTACCTCTCAGCCGACCTGATCCAAACGACAGGCCCTAGTCCAGCAGCGACTCCAGGCCGCCGTCGGCGGTGGCGAACACCTCCAGCTCGTCCAGCGCCGTCACCGCCGCCGCGGCGGCCTCGGGATCCGTCTCCGCCAGGCCGCTCTCGGCGAACTCGTCCTCGTCCAGGCGTCGTACGTCCGTGCCGTCCGCGGAGCGCCACAGGTCCAGGTCGAGGTCCTCGACGACCAGCTCGCCGCCGGACAGCGTGGCCGGGCGGGTGACGTCGCAGTACCAGCCCTTGAGGGCGCCCACGGCGTCGCGGACCTCCTTCACGGCGTACCAGCGGTCGCGCCAGTAGTACTCGGTGAAGACGTCGCCCGGCTCGAAACGGACGAAGCCGAAGTCGCGGACTCCGGCGCCGGACCAGGGGGCGCGGACGACGATGCGGGTACCGTCGTCGTTGAGCAGTTCGGCCGCGTAACGGATCTTCGTACGGCCGCCCTTGACGAGCACCACGTCCAGCCGGCTCGACCGGTCAGCCGAGTTCGCGGACATACCGCACCTCCGTCGCGCAGATCTCGTAGCCGAACCACTTGTTGATCGCCAGCATAGGTTCGTTGTCGGCGTCGTTGCCGGTGAACGCCTCCCTGTAGCCGGCGGCCCGGGCGCGGTGCAGGGAGTCGTTCTTGGCGAGCTTGGCCAGGCCCCGGCCGCGGAAGGCGCGCGCGGTGCCGGTCATCGCCGTGGAGTAGCGGGTGGCGCGGTCCGTATAGGCGGCGCTGAAGGCGACGGGGCGGCCGTCGACCACGGCGACCGACGTCAGGTCCAGGTCGAGGAGGGGGTGCTTCCAGGTCTCCTCGACCCAGATGCCGTAGTCGGTGAACTCGGCGCCGACGTCGCTCGGTTCGTCCGACGTCGTCTCCGCGTCCAGCTCGAACATCGGGCGCGGGTCGTCCGCGAAGTCGGCGGCCGTGCGCAGCTCGACGCCCGCCGGGAGCTCCGGGAGCGGGGGCAGCGCCCCGCCCGCCAGGTCCAGGCACAGGAAGTGGGCGGAGCGGCTCGCGCGGTAGCCGTGCCGCTCGGCGAACGCGCGATTGCCCGGCTCGTCGAGAACCCAGGAGAACAGCTTGCTCGCACCCAGCGCGGTCAGGTGCTCCTCGGCGGCCCGGACCAGGAGCGCGCCGGCGCCACGGCGCGTGCGGTCCGGCCGCACATAGATGTTGAGGTAGCCCTGTCCCGGCTCCGGGCTGTCGTACGCGATGCCGACCTGGGCCGTGCCGATCGTCTCGCCGTCCTCCTCCGCGACGAGGGAGCGGTAGTGGGCGTCGGGGTGGGTGTGGGCCTGGCGGTGGGTGATGGCTTCCGGCGTCCACAGGACGTAGGGGAGAGCGAGGTGGCGGCTGTGGGCGAAGCGCTCGACATCGGCGGGCACTTCGGGGCGGAGGTCGCGCACGGTCACTGTCATGAAGGCGCACGCTACGTGGGGATGCGCGGAGGATGCCTCTCATTTTCCGGCGGGTACGGGACAATCGGCCTGTGACCTTGAAGATCCACATCGACGACAGTGCCGCGCCGTACGAGCAGGTGCGGGCGCAGATCTCCGAGCAGGCGCGGTCGGGCGTGCTGCCGGTGGGGTACCGGCTGCCGACCGTGCGGGGGTTGGCGGAGTCGCTGGGGCTGGCGGCCAACACGGTCGCCAAGGCGTACCGGGCGCTGGAGAGCGACGGGGTGATCGAGACACGGGGGCGCCACGGCACGTTCGTGGCGGCCGCCGGCTCGGCCGCGGAGCGTGAGCTGGCGGCGGCCGCGCAGACGTACGCGGAGCGGGCTCGGCGGCTCGGGCTCACGGAGGCGGCTGCGTTGGCCGCTGTGCGGGATGCCCTGCGGGCGGCTTACGGGGAGTAGGGCGTTGCCCTGTCGGGGGTTGAGCAGGGTTGGGCACCGTTGCTAGGCAGGTGACGGGAGCTGCTGTGGCGTGCGCGTCGGTTCCAGGCCCGCCCTTGCCGCCACCCCCGCGAACGTCATCGCGTCCTCCACCGCCGCCCCCGTCGGGTCGTTGTTGAAGTACGCGTACACGTCCTCCGCGCCGGACCAGGTGTCCGCGATGCGGTGGGCCCAGGTGTCCAGGGCCTGGCGGCCGTAGTGCGGCCAGCGTCGGGCGCGGCCCTGGTGGAAGCGGACGTAGCCCCAGTCGGTGGTGCGCCACAGCGGGGTCACGGGGCGGGACTCGACGTCGGCCCAGCACAGGGCCGCGCCCCGGGACTCCAGCACCTCGCGCACCTCGGGCGTCCACCAGCTGTCGTGCCGGGGTTCGACGGCGACTCGGGTACGCGCGGGGAAGCACGCCAGGCAGGCGTCCAGCAGGTCGGTGTCCGCCCGCAGGGTGGGCGGCAGCTGGAGGAGCACCGGGCCCAGGCGGGGGCCCAGGCCCTCCGCGTGCGTCATCAGGCGGGTCACCGGCTCCTCGGGATCACGTAGCCGCTTGATGTGGGTCAGGTAGCGGCTCGCCTTCACCGCGACCACGAAGTCACCCGGCACTCGGTCCCGCCACGCCTCGAAGTTCTCCCGGGAGGGCAGCCGGTAGAAGGCGTTGTTGATCTCGACCGTGGCGAAGGCCGCCGTGTACTCCTCCAGCCACAGGCGCATGGGGACGCCGGACGGATACAGGACGTCCCGCCAGTCCCGGTACTGCCACCCCGACGTGCCGACGAACAGGGTCATACGTCCATCAAAGCACTGCAGATTCCATCAAAGCACTACAGATACAGCCCGGAGTCCGCACCTTCCCGAGGCTCCGGCAGCGACGTCGGAGACGTACCCCGCTGCAGCGCGTACAGCTCCGCCAGCGTGGCGCCGTCGCGGCCGACGCCCTCCTCGGTGCCCAGCCAGTTCACCGCCTCCCGGCGGGTCAGCGGCCCCACCTCGATGCGGGCCAGACAGCGGCCGGGGCGGACGACGGCCGGGTGCAGGCGCTCCAGGTCCTCGTTGGTCGTCACGCCGACCAGGACGTTGCGGCCCTGGCCGAGCAGGCCGTCGGTCAGGTTCAGCAGCCTCGACAGGGCCTGCCCCGCCGTGTGCTTCGCCTCTCCCCGGATCAGCTCGTCGCAGTCCTCCAGGAGCAGCAGCCGCCAGCGTCCCTTGCCCGCCCCGTCCTCCTCGCCGATCGCGATGTCCATCAGATAGCCGACGTCGGAGAACAGGCGCTCCGGGTCCAGTACGCAGTCCACCTGGCACCAGTCCCGCCAGGAGCGGGCCAGCGTCCGCAGCGCCGACGTCTTGCCGGTGCCCGGCGGGCCGTGCAGCAGGAGCAGCCGGCCCGCGATGTCCTCCGGGGTCGTCTTCATCAGGCGGTCCATCGCGTCCGCGACCGGCGCGGTGTAGTTGGCCCGCACCTCGTCCCAGGTGCCCGCCGAGATCTGCCGGGTGGTGCGGTGCGGGCCGCGCCTGGGGGAGACGTACCAGAAGCCCATGGTCACGTTCTCCGGCTGCGGCTCGGGCTCGTCCGCCGCGCCGTCCGTCGCCTCGCCCAGCACGCGCGCCGCGAGTTCCTCGCTGGTCGCGGTCACCGTGACGTCGGCGCCCCGGTTCCAGCGGGAGATCAGCAGCGTCCAGCCGTCGCCCTCCGCCAGCGTGGCGCTGCGGTCGTCGTCGCGGGCGGCGCGCAGCACGCGGGCGCCCGGCGGCAGGAGTGTCGCCCCGGACCGTACGCGGTCGATGTTCACCGCGTGCGAGTACGGCTGCTCGCCCGTCGCGAAGCGGCCGAGGAACAGCGCGTCGACGACGTCGGACGGCGAGTCGCTGTCGTCGACGTTGAGCCGGATCGGCAGAGCGTCGTGTGGGTTCGCAGACATGCGGCCATGATCCGGCACGAGCCGCCCCTCTGCACCCGGTTTCCGTGGCACGTCCCGCCAACGGTGCACGCCCGAGGGCCGGGGGCCGTGCCCGATGCGCCCCCGCTCCCCCTCCGGCTCCCCTCCGCCCTGTCGCACACCGGGTACGTGCGAAACCCGCCCGCGCGGCGGGCACCCCCGTTACCGTTGTCCTTGATGGGACGTCATGGGTGGAATTCGGGGGCGCGGCGGTGGCGGCTCACCGCGCTGCTCGGCGTGGGCGCGGTGGCTCTGGCCCTAGTGGTGACCCTGTTCACCACGCTTCCGGGCAACGGCGTGAACACGGACGGCACCTCACGCGACGGCGACAAGGTGCACGGCACCCCGACCGCGACGCCGGACGCGACCGATCCGGAGGTGGGCTGGGGGTTCACCCACACCCAGTACAGCGCCGACGAGGGCGCCCCGGCCGCCGTGAAGCGCGTCGAGGGACGGCTCGCGGACGCCGGGGGGCTGCCGCAGATCCAGCACATCATGGGCTGGGGCGCCGACAACCCCGAGCCGGTCGAGGGGCGTTACGACTTCGAGGCGATGGACCGCCGTATCGATTTCATGCGCGCCTCCGGCAGCACCCCGGTCGTCACCCTGTGCTGCGCCCCCGACTGGATGAAGGGCGGGAAGGCCGGCGTCGACAACACCGACTGGAGCCAGGCCGCCCTGGAGACGGCGCCCGACCCCGAGCACTTCGACGACTTCGCCGCGCTCGCCGTCACGGTCGCCAAGCGCTACCCGGACGTACGGCACTTCATCGTCTGGAACGAGTTCAAGGGCTTCTGGAACGATGCCGAGGCCCGCTGGGACCACGAGGGCTACACCGAGCTGTACAACCTCGTCTACCGGGCGTTGAAGAAGGTCAACCCGGAGATCATGGTCGGCGGGCCGTACCTCGTGATGGACAGCGTCGACCCGCGCGCGGAGGAGGCCTCGACGGCCCTCAAGGGCTCCTGGGGCGCCCTGGACCAGCGCATCGTCGACGCCTTCGGTTACTGGAACGAGCACAAGGCCGGCGCCGACTTCGTCGTCGTGGACGGCTCCAGCTACACCCGGGACGACGAGCTCCTGCCCGACGAGTTCACGGCCACCGACAAGTTCACGGCCGTGAGCCGGTGGGTGCGGGGGCAGACCGGCGACCTGCCGCTGTGGTGGGCCGAGTACTACGTCGAGCCCGCCGACGGCAACGACGACCGCAAGGGCTGGTCCGAGGCCCGCCGGGTCGCCGTCCAGGCCGCCGGCATGATGGCGCTGGCCAAGGGCGGGACCACCTCCGGCTTCTACTGGAACCCGGAGGAGGAGAAGGGCACCGAGTGCGCCGGCTGTCTGTGGACGCCGACCGACACCGCGGGCGGCGGCGAGAAGCTGCCCATGTACGACCTGGTCGCCCGGTTCGCCAAGGAGTTCCGGCCGGGGACCGAGCACGCGTCGGTGTCGGTGGACAAGCCCGACGTGCGGGTCCTGGCCACCGGCAAGGTCATCCTGGCCGTGAACACCCTCGACCGGCAGACCAGCGCGAAGATCGACGGCGAGAAGGTCGAGTTCCAGGCGTACGAGGTCAAGTGGCTGGGGCGCTGAGCCACTTGACCGGGGCCAGGTCGTGTCCGCAAAGTCCCGTCGTCCGCCGCGGGGCAGGCGGGACTTTGCGGACACGGCCAAGGCCCTGTCGTTTGGATCATCCCGGCGTCGCGGGCCCTGGCACGCGCTCCCCCAAGCTCTTCGAGCAGGGGGTTCCCCAGCCGCGTTGTCGTCACTCGCCGACTCACCCGCTCGAACCTCCTCGCGCGGGGGCACCCCCATCGCGTCGCCCGCCGCGGTAGCGGCTGATGTCACAGCCTCCTCCGCCTTGCAGCTGCACGCTCCCCCACGCTCGAACCGGCTTCGCCCGGCTCGCGCGGGGGCACCCCCATCGACCCGGCTCGGGTCGGCTGAAGGGCGCCGCACCTCACAGCCGGCCTGATCCAGACGACAGGGCCTGGTTCCCAACCGGGGCGAGCTCCTATTTGATCGTCAGGAACCGCTGCGCCAGCGAGGCCAGCAGCACCGCCAGCAGCGGCAGCGAGAACCAGAAGCTGCTCTGCAGCCATCGCAGTTGCCGCACGCTCGGCGCCATCGCCACCCGGACGATCTCGCGGGCCATCAGCAGCACGATCAACGCGACCGCCGCGAGCCCGCCGACCACCGACCACGGCGTCCAGGTCACCCGAGGCCCGATCGGACCGGGATCGGCCTTGGGCACCCCGCCCGCCGGCTGCTTCCTGAGCGCGTACATCGTCGCGTCCTCGTTGACGAAGACCTTCTTCAGCTCCTGCCGCTTGTCCAGGTTCTGGATCAGCCGCGACTCCCAGGTCGCCGAATAGCCGACGTCCAGCCGGAGATAGGTCACCTGGCTGCGGTTGATCATCAGATACGAGTTCGGGCCGGCGTCCTTGAGCGCCTTCACCAGCCCTGACACCAGCACCGGGTCGGCCGGCGCGAGCGTCGGCAGGTACTCCACCTTCTCCATGTCCCGCGAGCCCCACGGCATCGACGGCGTCACGACGTTGACCGGGTCGTCGCTCAGCCACAGCAGCCGCACGCTCGGATCGTCATGGGCGTACACGTACTCCATGGCGGCGACCTCGCCGGGCCGCACCCGCTCGAACGGCTCGTTGCCCCAACGGGCCACCAGGAAGCCGCCCATCAGCACCAGGCCCGCCATGAGCGCGGCCAGCGGGGCGAGGCTCACCCGGTCCTTGTCGCGCTCCTTGGCGGTGACACCGGTACGCGGGAAGAAGGCGAGGCCGGTGAGCAGGGCCGCGCCGGGCAGGGCGAACATGAAGACCCGCAGCGCCATCTCACCGCCGTACGACTGCATGCCGAAGCCCAGGAACGGCACGAAGGTGAGGACGAGCAGCGAACGCTCCCGGTAGTGGTGGAAGCGTCGGCGCCACCAGCCCCAGCAGGCGAAGGCCATCACTCCGCCGGCCAGCAGCACACGCGTGTAGAGGACGAGCTTGTGGGTGGAGCTGCCGCCCTCGATACGGCCGGAGACCGAGGACGACACATTGCCGCCCACGCCGCCGACCCCGCCGAAGAGCTCGTCGAAGTGCCCGGACCAGTACGGCTCGGCCATGAAGCCGATCCACACCGTCACCATGACACCGAACAGGACGGGCAGGCCGCGCAGTTCGGACTTGCCGATCAGGACGAGCGCCGTCAGCACGCCCAGCATCACGAACGGCGTGAGCTGGTGGGCCGGGACGCTCGCCGCGAACAGTCCGGTCACGACCATCAGCAGCACGGCCCGCTGCCGCCGGTCCGTGGGCTCGACCTCGACCTCGCCGGGCCGCCGCTTCGTCCAGATCACGCGCGGCGCGCGGAACCAGACCAGCAGGATCGCCGCGAAGACGAGGTACAGCAGGTACGTGAAGCCCTGCGGGGAGAAGTAGTCCTGGCCGACCCAGCCGCTGAGCACGAACACCCAGATGCCGGTCCACTTGGCGCGCCAGCTCGCCCGCATCGAGCGCACCAGCAGGAACATCGGCACCAGGTACAGCAGTTGCATGGCCAGCGGCCACCAGCGGATGACCTCGGTCAGGTCGGTGACCCCGCACGCCTTCGCGACGAACGCGGTCACCGCGAAGAAGCCCGGCCAGCTCCAGCGCGCGTCCAGGTCGGGCACGGCCGATCCGGTGCGGTCGATGTAGTCGAGGAAGCCGAGGTGCTGCCAGGCCGTGGCGAACCTCGGCTCCGCCTCGATCAGCGCGGGCAGGGAGTGCAGGGACACGACCGTCGCCAGCAGGGTGACCAGCAGCAACGCCTTGTGCTCGCGGCCCAGCCACAGCAGCGAGGCGAACACCACCGCCAGCAGCGCGGCCCCGACCAGCGTCGGCAGCGGCAGCACGGAGACCAGCCCGAGCCCGCCCATGCCGTCGAGGTCGGCCTCGCCGAGCCGCAGCGCGGGTACCCAGTACAGCAGCAGCGCGGCGATCAGCAGACAGCCGAGGACCACCCCGAGACGGGTGGGCATCAGCTGCTCGCGCCAGGTCGGCGAGGGCACGACGGGCGGTCGTACGGGCTCTTCGGGCATCGGCGGCTCTTCCCGTACGGCAGGTTCCGGCCGTACGACGGCCTCCTCGCGCTCTTCCGGTACGGCCTCCTCGCCCTCGCCCGCGTCGAAGTCCGCCTTGAAGTCCGCCTTGAAGTCCGCTTCGAACGGCGCGTCCACCTCCGCGGGCCCCGTCGACGCCTCCGAACCCGGCTCGCTCCCCCACTCTCGAATACGTTCGAGCGGGGGGACCCCCATCTCCACCGGCAACCCGACCTCCGGCTTGCGCGCCCAGGCCGGCCGGTGGTCCGGGTGGACCAGCGGTGTTCCCGTGGGCGGTGTGCCCGGGCCCGGGCGGACGTCCGGCCGGCGTTCCAGGTGGTCGAAGTCGACATGGACGCCGAGGGCGAGGGTGTCGGTGTCGAGCGCCCAGCCAGGCATGCGCTTACGCGCCCCCTCGGGCACCTCGCGCGCCCCCAGGTCGGCGAGGTCACCGTCGGGAGCCGCGTCCTCCGGGACCTCGGCCGAGGTCGCACGGGCCGTCCGGTACAGCTTGGGCGCGGCGATCGCGACGATCACCGCGAGAGCGGCGATCTCGGCGACGCCGGCGCCGGTCAGGCCCATGCGGGGGAGCAGCAGCAGCGTCAGACCGAGCACCAGGGCACACAACAGGCCCTGCAGCCAGGCCAGTCCGGCGGTACGGCTCTGCGCGCGCAGGACGGCGAAGTACGTCTCCATGACGACCCGCAGCAGCGCCCCGACGGCGAACCAGCGCAGCAGCGGGGTCGCCGCGTCCGCGTAACCCTGGCCGAAGACGCCCAGGATCCAGGGCGCTCCGAAGAACAGGATCGCGGCGACCGGCACCATGATCCGCGCCATGCGCCTGAGCGCCGCGCGGGTGTTGGCGGCAAGCCGCCCCGGGTCGTGCGAGCCCTCGACCGTGAGGGAGGCGCCCATGTTGATGGCGAGCAGATTGACGGTGCCGCCGATGGTGGCCGTGATGTAGAAGTACGCGTTGTCCTCGGCGGACACCTGCGCGGCCACGATCACGGGGATCAGATAGACCACGGCGAGCGAGAACAGGGAGCCGGTGTAGTCGCCCGCCAGGAACTTCCCGATCTCCTTCAGGGACGGCGGGTCGGCGTTGTCCTCGGTCGCCTTCACATGGCGCGGCACCAGACGCCGGAACACCAGCCAGCCCAGCGGCAGCACCGACACCGCGATGGCCGCGACCCACGACACGAAGACCCCGGCCGTGGGAATCGCCACCGCGAAGGCCACCAGCAACCCCAGCTTGACCGCGGAGAACACGGTGTTGCCGACCGGCACCCACACCGCGCTGCGCAGCCCGGTCAGCACACCGTCCTGGAGCGTGAGCAGGTTCCAGGCGATGACGGCCACGACGAAGAAGAGCCCGCCCGCCGCCCCGTTCAGGAACCGGTACGACGGCCCCCACAGGTCCAGCGTCAGCAGGAAGACGCCCGCGGCCAGCGCCACCACCACACAACTGCCCGCGTACGTCCGGAAGATCAGCCGGCCGCTCCTGCGGCCCGCCACCGGGATGAACCGGGCCAGCGCCCCCGTCAGCGTCACCGCGGTCAGTCCCGCGAGGAACTTCATCGCGGCGATCGCGGCGGACCCCTGGCCGACCGCGGACTCGGAGTAGTAGCGGGCCGCGGCCAGCCAGAACCCGAGCCCCAGCACGGCGGAGATGCCCGTGTTGATCATCAGGGCGTAGGCGTTGCGGAACAGCTGGCTTCCCCCGGAGGGCCCGCCCATGCCGGGCAGGCGAAGGCGGCGCCCCGACCGCTCGGGCGCCGTCGCGTCGGTCGAGGCGGGCTCGGTCGTGGTCGTCGTGTCAGACACGGGAACGGATGGCCTTCCGGCGGACCTGTCGGGCTCTGCGGACCACGGCGTACCCCTTGGTGAGGGCACGGTCCCTGGCGAAGGTGCGGGCGATGGCACGGCCCTCGACCATCCGCGCGAACTCCTCGATGCCGGTGGTGCGGCGCACGGTCAGGCGGGTCAGGGCGTACGGGCCCTGCCGGCGCCGCGCCAGGCCGTTGTTGACGGCGAGCGCCTGGGCGTACCCGGTCTCGCGCACCGCCTCGCGCACCCGGCGGCTGGAGTAGCCGTACGGGTAGGCGAACGAGGCCGGGACGGTCCCGAGCTGATCGCTGATGATCTCCTTGCACAGGATCAGCTCGGAGCGCAGCCTCCTGTCCGGGAGCTGGTCGAGCTGCGGATGCGTGTGGCTGTGGCCGCCGATCTCGACGTCCGCGTCGGCGAGTTCGCGGACCTGGTCCCAGTCGAGCATGGTGTCCAGGCCGCCGCCCATGTCGTGGGGCCCCTTCAGCCAGCCCGTGGAGACGAACACCGTGGCCGGGAAGCCGTGCTTGGCGAGCACGGGCAGGGCGTGCCGGTGCACGCCCTCGTAGCCGTCGTCGAAGGTGATCAGCACCGGCCGCTCCGGCAGCGGTTTGCCGGAGCGCCAGCGCGCCGCGAGATCGGCCGTCTTCACGGGCGTGAGGCCCAGGTCGCCGATCAGCGCCATCTGTTCCGCGAACGCCTCCGGCGCCACCGACAGGTCACGGGTGGCGTCGTTCGGCGAGGTGGACACGGCGTGGTACATCAGGATCGGCACACGCGCGTCGGTCATCTGCTTCCCCCCTCGATGCCCGGTTCCCCCCCGGCGCCCGCTTCGAGCCCCGCCACCGAGTACGTGGCACCGCCCCGGCGCGCCCGGACACTCCCGACCACGTACCCACCGGCCGCGGTCAGCACCCCGGCGACGATCGCACCGGCCCGCCCCGCACCGCCCGGCCGGGCCAGCAGGGCGTCCCGCAGCCCGCGCGCCACCCCGGCCGGCAGGACCCGGGTGGTGTACCGGCGCTCGGACTCAAGTCCCTTGTCGGCGCCGACACTTCGGGCCACCAGCGCCTTGGACAGCCCTTCGGCGTACGTCCGCGTGCGGAAGTACCCGAAGTGCTCACGCGCCTCCGGCACCCGGTGGTGGATCACCGCGCGGTCGTCGATCAGCAGCACCGCGTCGGGCCTCGCCCGCGTGAGCCGGATGCACAGCTCCGTCTCCTCGCAGCCCAGCGGCAGCCGGTCGCCGTCCCGCCCGATGCCGCTGGCGAAGCCGCCCGCGAAGTCGAACGCCGTGCGCCGGAAGGAGGCGTTGCCGCCGAGGACGTTGCGCACCTTCACCCGGCCGTGCGGCAGCCCCCGGTAGGTGCAGCCGACCACCCAGTCGAACTCCTCCGGGAACCAGTGGGGCCGCCGTCCCGACGCCCAGATGGGCTCCGTACGACCGCCGACGGCCATCACGTGCGGGTCGGCGTACCCCGCCGCGAAGTGCCGCAACCAGTCCCGCTCGGCCACGGCGTCGTCGTCGAGGAACGCGATGACCTCGCCGTAGGAGGCGGCGATGCCGGTGTTGCGGCCGGCGGACAGACCGCGGGGGCCCGCGTTGGCGAGCACCCGCACATCGGTCGCTTCCTTGTACTCCTTGGTCAGCCGGTCCAGGAGCGCCTCGTTGTGGTCGACGACCAGCAGCGTCTCCAGGGCCGGATACGCCTGCGCCCGCACCGAGGAGACCGCCGCGAGGATGTCCTCCCAGCGGTCCTCGGTGTACACGCAGATCACGACGGAGATGTCGGGACCGCTCAAGACGCCTCTCCCCGCACGGTGTCGAGCATGGGGGAGTGCGCGGCCGCACTGCGGCGGCGCAGGGCGCGCCGGTTGGAGCGCTCCTTGAGGATCACCTTGAGCACCCGCAGCCCGTCCCGCACGGCGCGCAGATTGCTGGTGCCGTGGATGCGGAGGTACTCGTGGCTCGGTATCTCCTGCACCTTGAGCCCCGCCTTGACGACCCGGATGTTCATCAGGGTCTCCACCTCGAAGCCGGTGCAGTCGAGGTCGATCTTGTCCAGGCAGTGCCGCCAGAACGCGTTGTATCCATAGCAGAGATCGGTGTAGCGGGCGCCGAACTTGCGGTTGACGGCCGTGCACAGCGCCCAGTTGCCCAGCTTGCGGATCGGCGTCATGTCGTCGGTGCCGCCGCCGTTGGCGAAGCGGGACCCCTTGGCGAAGTCCGCGCCCGAGACCAGGGCGGACACGTACGACACGATCTCCTGGCCGTCGGCCGAGCCGTCCGCGTCGACCATCACGATGATGTCGCCGGTGGCCGCCTCGAACCCGGTGATCAGGGCATCCCCCTTGCCCTTGCCGCGCTGCCGCACGACCTTGACGTCCGGCCACAGCTCACGGGCCACTTCGACGGTGTCGTCGGTGGAGTTGCCGTCCACCAGGACCACTTCGTGTATCCAGTCCGGCAGGGTCTTGAAGACGTACGGAAGGTTCTCCGCCTCGTTCATGGCCGGGATCACCACGCTCACCGGCGGCGCGATGGCCAGGTGGGTGGAGACGGGCCGGTACTTGCCGACCGGTGACGGATCTTGGTCCGCGACCGCCGGGCGCAGAACAGAACTCATGAGTCTGGTCCCTCTCGTCCGGTGGACCGCCCGCCCCTGGGCGGCCCGGCTCTTGGTCCGGTTCGAAAGGGGGGTATCTCACTCACGGCACGGATAAGCGGATCTCCGTGCGCGTGCGGTGAGCTGGCATTTCTGGCCGGCCACCAGAAGATCGGCAGCCGGTCGCGCGGCACGACTCGATAGCAAGTGCGGACACCTTCACCGAGCACCCCCCTACCGCGTCCCGCGCCGGACCTGTCGCGGTCCCTGAGCCCTCCCCTGGAGCCGTTCGTCGACCGTCCGATGCGGGTGAGATGTACGACGGTATTGATGATTGAGACTGTATGGCAAGAGCTGGAACGAGCTCTCACGTTTTTGTTGGTTTGACCGTAACCGGTCCTTTCGCTTCGGTCGTCACCGCCGACCCGAGCGGATCTTCCCCATGCTCTTGAGGAGCCGGTCCGCCGGTTCGAACAGCTCCGGCCGTGCCTGCACGGTGTTGCGCAGCGCCCGGACCGGGGCACGCCGTGCCCGGTGTCCGAACGCGACCGGGTGACGCCTGGTCACCCACCCCTCCGACACCGTCAGCTCGCGTGTCTTCAGGGAGTCCTTGTACTCCTTCTGGCCCCGGCCGAGATCGAGATAGGCGATGCCGTCGGCGGCGGCCGCCTCGGCCATCCGCAGATGCAGGACCAGCCCCGGCGAGTACTTCGAGAACGCCGGGTCGTACGCCGGGAACCAGCACGCCAGGACCCGTTCGGAGCGCAGCCCGAAGTGCGCGGCGATCGGCTTGCCGCCCGCGTACAGCACCGACAGGATCCCCGCGAACGGCTCGGAGCGGGTGTGGAACAGCTGCTCCACGAGCCGGGTGATCCACTCGTGCGCGAACCGGTCGCTGCGCCCCGTCCTTCGGTACTGCGCGGACTTCCAGCCCATCAGCGTGCGCAGGGCGGCCGGATCGCGCTCGTCGTGCACATACCGCACGCCGTCGTGGTCCCGGCCCAGCTTCCGCTCCTTGGCGAGTGTCGACTTGGTGAACTTCGGTGACTGCTCGCGGAGTTGAGCGAGATACGCGTCGTAGCCCTGGTCGACGTCCATGACCGGGGACGGGTAGGTACCGGACGCCTCCGCGGCGAACGCCGCCTGGCCCTCCACCAGGTGGTCGAACTCCCAGACGGCGAGCCCGCAGGCCTTCAGCAGCTCCCGCGCATCCCAGGTGAACCCGGGCCGGTGCACCACCCCCTGGGCGTCCGAGACGCCGAGTCCGATGGCCCGGCCGACGCCGGCCGCCGTCCGCTGGAACGGGAAGAACGCGGCCGGCTCACCGCCCTCCCGCACCACCGCGATCCGCACCCCGCGCCGGCAACGGCCGACCGCCAGCGCGAACTCGGGGGAGAGGAAGGGGTTGCCCAGTTCCGGCGAACCCTGAAGATGGGCCTTGGACTGCATCGATGTCCACGCCGCCCGGTCGGCGGAGCTGAGCTCCCCGGGGCGGTACACGCTGATGTCCACGTCAGTCGTTCCGCCTTCGCGTCGTACGGCCGCGCAGTCGCCGTACCAGGACCAGCAGGAGAATGAGGGCGCTGATCGCGGTCACCGCCACGATCCCGCCGCGTACCGACCACCGGTGCACGGCCAGCATGCCCTGGGTCACCAGCATGTTGACGGCGACCGCGCCCGCAACCGAGGCGATGGCACGGCCGAAGGGTTCCAGCCCGCGCAGTGCGGCGGCGATCGCCGCGGCCGGCGCCGCGAGCAGGAAGAACAGAGTGAAGGGGCCGCGCAGCGGCGAGCCCGAGTCGACGAGCGCGAGGACCGCGCCGATTCCCCCCACAGCCGTCGCGGCACCCGCGAGCAGCGGCGTCAGGTCCCTCCCCGGCCCTGGTCGCGCTCTCTCGGTGTCCTCGGACGAGGCTGTCTTGATACGTAAGGTCTGCATTGGCGACGTTTCCCCCCGAAGCGCCGGATGCCGGGCTTCAATGTCGCTCAGCGCCGCGTATGCCGTCAAGATGCGAATGGCCCCTTGACACCTGTTCGTTTCCCGGTCTCGGGAGCACGCGTTCCCCGGAGGCGGCGGGGCCTCCGGGGAACCGTCGTTCAGATGGTGCGCGAGTGCCTTACGACACGAGCTTCAGCAGCCGGTTCGGCGAACCGCTGCCGGGGCTGGTGACCACGTTCGTGGTGGCCCCGGCGGTCAGGGCCGAGGCGACCTGAGCCGGGGTGGACGAGGTGTGGCCCGCCAGGTAGACCGCGGCCGCGCCCGCGACATGCGGTGTCGCCATCGACGTACCGGAGATGGTGTTCGTCGCGGTGTCGCTGGTGTACCAGCCCGCCGTGATCGAGGAACCCGGCGCGAAGATGTCCAGGACCGAGCCGTAGTTGGAGTAGCTGGCGCGGGCGTCCGAGCTGGTGGTGGCGCCGACGGTGATGGCCTCGGTGACCCGGGCCGGGGAGTACGAGGAGGCGTTGGCGCTGCTGTTGCCGGCCGCGATCGCGTAGGTCACGCCGCTGGCGATGGAGTTGCGCACGGCCGTGTCCAGCGCGGTGGAGGCGCCGCCGCCGAGCGACATGTTGGCGACCGAGGGACCGGAGTGGTTGTTGGTCACCCAGTCGATGCCCGCGACCACGCCCGCCGTGGTGCCCGAGCCGCTGTTGTTCAGCACCCGGACGCCGACGATGTTCGCCTTCTTGGCGACGCCGTAGGTGGAACCCGCGATGGTGGAGGCCACATGGGTGCCGTGGCCGTTGCCGTCCTGCGCGGTGGTGTCGCCGTCGACGGCGTCGTAGCCGTACGAGGCACGGCCGCCGAAGTCGCTGTGCGTGATGCGCACGCCCGTGTCGATGACGTACACCGTCACTCCGCTGCCCGCGCTGTCCGGGTAGGTGTAGGTGCCGGAGAGCGGAAGCGAGGTCTGGTCGATGCGGTCCAGGCCCCAGGGGGCACTGGACTGTGTGGCGTCCATCCGGACCCGCTGGTTCTGCTCGACGGACGCCACGGCCGGGTCGGCCGCGAGTCTCCTCGCCTCCGTCGCGGAGAGGGTGGCGGTGTAGCCGTTGAGCGCCTTGGTGAACGTCTTGTTCACCGTGCCGCCGTACTCCTCGACCAGGTCCTTGCCGGCGGCCGAGGCGGCCTTGAGGCCCGCGCTCTTCTTGAGCGTGACGATGTAGCTGTCCTTGATCGCCGTGGGGGAGCCGGCGGCCAGGACCTTGCCCTCGGCCGGGGCGGCCTGGGCGGGGAGGGAGGTGAGCCCGCCCACGAGGGCGGCGGTCGCCAGGCTGGTTATCGCGGCGAACCTGAGCTTGTTGCTACGCAGTTGTGCCATTACGAGGGAGTCCTCCTCCAGGCAGCGCGCATACGGGTTGGATGCGCGCGATGTGGGGGGTGCACGCGTGATCGCGGGCACGACCTCGGAACGTCGCGTTCCCGTTCCAAAGCCGAAGTAAAGGATCTGTGCTCCCGGCGTGACCGACAAGAGAGTTGACGATCTGTCAACAACTCTGTCATGAACACGCAACAAAACCCACAGCAAGCCGACAGGGTGAGGGTGGTGATGCCCGGAAAATTCTTGGCATGGACACTTCCTGTCAACACGCGTAGTTGGTACGACGGTTAAGGCAGAGATCCTGCTATAGGGAGGTTCCATGAGACGTTCCCGACTTTCCGCATACGTCGCCTCGCTCCTCCTCGCCGTCGGCACCGCCCTCACCGGGGCCGGCGCCGCGCAGGCCGCCGAAACCGCCGCCACCGGCGGCTATGTGGCCCTCGGCGACTCGTACTCCTCCGGTCTCGGTGCGGGCAGCTACATCTCCTCCAGTGGTGACTGCGCACGCAGCACCAGGGCGTACCCGTACCTGTGGGCGGCCGCGAACTCACCCTCGTCCTTCGACTTCACGGCCTGCTCGGGCGCTCAAACGGGTGATGTGACCGCCAGTCAGCTCGGCCCGCTCAACGCCACCACCGCGCTGGTGTCCATCACGATCGGCGGCAACGACGCCGGTTTCGCCGACATCATGACGACCTGTGTGCTCCAGTCCGACAGCGCCTGCGTCTCCCGGATCAACACCGCGAAGGCGTTCGTCGACTCGACGCTGCCCGGCCGGCTCGACACCGTCTACTCGGCCATCCGGGCCAAGGCCCCGTCCGCCCATGTGGTCGTCCTCGGCTACCCCCGCTTCTACAAGCTGGGCGTGTCCTCGTGCCTCGGCCTGTCCGAGACCAAGCGCAGGGCGCTCAACGACGCGGCCGACTACATCGACGCCGCGACCGAGAAGCGCGCCCTGGACCACGGCTTCACCTTCGGCGACGTACGGCCCACCTTCACCGGGCACGAGATCTGCTCCGGCAGCTCGTGGATGCACGCCGTGAACTGGCTCAACATCCCCGAGTCGTACCACCCGACGGCCGCGGGCCAGTCGGGTGGTTATCTGCCGGTCCTGGACGCCGCGGCCTGAACGCCCGGTGACACGACCTAGGAACTCGGTGACGCGGTAGGCGATGGCGAGACCCCGCCCGTCGGGGTCTCCGTCACACAGGTCACCGAGAACGGCACCGAGTTGGACTTCGTCTCCACCGGATCGCGGACCTCGACACTGATCTCGTTCTCGAAGGTCCCGCTCTCGTCGTACGTCGTCACGAACGCCCTGTCCTGCTTGGTCCGCCCCTCGCCCTCAGGGAACGACAGGGTCTTCCAGCCCTGGTCCATGACGTTGCCGTCCGCCGACACCCAGCGATAGGTGACCTGTGCGGGCAGCTTCCCCACGGTGAACGTCGCCGTGAACGCGGGCGCCTCCTCCCGGGACGGCGGACAGGCCCCGGAGTACTCCGTGTTCGCGCCCGCCAGCGCCACCCGCACGGACTGCGGTGCCGCGGAGGGCGTGTCACTGCCGCTCGGGCTCGGTGTCGGGCTCCGGTCCCCTCCGGAGGGCTTCTCGTCCTCGGTCTCCGTCGGCGAAGTGCCGCCCCCCGTCTGGCCGGTGGTTTCCCCGCCGCCCGCATTCCGGCCGTCGTCCCCGCCGTTGAGGAGGGCGTACGTCAGCCCTGCCACGGCCAGTGCCAGGGCGGCGATGCCGGCGATCAGGACGAGGGCGGCCCGGCGGTTGCGGTCGGGGCGGACGGGGGCCGTGGCGGAGGCGGGGGTGCCCGTGCCGGTGACGGGTCGCGTCGGAGCGGGCGGGGGGACCGGAGCCGTCGGGGCGGTCTGCGACGGCGCCGGGAAGGCCGCGACGGTCGGGGTGTACGGGGACGCCCGCACGGCGTCCGCGCGCGGTGTGCCTCCCGCCCCGATGATCCGCAGGTCCTGCTCGGCACGGTCGGCGGACAGCCGCTGCGCCGGGTCTTTGCGCAGCAGCCCTTCGATGACGGGGGCGAGCGGGCCGGCCCGGTGCGGCGGGGGCAACTCCTCGTCGACGATCGCGCGCAGGGTGCTGAGCGGGGTGTCCTGACGGAACGGGGAGTTGCCCTCCACGGCCGCGTAGAGGAGTACGCCGAGGGACCACAGGTCGGACTCCGGGCCCGGTGTGCGGCCCAGCGCCCGCTCCGGTGCCAGGAACTCGGGGGAGCCGATGACCTCGCCGGTCATGGTCAGCGCCGAGCTGCCCTCGACCATGGCGATGCCGAAGTCGGTCAGCACCACCCGGCCGTCGTTCGACATCAGCACGTTGGCCGGCTTCACGTCCCGGTGCAGCACCCCGGCCTCGTGCGCGGCCCGCAGCGCCGCCAGCACCTCGGCACCGATGTGCGCGGCGCGCTGCGGGCTCAGCGGGCCCTCGGCGTCCAGCAGCTCGGCCAGCGAGATGCCGCGGACCAGCTCCATCACGATCCAGGGCCGGCCGTCCTGCACGGCGACGTCGTACACCGTGACGACATTGCGGTTGGCGACCCGCGCCGCTGCCCACGCCTCGCGCTCCAGCCGGGCGTACATCCGCTCGACCTCGGGGGCCGGCAGCCCGTGCGGCGCGCGCACCTCCTTGACGGCGACCTCACGGTGCAGCACCTCGTCACGAGCCCGCCACACCGTGCCCATGCCGCCCTCGCCGAGCGGGGACAGGAGGCGGTAGCGGCCCGCGATCAGACGTTCACTGCCCGGTTCTTCGGACACGGGCGTCCCCCATTCGCATCCGTGCGAAATCTCCACTCCGTGCTATTTCTTCCCAAAAGTAGCTCAGCCGAGCGCGGATGCGGCCCCCTGGAGAACCAATCCGGCCCCGATCAGTACGACGAGCACCGCGGACCCCAGTGGCGCGGTCCGGCGGACGAAGACCGTCACGGGATGCGTCAGCCAGCGGGGACGCCTGTCCAGCATCCGCATAGCCCCCGTACCCAGCCGTACCACGGCGAACCCGGCCGCGGTGAGGGTGAGCGCCAGCCCCACGCCGTACGCCACGACGAGCAGCAGTCCGAACCACGCCTTGCCGAGCGCCGCGGCACCGACGAGCACGACGACCGCGGACGGGCTGGGCACGAGGCCGCCCGCGAAGCCGAGGAGGATCGTGCCGCGGAGGGTGGGGGCGGTGGAGTGGGTGTGGGTGAAACCGTTGTGGGTGTGGGTCAGCAGGCCGTGGGTGTGGGTGTGGCCGCGGCTGTGATCGTGATCGTGGGTGTGGTGGTGGCCGTCATCGTGCCGCTGGCCGTGGTCGTGGTGATGCGCGGGGGCGTGTCCTTGGGCGTGGGTGCGGGCCTGGGGCGGTGTGGGTGCGGGAGTGTCCGTCGTGGAGTGCGTGTGTGCGGCGACCAGGACCGGTTGGCGGTCGTGGGCGTGTTCGGTCTCGCGGTCTTGGTCGGTCTCGTGGGCGTGGTCGTGTGAGTGGGGGTGCTCGTGCGGATGGGGGTGGTCGCCGTGATCGTGTGAGTGCCCGTGCCCGTGCCCGTGCCCGTGCCCGTGCCCGTGGCTGCGGATGTGCCAGGCCCGGCGTACGAGGGTCGCGCCCGCCACGATCACCAGGGCGCCACTCGCGATGCCCAGCCAGGTGATCACCGAGGGCGCCGCCGCCGAACCGGCCGTGACCAGGAGGCCGAGGGCGACCACGCCCAGGGTGTGGGTGACCGTCACCGAGGCGGCCAGCGGCAGCACGTCCTTCATGCGGGCCCGGCCGCCGCGGGCCGCCGCCACCGCGGCCATCAGGGTCTTGCCGTGGCCCGGCGCGAGCGCGTGCATCGCCCCGAGGAAGACGGCGACGACCAGCGCGAGGGCGGCGAAACCGAGGGTGAGGTCCTGGCGGGAGACGAGGCCGTCCAGGGTCCGCGTCCAGCGGTCGGCGCCACGCGGCAGGACGGAGGAAGCGGGGGCGTCCCGCTCGGACTCGGCGAGGGCGGGCCCGCCGGGGCGTACCCGCAGGGACGCGGCCTTGGTGTCGGCGGGGGAGGAGAGCAACTCCTCGGGGTACTCGGTCAGTTCACCGGAGACCGACTCCTTCGGTACGTCCGAGGCGGTGAGTGTCATACGGTCGCCGCGTGCGGTGATCTCCCGCCAGCCGGGGCCGGCTTCCGCGCCCGCGCCGCGGAAGCCGACGGTCATGGCGTCGGTGACGTCCTCGGGGAGCGGCGCCGTCAGCCGGCACTCCACGCGGAGGGTGTCCAGTCCCGCCTGACCGGGCCGCACGCGCGCGTGGCTGCTGTTCAGCGTCAGATCGACCGTACGGCCGTCCACGGTGACCTCGCTGCCCTGCGCCGCCTTCTCGCAGCGCTCCCGGGCCCACGCCGTCATGCCCGCCTTCTCGATGTCCGGCCCGGCCTGGGTCGCGGGGATCTCGGCGAGGTCCTCGACATGGTGGACGCGCAGTTCGCCGGGGGCGGCGACGAGGCCGTCGTAGCGGTTGACGGTGAAGTTGCCGAGGGGATGCGCGCTTGCGCTCGTTGCGGGGAACAGCGTGAGCGCGCAGGCCGCCGTGAGAACGGCGGCGCCGGAGGCGAACAGCCGACGAGGGGTCACTTGGCCGCCTCCAGGTCCTTGAGTGCCGTACGGGCTTCCCGGGCGCCCAGCGGGGAGAAGCCGGGGTTCAGCTCCAGCGCGGCTCGGAGGTTCTCGCGGGCGTCCTCGGTGTGGCCCGTGGCGCGCTCGATGATGCCGCGGTGGTAGTGGAAGGCGGCGTTTCGGTAGCCGGTGGCCGTGGCCCTTCGGGCGTAGGGGAGGGCTTCGGCGTCCTTGCCGTTGACGTGCAGCGCCCAGGCGAGGGCGTCCGCGGTGTGCACGGTCTGCCGGCGCTCCCACTCGGCGCGGGCGGCGCGCAGGGCGGACGCCTTGTCGCCGTGGTCGGCGGCCGCGAGGGCGGTGTCGAGGTCGGCGTTGACGCCGTTGGCGCGGGCGAGGGCTGTCCAGGCGTCGACGAGGGCGTACTGGTCGTCGGCCTCGGCCTGGTCGCCGGACGCCTCGTACAGCTCGCCCAGTTCGACGAGCGGACCCGGGAGGGGGTAGCGGGCGACGACGTCCTTCAGACCCTTGAGCGCGCCGGCCCTGTCGCCGCTCGCCGCCTGTGCGCGGGCGCGGCCTTCGAGGGCGGGGACGTAGTTCTCGTCCGCCGCGAGGGCGCGGGCGTAGTGGGTGAGGGCCGTGTCGTAGTCGCCCTGGTTCCAGGCGAGCTGGCCGAGCTGGGTGGCGACGTACGCGATGTCGCCGGGGGTGACCGCGGAGGAGAGTGCCTGGTCGAGCACGCGTCGAGCCGTACGGACGTCGCCGCGCAGCTCGTGGACGTACGCGTACCTGGTGAAGACCGGGATGCCCGGGCGGCGGTCGTCGGCGGTGTCGGCGGCCTTGGACGCGTCGGTGTAGCGGCCGAGTTCGACGAGGGCGTCGACGCGGGTGCACAGGGCGCGTTCGCTGTACGGGTTCACCTTCAGGGCCTGGTCGGCGTACTTCAGGGCGTCCTCGAAGTCGTGGCGGGCGGCGGCGAGGGCGGCGCGGCCGGCGAGGGCCTGGTCGTTGCCGTCCTTCAGTGCGAGTGACCGCTCGAAGGCCTGGGCGGCCTGGGGGTAGCGGGAGGGGTCGCCCTTGGTGCGGGCCTGCTCGACGTAGGCGAGACCGAGGGTGGCCCAGCCGGTGAAGTCCCTTGGCTGGTCGCGGAGGTGGGCCTGGAGGGAGGTGATGCCGGCGTCGAGGTCGCCGGTTGCGAGGAGGCCCGGGGAGACGGCGGCGGAGGCGGAGGCGACGTCGGTCGGGCCGCTGTCGTTCACGGCGCCGAACGCTATGGATCCGGCGGTGAGAGCTACGGCCAGCAGGGCGGCGCATCCGGCGAGGTGCAGGGTGCGGTGGCGGCGTGCGGCTGCGGCGGCGCGGCGTACGGCGGTGATGCGCTGAAGGCCGGTTTTCTCGCCCCCGCCGCCCCTGCCCTTCCCGTCCTCCAGGGGCGCTGCCCCTTCGACCCCGCCGGGGGCTGCCGCCCCCGGACCTCCGCTTCGGCCCTTGAGGGGCCTCGTCCTCAAACGCCGGACGGGCTGGATCCGCCGCACGGCGGCAACGCGCTCATCGGCGGTCTCCTCGTTCTCCGGCGCGCTGTCGTTCGTACGCGGAACCATTCCCTCTCCTCAAATGCCTTGCCGCTGACTGAAGTTGCCGGGACCGGCGGCGCGGCCCGCGCCGTGGGGGATGAGTACTTCGCGGGCCGCGCCAGCTCTGTTGAGGCCGAAGGCCCTAGTACGCCCGCTCCCGCATCCGGCGCCACCAGGCCAGGCCCGCGCCGATCAGCAGGACTCCGAGCGCGCCGGCGCCCGCCGACGCGGCGATCAGCGTCCGGTCGTCGGTGCTGCCGGCGGCGCCGGCCGGCTGCAGGGCGTCGCCGAGCTGGCTGCGGACGTCGGTCTCGCCGTCCGTGCCCTTGGCGAGCGGGCCGCGGGAACCCTCGGTCGGCAGGGCGACGTACGGGAAGGCCTTCTCGAAGTCCTTGTCGTTCTTGTCGACCGCGTCGCCCAAGTCGTTCTTGGCGCCGAGGAGTTCACCCTCGACGACCTGGAGCGAGGCGTCGATCACGTCGTCGGTGAGGCGGCGGCCGTTCGGGAAGCCCGCGTTGTCGCCGTCGAGGACACCGAGCCGCTTGGGTTCGGCGGCCGGCTTGATCGAGGTGTTCAGGCGCAGCATCTCGGAGGGCGTGACGTGCGGGGGCTGGTTGAGGCCCTTGACGCCCTTCAGGAAGACATCCACCAGGTCGTTGCGGGGCTCCTTGGGCGCCGGGATCTTGTAGATCGCCTCGATGAGCTTCGGCAGCTCGGGGTTGGTGACGTTCTTCAGGAACTGGGCGTCGTCCCAGGGCGCGGACGCGTTGAACTTGTCCTTGTCCTTGAGCGGGTTGACGACCTCGTTCACCAGCGGGCTGCCGAGGCGCGAGACCTGCTCGAAGTGGCCCTTGGCGTTCTTGCGCTGGGTCGTCGACCAGATGCCGACGATCGGCTGGTCCGCCGACTCCGCGATCATGTGGTTCGGGACCTGCAGGGCTATGGAGTTGACGTTGTAGCCCTTGAGCGTGTCGTTGCCGACCTCGGAGAGGTTCCCGCCGTAGAGGAGGTCGAAGACCCTGAGGTCCAGGAAGAACGGGTCGTCGGCCTGGCCGGCGAACGACGTCGCGTCGCCCGCGAGCTTGTGGACGGCCTGTTCGCGCAGCTTGGCGTAGTCCGGCATGGACGCCTTGCCGACGTTGGACGGCGCCACCGGTACGTCGTTGGCGACCTTCGTCTTCGACACCGGGTACTGGTCCTTGAGCTTGATCAGCTCGATGTCGTAGGTCTGCGTGATGTTGAGGTCCGGGTCGTCCAGACTCTCGACCGGGCCCGTGTTGTACAGGAACGTCTTCTTGTTCTTGATGTGCGTGTCGAAGGTGAAGCGGTAGAGCAACTCGCCCTGCGCGTCACCGTTGTTGTCGATGTGGATGTCGTACTGCGCGTCCTCGGCGAACGTGAAGAAGTTCGGACCGCCGGCCGGCTCCTCGAACGGGATCCAGTTCGCGATGATCGTCGTCGTGTCCGGCTTGTCCGGGCTGACGAACGCGTACACGTCCGTGTTGTCGTACTGCGGGGTCCCCGAGATCAGGGGGGCCTCCCGGTGGCTGGAGGCGGAGGCCGCCCCCGGTGCCAGCGCGGCGACGCCGGCGGCTGCGAGCCCTCCGGCGGCCAGCGCACCACATACGAGGGTCGCGAGGCCCTTGCGTCCCGCACCGCTCCTGGAAATAGGTGTCATGCCGTCCGTCCTCAGTGCCAACTTGCCTGACGAACCCGATTCGGAGCCGTCGCCAGGGTGGATTGGTCGAATCCCAAGCGTTCTTACGGCGGAACTGGAAAGTTGTTTCATCGGCGCACGACCCGCGTTTTCGGCACGCTGATCCGTAACCCCATCCGGAGGTGGGTTCGTTGCGAATGCCTCGTGGGACGAGACGGCCGCGCTGCGGCCTCGCGGGAGGGGGAGACGAGTTGGAGGCGGACGAGCTGTTGGTGCTCGTTGCGGGCGGTGACCAGAAGGCGTTCGAGGAGCTGTACGGACTGGTCTCCGGGCCGGTGTACGGGCTGGTGCGGCGCGTGGTGCGCGATCCCGCGCAGTCCGAGGAGGTGGCGCAGGAGGTGCTGCTCGAACTGTGGCGGTCCGCCGCGAAGTTCGACCCGGGACGGGGCAGCGCACTGTCGTGGATCCTCACCCTCGCCCACCGCCGAGCCGTCGACCGGGTGCGCAGCGCCCGCGCGGCCGGCGAGCGCGAGCAGCGCGAGGCCCTGCGCGCGAACCACCCGGCCTTCGACCATGTCGCCGAGGAGGTCGAGGCCGGCCTCGAACGCGAGTGGGTGCGCCGCTGCCTGGACCGTCTCACCGCGCTGCAGCGTCAGTCCGTCACCCTCGCCTACTACGAGGGCTACACCTACCGTGAAGTGGCCGAGCGGCTCTCCCTGCCGCTGGGCACGGTCAAGACCCGAATGCGCGACGGACTCACCCAGCTGCGCAAATGTCTGGGAGGTACCGCGTGAGCTTCGTCGACCGCCTTCTGCGGCGCGAGGACCTGCACTCCCTCGCCGCCCCGTACGCCCTCGACGCCCTGGAACCCGGTGAGCGGCTCCGGTTCGAGAAGCACCTGCGGGAGTGTGACAGCTGTGCCGCCGAGGTGCGGGTCCTGTCCGAGGACGCCGTCCGCCTCGCCTGGTCCGCGGCCGCCCCGGCGCCGGCCGCGATGCGCGACCGCGTGCTGGCCGCCGTACGGACGACTCCGCAGGAGTCCGCCGGGCGGGAACCGGCACGCGCGCGTGCGACGCAGTTGCCGCCGCACGTGTGGGGCAACCAGCCGCCGCCGCGCACCCGTGCGACCAGGACGCGCCCGCTGCTCGTGCCGTTCGCCACGGCCACCGCCGCCGCGGCCCTCGTCGTCGCCTCCCTCTTCGCCGTCCAGGCGAACCGGACGCAGGACCAGCTGGACGCCCAGCGGGCCCGGGCGAGTGAGATCGCTAACGTTCTGGCGGCTCCCGACGCCCGGGCGACCTCCGGTGAGGACGCGGAGGGCCGGACGATCGGAGTGGTCGCCTCCGCATCCGAGGGGCGTGCGATCGTCACTCTCAGCGGATACGGCGATCTGCCCAGCGGCCGAGTGCACCAGCTCTGGCTCATGCGCCCGGATGTACAACCGCGTTCTCTCGGGCTTTTCGACGGCGACACGCCCTTGGTCGCATCCGGTCTCGACACATCGGCGACGTCACTGGCTGTGACGGTGGAGCCGAACGGAGGCTCGCCGCAACCCACCGGCCAGCCCGTTGTCCAACTCGCCCTGAAATCGGTCGGATTCGGAGAGTAATCAAAGACGAGTCGTCAACACCCTTACGGGGAAGGTGAATCCTGTGACCGCGATACACGAGTGCCCCGCCGGGGCGATAGGGTTAACCTGCCCGGGCCGGGTGGACTCGTACGGGTGGGGAGTGACATGGATCAGATAACAGTGCGCAGCAGGGCCAGGGTCCCTGCGATCACCTGCGGGAGCAGCGCGACCAGTTCGCGCCTCGACCGCCATCTGTCGGTGCTGGCGGGTCCCGCCGTGCCGCAGACGGAGGCGGCCGAGGCGACCTCGCTGATGCGTGAGCTGACCACTCGTGACACCACCCAGGCGCGCAGCGACCAGGGTGCGCGGGTGCGCCGCGTCTCGCTCTTCGCCCCGCTGCGTCGGCTCCGCCGTTCGCTGTTCGGCGGACGCTGACTCGTACCGGCGTTCCTCGACCGACTCACAGGCCCGCGCCCGACAGTTCACACTGTCTCCGGCGCCGTACCGCCGCTGCCGCCGTCATCCCCAACGGCAGGCAGCGGTGCCCGGACTGTGCCACCACCCGGGCGCGGGCACATCCCTCAACTCCCCTCAGTCTTCCGGCTTCACCGCTCGCCCCGCGCGTACCGGCGCACCGCGAGCGGTGCGAACACCCCGATCAGCAGCGCGCACCAGACCAGTGACCCGGCGACGGGATGCGCGACCGGCCAGGCGGCGCCGTCCGGCACGGGTGCGTTGCCGAAGAGGTCCCGCAGGGCCGTGGTGACCGCGCTGATCGGATTCCACTCGGCGAGCGTGCGCAACCAGCCCGGCAGGCCGTCGGCCGGGATGTACGCGTTCGACAGCAGCGGCAGCAGGAAGGTCGCCCCGCCGAGCTGACCGGCGGCCTCCTCGTTCCGGGTGAGCAGCCCGAGGAAGATCCCGACCCACGTCGTCGCGAACCGGAACAGCAGCAACAGCCCCAGAGCGGCCCCCGCTTCGAACGCGGACCCCTCGATCCGCCAGCCCACCGCGAGCCCGACCAGCAGGAACGGCACGGTCCCGGCTGCCGTCACGACCAGGTCGGCGGCGGCCTGCCCCAGCGGTACGGCGGCCCGGCTCATCGGCAGCGTCCGGAAGCGGTCCATCACGCCCCGGTGGGTGTCCTGGGCGGCCTGGAACATGCCGGTCATGATCCCGTTCGCCGCGGTCGCCACCAGCAGCCCCGGCACCAGGAAGGACCGGTACTGCGCGCCGGGCATCGCCAGCGCGCTGCCGAAGACGTAGCCGAAGAACAGCAGCATGGTGATCGGCATCGTCTGGGTCAGGATCAGCAGACCCGGGTTGTTCCGGATCCGCCGCAGCTGCCGGCCCAGCATCGCGCCGCCGTCGTAGGCCAGGGTGCTCATGCCGCACGCTCCTCTTCCTGGTCTTCCTGGGTGAGCCGCAGGAACACGTCGTCGAGGGTGGGGGGTTGGAGGCTCGCGTCGAGCAACGGCACGCCCGCCGCGTCGAGTTCGCGCACCAGGCGGGGAAGCGTGAGCGTGACGTCCCGGGTGACGGCACCGACGGCGCGCCGCTCGTGATCCAACGACGGTTCCGCCCCGGTGAGTTGATCCAGCACCGCGGCCGCCTTCACCATGACGTCGACGTCAGCCACGACGACCTCGACGTGCGCGCCGATGACCGCCTTGAACTGGGCCGGTGAACCCGTGTGCGCGACCCGCCCCCGGCCCAGCAGGGCGATGTCGTCGGTGAGTTGGTCGGCCTCCTCCAGGTACTGCGTGGTCAGCAGCACGGTGGTGCCGTCGGCGGTCAGCTCCCGTACGGCGTCCCAGATCCGATTGCGGCTGGCGGGGTCCAGGCCGGTCGTGGGCTCGTCGAGGAACAGCACGTCCGGGCGGCGGACGAGGCTCGCCGCCAGGTCGAGACGGCGCCGCATGCCGCCCGAGTAGGTGGACGCCGGCCGGTCGGCCGCCTCGGTCAGCCCGAAGCGGTCCAGGAGCTCGCCGGCCCGCTCGGCGGGCCCCCGCACCCGGTGCAGCCGGGCGAACAGCCGGAGGTTCTCGCGTCCGGTGAGGTCGCCGTCGACCGAGGCGTACTGGCCGGTGACGCCGATGCGGCGGCGGACGGCCGCCGGGTCCCGGAGCAGGTCGTGCCCGGCGATGCGGGCCGAGCCCGCGTCCGGGCGCAGGAGGGTGGTGAGGAGCCTCAAGGCCGTCGTCTTGCCGGCGCCGTTGGGTCCCAGGAGCCCGCAGACGGTGCCCTGCGCGACGGCCAGATCGAGCCCGCGCAGGGCGTGGACCTCGCCGAACCGCTTCTCCAGACCTTCACTAAGTACAGCGTACGTAGAAGTCATGCCCCGACCATAGCGCACTACGTACGCTGTACGTAACTAGGATGGTGGTCGAGGTGATGATCGATGGCGGGCAAGGCGGCCGAACCCCAGGTGATCTGGGCGCGACCCGAGCGGACCGGGCGCGGTCCCAGGCCCGCGTTCACGCGTGCGGACATCGCGGCCGCGGCGGTGAAGATCGCCGACGCCGGCGGGCTGGACGCCGTGTCCATGCGGCAGGTCGCGGCAGAGCTGGGCTGCGGGACGATGTCGCTGTACAATTACGTCCCCCGCAAGGAGGACCTGTACGAGCTGATGATCGACGCGGTGGGCGCCGAGCACGAGATCCGGGAGCCCTCGGGCGACTGGCGTGCCGACATGGTCCGCAACGCACGGGAGACCCGCGCCATCATGCGCCGGCACACCTGGGTGCCGCGGCTGATGTCAGGGGTGTACGGCTTCAGTCCCAACACATTGCGCTACCTGGAGCACTGCCTCGCCTGCCTCGAACCCCTCGACGTTCCGTACGGCGTGAAGATGGAGCTGGTCGCGCTGCTCAACGGCGTCGTGACGACGTACACCGCGAACGAGATCGCCACCGCCGAGCGCACCCGCTCGATGCCCTGGTCCGAGGAGGAGGAGAACGCGGTCCGCATCGCGTATCTCGGCAGTCAGGTCGCCACCGGCAAGTATCCGCGTCTCGCCGCGGCCTTCATGGAGGACAGCGGGCCGATCGATCTGGAGGCGGTATTCGGGCGGGCGATCGAGCGGGTGCTGGACGCCTTCGACCCCGGCCCTCGTTAGATCAGGGCGAGTTGCCCCTCCGGCCCCTCCTCGGGCCCGTCCAGCACCGACGCCGGCCTGCGGGCCGATGCCGGGGCCGGCAGGACTCCCGCCTTGTGGAGGTCGGTCGCCGTGATCGGGTTCGTCAACTCCTCGGGGAGTGGCCGGAGTTCCGCCAACAGGGCCAGCACCGTGATCAGCTCCAGCAGCTCCGACGTCCAGGTCTGCGGCCATGTCGCCGGGCGGATGGCGACCAGGGTGCCCGGCTCGGGCTCCAGGACGCGCGCGGTGAACCACTGCTCCAGGACCTTCACGCCGGCCACCTCGAAGTCCCAGGCCTGCGGCGGGACCGGTGAGATGCGGCCCTCGTCCAGCAGCAGGGCCTCCTCGTCGCGGTCGTACTCGAGCGTCAGCGGACGGGAGGGGAGCGGCGCGCGGACGTACGGGCGGCGGCCGCCGGGAAGCTTCGGGCGGTCGCCGTTTCGGCGCATCAGCCACAGCGCGCGGTGGCCCGACTCCACGCCGCGGGCCCAGAGTTCGGGCTCGCCGGTGAGCGGAACGGTGAGATCCGGGCGTACGGCCGCCAGCGTCCAGGCGAGGAAGTCCAGCGGCTCGACCGGTGCGCCGAGCCGGTCGCGGAGGTGCTCCAGGAGACCCGGAGCCAGGTTGGGTTCCGTGCCGCCGGGGCGGCGGTACAGCGGGTGGATACGGCCCGGGCGGACCAGCGGGAGCAGGGAGGTCGCCAGCAGGGGTGACTCCGGCGCCTGAAGGACGAAGACCTGGTGCTCGTCCGCCACCCGCCACAGCTCGGGACGGGCCGCGTCGATCAGACGGTGGTCCGGGATCAGCCACTGCTCGTCGAAGGGGGCGTGCAGCACGCGAACCGGCTCAGGACAGGGGCCCGAGGCGCGCAGCAGCTTCTCCGTGCCGGATGACTGGCCGGGCAACTGCCCGACCGCCGAGTGCAGGGTGCGCGAGCGCGTCGGCTCCAGCAGGGCTTCCCGGTCGGGGCCCTCGGCCTTCACGAAGGCGTCCCAGCGAGCCTTCAGGGACGCCGCGTCGGGGCCCGTCGGCCACCCCCGGCCCAGCCGCGGCGGTGCGACGGACCACGGCATGAGGTCCGCGAGCAGCGGAGCGTCGTCGTGCGTCACGCTGGGCATCGTACGACCTGGGTGCGACAGCGGGGTCAGTTGGCCTCCAGGGTCACCGTGAAGGAGAAGCGGTCGCCCCGGTAGTGGATGACCACCGCGTCCAGGACCCGGCCGTCCGAGTCGTATGTCACGCCCGTGTAGTGCAGGATCGGGCTCAGCAGCGGGACTTGGAGCAGGCGTGCCGTCTCCGGGTCGGCCAGGCGGGCCTCGACCGTGTCCGTGATGCGGCTGATGTCCGCCCCGACGGCGTCCCGCAGCACCTTGGTCATCGGCCAGCGGACCAGGTCGTCCAGGTCGATGCGCGCGGCCAGTTCGGGGCGGACGTAGTTACGGGCGTGGTTGGTCGGCTCGCCCGACTTCTCGTCGCTGCGCAGGCGGTGGTACGTCGCCACCTCGTCGACGTCCGGGAAGTACTCGGCGAGTTCGCCCGGCACCGGCGCGTGGCCGTGTTCCAGCAGTTCGGTCGTCATGCCGGACTGCTGGGCCACGATCGCGTCCACCGAGCCGAGCAGCCGCACGGGGGCGCCCCGGCGGGCGTCCGGCTCGATGAACGTGCCGCGTCTGCGGTGGCGCGTGATCAGGCCCTCGTCCTCCAGCTCCTTCAACGCCTGCCGCATGGTCAGCACGCTCACGCCGTAGTGCTCGGCCAGTTGCTCCTCGGTGGGCAGGCGCAGCGGGTCGTGCGGGTGGCGGCCCAGTATCGAGGCGCGCAGCGACTGCGACACCTGGTACCAGAGCGGCAGCTTGCGGTTCAGGACGATCGAGTCCGGGGCGAAGGAGGTCACGGGCTATCCGTACCTTTCGCGGATCGGTCAGTGCAACGGGTGGCCGGGGCACCGGATGGTCAGTGCGACGGGCGGAAGTGGCGCTCCAGGCCCTGCCAGACGTCGTCGTAGCCGCGCTGCAGGTGCTGCGCCCCCGCCGCCTGCGGGGTCAGCGTCACCGGCCAGCGGGTCTCGAACATGAAGGCCAGACCGTCGTCGATCCGCTGCGGCTTCAGCTCCGCCGCGCTCGCGCGGTCGAACGTCTCCCGGTCCGGGCCGTGCGCCGACATCATGTTGTGCAGCGAGCCGCCGCCCGGCACGAAACCCTCCGCTTTCGCGTCGTAGGCGCCCTCGATGAGGCCCATGTACTCGCTCATCACGTTGCGGTGGAAGTACGGCGGCCGGAAGGTGTCCTCGCCCACCAGCCAGCGCGGGGCGAACACCACGAAGTCGACGCCCGCGAGGCCCGGTGTGTCCGACGGGGACGTCAGCACCGTGAAGATCGACGGGTCGGGGTGGTCGTAGGAGATGGTGCCGATCACATTGAAACGGCGAAGGTCGTAGACGTACGGCACATGGTTGCCGTGCCAGGCGACCACGTCGAGGGGAGAGTGGTCGTACGTCGCCGTCCAGAGGTTGCCGCAGAACTTGTTCACCACCTCCACGGGCCCTTCGGCGTCCTCGTACGCAGCCACGGGCGCCATGAAGTCACGGGCGTTCGCGAGGCCGTTGGCGCCGATCGGGCCGAGGTCGGGGAGGTGGAAGGGCGCCCCATAGTTCTCGCACACATAACCGCGCGCCGAGGCATCCAGCAGCTCCACACGGAAGCGCACCCCACGAGGGATCAGCGCCACATGTGACGGCTCCACATGCAGCAGCCCGAACTCCGTACGCAGCAGCAGCCCGCCGCGCTCCGGCACGATCAGCAGCTCTCCGTCCGCGTCGCTGAAGACGCGCTCCATCGAGGAGTTGGCGTGGTACAGGTGCACGGCCATCCCGGTTCGCTGGGTCGCGTCGCCGTTGCCGCCCAGGGTCCACAGGCCGGCGAGGAAGTCGGTGCCGGGGGCGGGCTCGGGCAGGGGGTTCCAGCGCAGGCGGTTCGGGTCGGGCACCGACTCGGTGAAGGGCGCGGTACGGACCGCGCCGTTGTCCGTGCGCGTGAACGCCGGGTGGGCGGCCGACGGGCGGATTCGGTACAGCCACGAGCGGCGGTTGTGGGCCCTCGGCTCGGTGAAAGCGGTACCGCTCAACTGCTCCGCGTACAGGCCCAGCGGGGCCCGCTGGGGTGAGTTGCGGCCCTCGGGCAGGGCGCCGGGCACCGCCTCCGAGCTGTGCTCGTTGCCGAAACCGGACAGGTAGGTCAGCCCTTCCGCGGTCTTCCGCGCTCCCTCGCGCTCGGACACGCCGGCGCGGGAGGTACCCCCATCGCTCATGATCGCTCCCTTGAGATCTGATTCCTATGCAACACCGTAGGATTGCGGTTTCGTGGGCGCAAGGGATCGGGCGGTCCTCCTCTGGAGGTACGACCGGAACCCGACCCCGACCAGACTCAAGGTGGATCCGACTGTCGGAGGGGTGTTCTAGTCTCCCGGTCATGTCGTGGACACGGACCCTGCTCGCCGCGCTCGCGGTCTGTGTCCTGCTGCTGTCCGGGGCCGTGGGCTGCGACTCCGGTGCTGCCCGGGAACAGGAGGACGGTGTGTCGTCCTCCCCGGTGGGCGAGGTCCTCGACGACACCGACGACGAGGGGCGGCACTACCGCGAGGCGGGTGAGGGCGACGCCCCCGAGGTCGGCATAGAGGTGCAGCCGGATCCGGCCGGCGGCTGGGACGTACGGCTGACCCTGCGCGGCTTCCGCCTCACGCCCGCCGGCACGAAAGCACGCGCGGTGGCCGGCCACGGGCTGGCGTACCTCTTCCTGGACGACCGGCTCGTCGCCAGGCTGCGCACCCCCGAGTACCGCCTCGCGCAGGGCCTCGTCCCGCGCGGCACGCACCAGGTCACCGTCCGGCTGTACGCCGACGACGGCACGGTGTGGGCCGTGGACGGCGACCCCGTCGAGAGCACGGCCGCCCTCACGGCGTCGGAGGCGGAGACGACCGCGACGTCCGCGCCGGGATCGAATCCGTCCCGAACGGCACTGAGTGCGCCGGGTGCCCGCTCCCGTACCGGGGGGCAGGGTTCACCGGACCGAGCCGGAAAGGCATCATGAACACCGTGCCCCACCCAGCATCGCTTCGCCGGGCGCCCGTGCAGCGGCGCAGTGCCGAACGGCTCACCAGGATCCTCGACGCGTGCGCCGACCTCCTCGACGAGGTCGGCTACGACGACCTGAGCACCCGGGCCGTCGCCCAGCGTGCCGGCGTCCCCATCGGCTCGGTCTACCGCTTCTTCGGCAACAAGCGGCAGATGGCCGACGCCCTCGCCCAGCGCAACCTCGAGCGCTTCACCGCCCGCGTCACCGAGCGCCTCAAGGAGCGCGGGGACGGCGGCTGGCGTGCGGCCATGGACGTCGTACTCGACGAGTACCTGGCCATGAAGCGCACCGCGCCCGGCTTCTCCCTCGTCGACTTCGGCAACCAGATCCCGGTCGGCACCCGCAGCGAACCCAACCGCCGTGTCGCCGACCGCCTCACCGAGCTGCTCTCGGGCTATCTCGACCGCGAGCCGGACGACGATCTGCGCCGCACCTTCCTCATCGCCGTCGAGACCGCCGACACGCTGGTCCACCTCGCTTTCCGGATGGCACCGGAGGGCGACGAGCGGATCATCGAGGAGGCGCGGGAGATGCTGCGGGCGTATCTGGCGCGTGTACTGGACTGACCGTCCCCAGTGACCGTCCCGGTCGCTGAGCCTCTCGGACGGCGGCTCGCGGATTCGCGACCTCACGCCCGGCGGGGACTCCCCTCCAGGCATACCGGTCGGTATGCTCGGCCCCGAGTCCGCGCGTCACCGCCGCCGCCACCTCGGGAGGACCCGTGTCCCGCACCGCACTACGCATCTGCCCTCTGTGCGAGGCCACCTGCGGCCTGACCCTCACCATCGAGGGAACCCGGGTCACCGGTGCCCGCGGCGATCGCGACGACGTGTTCAGCAAGGGGTTCATCTGCCCCAAGGGCGCCTCCTTCGGCGCCGTCGACGGCGACCCCGACCGGCTGCGCACCCCGCTCGTGCGCAGGGACGGCGAGCTGCGCGAGACCACCTGGGAGGAGGCCTTCGACGCGGTGGCCGCCGGGATCCGCCCCGTCGTCGAGCGGTACGGGCCGAACTCGGTGGGTGTCGTCCTCGGCAACCCCAACGTGCACACCATGGCCGGCGCCCTCTACCCGCCGGTGCTGCTCGCCGGCCTCGGCACCCGCAGCATCTTCACCGCGTCCACCGTCGACCAGATGCCCAAGCACGTCTCCAGCGGACTGCTCTTCGGCGACGCCAAGGCGATCCCCGTACCCGACCTCGACCACACGGACCACCTGCTGCTGATCGGCGCCAACCCGCTGGAGTCCAACGGCAGCCTGTGCACCGCACCCGACTTCCCGGGCAAGCTCAAGGCGCTCAAGGCCCGCGGCGGCACCCTCACGGTCATCGACCCGCGCCGCACCCGCACCGCCAAGCTCGCCGACCGGCACATCGCGATCCGCCCCGGCACGGACGCCCTGCTCCTTGCGGCGATGGCGTGCGTGCTCTTCGAGGAAGGCCTGGTGGAGCCGGGCGAGCTGACCCCGCATCTGCAGGGTCTGGACGAACTCCGCAACGCCGTACGGGACTTCACCCCCGAGGCCGTCGCCGAGGCCTGTGACGTCGAGGCCGTCCTGATCCGCACCCTCGCCCGCGAACTGGCCGCCGCGCCGACCGCCGCCGTCTACGCCCGCATCGGCAGCTGCACCGTCCCGCACGGCACCCTCGCCAGCTGGCTGGTCGACGTACTGAACATCCTGACCGGCAACCTAGACCGCCCCGGCGGCGCCCTCTTCCCGCAGGCGGCCACCGACCGGACACCCCGCCCCGCCGGACCCGGCCACGGCTTCGCGCTCGGCCGCTGGCACTCCAGGGTCAGCCGGCACCCCGAGGCCAAGGGCGAGCTGCCGATCTCCGCGCTGGCCGAGGAGATCGACACCGCGACCGAGGAGGGCGAGCCGATCCGGGCCGTCATCGCGGTCGCCGCCAACCCCGTCCTGTCGGTGCCCGACGGCGACCGGCTCGACAAGGCCCTCGACTCGCTCGACTTCATGGTCAGCGTCGACCCCTACCTCAACGAGACCTCGCGCCACGCCCACGTCGTGCTGCCGCCACCCCCGCCCTCGCAGAGCCCGCACCACGACTTCGCGTTCAACACCCTCGCCGTCCGCAACCAGGTCCGCTACAACCGGCCCGCCGTCCCGCTGGAGCCCGGCCGCATGGCCGAGACCGAGATCCTGGCGCGGCTGATCCTCGCCGCGACCGGGATGCACGGCGCCGAGCCGACGGCCGTCGACGACCTCGTCATCGGGCAGACCCTCGGCAAGGCGGTGAAGGAAGCGCACTCCCCGGTGCACGGCCGCGACCCCCAGGAGCTCGCCGCGCGGCTCGACGGTGACACCGGCCCCGAGCGCCGACTGGACATGATGCTGCGCCTCGGCCCGTACGGCGACGGCTTCGGCGTACGACCCGACGGGCTGAACCTGCGGACGCTGCTGGCGCATCCGCACGGCATCGACCTCGGCCCGCTCCGCCCCCGGCTGCCGCAGCCGCTGAAGACGACCAGCGGCAAGATCGAGCTGCTGCCGCGGCCCATCGTCGACGATCTGCCGCGCCTGAGGCAGGCCCTGCACGAGCGTCCCGAGGGCATCGTCCTCGTCGGCCGCCGCCATCTGCGGTCCAACAACAGCTGGATGCACAACGTGCCCGCCCTCACCGGCGGGACCAACCGCTGCACCCTGCACATCCACCCGGAGGACGCCGAACGGCTCGGCGTCACGGACGGGGCGCCCGTGCGGATCAAGGGCGCCGGCGGAGAGGTCACCGCCCCGCGGAGGTCACCGACGGCGTGCGTACCGGCGTCGTCAGCCTGCCGCACGGCTGGGGACACGACCGGCCCGGCACCCGGCTGAACCATGCGCTGAAGGAGCCCGGCGTCAACGTCAACCAGCTCCTCGACGGCAGCCTGCTCGACCCGCTCTCCGGCAATGCGGTGCTCAACGGGGTGCCGGTCGAACTGCTCCCGATGGCCGAAAAGATCACGCCTCTGACCTGAGCAAAGCTCTGACCTGGAGTTTTGCGCTTATTGCTCGCATGTCAACGTCTTGTTAACGCTGTTTGAGGGGACCTAACGTCGTCCCACCGCCGGCCCTGGTGGGGTCGTTCAAGGGCGAACGTTAGGTATCCACTCATGCTGACCATCCTTGGCTTCGCCATGATCGCGACCTTCCTGGTCCTGATCATGATGAAGAAGATGTCGCCGATCGCGGCGCTCGTGCTGATTCCGGCACTGTTCTGCGTGTTCGTCGGAAAGGGCGCCAAGCTCGGTGACTACGTCATCGAAGGCGTCACCAGCCTCGCTCCCACCGCGGCGATGCTGATGTTCGCGATCGTCTACTTCGGTGTGATGATCGATGTCGGCCTCTTCGACCCGATCGTCCGGGGGATTCTGAAGTTCGCCAAGGCCGACCCGATGCGGATCGTCGTCGGCACGGCGATCCTCGCCGCGATCGTCTCGCTCGACGGCGACGGCTCGACCACCTTCATGATCACGGTCTCGGCGATGTACCCGCTGTACAAGCGCCTGAAGATGAGCCTGGTCGTGATGACCGGTGTCGCCGCCATGGCCAACGGCGTGATGAACACCCTGCCGTGGGGCGGCCCGACCGCCCGTGCCGCCACCGCGCTCAAGCTCGACGCCAGCGAGATCTTCGTCCCGATGATCCCGGCGCTGCTAGTCGGCCTGCTGGGCGTCTTCGTCCTGTCGTACTTCCTCGGTCTGCGCGAGCGCAAGCGCCTGGGTGTGCTGACGCTGGACGAGGTCCTGGACGAGGAGCAGGCCGGCGGGAAGGCGGAGGTGAAGGCCGAGGCGAAGGTCGAGGAGAAGGAGACCGAGACGGTCCTGGTCGGCGCGGGTTCCGCGGCCGGTTCCGGTTCCGGTGCCTCCGGGGCGGGCAAGGCCACCGGCGGCGCCGGCTCCGGCGCCGACGCGGAGGACGACGAGGAGGAGCGCTTCACGGTCCTCGACCCGAACCGCGCCACCCTGCGTCCCAAGCTGTACTGGTTCAACGCGCTGGTCACGGCCACCCTGCTGACCGCCATGATCATGGAGTGGCTGCCGATCCCGGTGCTGTTCCTGCTCGGCGCCGCCCTCGTGCTCACCGTCAACTTCCCCCACATCCCGGACCAGAAGGCCCGCCTCGCCGCCCACGCCGACAACGTCCTCAACGTCTCGGGCATGGTCTTCGCCGCCGCCGTCTTCACCGGCGTCCTGCAGGGCACCGGCATGGTGGACCACATGGCCCGCTGGATGGTGGACGTCATCCCCGAGGGCATGGGCCCGCACATGGCCCTGGTCACCGGTCTGCTGAGCCTCCCGCTCACGTACTTCATGTCGAACGACGGCTTCTACTTCGGCGTCCTTCCGGTCCTCGCCGAGGCCGGTGCCGCCCACGGCGTCTCCCCGCTGGAGATGGCCCGCGCCTCGCTCGTCGGCCAGCCGCTGCACATGTCGAGCCCGCTCGTCCCGGCCGTCTACGTCCTGGTCGGCATGGCCAAGGTGGAGTTCGGCGACCACACCCGGTTCGTCGTGAAGTGGGCCGCGCTCACATGCCTCGTCATCCTCGGGGCAGGGATGCTCTTCGGAATCATCTGACTTTTCCATGGAGGATCCGCACATGACGCCCGGTGGGAACCGCGGCTGGCTGCTCCGCCTCGTCATCGCCTTCAGCTTCGCGCAGGGGGCGGTGTCGATGGCCCGGCCCGCCGTGTCCTACCGGGCGCTGGCGTTGGGCGCGGACGAGCGGGCGATCGGTGTGATCGCGGGGGTGTACGCCCTGCTCCCGCTGTTCGCCGCGGTCCCGCTGGGCCGCCGTACCGACCACGGCCGCTGTGCACCGCTGCTGCCCGTCGGAGTCGTCCTGATCTCCGGCGGCTGCGCGATGAGCGGCCTCGCGGACTCCCTGTGGGCGATGGCGGTCTGGAGCGGGGTGATGGGCCTCGGTCACCTCTGCTTCGTCATCGGCGCTCAGTCGCTGGTCGCCCGCCAGTCAGCCCCGCACGAACAGGACCGCAACTTCGGCCACTTCACCATCGGCGCCTCCCTCGGCCAGCTGGTCGGCCCGATCGCCGCGGGCGCGCTGATCGGCGGCCGGGACATGGCGGGCACCAGCGCCCTCGCCCTGCTGGTGGCGGGCGCGGGCGGCGCGGTCGCGCTGACCTCGTTGTGGCGGACAGAGAGCCGTACGACGGCCAAGTCCCGCGAGGAACAAGGCGAACGCGTCCCCGTACGGCGCATACTGCGCGCCCGCGGCGTACCCGCCGGCATCTTCATCAGCCTCGCCGTGCTGTCCGCGACCGACATCCTCACCGCCTACCTCCCGGTGGTCGGCGAGCACCGGGGCATCGCGCCGTCCGTGATCGGCCTCCTGCTCAGCCTGCGCGCGGCGGCCACCATCGCCTGCCGCCTGGTCCTGACGCCCCTGCTGCGGCTGCTCGGCCGCACGCTGCTGCTGACGGTGACCTGTCTGCTGGCTGCCCTGCTGTGCGCCGGGATCGCGCTGCCGGTGCCCGTGTGGGCGCTGGCCCTGATGCTCGCGGTGCTCGGCTTCTGCCTCGGCGTCGGGCAGCCGCTGTCCATGACGACGGTCGTCCAGGCGGCCCCCGAGGGCGCCCGCTCCACCGCCCTGGCCCTGCGGCTGACCGGCAACCGCCTCGGCCAGGTCGCCGCCCCGGCGTCGGCGGGCCTGGTCGCGGGCGTCGCGGGGGTGGCGGCGCCGTTTGTGATGCTGGCGGCGTTGCTGCTGCTGTCGGCGGGGGTCGCGGTGCGTACGCCGAAGCGGCCCGGAGGGCCCGGAACGGACACGTGGCAGCGGCCGAAGCGGCCCGGACTGCGCCGGACGAGCGAAATCTGACGACGCGCCGGACGTCGTGCGGCGCGTCGCGGTGCGCGTGACGGAGAGTCAGGCGAAAGAACGATTTGTATGAAAATCGTCTGATTTGAGGAGCGTGTATGCCCACCCTGACACCCTCACGTACCTTCCGCGCCCGCGCGGGCGCCACAGTCGTCCTCACCGCCCTCGCCGCGGCAGGTGTGTCGTGGGTGGCTGCGCCGACCGCGTCGGCCCAGGGGGAGAACGGCGACATCAGGATCCACCGCGAGGGCGTGCCCTTCGGGGTCCCGAAGGACGACGCGGTGGTCTGCCGGTTCTACCTGGACGCCGTCAACTTCGACATCCTCGCGTCGATCACGTACACCATCTCGCCGCAGCCTCCGCTGCCCACCGGTGCCACCGTCACCGGCGCCATCCAACTCGCCGGAGGCGCCGGACACACCGATGTGCTGGGGCTCGCGGAAGGTCAGTACAAGCTCACCTGGGTCGTGACGGGCATTCCCCCGAGGGAGAAGGTCTTCCGCGTCAGGTGCCCCGACGACCGGCGGGACGGCGACGGCAGGGACGGCAGGGACGGCAGGGACGGCAGGGGTGACGGCAGGAACGACGGTCCGCCCGGGCGGATCGAGGACAACGAGCGGGGCGAGGGCGGCTGGGGGCGCGGTGACGACCATGGTCCGAGGGGCGGTGTGCACGCGGGCGGTGGCGGGCTCGTCGACACCGTGGCCGCGTACGCGCCGGTGGCGGGCGCCGCGGTGGTGGGCCTGACCGCCGTCGGCGGCACCGTGTACTTCCGCAGGACCCGCCGGCAGCCCGATGGTGCCGCGTAGGCGCAGACGCAGGCCCTGGTACCGGACCCGCGCCTACCGCCTCGCCAGGACGGCCGTGTTGACGGTGGTCCTGGTGACGGTGGTGGTCCGGTGCGGGGGAGACCACGACGCGATCGCGCCTGACGGACCCGGCGGACGGCACGCCGTGGCGGCCGCCGAGCCGACACCCCCGCCACGCCCTCTGCCGCGCTCCCGGCCGACGTCCGTCCGTATTCCGTCCCTGGGCATCGACGCCCCGATCGCGGGCATCGGTCTCACCGGCAGCCGGGAGCTGGAGACGCCGCCGGTCGACGACCCGAACCTCATCGGCTGGTACCGGGGCGGTGCCACGCCCGGTGAGCAGGGCGTCGCGATCGCCGTGGGCCACCGCGACACCACGACCGGCCGCGCCGTCTTCGCCGGACTCGCCTCGGTGAAGCCCGGCAAGAAGATCGAGGCGCGGCGTGAGGACGGCCGTACCGCCGTCTACACCGTGGACCGGGTCAAGGTCTACGACAAGGCGAACTTCCCCGACAAGGAGGTCTACGGTCCGACCCGGCGCCCGGAGATCCGCGTGCTCACCTGCGGCGGCTTCTTCGACCGGCAGAACGGATACACCAGCAACGTGGTGGTCTTCGGTCACCTGACCGCGACCAAGTGACCGCCCCCGACCGGTCGTTCCGCGAGCCACCCCTTCCCCGGCCGGGCACATTCCGTTAACTTCCGTGACTCACAGGCCCCGTACGACCCGCACGGGGCCTGAGGCCCTGTCGTCACATTCCCGCCTGCCCGGCGGGCCTGCCCGCCGGGCAGGCGGACATCGGGAATGTGACGACAGGGCCTCGGAATCACGGAGCAGCGGCGCTCCGGCCGACCCCCGGGGGCGACAGTCATGACACGCGCCATCTCCCTGCACGACGTGAGCAAGTACTACACGCGAGGCGTCCCCGTCGTGGACCGGCTCTCGCTGGACATCGAGGCCGGCGAGTTCCTCGTCCTCCTCGGGCCCTCCGGGTGCGGCAAGTCCACCGTGCTCAGAATGATCGCCGGACTGGAGGAGATCGACGAGGGCGAGCTGCTGCTGGACGGCGAGTACGCCAACGACCTGCTGCCCGCCGACCGGCGGATGGCGATGGTCTTCCAGAACTTCGCCCTCTACCCGAGCATGACCAGCCGCGACAACATCGGCTTCCCGCTGCGCATCGAGTCGCCCGGCGCCGACCCGCGCCCCCGCGTGGACGCCACCGCACGCATGCTGGGCATCGAGGACCTCCTCGACCGCTTCCCCGCCCAGCTCTCCGGCGGTGAACGCCAACGTGTCGCCATGGGCCGGGCCATCGCCCGCCACCCCACCGCGTTCCTGATGGACGAGCCGCTGTCCAACCTCGACGCCAAGCTCCGCAACCACCTGCGGGCGGAAATCTCCGGCCTCACCCGGAAGTTGGGCGTCACCACGGTGTACGTCACCCATGACCAGGCCGAGGCGATGTCGCTCGGCGACCGGGTCGCCGTCCTGCGCGGCGGCGTCCTGCAGCAGGTCGGCACCCCGCGCTCGGTGTACGCCCTGCCCCGCAACGTCTTCACCGCCGCCTTCATCGGCATCCCGCGCATCAACCTCCTGCGCGGCGTCGTACGCGCCCCGCTCGACGGGGCGATGACCATCAGCCTCGGCAAGCAGTACCTCCGGCTGCCCGAACCTCTGTGTCTGGACCACCAGTTGCTCCGGGTGCAGCAGGGCCGCGAGGTCATCGTGGGCCTGCGCTCGGAGGCGGTCCGCATCGCCAAGCCCGCGGCCGCCCGCCCCGGCGAGGTGCACATCACCGGTCTGGTCGAGCATGTGGAGTTCCAGGGCCACGAGGTCCTCGTCCACTTCGACACCGGTTCGCGGCCCGCCCTCGTACCCGATCTGGAGGCCCCCCGCCCGACCGCCCGCCCCTCGCGCCGCCGTCGCCGCGAGGGCGGCACGGTCCTGGACCGCCTCAGGGAACGCGCCGGCGCCCTGCGCGCCGGCCCGGTGGTGGCCCTCGACGACCCACCGGCCGCCGGGTCCGGGCAGGCGCCGACCGAGGGCCGCCCGCCCGGCGACCTCATCGTCCGCACCACACCCGACATCGAACTCCGGCACGGCATGCACGTTCCGCTCCTCGTCGACCTCGCCCACCTGTTCGTCTTCGACCAGCACGGCGACCGCATCTGCCCGGCCCCGGGCCGGCTGCCGGATCTGGAGGAGTGACGGGCGCTCCGCTGGGGGTTCCTAGACGGGGTCGCTGGTCGCGCCGGCGGAGCCGCATATCGATACAGCCCCGCGCTTTTGGGGCGTGGCCGAACCGCACGCCGGGCTGCGTCGTCACCGACCGGCATCATGGGTAGCGTCTGGCGCAGGAAAACTATCGCCGCTAGTTTATGTGCCGGATGACGAGTGGTCCGCCGGGAGGAAGCACGATGAAGGCACACGACGGCATGTACATCGACGGCGCCTGGCGCCCGGCGTCCGGCGGGGACGTGATCGAGGTGGTGAACCCGGCCGACGAGCAGGTCATCGGCCGGGTCCCGGCCGGCACCGCCGCCGACGTCGACGGCGCCGTACGGGCCGCCCGCGCCGCCCTCCCGGGCTGGGCCGCGACCCCGCCCGCCGAGCGGGCCGCGCGGCTGACCGCCCTCCGGGACGTCCTGGAGGCCCGCAAGGACGAGATCGCCGAGACGGTCACCGCCGAACTGGGCTCGCCGCTGAAGTTCTCTGAGGCGGTCCACGCGGGCGTGCCGATCGCGGTCGCGGGCTCGTACGCCGAGCTGGCCGCGACGTACGCCTTCGAGGAGAAGGTCGGCAACTCGACCGTCTTCCACGAGCCCATCGGTGTGGTCGGCGCCATCACGCCCTGGAACTACCCGCTCCACCAGGTCGTCGCCAAGGTCGCCCCGGCGCTGGCCGCCGGCTGCACGGTGGTCCTGAAGCCGGCCGAGGACACCCCGCTCGTCGCCCAGCTCTTCGCCGAGGCGGTGCACGAGGCCGGCGTCCCGGCGGGCGTCTTCAACCTGGTCACCGGCCTCGGCCCGGTCACGGGCCAGGCGCTCGCCGAGCACCCGGACGTCGACCTGGTCTCCTTCACCGGCTCCACCGCAGTCGGCCGGCAGATCGCCGCGGTGGCCGGCGCGGCGATCAAGAAGGTCGCCCTGGAGCTGGGCGGCAAGTCCGCCAACGTCATCCTGCCCAGCGCCGACCTGGCCAAGGCGGTCAACGTCGGCGTCGCCAACGTCATGTCGAACTCCGGGCAGACGTGCAGCGCCTGGACGCGGATGCTGGTGCACCGGGACCAGTACGACGAGGCCGTGGAGCTGGCCGCGGCCGCCGCGGCCAAGTACGGCGAGCGCATCGGACCGGTGGTGAGCGCCAAGCAGCAGACGCGGGTGCTCGGCTACATCGAGAAGGGTGTGGCCGAGGGGGCGCGGCTCGTGGCCGGCGGGCCCGAAGCGCCGCGCGAGCGGGGCTGGTTCGTCAGCCCGACCGTCTTCGCCGACGTGACGCCCGAGATGACCATCGCGCAGGAGGAGATCTTCGGCCCGGTCCTGTCGATCCTGAAGTACGAGGACGAGGCGGACGCCCTGCGGATCGCCAACGGCACCGTCTACGGTCTCGCGGGCGCCGTCTGGGCGGGGGACGAGGCGGAGGCGGTCGCCTTCGCGCGCCGCATGGACACCGGTCAGGTGGACATCAACGGCGGCCGGTTCAACCCCCTCGCCCCCTTCGGCGGGTACAAGCAGTCGGGCGTCGGGCGCGAACTCGGCGCGCACGGCCTGACCGAGTACCTCCAGACCAAGTCCCTGCAGTTCTGAGGAGCCTTCACGTGGTTCGCGCAGCAGTTCTCCCCGCCGTAGGCGCTCCTCTGGAGGTCACCGACATCGACCTGCCGGCACCCGGCCCCGGCCAGGTCCACGTCCGCCTCGCCGCCGCCGGTGTCTGTCACTCCGACCTGTCCCTGTCCAACGGCACCATGCGCGTCCCGGTCCCCGCGGTCCTCGGCCACGAGGGCGCCGGCACGGTGATGGCCGTGGGGGAGGGCGTCACCCACGTCGCGCCCGGCGACGGCGTCGTCCTCAACTGGGCGCCGTCCTGCGGACGTTGCCACGCCTGCGGGCTCGGCGAGGTCTGGCTGTGCGCCAACGCGCTGAACGGCGCCGCCGACGTGTACGCCCGTACCGCCGAGGGCACCGACCTCCACCCCGGCCTGAACGTCGCCGCGTTCGCCGAGGAGACGGTCGTCCCGGCCGGCTGCGTCCTGCCCCTTCCCGACGGCATCCCGCTCACCGACGCCGCCCTGCTGGGCTGCGCCGTCCTCACCGGCTACGGCGCCGTGCACCACTCGGCGCGGGTGAGGCAGGGGGAGACGGTCGCGGTGTTCGGCGTCGGCGGTGTGGGGCTCGCCGCCCTCCAGTCGGCGCGGATCGCGGGCGCGGCGAAGATCGTCGCGGTCGACGTCTCCCCGGCGAAGGAGGAGCTGGCACGAGCCGCGGGAGCCACCGACTTCGTCATCGCCTCCGAGAACACCGCCCGCGAGATCCGGGGCCTGACGGACAAGCAGGGCGTGGACGTCGCCGTCGAGTGCGTGGGCCGCGCCACCACCATCCGCACGGCCTGGGACTCCACCCGCCGCGGCGGCCGCACCACGGTCGTCGGCATCGGCGGCAAGGACCAGCAGGTCACCTTCAACGCCCTGGAGATCTTCCACTGGGGCCGCACCCTCTCCGGCTGCGTCTACGGCGACTCCGACCCGGCGCGGGATGTGCCGGTACTCGCCGAGCACGTGCGGGCGGGCCGCCTGGACCTCGGGGGACTGGTGACCGAACGGATCGGCCTGGAGGGCATCCCGGCCGCGTTCGAGAACATGATCGCCGGGAAGGGCGGGCGGGCCCTGGTGGTCTTCTAGCGCCCGTCCGCACACGCCCCGGTCTCCACCCGAGACCGGGGCCCTCGGCATGCCCGGATCCAGCTCTCCGTGCCCTGTACAGGCAAAACTGCTGCTGTACGACCCGTTGACGTCCATACCGTCCGGTCAGTACGTTCCCCGGAACCCGAGCCACCCCCCGGTTCTGTCCCTGTTCCGTCCCCGCACCCACCGGAGTGTGCACGCATGGACACGGCACCTTCCGCCCAGCCGCTCACCACCACCGCTCCCGCCGCGGGCAACCGCCGCCGCGTGGCCACCGCCGCAGCCCTCGCCTCCGCCGTCGAGTGGTACGACTACTTCGTCTTCGGCATCGCCGCCGCCCTGGTGCTCGGCGACCTCTACTTCCCGGCCGGCAGCCCCACCGCCGGGGTACTCGCCTCCTTCGCCACCTTCGCCGTCGGCTTCCTGGCCCGCCCCCTCGGCGGCATCGTCGCCGGTCAGCTCGGCGACAAGCGCGGCCGCAAGCCGATGCTGGTCCTCGCGCTCACCTTGATGGGCCTCGCCACCACCGGCATCGGCCTCCTCCCGACGTACGAGACGATCGGCGTCGCCGCCCCGATCCTGCTGGTCGCCTTCCGCGTGATGCAGGGCATCGCTGTCGGCGCCCAGTGGGGCGGCGCGATGCTGATGGCCACCGAGTACGCCCCCGAGGGCAAGCGCGGTGTCTACGGCAGCTTCGTCCAGCTCGGCGTCCCCATCGGCGTGGTGACCGCCAACACGGTGTTCCTGCTGGCCGGAGCATTCACGACCGATTCCGAGTTCGCGTCCTGGGGCTGGCGGGTGCCGTTCCTCGTGGGCCTGTTCGTGCTCGTGCTCGCCTGGTACATCCACACGCGTGTCGAGGAGACCCCCGAGTTCCGCGAGGCGGAGCGGAAGCTGGCCGAGCAGGAGAAGGCCGAGCAGTCCTCCCCGCTGCGCACGATCCTGAAGGGCCACCTCGGCACGGTGCTCCTCGCCGGCGGCTCCTTCGCCGTGAACACCGCGACCTTCTACATCATCATCACCGGCGTGCTCGACTACACGACCCGCGAACTCGGGATGAAGAAGAGCGCCGTCCTCACCGTCTCGCTCTGCATCAGCCTCACCCAGCTCGTGCTGATCCCGGCCGCCGCGGCGCTCTCCGACAAGATCGGCCGCATCCGCATCTACGCCCTCGGCGCGGCCGGCATCGGTCTGTGGGCGGTCCCGCTGTTCCTGCTGATCGACACCGGCTCACTGCTGTGGCTGGCGGTCGGCACGTTCGTCGCGAGCTGCTTCCTCAGCATCATGTACGGTCCCCAGGCGGCCCTGTTCGCCGAGCTGTTCACGCCGGAGATGCGCTACACGGGCGCCTCCCTCGGTTACCAGATCGCGGCCGTGCTCGGCGGTGGTCTCGCCCCGTTCATCATGGTGCTGCTGCTGGAGGCCACGGGCACCTCGGTGGCCGTCTCCGGCTACATCATCGCCCTCGCGGTGATCGCGCTGCTGTCCATCAAGGTCCTTGCGGACAAGGCGCGTTCACGCTGATTCCCGGGCCTGCTCGGGTTGTGGCACGCCCGCCACGACCCGAGCGGCCCGCTTCCCGGACCGCGACACGGCGACCCCGGCCAGACACAATGCCCCGCCCGCCAGCGTGAGCAGCCCCGGCACCTCGCCCAGCGCCAGCCACGACATCAGCACGACCAGCGCGGGCACCGCGTACGTCGTCGCGCCCATGCGGCTGGCGGTCGTACGGGCCAGGGCGTACGCCCAGGTCGTGAAGGCGAGCGCCAGCGAGAAGACGCCCAGGTAGACCATGTTGAGCGTGGCGGACAGGGACGCCTCGGCCGCCTCGCCGACCAACTGCCCGGCGAAGGGCAGACACAGCACCGCGCCGACCAGACACCCGTACGTCGTCACCTGGAGCGCGTTCGCATGCCCGAGCGCGGGCTTCTGCGCCACGACTCCGCCCGCGTACCCGACCGCGGCCAGCAGACACAGCACCACCCCGAGCACCGATGATCCGCCCCCGCCCGACATCGACAGCCCCACGGTCACCGCACCGGCGAACGACACCGCCATCCCGGCCAGCAGCCGCCGCGGCATCGGATCACCGAGCAGCCGGGCGCCCAGCAGCGCGATGAGGACGGGCCCGATGTTCACCACGAGGGCCGCCGTACCGGCGTCCACCTGCTGCTCGCCCCAGTTCAGCGCGACGCTGTAGAACCCGAACCACAGCAGCCCGGATATCGCGATCCCGGGCCAGGCGGCACGGGGAGGCACCCCCTCCCGCCGGACGAGGCAGATGAGCCCCAGCACCGCAGCGCCCACGAGCAGCCGCCCCAGCGCGAGCGCGCCCGGCGAGTACTCCTCGCCCGCACTGCGGATCGAGACGAAGGCCGAAGCCCACAGGACGACGGTGACGGTGGCAGCAGCGGTGGCGAGCAGTTCGGTACGGCGGGCAGGGAAGGCGCTCATCATGCTCCAGAGGCTAGGAGGTGGTGGATCGGGAGGCTCGCGGATTTCGGACGGGGTTGCCGGCAGTGCTCCTCAAGGGGCGCGGGGCTGTGTTGAATCTGCGGCTACCGCCGCGTGGGCGCGACGAGCCACGACGCTCCCGCACTCGGCACATCGGAGAAGTCCCCACCCCAGTAGCCGATCAGCGCAGTACAGCCGCGTCGACACCGAGCAGCTCCCTGAGCGCCCGCTCCCCCGACGGAGTCACTTTCACGGCCCGCTCCGACCCGATCCGCACACACCACCCCGCCTCCAGCGCATGCCGGCACAGCGCCGCCCCCGCGACGCCCGCGAGATGGGGCCGTCGCTCCGTCCAGTCGAGGCAGGCCCGGGCCAACGGACGGCGACTCGAACGGTCGAGACGGATACCCGCGCTGGCGAACCAGCCAAGCCCCGCATCCGTCAGCGCAAACCCCGTGTCCTGCCGCAACAGCCCGCGCAGCGCGAACGCGTCGGTGATCGCGATACCGAGCCGCCCGGCGAGATGGTCGTAACAGGTGCGCCCCCGCGCCATCGCGGACCCTGCGCTGGACTCACGCAGATTCCGGGGCTGTACGACGACACCAGGCGACACCTGCGCGGCCAGGTCCTCCACGAGCTGCGCGACCCGCGTGTCCGCGAGCCGCACATACCGGTGCCGCCCCTGCCGCTCCTCGGCGAGCAGCCCGCCCGCGACGAGCTTGCCCAGGTGCTCGCTCAGTGTGGACGCGGCGACCCCCGCATGCCGCGCGAGCTCACCCGCGGTCCAGGCCCGCCCGTCCAGCAGCGCCAGCAGACAGGCGGCGCGGGTCTCGTCGGCGAGGAGCCCGGCGAGCCGGGCCAGCTGCGGTGCCTGCGGATCCCTGGTGGCCATGCCTCCCAGCATGCGGCACGGACACTTCGGTGCCCGCCGAAATATGGCTAGCCGGCTCGCCCGACCTGCTCGTACTGCCGCGCCAGCCCGTCCAGCAGCGCCGTCAGCCCCGTCTCGAAGGCCCGCTCGTCGATCTTCTCCTGCTGCTCGGCGAGGAGGTGGGCCTGTCCGAGGTGGGGATAGTCGGCGGGGTCGTACGCGCTCGCGTCGTCCACGAAGCCACCCGCGAACGAGCCGAGGGCCGAGCCCATGATGAAGTACCGCATCAGCGCGCCGATGGACGTGGCCTGCGCCGGAGGCCACCCGGCCTCGACCATCGCGCCGTAGACCGCGTCCGCGAGCCGCAGCGCCGCCGGGCGGCGGCCGGGGCCGCGGGCCAGGACGGGAACGATGTTCGGGTGGTCACGCAGGGCGGCCCGGTAGGAGACGGCCCAGTCGTGCAGTGCGGTGCGCCAGTCCCGGCCGTCCTCGAACATCGACAGATCGACCTGCGCGCTCACCGAGTCGGCGACCGCCTCCAGGATCTCGTCCTTCGTGCGGAAGTGGTTGTAGAGGGACGGCCCGCTCACACCCAGTTCGGCGGCGAGCCGACGGGTGGAGACGGCCGCCAGGCCCTCCCCGTCCACGAGTTCGCGCGCCGTCTCGACGATCCGGTCGTAGCTGAGGAGGGGCTTGCGCGGTCGGGCCATGGCGCACATAGTAGGGCTGCCGAACGTAAACTAGCAGTGATAATTTAATGTGCGGCTTTCGATGTGCGGCTTTCGGTGTCCACTGACTGTGGGGTGACTCGGCATGAACCTGGAGCTCAGCGAGGAGCAGTCCGCCGTCCGGCGACTCGCCCGGGACTTCGTGGACCGCGAGATCGCCCCGAACGCCGTCGCCTGGGACCGCGCCGAGGAAGTGGACCGCGCAGTCGTCAAGAAGCTCGGCGAGCTCGGCTTCCTGGGGCTGACGATCGACGAGGAGTACGGCGGCTCGGGCGGCGACCATCTCGCGTACTGCCTGGTCACGGAGGAGCTGGGCCGGGGCGACTCCTCGGTGCGCGGGATCGTGTCGGTCTCGCTGGGCCTGGTCGCCAAGACGATCGCCGCCCGGGGGAGCGCGGAGCAGAAACGCCGCTGGCTGCCGGGGCTCACCGCGGGCGAGCTGGTCGGCTGCTTCGGCCTCACCGAGCCGGGCACCGGCTCCGACGCCGGCAACCTCACGACGCGGGCGGTGCGTGACGGCGACGACTACGTCATCAACGGCACCAAGATGTTCATCACCAACGGCACGTGGGCCGACGTCGTCCTGCTCTTCGCCCGCTCCACCGACGCGCCCGGCCACAAGGGCGTCTCGGCCTTCCTGGTCCCCACCGACACCCCAGGCCTGACCCGTCGCACCATCCACGGCAAGCTCGGCCTGCGCGGCCAGGCCACCGCCGAACTGGTCCTGGACGACGTACGGGTGCCCGCGGCGGCCCTGCTGGGGGAAGAGGGCAAGGGCTTCTCGGTCGCGATGTCCGCCCTGGCCAAGGGGCGGATGTCGGTCGCCGCGGGATGCGTCGGCATAGCCCAGGCCGCGCTGGACGCGGCGGTCCGGTACGCCGGCGAACGCGAGCAGTTCGGCAAGTCCATCGCCCATCACCAGCTGGTCCAGGAGCTGATCAGCGACATCGCCGTCGACGTGGACGCCGCCCGCCTGCTGACCTGGCGGGTCGCCGACCTGATCGACCGCGGGCTGCCCTTCGCCGTCGAGTCCTCCAAGGCCAAGCTCTTCGCCTCGGAGGCCGCCGTCCGCGCCGCCAACAACGCCCTCCAGGTGTTCGGCGGTTATGGCTACATCGACGAGTACCCGGCGGGCAAACTGCTGCGCGACGCCCGCGTGATGACCCTCTACGAGGGCACGAGCCAGATCCAGAAACTGGTCATCGGGCGGGCGCTGACGGGGATTTCGGCGTTCTGAGTACCTGGCTGAGTACTTCAGCGGATGTGGCCGGTGCCACACTCGCCGACCCTGTTCCCCATGAGTGACACACCGGTCAAGCAGCAGAGCACGGCGGCGTTCTACGGGCAGGCCGTGGCCTCCTTCGCGGTCGCCATGGCCGCCACGGGCATCGGCATCTACCAGCTGAACGCCGACGCCTGGGTGCGGGGCTTTCTCGCGATCGCGGTTCTCTACCTGGTGACTTCGGCGTTCACGCTCGCCAAGGTCATCCGGGACCGTCAGGAGGCCGGCCAGATCGTCAGCCGGGTCGACCAGGCACGGCTGGAGAAGCTGCTGGCCGAGCACGACCCCTTCGAGACACGCTGACAGTCGTACGGCGTCCTCCCACCGACCTCACTAAGCGCTCGCTCAGTATCGGCGGTATGGTGGTGGTTCGCCCGATGAAAAGGTGTGGCCCGAAGGGCCTCCGTCAGGGCGGTGGTGGCTGCCGGGCGGGCGAGAGGGGCGAGTGAGCGATGAGTACGGCGGAGGAGACGGCCGGCGGCGAGACGTCGGCGTGGGGTGAGGTCACGCCCGACGCGGCCAGGAGGCTGCTGATCGCCGCCGTGGAGGCCTTCGCCGAGCGCGGCTACCACGCCACGACGACCCGTGACATCGCGGGTCGCGCCGGCATGAGCCCGGCCGCGCTCTACATCCACTACAAGACCAAGGAAGAGCTCCTCCACCGCATCAGCAGGATCGGCCACGAGAAGGCCCTCGACATCCTGCGGACGGCGGCCCGCCGCGAGGGCACCCCGGCCGAGCGGCTCGCCGACGCCGTCAGCTCCTTCGTCCGCTGGCACGCCGGGGGACGCACCACCGCCCGGGTCGTGCAGTACGAACTGGACTCCCTCGGCCCGGACGCCCGCGCCGAGATCCTCGCGCTGCGCCGGCAGTGCGACGCCGAGGTGCGCGCGATCATCGAGGACGGCGTGGCGGCCGGTGACTTCGACGTGCTGGACGTGAAGGGCACGACCCTGGCCGTCATGTCGCTCTGCATCGACGTGGCCCGCTGGTTCAACGTCGACGGTCCATGGACTCCCGAGGAGGTCGGCGCGCTGGACGCCGACCTCGTGCTGCGGATGGTGGGAGCGAAGTAACCCCCGCCGGCTCGGGGGCCCGGCCCGGAGGCGGCCTGGCTCAGAGGTAGTAGCGGGACACGGACTCGGCCACGCACACCGGCTTGTCGCCGCCCTCGCGCTCCACGGTGAAGGCCACGGTGACCTGGATGCCGCCCGTCACGTCCTCGACGCCGGTGATGGTGGCGGTGGCGCGCAGCCGGGATCCGACCGGCACCGGCGCGGGGAAGCGCACCTTGTTGGTCCCGTAGTTGACGCCCATCTTCACACCTTCGACCTTGATGAGCTGAGGGCCGAAGAGCGGAAGCAGCGACAGCGTGAGATACCCGTGGGCGATGGTGGTCCCGAAGGGGCCCGCCGCGGCCTTCTCGGGATCGACGTGGATCCACTGGTGGTCACCGGTGGCCTCCGCGAACAGATCGATCCGCTTCTGGTCGACCTCCAGCCAGTCCGTGTACCCCAGCTGCTCACCCACCGCCGCCTTCAGTTCGTCGGCGGACGTGAAGATCCTCGGCTCTGCCATGTCCCGGCCTCTCGCGTCGCGTACTTCGCTGCGTATGTCGCTGCGCATGTCTAAGCAACTGCTTAGCATGCTAGGACGGGCAGCCCCTGTCAACGGACCGGCACGGTGACGCGGTAGGTAGGTTTGTGGGGTGCCCCAGATCCCCGAGAAGATCCACGAGCTCACGGTCGGCCAGCTCGCCGCCCGTAGCGGCGCCGCCGTCTCCGCCCTGCACTTCTACGAGTCCAAGGGGTTGATCAGCAGCCGCCGCACCTCAGGCAACCAGCGCCGCTACACCCGTGACACCCTGCGCCGGGTCGCCTTCGTCCGTGCCGCGCAACGGGTGGGCATCCCGCTGGCCACGATCCGCGACGCCCTCGCCGAACTCCCCGAGGAACGCACTCCCACACACGAGGACTGGGCACGCCTGTCGGAGGCCTGGCGCTCGGAACTGGACGAACGCATACAGCAACTGAACCGCCTCCGCGACCACTTGACCGACTGCATCGGCTGCGGCTGCCTCTCCCTCGACAACTGCGTCCTGTCCAACCCGGACGACGTGTTCGGCGAACGGCTCACGGGGTCGCGCCTGATGGTGGAACACGGGGGGAGTCGGCGAAAGGGGAGAAGGGGCCAATCGGACGCCTAGTTCCCTGGCGCGAAGTCGAGAGCTTGGGGGAGGTACCCCCCAAGCGCGGGCGAGCGACCCAACCGACCGGCGCCGGCTTACTCGTACTCGGTACCACCCTTCCGCGTCAGATAAGCCGGACTGACCGCCTTCGCGATCGCCCGCCCCCCGGTCACCGCGCTGTACCGCTCACTGGCCGGCCGTATCACCACGCCCTCCCGCAGATGCAACCCCCGCCCGGACACGGTCTCCCGCCCGCTCGCGACCTCAAGCACCCGCTCGATGTCGAACGCCCCCTCGAACAGCCGTGGCACCAAAGGCACTTCCCCCTGGAGCACCTCAGCCGCATCCAGCCACCGCACCTGCCCGTCGATCTCCGCGGACACGTCGAACGCGGCGTAGCCCAGGCTCTCCCGACGCCCATCCGCCCCGTACGTCAGGTCCTGCACCCCCGCCCCGAACACCTCCCCGAAGATCCCGACCCGCCGGGCCCCGAGCCGCTCGGCGATCCGGGCCGCCGCCTCGGCGACACCGTGCGCCCGCACCGCCCGCCAGTACAGATTCCGCGCCTCCTCCTTCAGCGCCAGCGACTTCGCCCCGAAGCCCTTGGAGGACACGTACACCCGCTCCTCGTCGGCGACATACGTCAGCAGGCACGCCGACCCGTGCAGCTTCTCGGTCAGCACCACCGGCTCGCCCGGCGTGAAGATGTCCGGGTACCGCTGGATGTTCTCGACGTCGACCCACGGCAGCAGATCCGGCGCGGACTCCACGTCACCGGACATGGTGGGCGGTATCGGCGGCACCCACTTGCTGATCCCCAGCCGCTCGGCGAAGTCGGTGCCCTCGGCCGCCGCCCGCGCCAGATCCACGTCGGCCAGTGCCTTCGGCCGGCACACGATCCCCTGCGACAGCTCACCGCGCAGCCGCACCGCCTTGACCCGGTCGGCCTTGCTCCCCGCCAGCCGCCCGGTCAGCCCCAGCTCCTCGATCAGCTCGGCCGGCAGCACGGACTGCTCGGGGATGTACACCGCGCAATCACCGGTGCGGTACGCGCCCTTGGCGACGACGGCCCGGTACAGGCCCACCTGGGCCAGTTCGAGGGCGTCGGCATTCGGATGCTCATGGACGGTCAGCACTTCGGCGGTGACGCGCAGCGTCGACATCAGGGGCTCCTTCAAGGCCTCGGGTCGCGTTTCATCGCCCCCAACTGTCCGTACCGGAAAGGGCTGGATCGAACGGTTTAGCGGCTGGTATCGTCGCGATCTTCGGCCGGCGGTACGCCGTCGCGCACGGAGTCCTGACGGGACGACCCTCCATGTCCTCGCCCTCCCTCGACGCCGCCCTCGCGGACATCGACACGGTCTTCAACGGCTTCGCCAGCCCCGCGGAGACCGGCTGTATGCACTGCTTCGCCCCGCAGGACATCGCGTATCTGCGCACGCCGTACACGCGGGTCCCGGCGGATCTTCTGCGCATATTCGCCTTCAAGGACCCTCTTCACTTCGAGGACTACGGCGCCGTGATACGGCGGCTGCTGCCGCAGACCGCGCGGGCCATGGCCGACGGCAGCTTCGACGGGATCGGCTGGGGTGCCCACGGTCTGAGCCGGGTGGACTGGCGCGCCTGGCCCGCCGATCAGGCGGCGGCCGTCGAGGCGTTCGTGCACGCGTGGTGGCAGGACGTCCTCACGACCCCCGAGCCGCCCTATCCCGTCCACGACGTGTTCGAGACGTGCGCCACGATCCTGCACGCCATGACCCCGCTGCTCGATCGGTTCGGCGCGCACCCTGTGGCCGACCGCCACCTCGTGAGCTGCGCGGGCGAGTGGCTGTACCACCTGGTGGTCGACGACTCGCCGCTCGGCTGGTGGTACCACGGCGACGACGACGCCGTCGTCGCCGAACTCCAGACCTGGCTGGCCGCCCACGCCCCCGCCCGCCTCCGCGCCCAGGGCGAGCCCGACCTCGCGACACGGTCCGAACTCCTCGCCCTGCCCTACGACGAGCGCTGGGCCCATCCGTACTGGTTCAACCCCTCCGCCACCAACTGAGCGTTGGACCGGGCCTGTTCCCCGTCCGGCAGGAGCAGCGTGTCCTCCAGGCCGATACGCGTCGCCAGCCCCAGCCGCCCCGCCAGCCGCAGCACCGGCCAGGCACCCCCGTCCTGGCCGTGCAGCAGCATCGGACGGCCGAACGCCGAGCCCAGCTCGGCCAGGAGAGCACGCGCGCTCTCCTCGGCGGTCTGCGCCGCCGGGTCCGTCACCTCCGCCAGCACCCGCAGCACCCTCGGCCCCAGCGGCGAGGCGGCGAACCGTGCCGCGCCGTCCGTGCCGGACCAGATGCCGGCCTCGACGCCCACGCCTCGCTCGATCAGCGCCGCGGCCACGTCCTCGGCGCCCTCCTCGTGCCAGTTGACCGAGGCGTGGTCCGGCAGCACGACCCAGCTCCGTATGCGCGCCGGCCGAGCCACCGGATCGGGTTCCGCCCAGGCGCCCGTGGTCACCCCGACCGGCACCGACACCCGGGCCCGTATGGCCTCGAGCACCGGCGCGAGCACGCGCGGCGACAGACTGTCCTGTCCGCAGGGGGTCTTCGGGTGGACATGGACGTCCGTGGCCCCGGCCGCGACGGCAGCGGCGGCGGACTCGGCCATCGCCTCCGGTGACAGCGGCACCCGCGCACCGTCGTCCGCCCCTCGGGGCCCGTTCAGACACACCTGGATCATGTCTCGATGGTGCCAGTCACCACGGACAACGGCGCACGCCGGACAGGGAAGCGCCAGCGAACGGCACCGTCGGCAAGAGGGGGTGCGGCATCCCCGGCGCACCCCCGTCGTACTAGGCGGACATGAGCAGCCGCCGTTCGCGCCGCGACGCCGCCAGCGCTTCGGGCGTGAGAACCGGACGCGGTACGACGATTCCGCAGTCCGTGCAGACCGGGCCCGACGACGGTTCATGGGCCAGGTCGTACTTCCAGATCAGCCGCTCCCCGCCGCACACCGGGCACTCCGAGCCCGGTTCGCGCTCCAGCGCGGAGATCAGTCGGCGCAGCACCTCGGCCAGCGGTTCATGCGGGTGGACCCGGGGGTTGTCGCACCAGGCGACTCCGAAGCCGCCCCAGGTCAGCCGGTGCCAGTCGTCCACGCTGCCCGGCCTGCGCAGTCCGTCGTGCTTTTCCTTCCTGCGCCGCTCGGCGAACTCGACCTCGTAGGCCAGCCAGACCGAACGCGCCTCCTCCAGTTCGTCCAACGCGGCCACGAGCCGCGCAGGATCGGGGGACCGGTCCTCCGGACCGAATCCCGCCCGGGAGCACAAGTGGTCCCAGGTCGCCCTGTGCCCATAAGGAGCGAACCGCTCAAGGCACTTACGCAGCGAGTAGCGCCGTAGCGCCAGATCGCACCGTGCGTCGCGCACCTGTCTCGCCAGACTCCGGAAACCGGCCATCGCCCTGCACCTCCGTCACACCTGCACCTGTACTTCGGTCACTTCGGCGTCGTCGCACGGACTTCGCGCGACGTTGACGAATAGACGTATCGACAAGCGATTCGGCTCCATTCGATTTCCGATGACCTCCATAGCGAGCCCTGGTGACTCCGTAGCCGGCCCATGTGACTCCAAAAAATGACGCATGTTCATCTTCAATCCCGGGGATACCGCCGGTAACACTCTCGGCCCACCCTCGTCGGTAGGAGCTGCCATGCCACGGCGTCACTTCCGCAACGCCCCGAACAGACTGAGAACTCCCGGCAGATTCCCCGGGTTCCTGAAGACCGCATCCGTATGCGTGCTGATTGCCGGTCTTTTGTCGCCTCTTTCCCCAGCGGTGGCCGCGACCGAGGAGGTCGTGGCCGAGGCCGCGGCCGCGAACGACCACTGCGGTAACCAGTGCTCCGACATCCTGCCGCCGGGCCAGAACGGCAACGCCACGCTAGCCCAGATCCTGCTCAACCAGGCCTTCGGAAGCATGCCGGAACACGCCTCCGACCAGCTGGGCCCTTACGCGAACCTGGCCACCGGCTACTCCGGTCTCACCAACGCGACGATCAACAACTTCTTCAACGACGCCTCGTTCGGCGTCCCTTCCGATCAAGTCGCCTCCACCGTGAGACCCGCCGGACGCAGCGACGTGACGATCGTCCGGGACAAGAAGACAGGTGTGCCGCACATCACCGGTACCACCAGATACGGCACGGAGTTCGGCGCCGGCTATGCGGCCGCCCAGGACCGGCTGTGGCTGATGGACGTCTTCCGGCACGTGGGACGCGGTCAGCTGACCTCCTTCGCGGGCGGCGCGCCCTCCAACCAGGGCCTTGAACAGCAGTTCTGGCGCAACGCGCCGTACACCGAGGCCGACCTCCAGGCCCAGATCGACAACGCCGTCGCCTCGAACGGCGAACGCGGGCAACTGGCCCTCGCCGATGCGAAGGCGTACCTGGACGGCATCAACGCCTATATCGACGCATCCGACAGTGGCCGCTACTTCCCCGGCGAATACGTCCTGACCGGACACAAGGACTCCGTCACCAACGCCGGCACCATCGAGAAGTTCAAGATCACCGACCTCGTCGCGCTGGGCTCGGTCATCGGCGCCCTGTTCGGCTCCGGCGGCGGTGGCGAGGTCGACAACGCGATCTCCCTGCTGGCCGCCCAGGAGAAGTACGGCGTGGTCGAGGGCACCGCGCTGTGGGAGTCGTTCCGTGAGCGCAACGACCCGGAGGCGGTCGTCACCGTCCACGACAAGAGCTTCCCGTACGCCACCAAGCCCGCCGACCCGCAGGGCGAGGCCCTGCCCGACGCCGGCTCGGTGACCGAGGAGCAGCTCGTGTACGACCGTACGGGCAGCGCGGCCGGCACCGCCGCGACCGGCGCCTCCACCACGGCCGCCGAGACCGCCATGAGCTCGGCCAAGCGGGGCATGTCCAACGCCCTCGTGGTCAGCGGCGAGCACACCGCCGGCGGCCACCCGGTCGCCGTCTTCGGCCCGCAGACCGGGTACTTCGCACCCCAACTCCTCCTGCTCCAGGAGATCCAGGGTCCGGGCATCAGCGCCCGCGGCGCCTCCTTCGCCGGCCTCAGCATGTACGTCGAGCTCGGCCGCGGCCAGGACTACTCGTGGAGCGCCACGACCTCCGGCCAGGACATCATCGACACCTACGCCGTCGAGCTGTGCCAGGACGACCACCACTACCTCTACCGCGGCACCTGCACCGCCATGGAGAAGGTCGAGCAGAAGAACGCCTGGAAGCCGACGACCGCCGACAGCACCCCCGAGGGCTCGTACACGATGCGGGTCTGGCGCACCAAGTACGGCCCCGTCACGCACCGCGCGACGGTCGGCGGCAAGAAGGTCGCCTACACCACCCTGCGCTCGTCCTTCATGCACGAGGCCGACTCGATCATCGGCTTCCAGATGCTGAACGACCCGGACTACGTCAAGGGCCCGGAGGACTTCCAGAAGGCGGTGCAGCACATCAACTACACGTTCAACTGGTTCTACGTCGACTCCGAGCACACCGCCTACTACAACAGCGGCGACAACCCGGTCCGGGCGACCGGCGTCGACGCGGAGTTCCCGGTCTGGGCGCAGCCGGCGTACGAGTGGCGGGGCTGGGACCCGGCGACGAACACGGCGCAGTACACCCCGCCGTCGGCCCACCCGAACTCCATCGACCAGGACTACTACATCTCCTGGAACAACAAGCAGGCCAAGGACTACACCACCGCACCCTGGGGCAACGGCTCGGTCCACCGCGGCAACCTGCTGGAGAACCGGGTGAAGAAGCTGGTCGACGCAGGCGGCGTGACCCGGGCCTCGCTCGTGAAGGCCATGGCGGATGCGGGGCTGGCCGACCTGCGGGCGGAGGACGTGTTGCCGGACCTGCTGAAGGTCGTCAACAGCTCCCCGGTGACCGACACCACGGCCGCCGGGGCGGCCGGCAAGCTCCAGACGTGGGTCTCCGCGGGCGGCAAACGCACCGAGACGTCGGCCGGTTCGAAGACGTACGCCAACGCCGACGCGATCCGCATCCTGGACGCGTGGTGGCCGCTGCTGGTGAAGGCCGCGTTCGAACCGGGCCTCGGCAGCGAGCTGTACGCCGCGATGACGAACAACCTGCCCATCGACGAGTCCCCGTCGGCCGGACACGGCCCGACCGGCTCGCACGCCGGGAGCTCCTTCCAGTACGGCTGGTGGAGCTATGTCGACAAGGACATCCGGTCCGTGCTCGGTGAGCCGGTACAGGGCCCGCTCGACCGCGAGTACTGCGGCGGAGGCAGCCTCAGCGCCTGCCGGAACATCCTCATCAGCACCCTGAAGGAGGCGGCAGGCAAGACCGCGGCCCAGGTCTACCCCGGCGACGACCAGTGCTCGGCGGGCGACCAGTGGTGCGCCGACTCGATCGTCCAGCGCACCCTGGGCGGGATCAAGCACGGCAAGATCAGCTGGCAGAACCGGCCGACGTATCAGCAGGTCGTGGAGTTCACGTCACACCGGTGACGGGGCGGTGACCGGTCACGCGTGAGGGGCCGGTGTCCGGCGGCGGGTCACTTGATGCGGCCCGCCGCCACTACCACCTGCGCCAGTTCCCGGTGCACGATGTCGCTGTGCGCCCCCGCCGGCGGCCCGCCACGCCTGACCACCGCCGCCGCGTCGACATTCACGCACCCCGACGTCGGCAGCGTCGCCTTCAGCGCCTCGGCCAGCTTGTACGACTTCGTCCCGGGTACCGCCTGCACGCCGTCGTGCCCCATCGCACCCCACTTGGCACCCAGCATCCGGCCGATGTCCACAGCGGCGACACCTCGTGCGTCACCGGCCATGCGCGAGGCCAGCGGGTACATCGTGGACAGGGCCGAGTCGTGCCGTGAGTAGCAGCACACCAAAGGCCCGTCGATACGGTTGTGCTGGCCCTCCAGCACACCGCCCGCACGGGCGTCGTGCGGCAGCCGGGACGCGAACGCGTAGTGCGAGAAGGCGCCCTGGAGCAGCGTCACCGACTTCACCGAGCGCACACCCTTCGGCAGCCCGCGCAGCGCGAACGACACCAGCCGCGCGCCGAAGCTGTGCCCGACGAGATGCACCCGCACCCCGGGCTCCCGTGCGGCCAGTTGCCCGATCACCGGGCCGAGCCCACGCTCACCGACCGTTCCCGCGCGCCGCTTCATGGTGTAGTACGTCGCCTGCCGCAGCAGCTCATGGGCGCCCTCCCACGGGTTCGGCAACGAGAAGGAAGCCACGCCGTCCTGCGCTCCGCCGGACGCCTCCAGCTGCGTCAGCGCCTGAGCGAACTCCTCGCACACGGCCGCGACGGATCCCGAGAGCATGTCCGGCGAGTCCTGCGGCACCCCCTCGCACAGCGTGTCCGCCGCGAACAGCGCCTGCGGCCCCGGCGGCACCACGTCCACCAGCATCCGCACCAGCCGCCCGAACTCCTCCAACTCGGCCTCCTCGCGCGGCTGCTGGTCCAGCATGCGCGCGATCTGGTCGATGACGGTCGCCCGTCCGGGGAAGGTCTCCAGCAGGGCGTGCCGCGTGTCCTTGTCGAGCGCCGGGCGACGGGGCATCTCCGCCGCGACGGCCCGCGGAAAGTCCGGGATCGGCTCGTCCGAGAACCGCATCGACGGCCAGACCACCCCCGCGTACCCGATCCTCGCGGCCGGAGCCAGCCGCGGGATCGCCGCGAAGAAGCCGTCGTAGAGCCGGGTCGCCCCCGAGCGGTCGTTGTTCCAGCCGTGCGCGAAGACGATCAGATCACGGACCTGGTGCCGCCCCACGCCGGCCAGCAGCCGGTCCCGCCGGCCGGCGTCCGGGTCCCCGTCCGCGTCGAAGGTCAGCTCCCAGTAGGGAGTCACGCTCACTGCCGGATCCGCCATGTCAGGCCCCCTCGTCCCCCGATTGCGGTGCGATACGGGCGCATCGTCCTGCTAGTGGGCGGGAATGGCCATACGTCGTCACCCATCAGTGGGGCGCTCACTTGTACAGCAGGTACTCCCGGCGCACCCGCCGGAACGCCGCCAGCTCCTGCTGCCAGCCCGCCACCACCTCGTCGGCACTCGCTCCCGCGTCGATCGCCGTGCGCACCCGGGTGGAGCCGGTGAGCTTGTCGATCCAGTTGTCCGCGCGCCAACCGAAGCCGCTCCAGACCTTCTTGGCGGTCACCAGCAGGGCGATTCCGGTGCGGACCGGGTCGTAGGCGGTGCGGTCGTGGACGTGGAGCTGTACGCCGCTGACGGTCTTGCCCTGGAACTTGGAGAACGTGGGGGCGAAGTACGCCTCCCTGAAGTGCACGCCGGGGAGGCCGAGTTCGTTGGCTGTTGCCGCCCAGCGTCCGTCGATGCCCTCCGCGCCCAGCAGTTCGAAGGGGCGGGTGGTGCCGCGGCCCTCCGAGAGGTTCGTGCCCTCGAAGAGACAGGTGCCGGAGTACACGAGGGCGGTGTCGGGGGTGGGCATGTTCGGGCTCGGCGGCACCCAGGGCAGCCCCGAGGCGTCGTAGAAGTCGGATCGCCGCCAGCCCGTCATCCGTACGGTCTCCAGCGGGACCGGCGCGGTGAGGAACTCCCCGTTGAACAGCCGTGCCAGCTCGGCGACGGTCATGCCGTGCGCCTGGGAGACGGGCTCGCGGCCCACGAAGGTGGCGAACTCCTTGTGCAGGACGGGGCCTTGGGCCGCCCGCCCGGTCGCCGGGTTCGGGCGGTCGAGGACCACGAAGCGTTTGCCGGCCAGCCGGGCGGCCTCCATGCAGTCGTAGAGGGTCCAGATGTAGGTGTAGAAGCGGGCGCCCACGTCCTGGATGTCGAAGACGACCGTGTCGACGCCGGAGGCGGTGAAGATGTCGGCGAGGGGCCGGCCGCTCTTGAGGTACGTGTCGTAGACCGGGAGCCCGGTGGCCGGGTCGTCGTAGCGGCCTTCCGAGCCGCCTGCCTGGGCGGTGCCGCGGAAGCCGTGTTCGGGGCCGAAGACGGCTGTGAGGTTCACCCTTTCGTCCGCGTGCATGACGTCTACGATGTGGCGGACGTCTCGGGTGACGCCGGTGGGGTTGGTGACGATCCCGACTTTCCGGCCTTCGAGGATCGCGTAGCCGTCGGCTGCGAGTGCCTCGAAACCGGTGCGCAGTTGTCTGTGGCGCTCGGACGCGGAGGCCTGGGAGGCCGTGGGGAGTGCTGCTGCTGCCGTTGTCGCTGCGAGGAGAGCTCGTCTGGATAGGCGCATGGGGGGCACGGTATTGCTCCCACAGGTTGGGGGGAAGGTGCCGGTACGTCGTGGCTTGTCGCGCAGTTCCCCGCGCCCCTAGGGGCGTAACCGCGCCCCTTCCCAGCTACATACCGACCGGTTAGTCTGGCGATGCTGTAGAGCCGCAGTCATAAGGAGACCGATGGTGGAAGCCCTGCGAGACGCCGGAGTCGTGGTCACCGGAGCGGGAGGCGGCATAGGGGCCGCCCTGGCCCGGCGCTTCGCGGCCGAGGGCGCCCGAGTCGTGGTCAACGATCTGGACGCGGGGAAGGCCGAGGCGGTCGCCGAGGAGATCGGCGGTATCGCGGTCCCCGGTGACGCCTCCGGCATCGTCGGCGATGCCCGGGACGCGCTCGGGGGCTCGGTCGACGTGTACTGCGCCAACGCCGGGGTCGCCTTCGGCGGGCCGGACGTCGACGACCTCGCCGACGACAAGGCCTGGTCGACGTCCTGGGACGTCAACGTCATGGCCCACGTCCGCGCGGCGCACGCCCTGCTTCCCGACTGGCTGGAGCGTGGCAGCGGGCGGTTCGTCTCGACCGTCTCCGCCGCGGGGCTGCTCACCATGATCGGTGCCGCGCCCTACGCCGTCACCAAGCACGGCGCGTACGCCTTCGCGGAATACCTGTCGCTGACGTACCGGCACCGGGGGATCAAGGTGCACGCCATCTGCCCGCAGGGCGTCCGCACCGACATGCTCGACGCCACCGGCGCCGCCGGTGACCTGGTGCTCAAGCCCACCGCCATCGCGCCGGAGGACGTGGCGGACGCCCTGTTCAAGGGGATGGCGGAGGACCGGTTCCTGATCCTGCCGCACCCCGAGGTCGCAGGGTACTACCAGGCCCGGGCCGCCGAGCCGGACCGCTGGCTGGCCGGCATGAACCACATCCAGCAGAAGTGGGAGGCGACCCGGTGACCGACACCTCCCCCTCGCGTTACACCGCCAAGCCCTGGCTGGCCCTCCTCAGCGACGCCCAGCGCGCCCCCGTAGACCCCGAGGACTCGCTCGTGCACGCCCTGCGCCGGGCCGCCGCCGACACCCCGGAGCGCGTCTTCCTCGCCTACTTCGACGGCCGCCTCACCTACCGCGAGGTCGACGAGCTCAGCGACTCCGTCGCCGGGCACCTCGCCGCCCGTGGCCTGCAGCGCGGCGACCGGGTGGCGATCCTGCTGCAGAACTCCCCGCACTTCGTGCTCGCCGCGCTGGGCGCCTGGAAGGCGGGCGCGGTCGTCGTGCCCGTCAACCCGATGTACAAGTCGGGGGAGGTCAGTCATGTCCTGCGGGACGGTGAGGTGGCCACGCTGATCTGTTCCGACCGGGCCTGGGAGTCGTATCTGCGCGAGACGGCGGCCGACTCGCCGGTGCGGATCGTGCTCACCGGGTGCGAGTTGGATTTCCAGACTCGCGACGACGCGCGCGTGCTGTCCTTCGAGCGGCTCCCGCAGGCCGACGACACCGACGACCTGGCGGCCGTGGCCCGCGCGGGACACAAGGCGCCCGAGGGACGCGACCCGGGCCCCGCCGACATCGCACTGATCAGCTACACCTCGGGGACCAGCGGCGCCCCCAAAGGCGCCACCAACACGCACGGCAACATCATGTACAACGCCGAGCGGCAGCGAACCGGACTGGAGCTGCCCGAGGCGCCCGTCTACTTCGCGCTGGCACCCCTGTTCCACATCACCGGGATGGTCTGCCAGCTCGGCGCCTGCCTGGACAGCGCGGGCACGCTCGTCCTGGCGTACCGGTTCGAGGCCGGTGTCGTGCTCGACGCGTTCGCCGAGCACGGGCCGCACTACACCGTCGGCCCGTCGACCGCCTTCATGGCGCTGGCCGCCCACCCGGCCGTCACCCGCGACCACTTCGCCTCCTTCCGGATGATCTCCTCGGGCGGCGCCCCGCTGCCGCCCGCCCTGGTGGAGAAGTTCCGCTCCGGCTTCGGGCCGTACATCCGCAACGGCTACGGCCTCACCGAGTGCACCGCCCCCTGCGCCTCCGTCCCGCCCGGCCTGGAGGCCCCCGTCGACCCGGCCTCCGGGACGCTCGCGGTGGGCCTGCCGGGTCCCGAGACGGTCGTACGCATCGTCGACGACCAGGGCGCGGAGGTGCCGTTCGGCGAGCAGGGCGAGATCGTCGTACGAGGGCCGCAGGTCGTCCCCGGATACTGGCGGCGCCCCGAGGCCACCGCCGAGACCTTCCCCGGCGGCGAGCTGCGCACCGGCGACATCGGCTTCATGGACGCCGAGGGCTGGCTGTACGTCGTCGACCGCAAGAAGGACATGATCAACGCGTCCGGCTTCAAGGTGTGGCCGCGCGAGGTCGAGGACGTGCTCTACACCCACCCGGCGGTGCGCGAGGCGGCCGTCGTGGGGGTACCCGACGGGTACCGCGGGGAGACCGTCAAGGCGTACATCAGCCTCCGTCCGGGTGCGGAAACGGACCCCGACGCACTCGCCGCCTACTGCAAGGAGAGACTGGCCGCCTACAAATATCCCCGTCAGGTGGAGATCCTGCCCGACTTGCCCAAGACGGCAAGTGGGAAGATCCTCCGTCGGGAACTTCGTTCTCGCGTGAACGAAGGCTAGACAGCAGGCAGACATCTCGGAAGGGCAGGTGGCGGCACAGTGGCCAGGACGACGGACGGAGACGGTACGCCCGTCCCCCAGCGGCTGCTCGCCGCCGCCACCCGGCTCTTCGCCGAGCGGGGCTACGACCGCACCTCGGTGCAGGAGATCGTCGAGGCGGCCGGCGTCACCAAGGGGGCGCTGTACCACTACTTCGGCTCCAAGGACGACCTCCTGCACGAGGTGTACGCGCGCGTGCTGCGCGTTCAGCAGGAGCGCCTCGACGCCTTCGCGGACGCCGACGAGCCCATCGAGAAGCGGCTCAGAGGCGCCGCCGCCGACGTCGTCGTGACGACGATCGAGAACCTCGACGACGCGATGATCTTCTTCCGCTCCATGCACCACCTCAGCCCGGAGAAGAACAAGCAGGTGCGCGCCGAGCGCCGGCGCTACCACGAACGCTTCCGTGCGCTCATCGAGGAGGGCCAGGAGTCGGGCGTCTTCTCCAAGGCGACCCCGGCGGACCTGGTCGTGGACTACCACTTCGGGTCGGTCCACCATCTGTCGACCTGGTACCGCCCGGACGGCCCGATGAGCCCCCAGGAGGTCGCGGACCACTTGGCCGACCTGCTGCTGCGCGCGCTGCGGCCCTGACCCCACGCGTCCCTGAAGCCCATGTGTCCCTGAAGCCCATGCGTAAGGGGCGGCCGTTTTGGCGGCCGCCCCTTACCTACGTCCGGTTACAGGTACTTCTTCAGCTCCCGCCGCGCCAGCGACCGCTGGTGCACCTCGTCCGGCCCGTCGGCGATCATCAGCGTCCGGGCCGCGGCGTACAGCTCGGCCAGCGGGAAGTCCTGGCTGACGCCGCCCGCGCCGTGCAGCTGGATCGCCCGGTCGATGATGTCCACGACCGCGCGAGGCGTGGCGATCTTGATGGCCTGGATCTCGGTGTGGGCGCCCTTGTTGCCGACGGTGTCCATCAGCCAGGCCGTCTTCAGCACCAGCAGCCGCAGCTGCTCGACCGTCACGCGCGCGTCGGCGATCCAGTTGTGCACCACGCCCTGCTGGGCGAGCGCCTTGCCGAACGCCGTACGGGACACCGCGCGCCGGCACATCAGCTCGATCGCCCGCTCGGCCATGCCGATCAGCCGCATGCAGTGGTGGATCCGGCCGGGACCGAGCCGGGCCTGGGCGATGGCGAAGCCGCCGCCCTCCTCGCCGATCAGGTTGGACACCGGCACGCGCGCGTGGTCGAAGATCACCTCGGCGTGGCCGCCGTGGGAGTGGTCCTCGTAGCCGAAGACCTGCATCGCGCGCTTGACCGTGACACCGGGGGTGTCGCGGGGGACCAGGACCATGGACTGCTGGCGGCGGATGTCCGCGCCGTCCGGGTCGGTCTTGCCCATCACGATGAAGATCTTGCAGTCCGGGTTCATCGCCCCGGAGATGTACCACTTGCGGCCGGTGAGGACGTACTCGTCGCCGTCCCGCTCGATGTGCGTGGTGATGTTGGTGGCGTCGGAGGAGGCCACCTCCGGCTCGGTCATCGCGAACGCCGAGCGGATCTCACCGGCCAGCAGCGGCTCCAGCCACTGCTTCTGCTGCCGCTCGTCGCCGAACTGCGCCAGCACCTCCATGTTCCCGGTGTCCGGTGCCGCGCAGTTCGTGGCGGTGGGTGCCAGGTGCGGGGAGCGGCCGGTGATCTCGGCGAGCGGGGCGTACTGGAGGTTGGTGAGTCCGGCGCCGTGCTCGGCGTCGGGCAGGAAGAGGTTCCACAGGCCCTGCCTGCGTGCCTCGGCCTTCAGCTCCTCGACCACGGCAGGGGTGTCCCAGGGGGAGGCCAGCGCGGCCCGCTGCTCCTGCGCCACCGCCTCGGCCGGATAGACGTACTCGTCCATGAAGGTCAGCAGCCTGCCGCGCAGCTCCTCGGTGCGCGCGTCGAACGCGAAGTCCATGTGCGTCAGCCTTCCTGGATGCCGTCTTGGAGAGTGGTCAGGCCGTGCTCGATGAAGACGGGGACCAGGTCGCCGATGCGGTCGAAGCCGCGGCCGACCGTCTGGCCCAGCGTGTAGCGGTAGTGGATGCCCTCCAGGATCACGGCGAGCTTGAACCAGGCGAACGCCGTGTACCAGGAGACGGCCGAGACGTCGCGCCCGGAGCGGGCGGCGTACCGCTCGATCAGTTCGGCGGGTTCCGGGTGGCCCGGTGCCTCGGCGGTCGTGGAGACCGGGGAGTTCGGCATCCCGAGCGGCATGCTGTACATCACCAGCAGGCCCAGGTCGGTGAGCGGGTCGCCGAGAGTCGACATCTCCCAGTCGAGGATCGCCTTGATCCGGTCGTCCTCACCGATGAGGACGTTGTCGAGCCGGTAGTCGCCGTGCACGACGGCCGGCGCGGGGGAGGCGGGGAGCCGTCGTCCGAGCGTCGCGTGCAGCTCGTCGATGCCGGCCAGCTCACGGTTGCGGGAGGCGTCCAACTGCTTGCCCCAGCGGCGCAATTGCCGGTCCAGGAAGCCCTCGGGGCGGCCGAAGTCCGCGAGGCCCACCGACGCCGGGTCCACCGCGTGCAGCTCGACCAGCGTGTCCACCAGCGACAGCACCGCGTCCCGGGTGCGCTCCGGGCCGAGCGGGGCGAGCTGGTCAGCGGTGCGGTAGGGGGTGCCCTCGACGAACTCCATGACGTAGAACGGTGCCCCGAGCACCTCCTCGTCCTCGCACAGCAGCACCGGCCGCGGCACGGGCACGTTCGTCGGGTGCAGCGCGCTGATGACGCGGTGCTCGCGCTTCATATCGTGGGCCGTGGCGAGGACGTGGCCGAGCGGGGGCCGCCGTACGACCCACTTCGAGGTGCCGTCGGAGACCGCGTAGGTGAGATTCGACCGTCCGCCCTCGATCAGCCTGCCGGTCAGCGGACCCTGGGCCAGGCCGGGCGACTCGCTCTCGAGCAGGCCGCGCAGCCGGTCGAGATCGAGGCCGGGCGGATGGTCGGGGCTCATACGGGGCTCCTCAAGCAGGTGAACGGGACCTCACTCATGATGCCGACCAGTCGGTATGTCGTCCAGTGGGAGAGCCGAACGTGATCGGGGCCACCATAAGTCGACAGCTCCCCGGCCAGGGTGCCGGGGAGCTGTCGACGGCGTCTTCTCGGCCGGTGCGGGGGCCGGCCGGAGTCGGGGGGCGGGCTCAGTGGTCGTCCCAGTGGCCGTCGTGTGCGGCGTGCCGGTGGCCGTCGTGGACGTAGTCGACGTGGTCGCCGTGCAGCACGCTCTCGTGCCCGCAGTCGGCGCCGTGCTGATGGGTGTGGCCCTCGTGTGCGACGTGCCCCTCCGCCTCGCACTCGTCCCAGTGGCCCGCGTGCTCGCGGTGGAGGTGACCGTCGTGTGCGTAGTCGGTGTGGTCGCCGTGCGGCACCGCGATGTGGCCGCAGTCGGGGCCGTGCGCGTGCGTGTGGGAGGAGTGTTCGACGTGCAGGGTGGTCATGGTGCTCGCCTTCGGAGGTGCGGGTTGTGACGTCGACAGGCTGCCACGCGAACGGCGCATATCGGCTTATTCGGGCTTGCGTGGCGTCCTGTCACCCCAGAGGGTCGGACCCATGAAGGGCATCAGCTACTCACGCTACGGCGGCCCCGAGGAGCTCGCATACGGGGATGTGCGCGACCCGCGGGTCGGTCCCGACTCGGTGCTGGTCAAGGTACGGGCGGCCGGGGTCAACCCGGTGGACTGGAAGTGCCGCGAGGGTCATATGGACCGGATGCTGGAGCCCGTCTTCCCGGTGGTGCCGGGATGGGACGTCTCCGGTGTCGTGGTCCAACCGGGCGTTTCGGTCACGGAGTTCGGCGTCGGCGACGAGGTCATCGGCTACGTACGTGAGGACTTCCTCTCCCGGGGCACCTTCGCCGAGTACGTCGCGGCCCCCGTGCGTACCCTCGCGCGCAAGCCCCGCAACCTCACCTGGGAGGCGGCGGCCGGGCTGCCGCTGGTGGGACTGACCGCCTATCAGGTGCTGTCCAAGGTGCTCCAGGTCAAGCGTGACGAGACCGTTCTGGTGCACGCCGCGGCGGGCGGGGTGGGCTCGCTCGCCGTCCAGCTCGGCCGTCATCTGGGCGCCCGGGTCATCGGTACCGCGAGCGCGCACAACCATGACTTCGTACGCGGCCTCGGCGGCGAGCCGGTCGAGTACGCCGACGGAAGCCTGTTCGACCGGGTGCGTGAGCTGGCACCCGAGGGTGTGGACGCGGTGCTCGACACGATCGGCGGTGAGGCCCTGAAGGTCTCGGCGAACCTCCTGGCGCCCGAGGGCCGTCTGGTGTCGATCGCCGACCCGGACGTCTTCGACTACGGCGGCCGCTACTACTTCGTCCGCCCCGACGCCCTGGACCTGCTGCGGCTGTCCGAGCTGGCGGAGGAGGGGGTGGTGTCCGTGCACGTCTCGGAGACGCTTCCGCTGGAGCGGGCGGCCGACGCCCACCGCCTCAGTCAGGAGGGCCGCACGCGGGGCAAGATCGTGGTGACGGTGGACTGGGACGCGGAGGAGGGGGTGGCGCCGGCGGGGTTGTGGCAGGGGGCGGAGTGACACGTCCGGGAGTGTCTGCCGGCGAGCGCCGTCCGTCCGGGGGTGGCCGCGGGGTGGCCGTCGTCAGAGGAGGAGGGCTGCCGCGTACATGGCCGGCGCGACGGTTGTCAGGGCCGTGGTGGTGGTCTGCCGGGGAGTGAGGGCGGGGGGCTCGGGCGATGCGGCGAGGGTGCGGATGCGGCGGTGTGCCAGGGCCGGGAAGCCGGGCCACGGCCCGTAGCACGGGGCGTAGAGGGCCGTGTCGGCCACCGTGGTCGCGGGGTGGCTGTCGTCAGAGGAGGAGGGCTGCCGCGTACATGGCCGGCGCGACGGTTGTCAGGGCCGTGGCCGTGGCCTGCCGGGGAGTGAGGGCGGGGGGCTCGGCCGATGCGGCGAGGGTGCGGATACGGCGGTGTGCCAGGGCCAGGAAGCCCAGCCACAGCCCGCAGCACAGGGCGCAGACGACCATGCCGACCACCGAGACCCCGCCGTGCAGCGCGGTCTTCATGGCGAGTACGGCGGCCACGGTGCCGGACAGTGTCGTACGGCGCCATGCCAGCCGCGTCCGCTCGGGCTGCAGCCCCGGATCCCGCACCGGCTCCGCAATCGACCCGGCGCTCACCCCTCCCACCCGACGAGCACGACGACGACCATCGCGACGGCGACGACCGCGACCACCAGGCTCAGTACCGCCGGGAACCGGGACACCGGCAGATCCTCGCCGCGACGCATCGCCCGCTCGCAGCGCACCCAGTGATTGACCGCGCGCAACGAGCACAGCACGCCCGCCGCGAGCAGCGCGAGCGCCAGCCCCACGCGCCAGCCCCAGCGCAGGTCCGGCAGGAACTGGTCCACCGCGAAGCCGCCGCCGATCAGCGCGAGCGCGGTACGCAGCCAGGCCAGGAAGGTGCGCTCGTTCGCCAGCGAGAACCGGTAGTCGGGGGTGCCGCCCTCCCGCCGGATCTGCTGGGGTTCGAACCACAGCCGGACGTTTCGTACGAACTCGATCACATGCACGACCCTATCCGGGCGGCTCTCGGAGGGCGCCGACGGTCCCGCCAGCCGGAGGGCGGATCAGCCGGCCGACCGGTACGCCCTGAGCCGTTCGTACGCGGCGAGCCCGTCCGGCACCCACGCCCACTCCGGCAGCCGCCGCTCCACCTCGGCCTCGGGCAGGAAGCCGTGCCAGGCGACCTCCTCCACCTGCGGGCTCACGGGCAGCTCGCAGCGCACCTCGTACACCGCCGACCACCAGGTCTGCCCGGCACCGTCGTCGTACAGGAACTTGAAGAGGTACGACGGGCGGGGCAGGCCGCTCACCCCGAGTTCCTCCTCGGCCTCGCGCAGAGCGGCCTCGTCGTACGACTCGCCCGCGCCGACCACTCCGCCGACGAACATGTCGTACCGCGAAGGGAACACCAGCTTGGTAGGAGTGCGGCGGTGCACGAAGAGACGGCCCTGTGCATCCCGGGCCTCGATGAAGACGCAGCGGTGGCGCAGCCCCTTGGCGTAGGCCTCGCCGCGCGGGGACTGTCCGATGACCCGGTCCTGCTCGTCGACGATGTCGAGGATTTCGTCAGCAGCGCTCATGGGGCCATCCAAGCAGGGCGGCGCATCCCGGTCGGCGCGACTGCGCCGCGGCACCCGTGTCGCTCAGGGCGTCTGCAGTGCCGCCGCGACCCGCCGCGGCTGCGTGGCGCCGGACGGCATCGCCGAATGCGTCCCGAGCAGGATGATGCCGACCACGATGCCGGCGAGCCCGGCCGCCTCCCACGCCAGCGCGCCCGCGTCGGTGCGCAGCCGGTCGCCGAGGAAGCCCACGCCGCAGGCGATGCCGGCCAGCGGCTGGGCGGCGGTCAGGGCGGGCAGGGACATGCGCAGGGACGCGGTCTCGAACGCGCTCTGGACGAGGATCAGCCCGGTCAGGCCGATCGCGACCACGGCGTACGGCTGCCAGCCGGTCAGGACCTCCGTGATGCCGCCCTCGGCGAAGCGCTGCCCGGTCACGCGGGTCAGCGCGTCCTGCACGCCGTAGAGGAGGCCGGCGGCGGTCGCCAGCAGCGCGGGACCCGAGCTGAGCCGGGAGCGCTTGGCGTACCCCGTGAGCAGCAGGGCCACTCCGATCATGACGCCGATGATCAGCCAGTGCCGGAGGGGGTTGTCGGTCGCCGTTCCGCCGTGGGGCTGTCCGGCGACGATGAAGGCCGTCACACCGCCCGCGAGGAGCGCGAGGCCCGTCCAGCCCTGGCGGCCCAGCGGCTGCTTGGTCTGACGGCGGGAGAGCATGAGCGCGAACAGCAGGTTCGTCGCCAGCAGCGGTTCCACCAGGGAGATCTCGCCCTGGCCCAGCGCCATCGCGCCGAGCGCCATACCGACCACCATCAGCCCGATGCCGCCGAGCCAGCGGGGCACCTTCATCAGGTCCAGGAGGATCCGCGGCGACAGGAAGTCGCTCAGCGGCGCCTTCTGGGCCGCGTTCTGCTGCAGTACGAAGCCGAAGCCCAGGCAGCACGCGGCGGTGACGGCGAGTATCAGGATCTGAAGCGACACGCTGCGTACCTCGATCATCCTGCCGGGTGTGGGGGGACGGGGTGCGTAAGGGCCGACTGTAGCGGCCAGGAGCCCGGCATGCGCGTCCTGCCATCCTGCGGTGTGCTCACCGGCCGGCGCCATGACGTACGCCACACACTCTGAACAATTCCGACATTCCGGGCTCGTTGAGTGCCTCAACTGCCCCACCAGTAACGCGAGTTGACGCGTGTAACGCGACGACGGCCCTTGACGCGAACCATTGGCTGCGGGTTTGCTGTGCGTGATCACTTGATGACGGTCCACACACTTCCCCCGACAGAACCCAAAACGGTGTCCCCACCTCCGCCACCCCTCGGCCGCGGTCGAAAGCGCGCAACCCATACCTTCGACGCGGCCCTCGACGACGCCGAGCTCACCGCGGCCCGCGCCGCGCTGGCCCAGGGCAGATGGCAGACGGCCCGCTCACTGCTCGCCCGGACCGGCGACGACTGGGACCGCAGAGGGCACCGCGTCACGGTCCTCGCCGAGGAGCCGTACTGCGTCCCCTGGACCCGCGACTGGCTGCTCGCCGAGCCCGACTCCGCCGATGCCGCCGTGCTGCTCGCCCTCGCCCAGGTGCGGCGCGCCTTGCGCGGCAAGGAGAAACCGGTGCGCGCCCGCGAGTCCTGCCACGCCGCCGCCGCACTCGTGCCCGCCGACCCCACGCCCTGGCTCGGCCTGCTCATGCTGGAGAACCGGCTGGGCGCCGAGGAGGAGGTGCGCCGTGTCTTCGCCGAGGTCCGCGCCCGCTACGCCGACCATCACCACGCCCACCACCTGATGGTCGCCCGGCTCGCCGAGCGCCATCCCGGCGCCGGCCCCGACCCGCTCCACGAGGTCTACGACTTCGCCAACCACGCCGCCGAGCGCGCCCCCGCCGACTCCCCGCTCGCCGTCCTCCCGGTCGTCGCCCACGCCGAGCGCTACCGCGTCCTCGCGGCGGCCGGGCACGAGCCCCGGGACGCGGCCGCCTCCGGGCACTGGACCGGCCGCCGGGCCCGGCAGGTGATGCGGGCCGCCTTCGACTGGTGGCTGGAGTGGGAGCAGGAAGGCCACCCGCGCCGCCTCGTCGACCTGAACTTCCTCGCCCACGCCAAGGTCTGCGAGGGCCGGGGTGCCGAGGCGGCCGCCCTGTTCCACCGCATCGGCGACCACGCCACCCCCTCGCCCTGGTCGTACCCGGACCGCGACCCGTACCCCGCCTTCAGCGCCGCACGCGCCACGGCACTCGGCACGGCGTAGGAGCACCGACCCGACCTGATCCCATCAGCGCCCCCGACCCGACAAAGGACGGTCCTTCGATGACCACCGGCAGTTCCAGCACGAGCAGAGCCACCGCCGGCAGCGGCGGCATCAGTACGTTCAAGGGGCAGGACCGCGCCCTGCGCGCCGACCGGCTGGGCACGACGGGCCTGCTGCTGTCCGTGCTCGCCGCGACAGCGCCACTCATGGTCGTCGCGGGTGTCATGCCCACGACCTTCGGGGTGATGGGTGTCCTGGGACAGCCGCTGCTCTTCGTGATCCTCGGCCTCGTCCTCGCCCTCTTCAGCGTCGGGTACGCCGAGATGAGCCGGCACGTCCACAACGCCGGCGCCTTCTACGCCTACATCTCGCGCGGCCTCGGCGGCACGGCCGGCGCCGGCGCCGCGATGGTCGCGCTCGTCGCCTACAACGCGCTGCAGGTCGGCATCTACGGCATCTTCGGCTTCGAGGTCTCCGGGCTGTTCGCCACCTACCTCGAGACCGAGGTCGCCTGGTGGATACCGGCGCTCGCGGCCGTGCTCCTCGTCGGCGCCCTCGGCTGGCTGAAGATCGACCTCAACGCGCGCGTGCTCGGCGTGCTGCTGATCATCGAGGTCGCCCTGGTGGTCATCTTCGACGTGGCCGCGATCGCCGACCCCGGCAAGGAGGGCCTGTCGCTGCACGCCTTCGACCCGGACACCCTCACCGGCGCGGGAATAGGCACCGCCCTGTGCTTCTGCGTGGCCGCCTTCCTCGGCTTCGAGCAGGCCCCCGTCTACGCCGAGGAGACCAGCCGCCCGCACGTCCTCGTGCCCCGCGTGATGTTCCTGGCCGTCGGCGGCATCGCCGTCTTCTACACGATCAGCTGCTGGGCGTACACCGTCGCCGCAGGCCCCTCGGCGATCGTCGGCACCGCGCAGGAGCAGAGCGCGGGACTGCTGTTCTTCCTCAGCGAGGACCTGCTCGGCACCGGCTTCACCGACGTCCTGCACGTGCTGTTCGTGACCGGCATGTTCGCCGCGATGCTCAGCTTCCACAACGTCGTCGCCCGCTATGCCTTCGCCATGGGCCGAGAGGGCCTGCTGCCCGCCGCCTTCGGCCGCACCAGCGGCACGAGCGGCGCACCCGGCACGGGTTCGCTGCTGCAGACCGTCGTCGCACTCGTGGTCGTCGCCGCCTTCGCGCTCACCGACGACAAGCCGACCGGAGACCCGACCGCACCGGTCCTGCACCTGTTCACCTGGATGGGCAGCCTCGGCGCACTCGGCGTGGCAGCCCTGATGGCCGCGGCGTCGCTCTCCGTCATCGTCTTCTTCGTCCGCCGCGGAGCCGTCGCAGCGCAGTTCTGGCGACTGGCCGCCTCCGGGCTCTCCGTCCTCGCACTGCTGTTCATCGTCGTCTACACCGTCAAGGACTTCGACGTCCTGATCGGGGCGGGCCCGGACTCCGCCCTGAGCTGGGCGCTGCCCGCCGTCATCGCCGCCGCCCTGGCCGCCGGCGTGACCCAGGGCCTGCTCCTGCGCTCCCGCGCCCCCGAGCGGCACGCCCGCATCGGGCTCGGCAACGAGGCGTTCCAGCTGGAGAAGGCGGCGACCGAGACGTCGTAGGTGGTTACCGAACTCTGACGAGTACCCGCGATCCCTGGCCCAGCGAGGGATGCGGGTGCTCGAATGAGTACGTGAACTCCGAACCACCCGAGGAGCAGCGGGGCAAACCCATCGGCCGCCGCGTCTTCCTCGGCACCCTCGGCCTGGGCGCCCTCGGCGTGGTCACCGCGCCCACCCTGCAAGGCGGCCTGGAGTCCTTCCTCGCGAGCGCCTCCGACAAGGACCCCACCGGCCTGACCGGTCTGCTCCCCAACGGCGGCGGCTTCCGCTACTACTCGGTGGCCTCCTCCGTACCCCGCAAGAACGCCACCACCTACCGCCTCGCGGTGGACGGCCTGGTCGACCGCCCCCGGACCTACACGCTGGCCGAACTGCGCGCCCTGCCGCAGACCCGGCTGGTGCGCGATGTCCAGTGCGTCACCGGCTGGCGGGTCCCCGACACACCGTTCGAAGGGGTGCGCCTGTCCCGGCTGCTCGACGCCGCGGGAGTGCGCCAAGGAGCCGGGGCGGTCCGCTTCACCTGCTTCGACGGCACCTACACCGAGAGCCTCACCCTCGACCAGGCCCGCCGCGCGGACGTCCTCGTCGCCCTGCGCATGCAGGACAAGGACCTGAGCCACGCCCACGGCGGCCCGGCCCGCCTCTATGTGGCACCCATGTACTTCTACAAGTCCGCCAAGTGGCTCTCCGGCATCACCGTCACCGCGGACGTGAAGCCCGGCTACTGGGAGGAACGCGGCTACGACGTGGACGCCTGGGTCGGCCGCTCGAACGGACGCGACGATGAGCCTACGAGCTGACACCCCCGGCCGGACCGCCGGCGTGCGGCGCTTCGGCCCGGCCACCCGCTGGGTGCACCGCACGACGGCCGCGCTGATGGGCGTGTGCGTGGTGACGGCGGCCTGCCTGTACGTCCCGCAGCTCGCCGAACTCGTCGGCCGCCGCGAGCTGGTGGTCCGTGTCCACGAGTGGGCCGGTCTCGCCCTGCCCGTGCCCGTGCTGGCCGCTCTCGCCTCCCGCGCGTTCCGCGCCGACCTGGGTTTCCTCAACCGCTTCGGCCCGCACGACCGCGTCTGGCTGCGTGCCGCGTTCCGCCGTGACAAGCGGGCCGCGTCCCGCCCTGCGGGCAAGTTCAACGCCGGGCAGAAGATCTACGCGGCGTGGCTCGCCGGTGCGACGCTGGTGATGCTCGGTACCGGCCTGATGATGTGGTTCACCCAGCTCACACCGCTGGTGTGGCGCACCAGCGCGACCTTCGTCCACGACTGGCTGGCGCTCACCATCGGGATCGTCCTGGCCGGGCACATCGGCATGGCCCTCGGGGATCCGGAGGCCCGCCGGGGCATGCGGACCGGCGTGGTGAGCCGGGAGTGGGCGGAGCGGGAGCACTCGCTGTGGCGGCACTGACACCAACGCGTCGAGCACGGACGCCGATTCGCCGGGTGTCCCCGGAGCCGCGCTCGGAGACGGGACCACGTCGGGAGCGGCCACACTGAAGGCGGTCGGCAGGCGGACCTCGGTATCGGCGTACCGGACCACCACGTCGACCGGACCCCGCTCCAGCGCCGGTACGACGACGGACAGCACCAGCCCGTCGCCCGACTCGGGCTCCAGTACGGGCACCCCGGGCACCTGCTGTCCACCGATGCTCACGCTCGCGGCCGACTGCAGCTCGGCGTGGTCGAAGTAGGCGTCCGCCAACGCGATCCGGATCGTGTCACCGGGCTTCGCCTCCCCGTCACCGCCCGTGTCCACCCCGGCGATCCGGAAACCGCAGGCCGCGGGTGTGCCGCTCGACGTGGGCTTCAGTCGTACGGTGGCGCCGGGATGCCGCCGATGGAAGTCGAGCAGCCCGCCCAGGACGGCGGACGCGGCGCGCCCCTTGCAGGTGTCGGTCCTCCCCGCCGACGCGGCATGGTCCCGGGCCGCCCGCTCCCAGCCGCCGCCCTCGCCCTGCACGACCAGACAGGCGGTGGCCAGCCCCCGCAGCAGCGTCCACTCAGGGGTGTCCGGCGTGCGGGGGACCGCGCTCAGGGCGTTACGGCACTCGGCGGGGGAGCGGAGCAGGTCGTACACGCTCGACGGGTCGGGAACGCCGTCGGCGTTCGGTGAGCCGGGGCCGGGCGGGAGCCAGTCCGGGACTTCGAGGAGCTTGCGGCTCATGGAGGGGCTGGGGGTGGGGGCCGGGGGCTCGCTCGCCGGTGTGCTCCGGGACGGGTGCGGTGTGTCGGTGACCGCCGGCGCGCCGATGTGGCCCTCGGGTGACGGCCGTAGCGGAGGAGCGGAGCTGACCGAGGGTCCGGCCGGCAGGCTCCGGCTGCCGTCGGAGGGCCCGGCGGTGACGATGGTGCCCCCGCCGCCCCGGCCGTCCGCCGAGCCACCCCCGTCACTGGTGAAAGCCGCGGCGGCCACCGCCACCGCCCCTACGACCAGCAGCCCCGAGATACGCATCCCGAGGGAGACCGCCATGACACCCCCCGATGTTCCGGCCCCCGGCGGCCGCGGAAGCCTGCGGGGGTCCCCTCATCATCGGGCTCGCGACCCCCTTGGGGAAGCCGCTTCATGTGATCGTCAGTGCGAGTTCAGGCACACAGAACCGTCCCACCCGCGGGAACCGGAATCCCCGCCGGACAGCGGCTGTTCAGGCCCCGAAGTCCAGCAGCACCTTGCAGGACGTGCTCCGGTCCGCCGCCAGCGCGAGCGCCGACTCGGCCTCCCGCACCGGCACCACCGCGCTGACCAGCCCGTCGAACGATGCCTCGGCGGCGAGCAGTTCCAGCGCGTCGTCGAACTCCGTGTCGAAGCGGAACGCCCCGCGCAGCTCGATCTCCCGGCTCACGACGAGGTTCCCCGCGAACGGACTCCGCCCCGGCGGCAGCATCCCGAGCTGCACGACGACACCCCCGCGCCGCACCAGCCGCAGACAGGCGTCCAGCCCCGCCGCGACCCCGGACGCCTCGATCGCCACGTCCACCTCGGCAGGCCACCCGGCATCCTGCGGATCGTCGGCCCGTACGACGGTGTCGGCGCCGGCGGTCCGCGCGTACTCGAGGGCGGCCGGCAGCAGGTCGGTCACCGTGACGCGCGCGGCCCCCGCCGCCTTCGCCGCCGCGACCACCAGACAGCCGATGGGCCCGGCACCGGTGACCAGGACGTGCCGTCCGGCCACCTTCCCGGCCCGCCGCACCGCGTGCAGTGCGACGGACAGCGGCTCGGCGAGCGCCGCCCGCCGCAGCTCCAGGCCGGCCGGGACTGGCCTCAACTGGCCCGCGGGGACGGCCACCTGGGCCGCGAAACCGCCCTGCACATGCGGGAAGCGCGCCGCGCTGCCGAGGTAACGGGTGTCCCGGCAGACGTTGCGCCGCCCGTCCGCGCACTCGGGGCACACCCCGCAGGGCGTGGCCGGGTGCACCGCGACGGCCGTACCGGGAACCGGCCCTGACGCTATGGCACCGTACGAGACGACCGTCCCGACGACCTCGTGCCCGAGCACCATCGGCTCCTTCAGCCGGAAGTCCCCGACCCCGCCGTGCCGCCAGTAGTGCAGGTCGGAGCCGCAGACCCCGCCGTAGCGCACGGCGACCAGGGCCTGCCCGGGGCCCGGCACCGGCACGGGCAACTCCTCCACCCGCAGATCGCCCTGACCGTGGATCACACACCCGAGCATCCCCGAGGCCTCCTTCACAGCACGCTGGTCATGCCGCCGTCGACGTACAGGATCTGTCCACTGATGAAGTCCGCGGCCGGGGAGGCGAGGAAGAGCACCCCGCCCACCAGGTCCTCGGTACGGCCCCAGCGTCCGGCCGGGGTGCGTCGCCGCACCCATGCGCTGAACTCCTCGTCCTGGACGAGGGGGCGGGTGAGCTCGGTCTCGATGTAGCCGGGGCCGAGACCGTTGACCTGGACGCCGTACGGGCCCCAGTCCGCGCACATGCCCTTGGTGAGCATCTTCAGCGCGCCCTTGGTGGCCGCGTACGGCGCGATGCCGGGGCGGACCACCTCGCTCTGCAGCGAGCAGATGTTGACGATCTTGCCGTGGCCGCGTTCCGTCATCCGCCGGGCCGCCTCCCGGCCGACCAGGAACGCGCCGGTCAGGTTGGTGTCCAGGATGCGGTGCCAGTCGGAGTCGGTGAACTCCAGGAGCGGGGCGCGCAGTTGCATGCCCGCGTTGTTGACCAGGATGTCGAGCGGGCCCACCCGCTCCTCGGCATCCGCGATCCCGGCGGCCACCGAGGGGCCGTCGGTCACGTCGAACACGGCCGTGTGGATCCGGTCGCCGGGCAGCCCGGCGGCGGCCCCGAGCTCGGCGGCGGCCTTGGCGAGGCGTTCGCCGTCCCGTCCGTTGAGGACCACCGTGCAGCCGGCCTCGGCGAGACCCCGGGCCAGGGCGAGTCCGATGCCCCGGCCGGCGCCGGTGACCAGGGCCGTGCGGCCGCTGATGTCGAAGAGGGGGTGAGCCGTCATCGTCGTACTCCTAGATGATCAGTGAGAGCAGCAGGACCACACCACCGGCGACCACCGAGATGATCGTCTCCATGACGGACCAGGTCTTGATGTTCTGGCCGACGCTGAGGCCGAAGTACTCCTTCACCATCCAGAACCCGGCGTCGTTGACATGGCTGAAGAACAGCGAGCCGGCGCCGATGGCCAGGACCAGCAGGGCCGCGTGGGTCGTCGACATGTCGGCCGCGAGCGGGGCGACCAGGCCGGCCGCCGAGACCGTGGCGACCGTCGCCGAACCCGTGGCGAGACGGATCGCCACCGCGATCAGCCAGGCCAGCAGCAGCGCCGGGATCGACCAGTCCTCGGAGATGTCGAGGACCATCTGGCCCACGCCCGTGTCGATCAGCGTCTGCTTGAAGCCGCCGCCCGCGCCGACGATCAGCAGGATGCCCGCGATCGGCGCGAGGCTCTTCTCGACCAGCGGCGAGACCCGTTCCTTGCCGAACCCGGCGGGTCGCAGCAGCGTGAAGATGCCGACGAGCACGGAGGTGAGGAGCGCGATCATCGGGGAGCCGATGACGTCGAAGACCCGCTGGACGGTGTTCCCGGGGTCGTCGATGACGATGTCGACCAGCGCCTTGGAGAGCATCAGGACGACCGGGAGGAGGATCGTGGCGAGCGTCGGGCCGAAGCCGGGGCGCTTGTCCAGGTCCTCGGAGACGCGCGATGGGATCATGCGCTCGGGCGCCGGGACGTCCACCCAGCGGGCCGCGTACCGGGAGAACAGCGGGCCGGCGATGATCACCGTCGGTATCGCGACGAGGACGCCGAGCGCCAGCGTCACGCCCAGGTTGGCCCCCACCGCGTCGATGGCGACCAGCGGACCGGGGTGCGGCGGCACCAGGCCGTGCATCACGGACAGACCGGCGAGCGCCGGGATACCGATGCGCATCAGCGAGTAGTTGCCGCGCTTGGCGACCATCAGCACGACCGGGATCAGCAGCACCACGCCGACCTCGAAGAACAGCGGCAGACCGATCACCGAGGCGATCAGCACCATCGCCCACGGCATCGAACGGCCGCCGGCCTTGGCGAGGATCGTGTCCACGATCTGGTCGGCGCCACCGGAGTCGGCGAGCATCTTGCCGAGGATCGCGCCGAGGGCGATGAGCACGCCCACGCCGGCGACGGTGGTGCCGAGCCCGGTGGAGAAGCTGGCGATGGCCTTGTCGAGCGGCGCCCCGGCGATCGCGCCGAGCACCAGCGAGCCGAGGGTCAGCGACAGGAAGGCGTGGAGCTTGAACTGGGTGATGAGCAGGACGATGACGGCGATGCCCGCCAGGACGGCGATGCCCAGCTGGGCGTGGCCGGCCGAGGTGATGGGCTCGACGGTGTCCGCTGCCAGCATCTCGACGCTGAGTCTGGTCACGGGGTTCCCTTGCAGGTACGGGGATGGGGGAGGGGTGGGGGGGGGCTACCAGGCCCTGGAAGGTTCCAGGAGGCCTCAGGGGGTCGGCTCGGGGAGCGCCTTCAGGGCCGTCGCGGCCCGTCCGGTGATCTCCTCGGGGCTGCCCGTGACGTCCACCTCGACGCCCGCCTCGTCCGGCTCCAGCGGCTGGAGCGTGGCGAACTGGGAGTCGAGCAGCGCCGTGGGCATGAAGTGCCCCCGCCGGTGCGACATCCGGTCCTCGATGAGCGCGCGGTCGCCCGTGAGGTGCACGAAGACCACGCCGGGCGCGGCGGCCCGCAGCCGGTCGCGGTACGACCGCTTCAGCGCCGAGCAGCTGACCACCCCGCCGAGCCCGGTCCGCTCGTGAGCCCAGGCGCCGATGGCGTCGAGCCAGGGCCACCTGTCCGCGTCGTCGAGCGGGGTGCCGGCCGACATCTTGGCGATGTTGGCCGGCGGGTGGAAGTCGTCGCCCTCGGCGTACGGGACGCCGAGCCGGGCGGCGAGCAGGGGACCGATGGTGGTCTTGCCGGTGCCCGCGACGCCCATGACCACGACGACATGGGGGGTGTTCATCGCTGCCTCACTGTCTGCTGTCTTCGTCGACACGTGATGTCGACGCAACTGAAGCTCATTAGATACGACGAATTCAAGGCCCTGTGATGAATAAGTCTGACTTTTTGTTGCCGTGATCTGCCCCGTACGCTGAGTGCATGAGCACACCGGGCCGGGGGCTGCACGGCCATGTACTGGAAACCCTCGGCCCCGCGATCACCGCGGGTGAGTACCCGCCGGGCAGCGTCCTGCGTACGGACGAGCTGGCGCAGCGCTTCGACGTGTCGCGCTCGGTGATGCGCGAGGCGGTCCGGGTCCTGGAGTCCATGCACCTGGTCGAGTCCCGCCGCCGCGTGGGCGTGACGGTGCGCCCCAAGTCCGAGTGGAACGTCTACGACCCCCAGGTCATCCGCTGGCGCCTGGCCGGCGCGGACCGCCCCCAGCAGCTGCGCTCACTCACGGTGCTGCGCTCGGCGATCGAGCCGGCGGCGGCCGCCCTGGCCGCCAAGCACGCCACCGCCGAGCAGTGCGCCGAACTCACCGAGTGCGCCCTCGGCATGGTCGCCCACTCCCGCGGCCACCAGCTGGAGGGCTACCTCGTCCACGACGTCGCCTTCCACCGCGTCATCCTGAACGCCTCCGGCAACGAGATGTTCGCCCGCCTGGGCGACGTCGTCGCCGAAGTCCTCACGGGCCGCACCCACCACGAGGTCATGTTCGAGGACCCCGACCCGGCCGCCGTCACGCTGCACGTCCAGGTCGCGGAGGCGGTCCGCGCGGGCGACGCGGCCCGGGCGGAACACCTCACCCGGGAGATCACGGTGGGCGCGCTTCAGGAACTGGACATCCTCGCGCCATGAACGATGCAGGCCCACCCGGCCTCGACCGGATCCTGGAGCCGCTGAAGGCGAACATGCCCGAGGCCGGGGACTTCGGCTTCGAGGCCATCAAACGGCTGGGCAACCCCATGCCCATGCTGGTGGAGAACAGCGGCCCAAAGCCGTTGCAGCTGTGGCTGGAGCCCTTCGGCCAGGACTACTGGTTGGAGCCCGGGGAGACCGTGTACGTCACCTCGTACGGCACCTGGAACGACCGCCCGTTCGAGACGGTCCACGAGCCCGACTGCCTGACCGTCTGGGCGACGTCCTTCTTCGCCACGGTCTCCGACCGCGACGGCAACGAGTTCCCGCCGGGCCGCCGGGACCCCGCCTAGGCCATCACTCCAGGAACTCCCCGTCGACGTACACCCAAGCCCCGTCCACCCGCTCGAACCGGCTCCGCTCATGCAGCGACCCACCCCGGAACGAGGCCCGGAAGGTCACCGTCCCCGTCGAGTGGAACGCCGACCCGTCCACCGCCTCCAGAATCTCCAGCCCGGTCCACCGCATCCCCGGATCGAGCTCCAGCCGCGCCGGCCGCGTCCGCGGATGCCAGGTCCGCAGCAGGTACGCCGCATCGCCCTTGACGAACGCGCTGTACCGCGAGCGCATCAGCGCCTCGGCGGTCGGCGCGGCGGCACCGGAGTGGAAGCGGCCGCAGCACTCGCCGTACGCCTTGGGCAGCCCGCACGGGCAGGAACGTGTGGTCATGCCTGCCATTCTGCTAGCCCGCCGCCCGCGTCTCGGCCCCGGGCAGCGGCGGCAGCGCCGCCCCGTGCACCCACGCCTCGAACAGCTCGTCCACCGGCTCGCCCGTGAAGCGGGCAACGTGCGCGGCGAAGCCCTTGGTCGTCACCGTGCCACCCCGGTGCAGCTGCGCCCAGCCGCGCAGCATGCGGAAGAAGGCGATGTCACCCAGCGCGCAGCGCACCGCGTGCAGCACCAGCCCGCCACGTTCGTACAGCCGGTCGTCGAACATCGACTTCCGCCCCGGATCCGCCAGCCGCAGATCCTGCGGCATCGACGCCAGCAACCGGTGCGCGGCGGCGGCGTGTTGCTGGGCCGTACGGCCGCCCGAGCGCTCCGACCACAGCCACTCCGCGTACTTCGCGAACCCCTCGTTCAGCCAGATGTGCCGCCAGTCCGCGATGGACACGCTGTTGCCGAACCACTGGTGCGCCAGCTCGTGCGCGACCAGCCGCTCCGAACCGCGCGCCCCGTCCACGTGGTTGGCGCCGAACAGCGACAACCCCTGTGCCTCGACGGGCACATCGAGCTCCTCCTCGGTCACCACGACCGCGTACTCGTCGAACGGGTAGGGCCCGAACAGCTCCTGGAAGACCTCCATCATCTGCGGCTGCCGGGCGAAGTCCCGCGAGAAGTCGCCGAGCAGCTGCGCCGGGATGTGCCCGTGCTGCGGCACGCCGCCCAGCCCCGGGTCGCCCAGCAGCACCGTCTGGTACTTGCCGATCGACAGACCGACCAGATAGCTGGACGTCGGCGCCGACTGCTCGTACACCCAGGTCGTCGTGCTCGCCTTCGTCGTCCGCGTCAGCAGCCGCCCGCCCGCCACCACCGCGTACGCCGACGGCGTGGTGATCGAGATCTGGTACGACGCCTTGTCGGCGGGCCGGTCGTTGCACGGGTACCACGACGGTGCCCCGATCGGCTGGCTCGCCACCAGCGCCCCGTCCTCCAGCTCCTCCCAACCCAGGCCGCCCCAGGGGCTGTTCACCGGCTTGGGGTTGCCCGACCACTGCACCTCGATCGTGAAGGCCGCACCGGCGCGCACCGGCTTGGCGGGCCGGACGCGCAGGCGCCCGCCACGGTGCGTGTAATGCGGCTGCCGTCCGTCGACCCGGACCCGCCCGATCCTGAAGTCGGCCAGGTTCAGCACGAACTCGGTGAGCGGCGAGCGCCCCGCTATGGCGTTGATCCGTGCCGTCCCCGACAGCCGGTTGGGGCCGGGGCGGTAGTCCAGCACCAGCTCGTACCGGTGCACCCGGTACCGGGGGTCGCCGTGCTCCGGGAAGTACGGGTCCGCGCCCGCCGCCTGCTGAACTGCCACTGCTGTCTGTGCTCCCTGCGCCGTACTGCTGCCACTCCGTGCCGGCCCGACGTTCTCCGGCCCTGAGCGGGCCGCGCTCAGGAACGCCATGCTTCGATCGGATTGCCGAGCCAACGGGTGTCGTCGGGGACCGCCTCCGCCGCCATCACGAGCGACGCGGGACCCAGCGTCGTACGGGCCCCGATCGCGCTGCCGGGCAGGACGATCCCGCCAGGACCCAGCGTCGCGCCCTCACGGAGAACCACAGTATCCGTCCGCAAGATCCGGTCGTGGAAGAGGTGTGTCTGCAGCACACAGCCCCGGTTCACGGTGGCCGCGTCCTCGAGGGTCACGAGATCGGTCTCGGGCAGCCAGTAGCTCTCCACCCACACGCCCTTGCCGATCCGCGCGCCGAGCCCCCGCAGCCACGCCGTCAGCACCGGCGTACCCGGCACCGAACCCGCCAGCCACGGCACCGCGAGCACCTCGACGAAGGTGTCCGCCAGCTCGTTGCGCCACACGAAGGAGGACCACAGCGGATGCTCCCCGCTGTGATGCCGGCCCACCAGCAGCCACTTCGCGACGATCGACACCAGCCCCGCCACGACCCCCGCCCCGAGCAGCACCAGCCCCGACAGCAGCGGCGCCCAGACCCCCAGCGCACACAGCGCCGCCACGGTCAGCACCGCCAGCCCCGCCGAGCAGAACACCGGCACGATCCGGCACAGCTCCACCAGCGCGCGCGCCCACAGCAGGCGTGCGGGCGGCTCGTACGTCCGGCTCTGATCACCGTCGGCGGCACTGCGCGGCAGCTTCACCGGCGGCAGCCCCAGATACGAGGTGCCCTTCTTGGCCTTCTTCGGCGTCGCCGACAGCACACCGACCAGCCCGCCGTCCGGCACGGTCCGCCCGGGCGCGGTCATCCCCGAGTTCCCGAGGAAGGCCCGCCGCCCGATCTCCGCGCGCCCGATCCGCATCCAGCCGCCGCCGAGCTCGTACGGTGCGGTCAGCGTGTCGTCGGCCAGGAACGCGCCCTCGCCGACCGTCGTCAGGCTGGGCAGCGCCAGCACCGTCGACACCTCGGCGCCCTTGCCGATCCGCATCCCGAGCAGCCGCAGCCACACCGGCGTGACCAGCCCGGCGTACAGCGGGAACAGCGTCTCGCGCGAGCGGTCCATCAGCTGCGTGACGGTCCACGCCTGCCAGCCGACCCTGCTGTGCGTCGGATACGTCCCCTCCCGCAGCCCCAGGCTCAGCAGCCGTACGGCGATCAGGAGCAGCACGGCGTACGCCAGCCCGAAGGCGAGCGTCGCCGGAACGAGGGCGAGGGCAGCGCCCGTGAGAGGCGCGTCCGGCGTGAAGAACACCCGGGCCACGAGCAACGCCGCCGCCCCGGCCACCACCGGCAGCGCGCTGAGCGCGAAGCCCGTGAGGCCGTACATCACCCGCCAGTACGTCCCGCGCCGCGGCCGTTCCTTCGGCCAGTTGCGCTTGGCCTTGCCGAGCTTGACCGCGGGCGCCCCGGCCCAGCGCTGGCCGGTCGGGACCTGCCCGGTGACCGCCGAGCCGGGCGCCACCTCGGCCCGCTTGCCGACCCGGGCACCCGGGAAGAGCATGCTGCGGGTGCCGACGGTGGCGTGCGCGCCGACCTTGATCGCGCCGATCTCCAGCCGGTCACCGTCCAGCCACCACCCGGACAGATCCACCTCCGACTCCACGGCCGCGCCCCGCCCCAGCTTCAGCAGCCCGGTGACCGGCGGCAGCGAGTGCAGATCGACGTCCGGCCCGACCTTGGCGCCCAGGGCCCGCGCGTACCGCTCCAGCCACGCCCCGGTCAGCGAGGTCGCCCCACTGAACTCGGCGAGCCGCTCGGCCGCCCACAGCCGCAGATGCACACCGCCACCGCGCGCGTACCGTCCGGGCTTCACGCCCCTCAGCAGCAGCCGAGCACCACCCGCGGCCAGCGCGAGCCGCCCCGGCGGGCTGAACAGCACGACAGCCCCGACCGCGACGAGCCACCACGGGGCCGTCGGCAGCCACGCGTACCCGGGCAGCACATTGCCGAGTGCGGCCAGCACGACCGTCCAGCGCAGGCCGAGCAGCGTGAACAACGGAAGGAGAAGCAGGAGCTGGATCACCTGCGCCCGACGGGGCACCGGCGCGACGACGCGCTCGGCGCCGTCGTCCTGCGCGGACTCCTCCAGCCGCCGGGCCAGCTTGCGCAGGGCCGGCTGTTGGTAGATGTCCAGCACGGCCGCGCTCGGATAGCGGGTCCGCAGCCGGGTCGTCAGCTGCGCGGCGGCCAGACTGCTGCCGCCGATCGCGAAGAACTCGTCGGAGGCGCTGGTGACCGGGATGCCGAGCACCTCGGTCCACTGCTCGGCCAGCCAGGCCTCGGTGCCGTAGAGCTGCTCGGCCGGACCACCGCTCTCCAGCCCCTCCAGCGGCCAGGGCAGCGCGTTGCGGTCGACCTTGCCCGACGTCCTGGTCGGCAGATCCTCGACCGGCGCGAGCAGCGGCACGAGCGCGGCGGGCAACTCGGCCCGCAGCTTCTCAACCGCGACCGCGTGATCCCAGCCGTCCTGCGTGACGACGTACCCGACGAGCAGCTGATTGCCGCTGCGAGCGGTCCGCACGGCGGCGGCCGCACCGGCCACCCCCGGCAGCGCCTGCAGCGCGGCGTCCACCTCACCGAGCTCGATGCGCCGACCGCCGAGCTTGATCTGCTCGTCGGCCCGCCCGAGGAAGACCAGTCCCTCGGGCTCCGCCTTGACGAGGTCCCCGCTGCGATACGCCCGCTCCCAGCCCAGGGACTGAAGCGGCGCGTACTTCTCCGCGTCCTTCTCGGCGTCGAGATACCGCGCGAGCCCCACCCCGCCGATCACGAGCTGCCCACTGCCGCCCATCGGCACGGGCTCCCCGGCCTCGTCGACGACGGCCAGCTCCCAGCCGTCCAGCGGCAGCCCGATCCGGATCGGCTCCTCGCCGCCCATCAGCGACGCACACGCCACCACCGTCGCCTCGGTCGGCCCGTACGTGTTCCAGACCTCGCGCCCCTCGGTCACCAGGCGCTGCGCCAGCTCGGGCGGACAGGCCTCACCGCCGAAGATCAGCAGCCGTACGTCGTTGAGGGTCTCGGGCTCCCAGAGCGCGGCCAGCGTGGGCACGGTCGACACGACCGTGATCTCCTGCTCGACCAGCCACGGCCCCAGATCGGCCCCGCTCCTGACCTGCGAGCGCGGCACCGGCACCAGGCACGCCCCGTACCGCCAGGCCAGCCACATCTCCTCGCAGGACGCGTCGAACGCGACCGACAGCCCCGCCATGACCCGGTCCCCGGGTCCGATCGGCTCCTCGGTGAGGAACAGCGCGGCCTCGGCGTCCACGAACGCGGCGGCACTGCGGTGCGAGACGGCGACGCCCTTCGGCTTGCCCGTCGAGCCGGAGGTGAAGATGATCCACGCGTCGTGCTCCACACCGGGTCGGGCCGCGGGGACCTCGGAGACACCGTGCACGGCGATCTCGTGCCCGGCCCCGATCACGGCCCGTACGTCTGCCTCCCCGAACACCAACTCGGCCCGCTCGTCCGGGTCCTCGGCGTCGACGGGGACGTAGGCGGCACCGGCCGCGAGCACGGCGAGGATCGCGACGTAAAGATCATTGGTACCGGACGGAACCCTGACCCCGACCCGGTCCCCGAGCCCGACCCCGGCGGAGTCGAGCCGGCGCCGCAGCCGCTCCGCCTCCACGGCCAGCGCGCGGTAGGTGAGGCAGGTCGTGCCGTCGTCCAGGGCGGGCTCGTCCGGATACGACCGCACGGACGCCTCGAAGACGTCCACGAGCGTGCGCGGCGAGGCCGCCGGGCCTCCCGAGAAACGTGCCGTGTCCCCGAACCGCTGGTGGATCTCCGCGCCGAGCTCTTCCTCGAGCAGGCCGAGAGCGTTGCTCTCCTGTATGGCTGCCATCCGGTCCTCGCGTCTAGATCCCGGATGCCTCCGGGGCGCTGGCGGGCCCGCAGGTTTGCCTGGGGTTGTCCGGCTCCAGCTCCGTAACAAGCCGGAAATTTTAGTACGACGCTAGGTTCGGGCACTCCGATACGCCACTCGGAGCAGCCGTTCGGGTACGCGGAGGCAGCGGCAAATGGGCGCTGACCTGGTGATCTTCGAGGGAGGAGACTTCCCCCACACAACGGCCGAGGGCCGCGACCTCATGGTCACGGCCCTCGCCATCTCGCGTGTCCGAGGGGGGACTTGAACCCCCACGCCCGATAAAGGGCACTAGCACCTCAAGCTAGCGCGTCTGCCATTCCGCCACCCGGACAAGGTGTCTGTCGTGCGGGGTTTCCCTCGCGGCGACACAGGAAACATTACCAGGCTCCGGAGGGTGCCCCGATCACCCCCCGTCGTGGCGTGAACGGTGTGTGACGGGGCGCGGCCGCCCTTGGGTGGCGCTGTGCCGAGGGGGAGGATGAGGGGGACCACCAGCAGTGACAGCGCGGGAGGAAGCAGCGTGAGCCAGACGGACACGGCCAGGGGCGTCACCGGCGAGGACGAGGTCGTGGACCTCTGCCGCGAGCTGATCCGGATCGACACCAGCAACTACGGCGACCACTCGGGGCCCGGTGAGCGCAAGGCGGCCGAGTACGTCGCCGAGAAGCTCGCCGAGGTGGGCCTCGAACCGAAGATCTTCGAGTCGCACCCGGGCCGCGCCTCCACCGTGGCGCGGATCGAGGGAGCGGACCCCTCCCGGCCCGCGCTGCTCATCCACGGGCACACCGACGTCGTACCGGCCAACGCCGACGACTGGACCCACCACCCCTTCTCCGGCGAGGTCGCGGACGGGTGCGTGTGGGGGCGCGGGGCCGTCGACATGAAGGACATGGACGCGATGACCCTGGCGGTCGTACGCGACCGGCTGCGCAGCGGACGCAAGCCGCCGCGCGACATCGTGCTCGCGTTCCTCGCCGACGAGGAGGCCGGCGGCAAGTACGGCGCCCGGTTCCTCGTCGACAAGCACCCGGACCTCTTCGAGGGCGTCACCGAGGCGATCAGCGAGGTCGGCGGGTTCTCGTTCACCGTGAGCGAGCAGCGGCGGCTCTATCTGATCCAGACGGCCGAGAAGGGCATGCACTGGATGAAGCTGACCGTGGCCGGCACGGCCGGGCACGGGTCGATGATCCACCGGGACAACGCGATCACCGAGCTGTCGGAGGCCGTGGCCCGGCTGGGGCGGCACAAGTTCCCGGTGCGGGTCACCAAGACCACCCGGGCCTTCCTCGACGAGCTCGGCGACGCCCTCGGCACCGAGCTCGACCCGGAGAACATGGAGGGCACCCTCGCCAAGCTCGGCGGCATCGCCAAGCTCATCGGCGCGACCCTCAGCAACACGGCCAACCCGACCCAGCTGAACGCCGGCTACAAGGTCAACGTCATCCCGGGCGAGGCCACCGCGCACGTCGACGGCCGTTTCCTGCCGGGTTTCGAGGAGGAGTTCCTCGCGGACATCGACAAGATCCTCGGGCCGAACGTGCGGCGCGAGGACGTGCACGCCGACAAGGCCGTGGAGACGGGCTTCGACGGGGCGCTCGTGGCGGCCATGCAGTCCGCGCTGGTGGCCGAGGACCCGGCGGCCAAGGCGATCCCCTACATGCTCTCCGGCGGCACCGACGCCAAGTCCTTCGACGACCTCGGCATCCGGGGCTTCGGCTTCGCGCCGCTGAAGCTGCCGCCGGAGCTGGACTTCGCCGGCATGTTCCACGGCGTCGACGAGAGGGTGCCGGTGGACGGGCTGCAATTCGGGGTGCGGGTTCTCGACCGGTTCATCGATGCGTCCTGAATTGGCCCACTGAAACGACACTTCAGAATTCGACCGGACGTACGGGGCGTGGCTGGGGAGGGTGAACGCGCTCATAAGGTCGTAGCCCTATTAGTTCCTCCTCGTTACAGGTGATGCGATCAGCTACTTGTGATCGCATTGCCAACAAGGAGGAATAATGATCAAGAAGGTCGTCGCCGCTGCGGCTGCCACCGGTGGGCTGGTTCTCGCGGGCGCGGGCCTCGCTGTCGCCGACGCTGGTGCCCAGGGTGCCGCCGTGCACTCGCCCGGCATCCTGTCCGGCAACGTCGTTCAGGCGCCGGTTCACGTTCCCGTGAACGTCTGCGGCAACACGATCTCGGTCGTCGGCGTGCTGAACCCCGCCTTCGGCAACGTTTGCATCAACAAGTGACGTTGTGCCTCGCCCCGTGAAAGGGGCTGAGCCCGTCGGCCCCGGAGTGCGTGCCATGCGCTCCGGGGCCGACCGGCCTTTCGGCGGCGCCGGGCCGATTCCGGCGCCGCTTTCCCGGAACAAGGTCGAAGGCAGGGAATCAGCAATGCGACAGGTCACCCGCAAGGGCCTGCTGACCGTGGCGGCCGCGACCGGCGTCATCGCCGCAGCCGGCGGCACCGCCCACGCCACCGGAGCGGGCGCGAACGGCGCCGCCTCGAACTCGCCCGGCGTGCTGTCGGGCAACACGGTGCAGGCGCCGGTGCACGCACCGGTCAACGTCTGCGGCAACACCGTCAACGTCGTCGGGATCCTCAACCCGGCGGTCGGCAACAGCTGCACCAACCAGGGGGGAGGCGGCAACCACGGCGGTGGAGGGGCGTCGGCCGACGGGCACGCCAGTGACTCACCCGGTGTCGGCTCCGGCAACCACGTCCAGGCGCCGGTCCATGTGCCGGTCAACGTGTGCGGCAACAGCGTCGACGTCATCGGCATCGGCAACTCCACCGAGGGCAATGATTGCGCCAACAACGGCGGTGGCGGCGGTCACGAGAACCCGCCCGAGTCGCCGGAGGAGCCGGGCAACCCCGGTAACCCGGGCAACCCCGGAAACCCGGGTGATCCCGAGGAGCCGGGGAATCCCGATAACCCGGGCAACCCCGGAAACCCGGGCAACCCCGGTAACCCCGGTAGCCCGCAGAACCCCGAGGAGCCGAACCAGCCCGGCACCCCGAGCACGCCGCCCGGCTCGGGCGGCGTCACGCCGGGCGACGACTCCCCGAACGGCAACCACCCGGGCACCCAGGACGTCACCCAGCCCCAGGGTCGCGCGGAGCTCGCCCAGACCGGCAGTGACCTGCCACTGGGCCTGACCCTGCCGGTCGGCGCGGGAGCGCTGCTCGCGGGCGCCGTGCTGTACCGCAAGGCACGCGCATCGGCGTAGGGCACGGTCTCCGGCACGAACGGAGCGGCCCCGCCGAGGCGGGGCCGCTCCGTTCTGTGCTTCCTTCTCCCGCTGTGCCTGTCCTGGCTTCCTGTCGCCTCAGCTCACCACGTGGCCCGCATCTGGCGGATGATCCTGCGGCGCAGCCGCACCCTGCGGCTTCCGTCACGCAGCAGGCTCAGGCGGTCCAACTCCCAGTGTCCGTACTCGGCATGGTCCGTCAGCAGGCGTGTGGCGTCCTTGCGGGACACCCCGCGAGGTACGTACACGTCGACAAATTCGTATTCGGGCATCGCATCTATTGTGCGGGCTGGGGCCCGGTACGGATAGCGTCTGCACTATGTCTGATGCTGTGCAGCCCACCGCTGCCGAGGTACGCGCCGCCGCCGAGGCGGTCAAGACCGCGCTCGACCGTCACCTTGCCGCGGTCGAACGCCGGTCGGGTGAGGACGACCCTGCCGTCTACGAGGCGTTCAACCAGTTGGCCGCGGCCGCCGAGGCCTACGACGAGCTGCTCTACGACCGCTATGACGAGGTCACTCCCTTCGAGATCCCCGGTACGGAGGACGCGCTGCCGCCGTACACGGGCCCCGAGGAACCGAACGCGCTGAGCGTGCTGATCCGCCGCGACTACACCGTGGTGGAGCCACAGCGGCTGCTGGCGCAGGCCCAGCGGGTCGAGGCGGCGGACGACGACGAGGGCGCGGAGGCCGCCGGCACGGTGCACGGGGCGCTGGGCATCCTGTTCGGCGAGTTCGAACCGGACGAGATCGCCTCCCGGCACAAGGAGTTCGGCCTGGAGGAGGGCGACTCCACGCTCTGGGTGACCGCCGCGGACGACTCGGCCGACCCCGGGGAGTGGCTGGAGATGCCGTTCGAGGGGGCCGATCCGGAGCGGGTGGTGTGCCGGTTCGACGTCAGCGCGGTGTTCGACGACGAGATCGACGACGAGATCGACGACGATGACGATCTCGAGGACGAAGTCGACACCGACCTGGACGAGGACGAGGACCTGGAGCCACTGGACGCGGATCGGTAGCCCGGCTCTTTCCCCTTCTTCTACGGCGGGGGGGGGGGGGGGGGGGGGGGGGGGGGGGGGGCGCGGGGGGGGGGGGGGGGGGGGGGGCGGGCCACGCCCGCCCGGGGGGGGGGGGCGGGGGGGGGGGGGGCGCCGGGGGCGGGCTCACTTGTGGCCCGCCCCGCCGCCGCGGCCTACCCCCCCCCCCCGCCGGGCGGGGGGGGCCCCGAGCCCGGTGGAGAAGCTGGCGATGGCCTTGTCGAGCGGCGCCCCGGCGATCGCGCCGAGCACCAGCGAGCCGAGGGTC
>NZ_JBITES010000027.1:0-105733 GCF_044455405.1 Streptomyces sp. NPDC051243 | reverse complement strand
CCCCCTGGACCCACCGCCTCGGCCTCGATGCCCCCGCACTGATCAACATGTACGGCATCACCGAAACCACCGTCCACACCACCTACCACCGCATCGTCGACCAGGACCTGGCACCGTCCGCGGGCAATCCCATCGGCCACCCCCTCGCCGACCTCACCATCCGACTCCTCGACCGCCACGGCAACCTCGTCCCCCTCGGCGTCCCCGGCGAGATCCACGTCGGCGGCCCCGGAGTCGCCCGCGGCTACCTCCACCAACCCGAACTCACCGCCCAACGCTTCCTCCCCGACCCCTACGGCCCACCCGGCGCACGCCTCTACCGCAGCGGCGACCTCGCCCGCCGCCGCCCCGACGGCAGCCTCGACTTCCTCGGCCGCGCCGACGACCAGGTCAAAATCCGCGGCTACCGCATCGAACTCGGCGAAATCGAAACCACCCTCACCACCCACCCCGCCCTCCGCGACGCCGTCGTCCTCGCCCGCGAAGACACCCCCGGCGACAAACGCCTGGTGGCGTACTGCGTGCCGGGATCCGACGCGACGCCGCCCTCCGGTGCCGAACTGGCCGCCCATTGCGGGCGGACACTGCCGGACTACATGGTCCCTGCGGCGTTCGTCACGCTGGAGGCGATCCCGCTCACCGCCAACGGCAAACTCGACAAGCGCGCCCTGCCCGCTCCCGGCCAGGACGCCTTCGCCCGCTCGGTGTACGTGGCGCCCCGCAACCCCACCGAGGAGCGGATCGCGGCGGTCTGGCGCGATGTCCTCGGGGTGGACACGGTCGGTGTGCACGACGGCTTCTTCGACCTGGGCGGCGACTCCATCAAGGCCGTCGCCGTCGTCGGTGCCCTGCGCGAGGAGTTGCTGGATGTCTCGGTCGGTGACGTCTTCACCTGCCGCACGGTCGGTGAGCTGGGCGAACTCCTCGCCGGGCGGGCCGGACTGGCCACCGGCGACGCGCTGGTCGAGCCGTTCGCGCTGATCTCCGACGAGGACCGGGCGAAACTGCCCACGGGCCTCGCCGACGCTTATCCGATGTCCCAGGTGCAGACCGGCATGGTGGTGGAGATGCTGGGCGGCGGTGACTCCTACCGCAGCTTCATCTCCTACCGGATCTCCGACAGCCACACCTTCTCGGCGGAGGCACTGCGCGAGGCGGCCAGGACGGTCGTCGGCCGGCACGAGATGCTGCGCACCTCGTTCGACCTGCAGTCCTGCTCGCTGCCCATGCAGTTGGTGCACGCCGAGGTGGAGGTTCCGGTCACCGTTCACCGGCTGGCCGCCACGACGTCCGGGGCCGACAGCGACGCCCCCACCGCGGAGCTGATGGGTCTCCTCGCCGCCGAGCGGGACGCCGAGTTCGACCTGGGCCGCGCTCCTTTGCTGCGGGTGGCCGCCTACGTCGGGCCGGACAGCGAGGCGGGCTGGTGGCTGTCGATCGCCCGGCCGCACGCCATCACCGAGGGCTGGAGCCACAACTGGCTGCTCGCCGAGCTGATCGGTGTCTACCGCAGGGTGCGTGACGGTGAGCGGCCGGAGCCGTACGACGCCCCGGCCGTCCGCTACGCCGACTACATCGCCGCCGAACTGGCGTCCCTGCGCTCGGAGGAGGACGCGGCCCACTGGCGGGACGTGGTGGACACGCACACCCCGTTCACCGTGCCCGACGGCTGGGAGCCCGAGAGGGGCGCGGGTGAGAGCTTCGACGTGCGGGTGCCGCTCGACGACATCGAGGGCTCGCTCAGGGACCTGGCGACCCGGCTGCGGGTCTCCGTCAAGAGCGTGCTGCTGGCCGCGCATGTCAAGGTCATGAGCCAGCTCACCGAGTCCCCGGCGTTCCAGGTCGGCCTCGTCTGCGACGCCCGGCCCGAACTGGCCGGCGCGGACCGGGTGTACGGCATGCACCTGAACACGGTGCCCTTCCCGGTGGACCGCTCCGCGCGCACCTGGCGGGAACTGGTCACCCAGGTCTTCGACCGCGAGGCCGAGCTGTGGCCGCACCGGCGCTATCCGTTCCCGGCGATGCAACGCGACTGGCACGGCGGCCGGCTGGTCAACGTCGCCTTCAACTACGTCGATCTGCCCCGGTCGCAGGCGACCGCCCCCGGCACCGCGGCGGACGGCGAGGCCCGCGCGGACGCCCGGTTCGGCGTCTCGCAGACCGAGTTCGACATCACCGTGCACTGCCGCGCCGACCGGCTGAACCTGACGACGAACACGGCCGTCCTGAGCCGGACCGACGGCGAGCGGCTGCGCGGGATGTACCGGGCCGTACTGGAGGCCATGGCCGCCGATGCCGACGGCGACGCCCGCGCCACGTATCTCCCCGAAGGAGAACGCGACCTCCTGCTGGACGAACTGACCGCGACCGGACGTGAGCCCGTCACCCTGGGTGTGCCGGAGGAGTTCCAGCGCCGGGCCGTCACCGCGCCGGACGCCGTCGCGGTGGTCACCGACGACTCGGTGACCACCTACCGGGAGCTGAACGAGCAGGCCAACCGGCTCGCTCACCGGCTGCGGGAGCTCGGCGTGGGACCGGATGTCGTCGTGGGCATCTGCCTGGAGCGCTCGCTGGAGCTGGTCGTGTCCGTGCTGGCGGTGCTCAAGGCGGGCGGCGCGTATCTGCCGCTCGACCCGGAGGCGCCCGCCGAGCGGCTCGGCTTCATGCTCGACGACGCCACCGTGCGTCTGGTGCTGACCCGTCGCGAACTGGCCGACACGGTACGGCGGGACGATGCCGCTATCGTCCTGCTGGACGACGAGGAGACGGTGTCCGGGCAGCCGGCCATCGACCCCGACCCGGCCGGTGCCGAGGACGACCTGGCGTACGTGATCTACACCTCGGGTTCCACGGGACGGCCCAAGGGCGCCATGGTCCGCCGCGACGGCATGGGCAACCATCTGCTGGCCAAGATCGAGGACCTCGGTCTCGGCCCGGCGGAGAGCGTGGTGTTCAACGCCCCGCCGGCCTTCGACATCTCGGTGTGGCAGATGCTGGCTGCGCTGGTCACCGGCGGCCGGGTCCGGGTCGTCGACGGGGACACCGCGCTGGACCCGAGCGGCCTGTTCGGGCGGGTCACCGACGAGGGGATCACCGTCCTGGAGGTCGTGCCGTCCCTGCTGCGCACCAGCCTGGACTTCTGGGACGCCGGGGCGCCCGCGCCCGGACTGCCCCGGCTGCGACGGCTCGTGGTGACGGGTGAGGCGCTGCCCGCGGAGCTGTGCGACCGCTGGCTGGACCGCTATCCGGGCATCCCGCTCGTCAACGCCTACGGCCCCACCGAGTGCTCGGACGACGTCACGCACGCCGTCGTGTCCGCTCCGCCGGGCGAGGGCCGGGTGCCCATCGGCGAACCGGTCAGGAACACCCGGCTGTATGTCCTGGACGCGTGCCTCCAGCCGGTCCCCGTCGGAGTCGCGGGCGAGTTGTACGTCGGCGGCGACGGTGTCGGCCGCGGCTACCTGGGCCGGTCGGCACTGACCGCCGAGCGGTTCCTGCCGGACCCGTTCGGGCCGCCCGGTGCGCGGCTGTACCGCACGGGCGACCTGGCCGCCTGGCGCACCGACCGTGCCCTGGACTTCCTCGGCCGCGTCGACGACCAGGTGAAGGTCCGCGGCCACCGCATCGAGCTCGGTGAGATCGAGGCGGCGTTCGCCACGCATCCCGGGGTGCGCCAGGCCGTGGTGGTCGTACGCGACGAGCGGCTCGTCGGCTACTTCAGCCCGCTGGACGAGGGCACCCTGTCCCCGGCGGAACTGCACGAGTGGCTCGCCAGGACCCTGCCGGACTACATGGTGCCGGCCGCGTTCGTCCGGCTGGCGGCGGTTCCGCTCACGCCCAACGGCAAGGTGGACAAGCGTGCCCTGCCCGCGCCGGACGACGAGTCCTTCGTACGGGGCGAGTACGTGGCCCCGCGCACGGACAGCGAACGGCGGATCGCCGAGATCTGGCGGGACGCCCTCGGGGTCGAGCGGGTCGGGGTCCGCGACGGCTTCTTCGACCTGGGCGGCGACTCCATCCGCGCCGTGGCCCTCGTCGGCGCCCTGCGCGCACAGGGCGTCGACATCGCCGTACGGGATGTTCTCGAGGCCCGTACCGTCGAGCGGCTGTCCGAGCTGATCGCGGACCGGGAGGGTCTGGCGCCGGCCGAGCAGGTCTTCACCGAGCCGTTCGCGCTGATCTCCGGGGCCGACCGGGCGAAGCTGCCCGAGGGCGTCGTCGACGCCTATCCGGTGGGCCGGACCCAGCTCGGCATGCTCATCGAGATGATGGACGGCCGGCGCGGCTCGTACCACATCATCAACACCTTCCGGGTGGCCGACGACAAGCCGCTGGACCCGGACGCGCTGCGGCGGGCGGCCGCGGCCCTGGCGGCACGCCATGAGGTGCTGCGCACCTCCTTCCGGCTCACCGGCTTCTCCACGCCGCTGCAACTGGTGCACGCCACGGCTGAGATTCCGGTGGACGTCCACGACGTGCGCGGGCGCTCCGCGGAGGAGCTCGATGCGGCCCGCTTCGAGCTGGTCAGGCAGCAGCGCGCCGAGTCCTTCGCGATCGACCGGGCGCCGCTGTTCCGGATCGTCGCGCACGACGAGGGCGACGACGCGTGGTGGGTGACCTTCACCCAGTCTCACGCGATCACCGAGGGCTGGAGCTACCACCAGCTGCTGGTGGAACTCCTCGACTGCTACCGGGCGTTCCGCGACGGCGGGCGGCCGGAGCCGTACGAGCTGCCGCGGGTGCGGTTCGCCGACGCGATCGCCGCGGAGCTGTCCTCGCTGCGCTCCGCCGACGACCGGGCGTACTGGCGGCGGATCACCTCCGGGTACGTTCCCGTGACGTTTCCCACCGAGTGGTCGGGCGACACGGACGAGCTCATCTATCGCGAGGTGCCGTTCGACGACCTCGGCGAGCGGCTCAGGAAGTTGGCCACGTCGGCCCAGGTGTCGCTGAAGAGCGTCCTGCTGGCCGCCCATATGAAGGTTCTGGGCCAGCTCACCGATGCGCCCGCCTACCACTCGGGACTCGTCGTGGACACCCGGCCCGAGGCCCTGGGCGCCGACCGGGTGCTGGGCATGTACCTCAACACCCTGCCCTTCGCGGTGGACCGTTCCGCCCGTACCTGGCGGGAGCTGGTCGGCCAGGTCTTCGACCGCGAGGTCGAGCTGTGGGCGCACCGCCGCTACCCGATGCCCGTCGTCCAGCACGAGTGGGGCGGCGGACGGCTCATCAACGCCTACTTCAACTACATCGACTTCCATCAGGTCGACACCGAGAAGGTCGCCACCGGGACCCGCATGACCAGCGCGACCAGTGAGTTCGACTTCACCGTCTTCAACCGAGGAGACCGGCTCTACGTGAACACCCGGGACAGCATCATGAACTCGGCCCAGGCGGGGCGGGTGGCCGGTATGTACCGCGCGGTCCTGGAGGCGATGGCCGCCGACCACGACGGCGACGCCCGCGCCGTGTACCTGCCCGAGGGCGAGCGGGAGCGGCTCCTGGAGCAGGCCGCCGCGGCCGGGGCCGCGGCGCACGGTGTGCCGGGGTCGGGCGGGGACTGTGTGCACGAGGTCTTCGAGCGGCAGGCGGCCCGGACGCCGGACGCGATCGCCGTGGTCGCGGGCGGTGAGTCGCTGACGTACGCCGAGCTCGACGCCCGCGCCAACCGCCTCGCCCACCGGCTGCGCGCCCTGGGTGCGGGACCGGAGCGGGTCGTCGGAGTGTGCCTGCCGCGCGGCGCCGACCTGATCCCCGCCCTGCTGGGCGTCCTGAAGTCGGGGGCCGCCTATCTGCCGCTGGACCCGGCCAACCCGGCCGACCGGCTGGCGTACATCCTGGCCGACGCCCGGGCTTCGGTGCTGATCACCGACGCCGCCTCGCTGGCCCTGGTCGAGGACGCGCACGACGGTCCGCTCGTCGTGCTCGACCGGGACCGCCGGACGCTGGCGGCCGAACCGGCGACGGCCCCCGCGGCCGGGGTGGTGCCGGACAACGCGATCTACGTCATGTACACCTCGGGCTCGACCGGCCGCCCCAAGGGGGTCACGCTCGCCCACGCCAGCATCGTGGGGCTGATGACGAGCGCTCAGGAGCACTACGCCTTCGACGAGTCGGACGTCTGGGCGATGTTCCACAGCTACGCCTTCGACGTGTCCGTGTTCGAGCTGTGGGGCGCGCTGCTGTACGGCGGGACGCTGGTCGTGGTCGATCAGGATGTGGCCCGTGCGCCCGACGACTTCCTGGACCTGCTCGTCGAGCAGGAGGTGACGGTCCTGTGCCAGACGCCGTCGGCGTTCCGCTCGCTGCTCGCTCCGGCGGTCGAGGGCGACCCGCGTGTCAAGCGGCTGTCGCTGCGGGCCGTGGTCTTCGCCGGCGAGAAGCTGGAGTTCGCCGAACTGCGGCCGTGGACGAAGCGGTTGAGCCTGGGCCGGGTGGCCCTGGTCAACATGTACGGCATCACCGAGACGACCGTGTACACGACCTACCACCGGATCACCAAGCGGGACCTCGACGCCGAGTCGGGCAACCCGATCGGCCGGCCGCTGAGCGGCCTCACCGTCCATCTGCTCGACGCGAGCGGGCATCCGGTGCCCGACGGATCCCCGGGCGAGATCCACATCGGCGGCCCGGGAGCGGCACGCGGCTATCTGAACCGGCCGGAGCTGACGGCGGAGCGGTTCGTACCCGATCCGTTCGGTGCGCCGGGGTCGCGGCTGTACCGCAGCGGCGACCTGGGGCGCCGCCGTCCCGACGGCAGCCTGGACTTCCTCGGCCGCATCGACCACCAGGTCAAGATCCGCGGCTACCGCGTGGAACTCGGCGAGATCGAGGCCGCCTTGGCGAGTCATCCGGGGGTCCGGGAGGCCGTCGTCACCGCGCGCGAGGACAGCCCCGGCGAGCAGCGCCTGGTCGCGTATGTCGTGCCCGTCGGCGAGACCCCGCCCGAGCCCGCGGAACTCCGGGCCCATCTCGGCCGCTCGCTGCCGGGGTACATGGTCCCGGCCGCGTACGAGGACATCGACCGGATCCCGCTGACCCCCAACGGCAAGCTCGACACCCGTGCCCTGCCCGCCCCCGGCCAGGACGCCTTCGCCCGGGCCGCCTACGCCGCGCCGCGCACACCGGTCGAGGAACGGGTCGCCGGCATCTGGCGGGAGGCGCTGGGCGTGGACCGGGTGGGTGTCCGGGACGGGTTCTTCGACCTCGGCGGTGACTCCCTCAAGGCCGTGGTGATCGCCGGCGAGATGACGGCGGCCGGGGTGGACGTCACGGCGCGCGAGGTGCTGGAGCACCAGACCATCGACGCCCTGTGCGCCAGGCCGGCCGCGGGGCCGGCGGCCACTCCCGCGGCGGCGGCCGTCGAGCCGTTCTCGCTGCTGAGCGAGGCGGATCGGGCCCGGCTGCCCGAGGGGCTCGTCGACGCCTATCCGCTGACCCAGGCCCAGAACGGCATGCTCGTCGAGATGCTGTCCGGGGACGGCCCGATGAACTACCACCGGGTCTCCTCGGTCCGCATCGGTGCCGCGGAACCGTTCTCCCGCGAACCGCTGCAGCGGGCCCTGCGGGAACTGGTCGCCCGTCAGGAGGCCTTGCGCACCGGCGTGGACACCGAGTCGTACTCCGTGCCCATGCAGTTGGTGCACGCCACGGCGGAGGTACCGCTGCGGGTCGTCGACCTCACCGCCGCGAGCCCGCAGGAGGCGGAGAGGGCCCTGCGGGAGGTGCTGGAGGCGGAGAGCCGCACCCCGCTGGAGCACGGGGCGGCGCCGCTGCTGCGGCTGGTGGTGCACCGCTTCGCGGACGGAGACTGGCAGCTCACCGTCACCCAGTCGCACCTGATCATGGACGGCTGGACGTTCGGGGTGTTCCGCGCCGAACTGCTCGATCTCTACCGCGCCTTCCGCGACGGCCTGGACCTCGCGCCGTACACGCCGCCGCCCGTGCGGTTCGCCGACACCGTCGCCGCCGAGCTGCGCGCCCTGGCCGACGCCGAGGACCGCGCCTACTGGAGCGGCGTCGTCGGGGAGCGCGCCCGGTTCGCCCTGCCCGCCGGCTGGGGCGACCCGGACGGCCCGGACGACCGGCACCGGGTCCAGGTGCCGCTGCACGATCTGCTGGAGGGTCTGCGCGCGGTGGCGTCCGACGCCGGGGCGCCGCTGAAGAGCGTCCTGCTCGCGGCGCATGTGAAGGTGCTGGGCCGGCTCACGCCCGAGCGCCGGTTCTTCACCGGTCTGGTCACCCACTGCCGGCCGGAGGCGCCCGGGGCGGACCGGGTGTACGGCACCCATCTCAACCCGCTGCCGTTCCCCGTCGACCTGTCCGCGACGACCTGGCGCGAGCTGGTGCGGCAGGTCCGCGACCGGGAGATCGAGGCCTGGCCGCACCGGCACTTCCCGATGCACGCCATCCAGCACGAGCTGGGCGACGGCAGCCGGCTCATCGACGTCCGCTTCAGCTACCACGACTTCACCGCGGCCGGTGCGGGCGTCACGGCTCCCTCGGCCTCCGGCGACAGCGGCGGCTTCAGCCGTATCGAGGTGCCGCTGGGCGTCTCGACCGTGGAGGGGGGCCTGCAGCTCAACGCCGACAGCGCCTTCCTCGGCCGGGCCGAAGTGGAGCGGCTGGCCGCCATGTACCGGGCGGCACTTGAGTCGATCGCCGCCGGTGGCGACGGTGACACCCGGACCGCCCTGCTGCCCCCGGGTGAACGGGAGCAACTGCTCGGCCCGTGGGCGAGCGCCCCCAAAGAGCCCGCCGATCCGGTCTCCTGGACCACGCCCGAGGCGTGGCGCGACCAGCTGGCACGGACCCCGGACGCGGTGGCCCTGGCCACCGACGACACGACGATGTCGTACGCGGAACTCGATGTCGCCGCCAACAGGATCGCGCACCGCCTGCGGGCGGCCGGCGTCGGCACCGAGACGGTCGTGGGGGTGCTGCTGGAGCGCGGCACCGAGCTGATGGCCGCCCTGCTGGGCGTGTGGAAGGCGGGCGGGGCGTACCTGCCGCTGGACCCGTCCTTCCCCGCCGGGCGCCTGCGCGACATGCTCGCCGACGGCGGGGCCGAGGTACTGGTGAGCGCCTCCGACCTCGCGGAAGCGGTGGTGTTCGACGGGCCGCGGGTGCTGGTCGACCTGGATCGCGGGGCGATCGCGGCCCTGCCCGGGACGGCACCCGAGCACGTCACGGACCCCGACTCGCTGGCGTACGTGGTCTGCACGTCCGGGTCGACGGGACGCCCCAAGGGTGTGCAGGTCACCCACCGGGGGCTGGCGAACTATCTGCGATGGGCGCTGAGCGCGTACCTGGCCGGTGGAGGCGGTGGCGCCCCGCTGTTCTCCTCGGTGGCCTTCGACCTGGTGGTGCCCAGTCTCTGGGCTCCGCTGCTGGCCGGACAGCCGGTACGGCTGCTGCCCGAGGAGACGGATCTGGATTCCCTGGGGCAGCGGCTGCTGGACGGCGGTCCCTACGGGTTCGTCAAGCTGACGCCCGGTCATCTGGAGGTCCTCTCCCAGCAGATCGCGCCCGAGCGGCTGGCCGAGGTGACGGACGTCGTCGTGGTGGCCGGTGAGGCGCTGCCGGTCCCGCTGGCCGGCACCTGGGCGCGGGTGCTGGGCGACGGACGGCTGCTGAACTCGTACGGGCCGTCGGAGACGACGGTGGCGAGTTCCGGCTGCGCCGTGGACCCGGTGCCCGCGGGCGCCCGCGGGGGCGGGACGGTGCCGGTCGGACGGGCCGTTCCCGGGGCCCGGATGCTGGTCCTGGACGCCGATCTGGAGCCGGTTCCGAGGGGGGCCACGGGCGAGCTGTACATCGGCGGGACCGGCGTGGCCCGCGGCTACGCCGGCCGGCCCGGCCTGACCGCCGACCGGTTCGTGCCGGACCCGTACGGCGAGCCCGGCGGCCGGCTGTACCGGACCGGGGATCTGGCGCGGACGCTGCCGGACGGGAGCGTCGAGTTCCTCGGCCGTACCGACCACCAGCTCAAGATCCGTGGGTACCGGGTCGAACCGGGCGAGATCGAGCGAGCCCTGACCGCTCACCCGGAGGTTGCCGAGGCCCGGGTCGTCCTGCGGGAGGGCACGTCCGCGGGCGACGGGCGGCTCGTCGCGTATCTGACGGCCACGCCGGGCGGGGCACCCGAGGGCGAGGCGTTGCGGAACCGGCTTGCCGACAGCCTGCCGTCGTACATGGTGCCGGGGGTGTTCGTGCGGCTGGAGAGGATGCCGCTGACCGCCAACGGCAAGCTCGACCGGGCTGCGCTGCCGGATCCCGACGAGGAGGTGTCCGCCCGCCCGCCGTACGTCGCGCCGCGCACTGCGGTGGAGCGGACGCTGGCGGCGATCTGGGCCGAGATCCTCCAGGTCGACCGGGTCGGGGTGCACGACCGGTTCTTCGAGCTGGGCGGTCACTCGATCGTGGTGTTCAAGGTGATCGCGGCGGCCCGCCGGGCCGGCGTCCCGCTCTCCCTGCTCACGATCTACCAGGACGACTCGCTGGAGGCGGTGGCCGCGGCCGCCGAGGCGGCGCAGGGTCAGGAGGCGTCCCCGGTCACGGAGGCGCCCCCGGCTCAGGCACCGGCGGCCGAGCGGTCCGCTCCGTCCGCCCCGTCCGCTCCGGCCCAGGCCCCCGGCCCGCTGCACGACATGCCGAACGTGCCCGGTGCGAGCATCGCCGTGATCCGGGACGGCGAGCTGGTGTCCGTCGAGGCCCACGGTGTCCTGGCGGCCGGCGGCAGCGACCCGGTGACCCCCGAGACCGTCTTCCAGGTCGGGTCGCTGAGCAAGCACATCACCGCACTCGGTGTGCTGCGGCTGGTCGACCAGGGAGTCCTGGATCTGGACGAGGACGTCAACGCCCGGCTGCGCGGCTGGCGGATGCCGGACGGCTTCCGCGTCACCCTGCGGCAGTTGCTCGGCCATCTCTCGGGTCTGGCCCCGACGCCGGTCGTGCACCTCCCCCGCGGGCAGCGCACCCCGTCGCTGACGGACCTCCTGCACGGCAGCGGGCCGGGGGTGAGTATGGGCGCCCGCGCCGAACTGGAGCCGGGACAGGTCTTCCGCAAGGCCAACGTCCACTACTCGGTGGTCCAGCAGGTGCTGGAGGACGCCACGGACCGGCCGTTCGCCGAGCTGATGGACGACGTGCTCATGAAGCCGCTGGGCCTGACGGGCAGCAGCTTCGACCCGGCGTTCCCCGAGCGGACGGACCGGCCCGTGGCCCTCGGCCACGACCCGGAGGGCCGGCCGCTCGACGGAGGCTGGCTGGTGCGGCCCGAGCTGGCCGCGGCCGGCCTGTGGACGACGGCGACCGACCTCGCCAAGGTCGCGCTGGAGATCCGCCGTGCCCGCCTCGCCCGGCCGCTCGCGCAGCTCACCGCCGACTCGGCCCGGGAGATGCTCACCCCCCAACACCGCCACAGCTCCTACGGGCTGGGCACGGTCGTCGACGACCTCGGCGCCGACGTCCAGTTCGGGCACGGCGGCGGGGGCGCCGGCTATCACGCCCTGGCCATGTGCCGGGTGGGGCCGGGCCGCGGGTTCGTCGTCCTCACCAACGGCGAGTCCGGGGCCGAGGTGGCCAAGCGCCACACGTCGCTCCTGGAGCCGGACGCCTCCGCAGACCGGTCCCGGTGAGCACCGCCGACGGGCCGGCCCACGCGGCCGGCCCGGGACGGCCCCACGGGCCGCTGCGCGCGAACCGCGACTACCTGTTGCTCTGGCTGGGCGCGGGCGTCGCGGTGCTGGGCGACCGCACGGCCGCCATCGCCTATCCGCTGCTGATGATCTGGCACGGCGGCTCGCCGGCCGACGCCGGTTTCGTGGGCTTCGCCGGGCTGCTGCCCATGCTGCTCGTGCAGTTGCCCGCGGGCGTGCTGGTGGACCGCCTGGACCGGCGCAGGACGATGATCGTCTGTGATGTGGCGGCGTTGCTGGCCATGGCCAGTGTGGCGGTGGCGGTGATCAGCGACCGGCTGTGGCTGGCCCACGTCATGGCCGTGGCCTTCGTCAGCGGCACGGCGTCGATCTTCTACCGGCTCTCCGAACGGGCGGCGGTCCGCAATGTGGTCCACCCGGACCATCTCCCCCCCGCCCTGTCCCGCAATGAGGCCAGATCCCGGGCCGCGGGCCTGCTGGGCCAGCCGCTGGGCAGTTCGCTGTACGGGATCGCGAGGTGGTCGCCGTTCGTGTTCGCGGCGCTGGCCCATCTCGCCGCCCTGCTGAGCCTGTTGTGCATCCGGCGGGACCTCCAGTCCGAGCGCCCGCCCACCGCGCTGCGACTGCGGGCCGAAATGGCCGAGGGGTTCCGCTGGTTGCTGGCGCAGCGCTTTCTGCGTGCGGCGATATCGCTGGTCGCCGTCACCAACATCCTGTTCCAGGTGCTGTCGTTGGCGCTGGTCCTGATCGTCAAGGAGAGCGGCGGCTCCCCGGCGACGATCGGTGTCATCGGTCTGGTGTCGGGCCTGGGCGGGATCGTCGGTGCCGTGTCCGGTTCACAGCTGGTGCAGCGGGTGCGCCCCGGCCGGGTGATGATCTCGATCTTCGGGGTCTGGACGGTGCTGATGCCGATGGTCGCGCTGACCCACGAGGTGTACGTGCTGGCCGCGCTGTTCGCGGGCACGTCCTTCGCCGGGGCGGTCCTCAACCTGCTGGCCGGGGTCTACCAGGTGCGGATGGCCCCGGACGAGATGCAGGGCCGGGTGGGCGGCGTCGCGGGCCTGCTGAGTTCGGGGGCCGGTTCGCTGGGCTCGCTGGCCGGCGGGTTCGCGCTGAGCTCCGTCGGAGCGACCAGGACGGTGCTGGCGGTGGGGGTCGTGATGCTGGCGACCTTCGTGACCACGGCATTGATCCCGGCGGTGCGCGGCGCCCGGCGCATCGACGAGGGCGACACACCGGCCGGGGAGGCCGGCGGGGCGATGACGGAACCGGCCGGCTCATCGTCCGATTCCGCGCGATAACCGCGATATAGCCGCAGTATTGGCCGGTTCAGCAAGATCTCCGCGTGGCGGGCAGCGGGCGACGCGGCCCTGCCCGCGGGGGTGCCCGGGCCCAGGTCCACTGCCGACCCATTGGGAGAGTCGATGAACCACCCGTCGGATCCGTCCGTGGCCGAGCCGCTGCACGAGCTCATCGCGCGCCGGGCCACCTCCTCCGCCCACGCCCTCGCGGTGGTGGCCGGAGGCCGTGCGCTGGCCTACGGCGAGCTGGACCGTCGCGCCAACCGGCTGGCCCACCTGCTGTTACGCGCGGGAGCCGGGCCGAAGGCGCCGGTCGGTGTCCTACTGAACCGAGGCACCCGCCTCGCCGTCGCACTGCTGGCCGTCTGGAAGACGGGCGCAGCGTATGTGCCGCTCGACCCCGGCCATCCCGCGGCCCGTACCTCCGCCCTGCTGGCGGACACGGGCGCCGAGGTGGTGGTGACCGGGCCGGAGACGGCGGAGCGGTTCACGGGCCGGACGGTGCGTGCGGTGGTGCTCGACGCCGACGCCGCGGCCCTCGACGGCCTGCCTCAGCACGCCCCGGCGGTCGAGGTGTCCGGCGCGCATCCCGCGTATGTCCTGTACACCTCGGGTTCCACCGGTCGTCCCAAGGGCGTCGTGGTCAGCCACGCCGGTCTCGCCAACCAGGTCGGCTGGCGGGTGCGCACCCACGGGCTCGGTCCAGGCGACCGCGTCCTGCACAAGACCCCGCTGACCTTCGACGCGGCCGGCTGGGAGATCTTCGCCCCGCTGGCCGGCGGCGGCACGGTGGTGATGGCGCCGGCGGGTGCCGAGCACGACCCCGCCCTGCTGGTCCGCACGGTCGACGAGCACCGCGTCACGGTCCTGCAGGTCGTGCCGTCGGTGCTGCGCATGCTGGTCGACGAGCCGGCCTGGCGGGACTGCACGACCCTCAGGCTGCTCTCCTCGGGCGGCGAGCAGCTGCACGCCGAACTCGTCCAGCGTTTCCTGCGGGCCCTGGGTGACCATGGCGCCGACGTCGAGGTGTGGAACACCTACGGGCCCACCGAGTGCACCAACGAGGTCACGGGCCACCGCTTCGACCCGATCCAGCGTTCCGGTCCGGTGCCCATCGGCACACCCGTCGACGGCATCCGCACGGTGGTCGCCGGTCCGGACGGGCATCCCGTGGAACCAGGCCGGCAGGGGGAGCTGTACCTCGGTGGCGTAGGGCTGGCCCACGGCTATCTGGACCGGCCCGGGCTCACGGCCGAACGCTTCGTGCCCGACCCGTCCGGACCGGCCGGCGCCCGGCTCTACCGGACCGGCGACCTGGTGCGGCAGCGGGCCGACGGCTCGCTGGAGTTCTGCGGGCGGACGGACCACCAGGTCAAGATCAACGGCGTGCGGATCGAGCCCGCCGAGGTCGAGGCCGCCCTCGCCGGTCACCCGGGCGTCCGGGAAGCGGCCGTCGTCCCGTACACGACGCCCCAGGGGACACGGCTCGCGGCCTATGTGCTGCGCCGCCCGGCGGGCGGCCCCACGGCTGCCGAGGAGCTGCGGGAGTTCCTCGCCGGGCGCCTGCCGAAGACCCATCTTCCGTCGCTGTACGTCGAGATGGCGTCGTTCCCCAGGACGTCCAGCGGCAAGCTGGACCGGTCGGCGCTGCCCGCCCCCGACGCGACGGGCGACCCGGAGGCGGCGCCCGCGACCGGGGCCGAGCGGCTGATCGCCGAGGTGTGGCGGGAGCTGCTGCGCACCGAGGACATCGGGGTGCACGACGACTTCTTCCAGCTCGGCGGCTCCTCCCTCCAGCTCACCCGGCTCGCCAACCGGCTGCGCACCGCGACCGGCCGGGACGTCGAGCTGCCGGAGCTGCTGCGCGCGACGACGGTGGCCGCGCAGGCCCGCCTGATCACGGCGGACGACGACGGCGCGGACCAGGACGTCGCACCGCCGGTGCGTCCGGTGCCGCGCACCGGCGGTCTGCCGCTCTCCCTCGGCCAGCGGCGACTGTGGCTGCTGGAACAGATCAACCCGCGCAGCCGCGAATGGGTGACCGGTCTGTTCCTGCGGGTGCCCGCCACCGACGGTGAACCGCTGGTGCGGCGCGCACTGGCCGAACTGACGGCACGTCATGAGGCGCTGCGTACCCGGTTCGTGCCCGACAGCGGCCCGGACGGTGAGCCGGCGCAGGTGATCGACCCGCCCGGGCCCATGGCACTGCGCCGGATCACGGCGCCGCGGGCGAGGGTCGGCGAACTCGTCGAGCAGGACGCCGCCGAGGGCTTCGACCTGGAACACGGCCCCGTCGCCCGTGCGCTGCTGATCGGCGAGCCCGGGCCCGGCGCCGCCGAGCAGACCCTGGTCCTGCTGATGCACCACATCGTCGGCGACGGCTGGTCGGCGACCGTGCTGCGCGAGGAGTTCCACGAGATCCTCGGCGCGCTGCGCGCCGGCCGCCGCCCCCAACTGCCCGAACTGCCCGTGCAGTACGCCGACTACGCCGTCTGGCAGCGCGAGCGGCTCACCGAGGACGTCGTGGCGCGCGAGCTCGGCCACTGGCGGACGGTGCTCGACGGGGCCGCCCCGCTGGCCCTGCGCACCGACCGGCCGCGGCCTGCCGCCCGGGACGCCCGTGGTGCCGTCGTCACCTTCGCCGTTCCCGCCGATGTCGCGGACGCGCTCACCGAGCAGGGACGCCGCGCGGGCGCGACCCCTTTCATGGTGCTGCTCACGGCGTTCACGACGCTGCTGGCCCGGTACACCGGGCAGTGGGACGTGGTGATCGGAACCCCGGTGGCCGGCCGGGAGCGGCCCGAGGTCGAGGGCGTCGTCGGATTCTTCCTCAACAGCCTCGTCCTGCGCTGCCGGCTGGACCCGGCCGCCCCCTTCGAGCAGGCGCTGGAGCAGGTCACGGAGGTCTGCAAGGACGCCTTCGGCCACCAGGAACTGCCCTTCGAGGAGCTGGTCGCAGAACTCGCGCCCGAGCGCGACCTGTCCCGTACGCCGCTCTACCAGGTGGCGTTCGACTACCACGGCGAGGAACTCACCGGCTCGGCGGCCGACGCCGACGAACTCGACGCCGTGACCGCGGTGTCGTCGATCGCGAAGACGGATCTGACGCTCTACATGCGCAGGCAGCCCGACGGCACCGTGGTCGGCGCCCTGGAGTACGCCACCTCGCTGTTCGAGCGCGCCACCGTGGAGCGGCTCGCGGGCCACTTCCGGCAACTGCTGAAGTCGGCCGCCGCCCAGCCGCACGGCCGCCTCGACACCCTGGATCTGCTGCCGGACGACGAGCGCGACGCCCTCTCCCGCCCGGGGCGGCACAACCACACCGCGGCGGCCGAGGTGACGGCGTCGGTGCCGGCGCTGTTCGCGGCGCGGGCCGCGGCGGTGCCGGACGCCACCGCGCTGGTCGCGGACGGCGCGACGGCGACCTTCGCCGAACTGGACGCACGGGCGAACCGGCTGGCCCAGCTGCTCCGTGAACTCGGGGTGGGACCCGAGTCGGTGGTCGGCGTCCTTCTGGAGCGCGGCATCGAGCTGCCGGTGGCGTTGCTCGCCGTGTGGAAGGCCGGCGCCGCCTACCTTCCGCTGGACGCGTCGTTCCCCGCGGATCGTGTCGGCCGGGTCCTCGCCGACGCCGGGGCACGGGTGCTGGTGACGCGCTCGGAGCACCGCAAGCGGCTCGGCGACGTCTTCGCCGGGCGGTTCGTGACCACCGACGGCGACGCGGACCTGATCGCGGCCCGGCCCGCCGCACCCCCGGAGCATCCGGCGCTGCTGGACCCCGAGCACGGCGGTGACCTGGACCTGTTGGCCTACGTGATCTACACCTCCGGCTCCACGGGCCGGCCCAAGGGAGTGCAGATCACCCATCGTGGGCTGGCCAACCATGTCCGCTGGGCGGTCGAGGAGCTGGCCCTGAAGGGCAGCGGCGGCGGCGCGGTGTTCTCGTCGGTGGCCTTCGACCTCGTGGTGCCGAACCTGTGGGCGCCGCTGCTCGCGGGACTGCCGATGCATCTGCTGCCGCAGGACCTGGACCTGGCCGAGCTGGGGCCGCGGCTGGCGAAGGCCGCGCCGCTGTCGTTCCTCAAGCTGACGCCCGGTCACATGGAGATCCTCGCGCAGCAGCTCGATCCGGAGCGGCTGGCCGAGCTGGCCGAGGTGATCGTGGTGGCGGGTGAGGCGCTGCCGGTTCGCCGGGCCGACCGGTGGGCCCGGACGCTGGGCGCGGGACGGCTCATCAACGAGTACGGGCCCACCGAGGCCTCGGTGGGCACCTGCGTCTACCCGGTGACGGCTCCCGTGAGCGGAGAATCGGTGCCCATCGGGCGGCCGTTGCCCGGCGTGACGATGCATGTCCTCGACGATCTGATGCGCCCGTCGCCGACGGGGGTCGTCGGCGAGCTGTATGTCGGCGGCCTCGGCCTGGCCCGTGGTTACGCGGCCCGTCCCGAGGCGACCGCCGCGAGCTTCGTACCGGACCCTTACGGACCGGCGGGGGCGCGGCTCTACCGCACCGGCGACCTGGTCCGGCTGCTGCCCGACGGGCATGTCGACTTCGTCGGCCGGCGTGACGGGCAGGTGAAGATCCGCGGTTACCGGGTCGAGCCGGACGAGATCAGGAGCGTGCTGGACACGCACCCGGCGGTCGCGGAAGCGATCGTGATCGCCGTCCGGGACGCGGACGGCAACACCGGGCTGGCCGCGTACTGGGTGCCCGCCCCCGGGAACGAAGAGCCGGCGCGGATGCGGGAGGAACTCGCCGCGCACGTGGCCGACCGGCTCCCGGACTACATGGTGCCGCGCGCGTTCACGCCCATCGGGCGCGTCCCGCTGAACGCGAACGGGAAGCTGGACCGGGCGGCACTGCCGGATCCCCAGGAGGCGACGGCGGACGACCTGGTCGAGCCGCGCGGGGTCGTGGAGGAACGGATCGCGGAGATCTTCGAGAAGCTCCTCGGCACCCGGGCGGGCGCGCACAGCCACTTCTTCCGCGGTGGCGGCAATTCGATTCTGGCGATCCGGCTCATCGCGGAGATCCAGCAGGCATTCGACATCGACTTCCCCACCCGAGCCGTCTTCGAGGGCGGCACCGTCGCCGAACTGGCCGAGGTGGTGGAGGCAGAGGTCCGGGCGGAGATCGATCAGATGTCGCAGGAGGACCTGGCCGCGGAGGCACTGGAGTGGGACGAGAACCCCTCGCCGAACGGCAACACGTGAAATCCCCGGCAGCGCACAGAAAGCGAGAACCCATGACCGAAGAAGACTATGTTTCCGCGCTCGTCAAGTTCATCGGAGAGGAATTCCTCCAGGGCGACGACCGGGACAACCTGAACGATGTGTCCCCGCTCATGGAATCGGGGGTCCTGGACTCGCTGCGGGTCGCACTCCTGCTGACCTATATCCGTGACGAGCTGGGCCTGTACGTCTCTCCCGCGAAAATCGACATCGATCATTTCAAGGACATCCGGACCATCGCCGGAATGCTGCACGAGCTGTCGCTGGAAAACAACGCCCAGGAGGAGAAGGCATGAAAGCCGACTTCGACGTCGCGATCATCGGTGGCGGGCCGGCCGGCTCGACCATGGCCTCCTATCTCGCCAGGGCCGGGCTCTCCGTCGTCGTGTTCGAGGGCGAGACGTTCCCGCGGCCGCACGTCGGCGAGTCGCTCGTCCCGGCGACCACCCCGGTGCTGCACGAGATCGGCGCCCTCGAGAAGATCGACGAGGCAGGGTTCCCGAAGAAGTACGGCGCCTCCTGGACCTCCGCCGAGTCACGGGACATACCGCGTATGGGATACAGCGGCCTCAGCCACGGCTGGACCGCCGACATCGCGTTCGTGGAACGTGACCAGCCCGGTGTCGACCGCGACTACACCTTCCACGTGGACCGCGGCAGGTTCGACGCGATTCTGCTGCGGCACGCCGACGAACAGGGCGCCACCGTCCTGAACGGCGCCCGGGTCCTGAAGGTGGACTTCGACGACCCCGAACTGGTGCGGCTGACCGTCCGGCTGGCGGCCAAGGAGACCGACTACACCGCCCGGATGGTCGTCGACGCCTCCGGCCGCGGCACGCTGCTCGGGCGTCAGCTCAAGGTGAAGGTCGCCGACCCGGTCTTCGACCAGTACGCCGTGCACACCTGGTTCGAGGGCCTGGACCGCACGGCGATCGCCGCCGACGCCGCCCAGGCGGACCACATCTTCGTGCACTTCCTGCCCATCAAGGACACCTGGGTGTGGCAGATCCCGATCACCGACACCATCACCAGCATCGGTGTGGTCACCCAGAAGAAGCGCTTTGCCGCCGCGGCCAAGGACCGCGAGGGGTTCTTCTGGGACTTCGTCTCCAGCCGGCCCGAACTGCGCGACGCCCTCAAGAACGCCGAGCGGATCCGGGAGTTCAAGGCCGAGGGCGACTACAGCTACGCGATGAAGCAGATCTGCGGCGACCGTTTCGTGCTCATCGGGGACGCGGCGCGCTTCGTCGACCCGATCTTCTCCAGCGGGGTGAGCGTCGCCCTCAACAGCGCCCGGATCGCTGCCCAGGACATCATCGCGGCACACGAGGCGGGCGACTTCGCCAAGAAGCGGTTCGAGACCTACGAGACCAAGCTCCGCCGTGCGGTGCGGTACTGGTACGAGTTCATCTCCATCTACTACCGCCTGAACGTCCTGTTCACCGCCTTCGTCCAGGACCCGCGCTACCGCATCGACGTGCTGAAGATGCTCCAGGGCGACGTCTACGACGGGGAGGAGCCCAAGGCCCTCGCGGCGATGCGGGAGATCGTGGCGGAGGTGGAGGGCAACCCCGGCCACCTGTGGCATCCCTACCTCGGCACACTCCGGGCCCCGGCGTCGGCACCCGGCTTCTGACCGAGCGGGCCGTCCGCGGGCGGCCCGCTCTTCACCATCACCAGGGGCGAGCATGCAGAGAGTTCACTTCACCGCGGCGGACCTGGCCCGCACCCGGCTGCGGAGCACGCTCGGCCCGGTCGCCGAGGGAGCCTTCGCGCTCGGTGTGCTGACCGGATCCGGCCATGCCGACTATGCGCGATGGCGGGACGAGGCCCGTCGCCGCCTGCCGTTGCAGACCCCGCCCTGGACGACCTCGGCCCGGCTGCCGCGCACCGTCGACGCCCCGGACGACCTGCTGTTCCTGCTGGAGCGAAGGCCGGTGACGAGCGGCGGGCCGCCCGTGGGGCTGACCCGCGCGGACGCGTTCCGGCTGGCCGTGGACGTGTGGCGGGCGGCGATCGCCCCGTACTGGGGCCGCATCGGCGAACGGCTCGAAGCCGAGTGCGAGGCACGCGGCCGGATCATCATGACCGGCGGCGTCGAGGAGCTGCTCGCCACCCTGCATCCCAGAATCGTGTGGACCGGCTCGGTCCTGGAGATACCCGACGGCCCCGACCGCGAGATCCGCCTCGACGGCCGGGGCATGTTGTTGTGTCCCTCGGTGTTCCTGCCCGGCAAAGTGGGCCGGGTCGTCGAGTGCGAGCCGGGCACCGGCATGGCGGCGCTCGTCTTCGCCGCCCCGTCCGCCGGCCACCGGGCCGCCGATCTGTGGGGCGGCCCGGAGCCCGACGTGCAGGCCCTCGGCGCCCTGGTCGGCCAGACCCGGGCGGCCGCGCTGCGAGTGCTGATGACGGCCGCCTGCACCACCGGCCAGCTCGCCGCCCGCCTGGGCATCTCGTCGGCGGGCGCCAGCCAGCACGCCGCCGTACTGCGCCAGTCGGGGCTGATCACCACGCGCCGGGTACGGAACAAGGTGCTGCACACGGTGACGCCGCTGGGCCTGGCCCTGCTCGGCGGCCGGCTGCGCGAGCGGACGCCGGTGGTCAGTGCTCCGGCCATGGCCGGAACTGCCTCAGGCCGTACAGCAGCGGGATCCGGTCACCTCGCCGGGTGACCCTGCGGATCTCCCCGTACACCGTCACATGGTCGCCCACCGGCTGGGCCGACAGCACCGCGCAGTCCGCGACGGTGTGCGCGTCCCGCACCAGATGCGGCCCCGCGGCCTGCGGGTCGGCCTGCCAGGCGACCTTGGCGAAGCGCTGCGGATCACCGGAGGCGAACAGCTCGGCCGTCGGCCGCGCGTCGGCGTGCAGCAGGTTCACCGCGAACGTCCGGGAGTCCAGCACCCCCTCCAGCGTGGGGCTGCCGGCCCTCAGGCACACCAGCAGCACCGGCGGCTCCAGCGACACTCCGCACAGGGACGAACAGGTCATTCCGCGCTGTACGCCGGCCGCGTCGGTCGCGGTGACGACGGCCACCCCCGTGGGAAAGCCGCTCATCAGCGTCCGGAACGCGTCGGGGGTCGCCGAGAGCTCGGTCCGGATGGTCGATTCGGTCATCGCGCTCCGCTTTCTGCCGTACGGCCGCTCGCGGGAAGCCCGCCGTGGCGGGCCCGCGCCTGCGGCCCCGCCACGGACATCGGGAGCCGGCCCGCCATGGGGCGTCAGCCCAGCTGGGTGAAGTAGTCGTAGGCCGCGGGCAACGTCCTGGTGAGCTGCTCGGTCTTCTCCCGGATCGCCTCGAACTCCAGCTGCGCCGCGGTGGGGTCGGCGAGGGCGAGCGCGGGGGACGGCTTGAGGTCGATGCCGCCCATGCCGAGCAGGATGCACATGTACGAGTACGGCGGCAGCCCGTGGTAGTAGGGGTACACCGTCTCGCTGTCCGGCAGCTGGGTGCGCCACTTCTCGATGCGCTCGGCGAGCCCGTCCGGCAGCGGGCGTGTCTTGGTGTCACGCCAGTACTGCGTGTCCGACCGCTTGGCCGCGGCGTAGTGCAGTGCCAGGAACTCCCTTACGCCGTCCATGACATGGGCGATGGCATCGTTGTACCGGTCGCGGTGGGTGGGGTGCCAGTCGGCGCCGGGGAAGTTCTTGGTGAGCTGCTCGATCGCGTGGTGGATGAAGAAGATGCCGGTCGACTCCAGCGGCTCGACGAACCCGCTGGCCAGCCCGATGGCGACGCAGTTGTTCACCCAGGAGTTGCGGCTGCGGCCGATGCGCATCCGGATGTGGTTGGCCTCGACGTCGGCCGCCGCGGGGCCGACGAACTCGCGCAGGGTGCGCTCGGCCTCCTCGGGGGAGAGGTAGTCCCTGGCGTAGACGTAGCCGGTGCCGACCCGGCCCGTCAGCGGGATCGTCCAGATCCAGCCGGCGTCCTGGGCGGTGGCCGTGGTGCACGGACGTATGCCGCGCCGCTCCATGTCCATCGGGACCTGGAGGGCGACCGCGCTGTCGTTGGGCAGGGTGTCCTGGTAGGAGATGAACGGCTCATCGAGGGCCTTGTTGAGCAGCAGGCCGCGGAAGCCCGTGCAGTCGACGAACAGATCACCGGTGAGCTCACCGTGCCCGGCCGTACGGACCGAGCTGATCCAGCCCCGCTCGTCGAGGTCCACCTCCTCGACGTCGTCGATCACATGCCGGACACCGCGCTCCACGGCGTACTTCGTCAGGTACTTGGCCAGCAGCGCGGCCTCGAAGTGGTAGGCGTACGGGAACTGGGTCTTGCCCTGGTGCTCGGACATCGTCAGGCCCTGCATTTCCTCCGCGTTCTCGTCGAACGGGGTGTCGAGCAGGGTGCCGTCGAGCTTACGGGGGCTGAGCCCGGCGTCGATGACCGAGGCCATCACGAAGCAGTCCTTGTCGAACCGCCCGGTGGGACCGTCCTGCAGCCACCAGTCGGTCAGCGGATATCCGTTGACCGACCGCATCTGCTCGAACGGGTGGTAGAAGTAGTGGCCCTTCTCACGCCAGTTCTCGAACCGCACCGCCAGTTTGTACGTGGCGTTGCAGGCCGGCATCCAGTCCTTCTCCTTGAGCCCCAGGAACTCGAAGAAGTGCCGGATGTCGCTGAAAGTCGCCTCCCCCACGCCGATGGTGCCGACTTTCCCGGACTCCACCAGCGTGATGTCGATCCGGTCGCCGAAGGCGGCCTTGAGATAGGAGGCGGTCATCCAACCCGCCGTACCGCCTCCCACGATCACGACTCTGTTGAGCATGCGCACTTCCCCCATCCAGTTGGGCCGCAAAGGCCGGACAGAATTCGAGATTAGGTTCGCGGCGGAACCCCCGGAAGGCCCTTAAGCGACCAGTGAAAGTCGCAGGTGATACGCAGTGCTTCGCCGACCGCAATCCGGTGCAATTCACCCGACCCCGCCCGGGCATTCCGGAACAGGGGTTTACGATCCAGGCGCACACTTTCCCGGAATCCCGAAGAAGGAGTTCTCGGATGTTACGCACCATCAAGACGGCCGGGGTCGCCACGGTGGCGACGCTGGCCCTGACGGGCGTCGCCGCCACCCCGGCGACGGCGTCGGTGTCGGCACAGGCGCGGGTGACCTCTGTCTGGACGGACTGCGACCACTTCGATTCCTACGCGGAAGGCTTGGGCTACCAGCCGGGCCAGACCATCGTCGTCTCGCACGAGTGGTTCGACAGTCTGATGGGGGACACATACACCGCGCCGGACGAGACGCTGACAGTGAAGGCCGACGGCACCTGGCAGACCAAGCACGAGTACCCCTCCTTGAACAGCACGTACTACGTCACGGTCAAGGACACCCAGGGCACGGAGCTGGGCTCCGACGACGGCGGCTACTGCGGTATCTGGTGACGCCGCTGACAGCGCACACGTTCCTCGGAACATCCCGACGGAGGAGTTCTCGGATGTTACGCACCATCAAGGCGGCCGGGATCGCCACAGCCGCGGCCCTGGCCCTGGCCCTGGCCCTGACGAGCATCGCCGCGACCCCGGCGACGGCGTCAGTGTCGGCACAGGCGCCGGTGACCGTGGCCCATCACGACTGCGACCACGCCGAGGTCGACGCGAGGGGCTTGGGCTTCCAGCCGGGCCAGACCATCATCGTCGAGCACACGATCCGCGACGATTTCGGGGGACCGTCCGAAACCCTGCCGAGCGACACCCTGACGGTCAAGGCCGACGGCACCTGGGCGACGCCCACGCGCGACGGGGGCGGCGCCGGCACCAGGTACATCGTCACGGTCAAGGACACCCGGGGCACTCAGTTGGACACCGACGACAGCTACTGCGGTATCTGGTGAACCGCTGACGGCGTGCAGACGAAGCCGCCCCCCGCTCCGGCCGGAGCGGGGGGCGGCTTCGTGTGCGGTGGGCTCATTCCGCCGACAGCAGCTCCGCGACGTGCTCGCTGATCGCCACCACCGTCGGCTGGTGCCACAGCAGCGTGGCGGGCAGCTTGTGGCCGAACCGCTTCTCCAGCCGCCTGCGGATGACGATCGTCATCACCGAGTCGAGGCCCTGCTCCACCAGCGAGCGGCGCACGTCGAGCGACGCCACCGCAAGCCGCATCTCGCCGGCGATCTGCCCGGCGATCTCCTCGGTCAGCCGCTCACGCAGTTCCTCGCCCGACAGCCCGGCGAAGAGGTCGCCTCCGTCCTGGCCCGCACCGGCCGCCGCGGGCTCCGCCGTGCCGATCTCCCGCAGCAGCGGCAGCGGTTCGGCGCCGGCCTCCAGCGGGGCCGTGCGCAGCACCGGGAAGTGCCCGGTGCCCCGGCGCGCCGCGTGGTCCCACGCCGCGAACGCCTCCGGCAGCGAGATGTCGGTGACGCCCCGCTCGCGCAGCTCCAGGTCCACGACCTCGTTCACCGCCATGCCCTGACCGCGCCAGGAGGTCCAGCCGAAGCTCGTGGTGTCACCACGGTGGTGCGCCAGGGCGTCCAGGAACGCGTTGGCCGAGCCGTAACTGGCCTGGCCGGGAAGACCGAGGAGCTGGCCGCAGGACGAGAAGAGCACGAAGAAGTCCAGGCTGCCGTCCGGGAACAGCTCGTGCAGCACCCACGCGCCCTGCGCCTTGGGCCGCATCACGGCCCGCAGCGACTCCTCGTCCACGTCCGGCACCATCCGGTTGTCGAGGACACCCGCCGCGTGCACGACGCCCCGGATCGGCGGCATGCCGAGGGTGTCCGGCGTGAGCATCCGGCCCGCGGCGTCCGCGTCGGCGATGTCCAGGGCGACCACGCGCACGGTCACACCGAGCGCCTCCAGGGCCCGCACGCCCGCGATATGACGCCGCGTCACCTCGTCCGTGACGCCGTCCCACCGCGCGCGCGGCGGCAGCCCACGCCGGCCGGCCAGCACCAGGCGCCGGGCGCCCCGTTCGGCCAGCCAGTGGGCGACCTGAAGGCCCAGCACACCGAGACCACCGGTGATCAGATACGTACCGTCGGACCGGCAGGCCACGGCGTCGCCCCGCTCCTCCCGCTCGGTCCGGACCAGCCGGGAGACCTCGACGGCACCGTCCGCCCGCAGCGACACCACGTCCTCCCGCGGCGCCGCCCGCACCACGTCGAGCAGCGGGCCCGCCACCGCGTCCACGGTCCCCGTGCCGGCCGGCGGCAGGTCGACGACGCCGCCCCACAGCTCGCCGTGCTCACCGGCGACGACCCGGCCGAGGCCCCACAGGGCGGAGTGGGCCGGCCCGGTCGTACCCCGGCTCTCACGCACCCCCGTGGTCACCGCCCACAGCCGGGGGAACCGCACCGTGTCCAGCGCGGCCAGCCGCTGTGCCGTCTCCAGCAGCAGCCAGGCGTTCGCGGCCGCGGCGTCGGGCACCGCGTCCTGCGGGGCCGGCTGCGGCGGCAGGACGACTACGTCCGTCTCGGCGTCGAGCCCGGCCGTCGGCCCGTCGAGGTCGGCGGGCCGCTTCAGGGCGAGGAACCGGCGCCCCTCGGCGGTGACCCGCTCACGCAGCGCATCCGCCAGCGGATGGTCGACGGCACCGATCAGCACCATGTCCCGCCCGGCAGGGGCCGCTTCGGGCACCGCCCCCGGGGCCGGCGGACGCCATACGATCTCGTGGACGAGGGCACGCGGATGCGCGGCCACCATCGACTCCTGGCCGATCGTCGCGTACCGCACGCCGGTCAGCGCGGCCAGCACCCGGCCGTCGGCGTCCGCGATCAGCACGTCGACCGTGTCGGCCGCCGCGTCGTGGGTGACCCGGACGTCGGCCACCGCCGGCACGGCCCCCTCCACGCGCAGCTCGGCGAGGCCGGCCACCATGCGCAGGGTCGCCGGGCCGGGGTAGGCACGAGGCGCGATGGACAGGGCGGCGTCGAGGAGCGGGGCCCAGGTTGCCGCCGCGCGCTCCGGCTGCTCGGGGCGCACGCGGGCGTGCAGGGTGCCCTCGGCGAGGAGCAGGTCCTCGATGGTCCAGTCGAAGCCCATGCTCGGTACGCCGACCGAGGCGAGGTGCCGCTGGATCTCGCCCGGGTCCGCCGCGGCCGACCCGTCGGGGAGCGGGGGCAGTCCGCCCAGGGGTGCGCCCGGGGCCGGCCCGGTGGCGGCGGTCGTGTGGGTGAGCCAGGTTCCGTCGCCCTCGGCCGGCCGGGAGGACAGCTGGAGCCCTTCGTCCTCGTGCACGACCTGCAGTTCACGGCGCTCGGACAGCGCCAGCGGCAGTCGCAGCGCGACGTCCCGCAGCCGGCCGGAGGTCGTTCCGCCCGAGGCGGCCAGGAAGGTGTTGAGCAGCACGGCGGCAGGGACGATCTCGGTCCCGTTGATGGTGTGGCTGCCCGGATAGGGCCGGTTGGTGTCCTCCAGGAGCGTCCGCCACAGGCGCAGGGAGCGGCCGGAGACGGCCACGGGTTGCCCGAGCAGGTGGTGCGCGTCGACGTCGTGGCCGCGGCCCTGGCCGGCGCCGGGGAAGGACGTCTCGCGCCAGTGCGGCCGGCGCTGCCAGGCGACCCGCGGGAGGGTGACCAGCTCACCGGCCGGCTGCAGCCGGGCCCAGTCGAGCGCGACGCCGTGGGCGTGCGCGGCGGCGAGGGCGGACAGCAGGGTGTCGGGCTCGGGCCGGTCGCGGCGCAGCGAGGAGCCGACGAAGGCGTCCTCGATGCCCTCCTCGGCCAGCGTCTCGCCGATCGAGTGGGCCACCACTGGGTGGGCCGAGATCTCCAGGAACGCGCGGTACCCGTCCTCCGCCGCGGCCCGGGTGGCCGCCGCCAGCCGGACGGTGTTGCGCAGGTTGGCCGCCCAGTAGGCGCCGTCGGCGGCCGGCGTGGTGCGCGGATCGGGGTACGCGGTCGAGTACATCGGGACGCGCGCCTCGCCCCGCCCCAAGTCGCTTGCGGCGGCCGCGAGTTCGTCGAGAAGCGAGTCCATCTGCGGGCTGTGGAAGGCGACGTCGGACGCCACCCGGCGCATCTGCACGCCCTCCGCCTGCCACGCCTCGACGAGGGCCTCGACACCGGCGATGTCGCCCGAGATCACCGTGGAGAGCGGCGATGCCGCGATGGCGGCCACCACATCGGTGCGGTCCCCGAGTCGCTCGGTCGCCTCCTCCAGGGAGAGCGACGCCATCGCCATCGCGCCCCGGCCGGCCACCCGGCGCAGCAGCTTCGACCGGCGGCAGATCAGCCGGGCGCCGTCGGCGCGGGAGAGCAGGCCGCAGGTCACGGCGGCGGCTATCTCGCCGACGGAGTGGCCTATCACGGCGTCGGGCTCGACTCCGTAGGACCGCCAGACCTCGGCGAGTCCCAGCTGGACCGCGAAGATCATGGTCTGGATGCGGTCCACCGTCTCGAAGTCGCCGTCCAGCAGGACCTGTCGGGGGGAGAAGCCGATCTCCTCCCGGAAGACCGGCTCCAGCTCGTCGATGACGGCGGCGAACACAGGCTCCGACGCCAGCAGTTCGCGTCCCATGCCCGCCCAGTGCGAGCCGTGCCCCGAGAACACCCACACCAGGCCCTTGCCGGGGTCGGCCGGGGCCGTGCCGACGACCGCCTCGCGCGACTCGTCGCCGTCGGCGATCGTCCGCAGCCCGGCCGCCAGTTCCTCCCGGTCCCGGGCGACGACCGCGGCCCGGGCATCCAGGTGCGAGCGGCGCAGCGCCAGGGTGTGCCCGAGGGAGTCCAGGCCGGTCTCGCGGCCTTCGTCGGCCAGCCATCGGGCGAGTTCGCCGGCCTGGGCGCGCAAGCCGGCCGGCGACCTCCCGGACAGCGGGAACAGCCGTGGGCCCGCCTGCGGTCGCGGGGCCGGTGCGACGGCGGTGGGCTCGGGCGCCTGCTCCAGGATGACGTGGGCGATGGTGCCGCCGTAGCCGAAGCCGGAGACACCGGCGCGGCGCGGCCGGCCCCGCTCGGGCCACGGGGTCCGCTCGGTGACGACGCGCAGTCCGGCCGAGTCCCAGTCGATGGCCGGGTTGCCCCGGGTGTGGTTGAGGGTCGGCGGGATCTCGCCGTGGGCGAGGGCGAGCGTGGCCTTGAGCAGGCTGGCGACACCCGCGCCGGCCTCCAGGTGGCCCACGTTCGGCTTGACCGAGCCGATCAGAACCGGCTCGTCGGCGGGCCGCCCGCTGCCGTACACGGCGCCGAGCGCGCCCGCTTCGAGGGGATCGCCGAGCCGGGTGCCGGTGCCGTGGGCCTCGATGTAGTCGACCGATGCCGCACTCACGCCGGTGCGGCGGAGGGTCTCCGCCAGCAGTCGCTGCTGGGCCGGCCCGCTGGGGGCCATGATGCCGTTGGTCCGGCCGTCCTGGCTGACATGGCTGCCCCGGACGACGGCGAGCACCCGGTCGCCGTCCCGCTGGGCGTCGGCCAGCCGCTTGAGCACGAGGACCGCGCCGCCCTCGCCGCGCCCGTAGCCGTCGGCCGAGGCGTCGAAGGGCTTGCAACGGCCGTCGGGGGCGGTGGCGCCGGCGGACGCCAGCGTGGCGGACAGACCGGGCGAGATGATCAGGTTCACGCCGCCAACGAGCGCGATGCCGCTCTCCCCCGCGCGCAGGCTCTGGCAGGCCAGATGGGTGGCGACCAGCGACGCCGAGCACGCCGTGTCCACCGCGACGCTCGGGCCGTGCAGATCGAGCGCGTAGGAGATCCGGTTGGCGGCCGCGCACATGGCGCTGCCGATACCGGTCCAGGCCTCGATCCTCGGCAGGTCCTCCAGCAGCCGTCGTCCGTAGTCGTCCGAGCCGATACCGACGAAGACGCCGGTGTCTGCGCCGGCGAGGCTCTGCGGCGGGATGCCCGCGTCCTCGAGTGCCTCCCACACCACTTCCAGCAGCAGTCGCTGCTGCGGGTCCATCAGCTCCGCCTCGCGGGGCGTGAGACCGAAGAAGGCGGAGTCGAAGCCTTCGATGTCGCTGATGAAGCCGCCCGGCACATCGGCGCGGCGGACCACGGCACTGTGTTCGGGCCCCAGGTCCCGGTAGATCTCCCAGCGGTCCTGGGGCATGTCGCCGATGCCGTCGCGGCCCGACAGCAGCATGTCCCAGAACTCGCCGGGGGAGTCGGCGTCACCCGCGAGCCGGCAGCCGGTCCCGATCACGGCGATCGGTTCCGGCGGGGTCACGGATGAGGTGGTGCTCTGCGCCCCGGCCACGGCCGCGGACTCGTCTCGATCGGACACGACTTCGGTCTCCTTAGCCTTGGTCAACCGCACCACGGGGCGATGTCACGGATCCGCACGACAGCGCACGACAAGGTGACGCCCGGCCCGACGCCGAGCATCAACAGGTGGTCTCCGACACCGAGTTCACCGGTGCGCACCAGGTGGTCCAGGGACACGACCTGGTCGCTCGCGCCGAGATGGCCGACCGTCCGGCCGAACTCCCAGGTCGACTTCTCCATGGGCAGGCCGAGCGCGGCCATGCAGCGCTGCTCGACGATCTCCCGGGAGTAGTTCATGTACGCGACCCGGGTGATGTCGGCCATCCCGACGCCGGCTTCCTCCAGCGTCCGCTCCACCAGCGCCAGCGTCTTGCCGTGGACCTTGACCAGTGCCCCGGTGCCGGTGCCGTCGGCGAGGGCGGCCTGCTTGAACTCGGCGTTGCGGGCCCGGAAGTCGAGCGGACGGCCGACGGTGGGGCCGGGCGGGAACAGCGGCTCGTCCCCGCGGTGCATCTGCTCGGCCTCGGACACGGCGACCGAACCCACCGCGAGCAGCTGGGCGAAGGACGGCTCGGTGGTGAGGAGGACCGCGCTGGCGGCGTCCCCGGCCACATAGCCCGGGCCCATGCTCCAGCGGTTCATCATCGGCGTGCCGAAGTTGTCGGAGGCGACGAGCAGCGCGGCCGTCGCCGGGCCGCCGTCCGCCGGCGAGGGCCGGCCGCACAGATAGCCGGCGGCCAGTTGCAGCGCGGCGAACATGCCGTTGCAGCCCTGTCGTACCTCGACGGAGAGCACCTCGTCACCGACCAGGTGCCGTTGCAGGTAGTACTGCGGCTGCCAGCCGTCGGGCCCCTGGTGCCAGGAGTCGGCGTACAGCAGCACGGCGGTGTCCTCGGGACGGTGACCGCAGCGCTTGTACGCCTGCTGCGCGGCGCGCAGGGCCATTTCGGGCGCCGGGGTCCGGCCGGCCACGGCCGCTCCGGCCAGCTCGTGCAGTTCGACCTCGACGGCGGGGTAGTGCCCCTGCGCGACGGCCTCCTCGATGGCGACCGGGTCGGGCACGAAGGTGCCGAGCCCCTTGATGAATACGTCGGGCGTCCGCAAGGCCGCCTCGCCTCCTCGGGATGGGGTGGGGATGATGCGGGCGATCGGTGCCGGCCGGTCAGGGCGCCTCGGGAAGGGCCTGAAGCGTGTGCACCAGCCGGGTGAGCAGCCGCTCGGCCTCGGCGTGGGAGAAGACGTCGGGCCGGTGGCCGAGCCGCAGGGTCAGCGTGCGGCCCGACACGGCGACCAGCCGCAGCGGGTAGTGGGTGCCGTCCGTCACGTCGAGGGCAGCCAGCCGGAGCCCGTCGATTCCCGTCGGCCCGCCCGCTTCCAGGGAGCGGTTGACGAACGTGATGGCGGTGTCGAAGAGCGCGCCGCCGCTGTAGCGGAGCCCGGCGCCGCCCCCCGGGTCCGCCGCCTGCCGCTGGATGTCGGCGAGCGCCAGATGGTGGTGGGGCACCAGGGACAGCTGCTCCTCCTGGAGCCGGACCAGTGTCGCGCTCATGGTCTCGCCGGCTCGCAGCCGCAGCCGGACCGGAACCGTGTTGGTGAGCAGTCCGACGATGTCCTCGACGCCCGGCAGCTGCGCCGGACGCCCGGAGACGGAGGTGCCGAACAGCACGTCGTCGCTTCCGGTGATCCGGGAGAGCAGCAGCCCCCACGCGGCGTGCACGGCGGTGCTCAGCGTGACGCCGTGGTCGCGGCAGTACGACGAGAGCGCTTCGCTCAGGTCGGCGTCGAGTTCGTGGGTGAGGTGCTCCTGGTGTTGCCCGGCCGGTGTCGTCACGCCGTCCGCGACATATGTGGGACCGGTCAGGCCGCTCAGCGCGGCGGCCCAGGCACGCCGGGACGCGGACCGGTCCTGGGCCCAGAGCCAGGCCAGGTAGTCACGGGGCGTACGGGCGGGGGGCAGCCCGGCCCGGTCGCCGCCACGGCCGTACAGCGTGAACAGTTCGCGTACGACGATCGCCGTGGACCAGCCGTCCCACAGGATGTGATGTGCCGTCAGGATCACCCGGTGCCGGTCGTCCGCCAGCTTCAGCACCAGGAACCTCAGCAAGGGGGGCGCCGTCATGTCGAACGGCCGGCCGCGTTCGTCCGCCGCGAGGCGCAGCGCCTCGGCCTCCCGCTCGTCCTCGGCCATCCCCGACAGGTCCCGCTCCGCCCACGGGGGCCGCAGCCCTTCGCAGACGATCTGTACGGGCTCCTCGGTGTCGGCGTGCCGGAACGCCGCCCGCAGCCCCGCGTGCCGCTCCAGCAGCGAGGTGGCGGCCGCGCGCAGCACCGCCGTGTCCAGCCGGCCGTCGAGGTCGAAGCGCAGCTGCGCCGCGTAGGAGTCGACGGCGCCCCTGGACAGGAGGTTGTGGAAGAGCAGGCCCTCCTGCAGGGGCGTCAGCGGCAGTACGTCGGACAGTCCGGGGTGGGCGGCGACCAGCGCGTCGATCTGCGCCTGGTCCAGCCGGACCAGCGGAAGGTCGGCGGGTGTGAGCCCGGCGGCGCCCACCGGCCGGCCGTCGCCCGGTGCCCCCGGACCGCTGCCGGCCGCGGCCGCGTCGGTGCCGTCGGTGGCGTCTGTTCCGTCGACCGCGCAGCCGACCATGCCGGTGTGCGGGGCGAGTTGGGCGACGGTCGGGTGCCGGAAGACGTCGCCCACCTCGAAGACGACGCCGGCCCGGTGCGCCTGGGCGACGAGTTGCAGGGCGAGGATGCTGTCGCCGCCGCGCCCGAAGAACGAGTCCTCCACACCGAACCGGTCAAGGCCGAGCACCTGCGCGAACAGCGCGCACAGGATCTCCTCCCGGTCGTCGCGCGGCGGCCGCCCGGTCCCGGCCGCGGAGAAGTCCGGCGCGGGCAGGGCGCGCCGGTCCACCTTTCCGTTCGGCGTGACGGGCACGGCGTCCAGTTCGACCACCATCGGCACCATGTGGTCCGGCAGCGAGCGCGCGGCCCCGCGGCGTACCTCGTCGAGGTCCAGCACCGCGCCGGGCGCGGGCACCACGTGGGCGACCAGCCGCTTGCTGCCCGGCCGCTCCTCCCACACCGTCGCGACCGCCGCCCCGACCTGCTCCTGGCGTGCCAGCACCGCTTCGATCTCACCGAGTTCGACGCGGACGCCGCGGATCTTGACCTGGCTGTCCGCGCGCCCGATGTATTCGAGCTGCCCGTCGTCGCGCCAGCGCACGAGATCGCCGGTGCGGTACATGCGCGACCCGGGCGGCCCGTACGGGCAGGGCACGAACCGCCGCGCCGTCAGCTCCGGCCGGCGCAGATAGCCCCGGGCGACCCCGGCTCCCGCGATGTACAACTCCCCCACCGCGCCGTGCAGTACCGGCAGCATGCCGCCGTCCAGCACGAATACCTGGGAATTGGCGATCGGAGCGCCGATCGCCGGTGCGGCGGCAGGATCCAGCGGCGGACTCACGGTGGTGGTGACCGTCGACTCGGTGACGCCGTACTCGTTGAAGATCCGCCGGCCGGTGGCCCACCGGCGCAGCGTCTCGGGGTCCGCGGGCTCGCCGCCGGTGATCAGCACGCCGAGTTCCGGCAGGTCCTCGGACGGGACCCGGGTCAGAAAGACCGGGGGGATCGCGGCCTGGGTGATCCCGTGCTCGCGCAGCAGTGCGGCCAGTTCGTCGCCCGAGAGGGTCCGCCCCTCGGGGGCCAGCACCAGCCGGCCACCCGCCAGCAGGGTCGGCCAGATGTCGGCCATGGCGACGTCGAAACTCGGCGACACCAGCTGCAGCACACGGCTTCGGGCGTTCAGGCCGTAGCGCCGTACGCGGTCCTCGACCAGGTTCCGCAGACCCCGGTGCGGCACGACGACGCCCTTGGGCACCCCGGTGGAGCCGGATGTGTAGATGACGTACGCGGACTGGTCCGGGACGGGGTCCGGCAGCCGCCCCGCGAGGCGGGGCCGGCCCGGGGGGACGTCCGTCGCGTCGAGGAGGATGCGCGCGGTTCCCTCGGGGAGTCTCGTCTCCTCGCTCGTCGTGATCACATAGGCGGGGGACGAGTCTTCGAGGGTGTGCAGGAAGCGCTCCGTGGGATAGGAGACGTCGACGGGGACGAAGGCGGCGCCCGCCTTGAGCACGGCCAGCATGGCGACGACGAGTTCCGGTGACCGCGGCAGCGCGAGGGCCACGAGGTCTTCGGGGCCGATGCCCCGGCCGGCCAGTTCATGGGCCAGCAGTTCCGAGTTCGCCTCGAGTTCCCCGTACGTCAGGCTGTTCGGGCCGTGGACGAGCGCGATGGCCGACGGGGTCGCGGCCGCCCGCTCCCGGAAGAGCCGCGGCACCGTCTCGTCGCTCAGGGGCAGTTCGGTGGCGTTGCGGTCCACGAGGAGTCGCTGCCGTTCCGCCGCGCCGAGCACGTCGATCGAGTCCAGGGCGGTCTCCGGAGCCGCGGCGACGGTGCGGATGAACGCCAGCAGGCGCTCCTGGTGCCCCGCGAGGCTGTCCAGGTCGTGGGTCTCGGGGTTGCCGTCCAGGACCAGGGACATCGCCTCGCCGCCGGGCTCGGGGCGGAAGGTGAAGAACAGGTCGAGAACCGGGCCCGAGGCCAGGTTGTGGCTGGTGGCCGGGGCTTCCCCGAAGCGAAGCGGTCCGCCGTACGGCATGAGGTTGACGATCGGCCCCATCAGCGCGCCCACCCCGTCGTTCGGAGCCAGTTCGCGCTGCAGGTCCTCCAGCCGGAAGCGTTCGTGTTTCAGCGCCTCGCCGACCTCCCGCGTCAGGCGCGGTACCAGATCCGCCAGGCTCTGGCCGGGTGTGACGGCCAGACGCACCGGGAGGCTGTTGGTCGCCATGCCGGGAATCCGGCGCGCCGGGACACTGCGCCGTCCCGTCACCGGCACTCCGATGACGACGTCCTGACGGCCGGTCACTCGGTGGGCGTAGGCCCCGACGACCGTCATGAGCAGAATCTGCCACGTGGTGCCGGACACGACGGCCGTCTTACGCAGGAGTTCCAGGTCGGCTTCGGGCAGCGAGGTCGTCAGCCGCAGCCGCAACCGCTCCTCCGGCAGGCCCGGTCCGGCACCTCGGCGCCCGGGCATCCGCAGCGGTTCGGGCCGGTCGGCGAAGTGCTCCACCCAGTACGCGCGGTCCGCCGCGAAAGCGTCGGACGCACGGTATTCGGCTTCGTCGTCGAGAAGGTCTTTCAGAGGACCGAATACACGGGTGACCTCGGTCTCCCCTGCGGCCAGCGCGGAATATATCTCGGCCAGTCGCCGGCCGAGCAGATGAACCCCGTATCCGTCGATGACGACATGGTGAATCCGGTAGTAGAACAAGAACCTGGTGTCGGAGAGCTTGATCAGGGCGAAGGACGAAATGGGGCCCCTGCTCAGATCGACCGGACGCCGGACATCGTCGCGCATCCACCGCTGCGCCCGCGCCTGCGCGTCGGCGTCGGCCGAGAGGTCGATCAGCGGCAGGTCGGCCACCTGTTCCGGGTCCATGACCTGCCAGAGGCCGTCGTCCTGGACGATGCGGTCGATGCGTACGACATCGGCCTCGGCGCTCAGCGCCGCCCAGGCCGCGCGGAACAGGGCGACGTCGACCGGTCCGTCGACAGCGATGTACTCCGCGCAGTTGTAGGTCCGCCCGGTGGAATCCATCTGGTGGGCGAACCACACCCCTTGCTGGCCGGCGGACAAAGGAAGCCGGACAGCGTCCCGGTCGATCATTCTCGACTCCGTCGCTCGCTGTTTCCAGGAATCCCGCGCAGAGAGCTGCACGGTAAAGACCACCCTGGACATCGCGGCTATAGACCGCCTATACAACGTCCGGTTCCGAGCGGACCGATGGGGCGGGAGAGGACCGATAGACCGGTTAGTGAAGAAATATAGGCGCCGTCTGAAGGGTCGGACCGACCGAGGTCCCGCCGCGAGGAGAAGCCATGACGGACGGTTACAGTGCCTGGGCGCCGCTTGTCGTCACCCCGGCCGACATCGGGGCCGAGGCCGCCCCGGAAAGCCTGATCGGCCATCTGCGCGAACTCGCCGATCTGGACGCCCTGCTGGTGCGGGAGAAAGCCCTGGTCTTCCGCGGTTTCCAGGTCGGCACGGCCGAGTTGGACACGGTGCTGGACCTGCTGCTGCCGAATCGGCTGGCCTACGTCAACGGCAACTCGCCCCGCACCAAGGTCGGACAGAACGTCTACACGTCGACGGAGTACCCGCCGGAGTACACCATCTCCATGCACAACGAGCTGAGCTACGCCCATCAGTGGCCGGCCCGGCTGGTCTTCTTCTGCGAGCAGGCCGCCGAGACGGGCGGCGCGACGCCCGTCGTGGACGGTGTGCGCTGGCTGGAGGCGCTCGATCCCGAGGTGCGCGAGGGCTTCGCCGACGGGGTCCGCTACACGCAGAACCTGCACGGCGGCACGGGCTTCGGCAAGAGCTGGCAGGACACGTTCGAGACGGACGACCGCGACGAGGTCGAGCGGCTCCTCACCGGTACCGGCGCAGACCATGAGTGGACGCGGGACGGCGGGCTGCGGGTGTGCCAGACACGGCCGTCGACGCTCAGGCACCCGGTGACCGGTGCCGAGGTCTGGTTCAACCAGGCCGACCAGTGGCACGCAGCCGGACTGGGCGACGAGACGGCGGCCGCGCTGCACCGGATCATGCCGGAGAAGGACCTGCCCCAGTCGGTCACCTTCGCCGACGGCTCGCCCATCCCGGCGCGGTACATCACCCAGATCCGCGACCGCGGTCTGAACAGCGCCGTCGACGTCGACTGGCAGACCGGTGACGTGCTGCTCATCGACAACATGCTGGTCGGTCACGGCCGCCGGTCCTTCACCGGCCGGCGCCGGGTCCTCGTCGCGATGTCCGACTGAGGGGCGGGAGCAGCTCCATGCTGATCGCAACCGAGCCGGTGCCGCCCCTGGGCGGCCATCCACTGGCCATGTTCCTGGTTCAGGTCGTGCTTCTGCTGCTGGTCGCGACCCTCCTGGGGCGGCTCGCGGCGCGATGCTCGCTGCCGCCCATCGTCGGCGAGCTGATGACGGGCATCGTCCTGGGGCCGTCCCTGCTCGGGCACACACTGCCGCAGGTGTCCGACTGGCTCTTCCCCGATGTGCCGGAGCAGGCCCATCTGCTGGATGCCATGGGCCAGTTCGGCGTCCTGCTGCTGGTCGGCCTGACGGGTCTGCAGATGGACACCCAGCTGATCCGCAGGCGAGCCGCCACAGCGATACGGGTCAGTCTGCCCGGCTTCGTCATTCCGCTGGGCCTGGGCATCGCCGCGGGCTGTCTGCTGCCCGCGGCGATGCTCGCGGAGGGCTCCGACCGCACGGTCTTCGCCGCGTTCCTCGGCATCGCGATGTGTGTCAGCGCGATCCCGGTCATCGCCAAGACGCTGATGGATCTCGGCCTGCTGCACCGCAACGTCGGGCAGCTCATCCTCATCTCGGGGACGGTCGACGACGTGCTGGGCTGGCTCGGTCTCTCCGTGGTCACCGCGATGGCGACGAGCGGACTGGACGCCGGGAGCCTGGTGCGGACGGTCGTCTTCCTCGTGTTGTTCGTGGCGGGCGCGGCGCTGATCGGCCGTCCGCTGGTGCACCGCGCCATGCGGGCGACCGCCGGATCGGCCGAGCCGGGGGTCACCCTCGGGGTGGCCGTGGCGCTCGTCATCGCGTTCAGCGCGATCACCCACGCGATCGGATTCGAGGCCGTCTTCGGCGCACTGGTCGCCGGGGTCCTGATCCGCGGGGCGGGCAAGGACGTACTGACCCGGCTGGCCCCCCTGCGCACCTTCGTCGTGGCGGTGCTGGCGCCGGTGTTCTTCGCGACGGCGGGGCTGCGGATGGATCTGACCGCGCTGGCCGATCCGACCGTGCTGGTCACCGCGCTGGTTCTGCTGGCCATCGCGGTCCTCGGCAAGTTCGCGGGCGCGTTCATCGGCGCCTGGGCCAGTGGCCTGAGCCGCTGGGAGGCGATCGCGCTCGGAGCGGGCATGAACGCCCGCGGTGTGGTCGAGGTGATCGTGGCCATGGTCGGTCTGCGCCTCGGGGTCCTGAACACGGCGATGTACACCGTCATCGTGCTGATCGCGGTGGCGACCTCGTTGATGGGACCGCCGATTCTGCGCCGGGCCGTGGGCCGCATCGAACTGACCGCCGAGGAGGAACTGCGAAGGTCCGAGCTCCGCTCCACCCTGCACAAGGACGACCTCAAGCCTGTGGAACAGGCGTAGCCCCACCTCACCCCGCCGAGCCAGCCGAACCAGCCGAACTCGCGCGAAAGGCAGCCATGAACCAGCCCGCCCCCTCCCCCGTCCCTTCCTTCAGCGTGATTTCGGGCGCCCAGGTGCACGAGGTGATCAACGGGAAGGAGAACGAGGTCACGCGGATAGTCGAGGCCGCCTACCGGCTGCACGGAAGCGGCCGGACGGTGAACCCCGACTCCTATTTCCTGCGGTTCGAGGACCGCCCGTCGTCCCGGATCATCGCGCTGCCCGCCTCGCTCAGTGGCGAGGAGCCCGTGCACGGGATCAAGTGGATCTCCAGCTTCCCGGAGAACGTGGCCGCCGGAATTCCGCGCGCTTCCGCGGTCCTGATCCTCAACGACGCCCGGACCGGGTATCCGTTCGCCTGTCTGGAGAGCTCCATCATCAGCGCGGCGCGCACCGCGGCCTCCGCCGCGCTGGCGGCCGTCGAGCTGAGCGCGCAGCGGGGCGGGCGCCCGACCCGGGTGGGGTTCTTCGGCACCGGGCTGATCGCCCGCTTCATTCACTCCTATCTCGTCGGCAACGGATTCGTCTTCGACGAGCTGGGCGTTCACGACCTCTCGGCCGAGCACGCCAAGGATTTCCGCGGCTGTCTCGAACGCACCGAGCGGGGAACGATCACCGTCCATGAGACGGCAGAGGAACTGGTCAGGTCCTCCGATCTCATCGTGTTCGCCACCACCGCGGCACACCCTCATGTGACCGACCCGCAATGGTTCGCCCACAACCCCCTGGTCCTGCACATCTCGCTGCGGGACCTGTCACCGGAGATCGTGCTCGCGTCGCACAACGTCACCGATGACATCGAGCACTGCATGAAGGCCAACACCTCGCTGCATCTGACCGAGCAGCAGGTCGGCAGTCGCGCGTTCGTGGCCGGCACCCTGTTCGACGTGCTGACCGGACAGCTGGTCTGCCCGCCGGACCGTCCGGTCGTCTTCTCCCCGTTCGGCCTCGGAGTTCTGGACCTGGCCGTGGCGCACCACATCTACGGCTCGGTGCGCGGGAAGGGTGCCCTGCATACGGTCCCCGACTTCTTCAGCGAGCTGAAGCGCTACGGGTGACCGATCCCGTTCGCCGCGAGGAAGGACTCGGGGTGCTGCAGAAGGTCGTCGCCGACAGCGTCGTGGCCCGGCAGACCGACCAGGACCTCCCGCTCCATCTCGTCGACGCTACCGGTGAGGATCGCCTGGTACGTGCGACGCAGCGCGGAACCGGGGTCCACCCCGAGCTCCTCGTCCAGCAGCTGCCGGCCCTCATGGAAGACGGTGAAGGCGTCGGCCTGCCGGTCACTGGCGTAGAGGGCCAGCATGAGCTGAGCCCGCAGCCGCTCGCGCAGCGGATGCGCGTGTACCAGGCCGACCAGCTCCGAGGTGAGCTGGGCATGGTGACCGAGGGCCAGGTTCGCGGAGATGCGGGTCTCCAGCGTCTCCATGTAGGCCTCCTCGATGCTCGGTCTCTCGGTGTCCCCGAGATGCTCGGTCACATCGGTGAGGGTGGGTCCCCGCCAGAGGCCGAGTGCGGCGCGCAGCAACTCCGCGGCCCGTACGAATCTGCCTTCCCGCAGCGCGGAACGACCGGAGCGGGACAGCATCACGAAGTCGCCGTAGTCGAAGCGGCCGGAGGTGATCCGGAGCAGATAGCCGGACCCTTTGCGTATTATCTCGGCGTGATTTTCCAGATGCTGGCGGAGCCGCGAGGCGTAGGTGTATATCTGCGCCTGGTAGGTGCCCGGCGGCTCTTTCCCCCACAGTGCCTCGCCCAGGCGATGGTCGGGGAGCACGCGTTCGCCGGCCAATAATAAGGCCGCGAGCATGGTGCGCTGCTTGGTTCCATTGAGCGGAATCTCTGTGCCCGCCACCCATGCTCCCACGGGGCCGAGAATCCGAAATTCCATCACGTTTGAACTCCTCCTTGGTCACATCAGAGCCAGATGGTCACGAAGGTAACGTTGTCAGCCGGCATGAATATGGAGAGCATGCGCAATGGGCGGTATATTTCGAAATGCGCACTCCGGTCGGCCGAATACCGAGAGAAGACGTCGGCGCCGCGCTACGGCATTCTGAGCGCCGTGATCGCCGGATGAGCAGTACGCGCATGAACACGCAAAAGTGACATCGCCCCGTCCCCGTTCCCCGTTACCCGTACAGAAATATGCACGGCTCCGCGGTCGATACATCGCCGCTTCAGCGACTGTAGGCACGGCCGGGAACCGGAGTCAAGGATCACCAGATTAAGGGGAGCTGCCGTTCAGCCCGACATCCGGGCAGCTTGAGTGGCCAAATCGAGCGGGGTAGATTCACTTTGAACATTCACGTAGCAGGCAGGTCGTCACAGTATGTCTGAATCATGACGGTAATAACCTACGGAGCCAGGAACAACACCTGCTCAGCGAGCCGCAAATATTAGTTTGCACCTACCTGCAATCAATACTTGGCAGGTGTGCATGCCGGGCGAACCCTGCCCGCCCTGCCGGAGGCCCGACCGTCGGCTTCGCACACCGGAGCCGAGGAAGGCTGTGAATTGCCCATGGCTCCGGCGGCGGTGAACCGGAGCAGGACCCCGTCCCGTCAATAGGCCTCGTATAGGTCAAATATTGCAGCAATTGCGAGCATCGCTGCACGAGACGACGAGAGCCTCTAGACGAGAATGGGTTGCATTACGTGACGGCTATCATCTCGAATCCCATGGACTTCAATGTCGAGGATCTCTACGTCGATCTCCGGCCGAGCGTGGGACGCCGGCTCTTTCTGAAGTGCGAGGGCTTCAACTTCGCCGGCTCGATCAAACTGAAGGCCGCCACCGAGATGGTGGAGGCGAAGGAGCGCGGCGGGGAACTCGTCCCCGGGGCGACGCTGATCGAATCGTCCTCGGGCAACATGGGCGTCGCGCTGAGCGTCGTGGCGGCGAGCCGCGGCTACCGGTTCGTCTGTGTGACCGACGTGCGCTGTACGCCCGCGGCCCGGCGACTGATGGAGGCCCTCGGCAGCGAGGTGCACATCATCACCGAGCCCGACCCGGACAACGGGTTCCTCGGAGCCCGGCTGGCGTACGTGCGACGAGTGTGCGCAGCGAACCCCGACTATCTGTGGCTCAACCAATATGCCAACGAAGGCAACTGGATGGGCCACTACCGGACCACGGGCGCCGAGATCGCCAAGGCGTTTCCCACGCTCGACGTGTTGTTCGTGGGAGCGGGGACGACCGGAACGCTGATGGGGTGCGCCCACTACTTCCGTGAGAACCAGCCGTCGGTCACCATCGTGGCCGTCGATGCCGTCGGCTCCGTGACGTTCGGCACGCCCTCGGACCGGCGCCTGATCCCGGGCCTGGGCACCAGTGTGCGGCCGGGGATCCTCGACATGTCGTACGTGGACGACATCGTCCACGTCTCCGAGGCCGAGACGGTCAGGATGTGCCGAAGGCTCGTGAGCCGCGGCTTCCTCTTCGGTGGCTCGACGGGAACCGTGGTCAGCGGCGCGCTCGCCTGGATGACGGCGAACGGCATGGGCGACGACGTCACCGCGGTCGCCATCGCGCCGGACCTCGGGACGAACTACCTGGAGACGATCTACAACGACGAGTGGCTGGCCCGGTCGTACGACCCGCCGCCGCTGTCGGACCAGCCCATGTGGACGGACCGGTCGAGGGCCGACCGGCCGCGTGCCACCCGTTGACCTCGGATCAGGAGCGGAGACATCTGGATGACCCCGGAAACCGCCATACCCCAGCCGACCGGCCTGCCCGTGCGGTTCCAGCCCGGCCGGCCGCCGATCCTCCGGACACCGCGGTTGGCCGGCCAGGCCTCCGCGCAGGCCTGGGTCACGGAGCACATCGAGGCCATCCGGGCGGAACTCCTGCGCCACGGGCACCTGCTGATCCGAGGCCTGCCGATCGAACGGCAGGAGCACTTCGCACAGCTGCGCGACATCCTGGTGCGGCAACGGGCCACCTACAAGGAGAAGGCCACGCCCCGCAGTGACTACGGCGCCGACGTGTACTCCTCGACGGACCTCCCTGCGATCCAGCCGATCCGCCAGCACAACGAGAACAGCTACACACTGGACTTCCCCGGCCTGCTGCTCTTCTGCTGCCTCGACGCTCCCGACGAGGGCGGCGCCACCACCGTCGCCGACGTCCGTCAGGTACGAGCGGCCCTGCCCTCCGACCTCGTGGAGCGCTTCCGGACCACCGGCTGGCTGCTGACCCGCAACTACCACGACCACGCCGGTCTTCCCTGGCAGACGGCATTCGCCACCGAGGACCGCGAGGAGGTGGCCGCGTACTGCGAACGCAATCTCATCGGCCACTCCTGGCAGACCGGCATGGGGCTGCGCACCGTCCAGCGCCGCTCGGCGCTCGTTCGCCATCCGCGGACCCATGAGGAGGTGTGGTTCAACCACGCCGCGTTCTGGAGCCGTTGGTCGCTGGACAAGGACGTCCAGGAGGTCATGGAGATGACCTACGGCACGGACGGACTGCCGTTCGACACGTCGTTCGGCGACGGCGAGGCGCTGACGGCCGAGGCCGTGGACATCCTCAACGAGGCCTATGACTCGGCCACCCGCCGCGAGAGCTGGCGGCCGGGGGACCTCATGCTTGTCGACAACGTCCTCTCGTCGCACGGCCGCGACGCCTACCGCGGCACCCGCAGGATCCTCGTCGCGATGGGCGAGCCGATCACCCTCACCGACTGCGAGCCGACCGTCCGGCCTTCCCCGGGCCTGCTCACCTGACCTGCGGGCCCCGTGCGAAGGCAGACATCGGTGCCCGACGGGCCGGCACCCTCGAATGTTTGACAATTCCACGTCAGGAACGCGTCAGCCATGCCACGGTGGGGCATACACCGAATCCAACTCCTGTCCCCCACCGGCACTTCAGGGAGTCCCCCCATGCTGCGCGGCATCGACGTAAGCGCGTACCAGTCCTCGTCCTACGACACCGACGGCCTCTCCTTCGTCTTCATCAAGGCGACGGAGGGCCGCTCCTACGTCAACCCCAAGCTGACCGCCCAGACCAAGAGAGCCCGCGACGCCGGACTCGTCGTCGGTTTCTACCACTTCCTCTGGCCGGGCAACCTCTCGGCCCAGGCGGAGTACTTCGTCAAGCACGCGCCGGAGAAGGCCGGTGACATCCTCGCCGTGGACTGGGAGACGACGAGTGACGGGACGCATGCGAGCAACGCGGAGAAGGATCTCTTCATCCGGAAGGTGAAGGAGAAGCGCCCCGACAACCCCGTTGTGCTGTACTGCAATCGGAACTACTGGCTCAACGTGGACACCACGTCCTACGCCGGCGACGGCCTGTGGATCGCCGACTACGTGACGGCGGGCAAGCCCCGCATCAAGGCGAAGTGGCGCTTCCACCAGTACACCGACAACCCGCTCGACCGGAACGTCGCCGACTTCTCCAGCAAGGCCGCTCTGCGCGAATGGGCCGAGAGCGCATGACGAAGGGGCGCCCCTCCGCCGCACAGGCGGACCGGGCGCCCCTTCCCCGCTGTCACTTGTTCAGGAAGGCCCAGAACTCGTCGAACGACAGGAGCTTGTCGCCGTTCAGGTCGCGGCTGCTGATGATCGCTTCGGCGACCGCCTCGGTGACGTTCCAGTCGCCGCCCTGGGCCAGGGCGGTCTTGAACTCGGCGGCGGTGATGGTGCCGTCACCGTCCGCATCGATGCGCTCGAACTGCTTGCGTGCTTCGTCGATGTCGATGTTCGCCACCGGTCCGCCCCTTTTCGTCGTACCTTGATGTCCTACTGCCGCAGGTCAGATTAACCGCCCGCCCGCACCTCCAGCGCGGCGACCACCCAGGCGAACTCCGCACGGCGCGCCGACGCGGGCTCCTGGCCCTTCACCACGGCCAGCAGCTCGCGGTAGCGGGAGACCTTGTCGTTCGCGGTGGACCTCAGGCGTTCGAGTACGGCGGCCGGGTCGGCGTCGCCGAGCAGGTCCCGCAGGATCCGCTCGGCCTCGGGCGAATCCGGTGCGACGCCCCGCTGACGGGCCTCGGCCGCCAGGTGCACCAGCTTCCGGGCGAACCACATCGACGCTCCCGCGGGCGTCTCGGGCCCACGGCCGGCCGCGTTGAACTCGGCCACCGTGCGCATGTGCGCCCGGAAGTCCGCGTCCTGGAGCAGTTCGGCCAGCTCCACCCAGGCGTCCACCTGTTCAAAGGTCGGCTCGTCCGGCAGGTCCACGGCCATCTCCCGCATACGGTCGCGGATCACGGGATCCGCCGTATCCAGTCCGTGGAACATCTCGTCCACGAACTCCTCCAGGATCCGTCGCCGTTCGGCGGCCGACAGTCGGGCCAGTTTGTTCATGAGCGTCATCTCCTCCGCGGTCGAGCCGCGTCGCGCCACGGTCGACAGCACCGCGCGGGTCACCTTCAGCGACCGGATCTGCGCGTCCAGGGCGGCGACGTGCGTTGCCGCGACCGACGCCACGTCCTTCTCTCCGCTGAGCACCTTCCGTACGTCGTCCAGGCCCAGCCCCAGTTCCCGCAGCGTGCGGATCAGCTCCAGGCGGGCGACGGACTCGGCGTCGTACAGCCGGTAGCCGCCGGACGAGCGGGTGACCGGGTGCAGGACGCCCTCGTCGGACCAGTAGCGGATGGTCCGGACGGTCAGTCCGGTAGCCCGGGCCAGCTCGCCGATGGTGAAAAGTCCGGTGCCGTCTTCGATCATGTCTGCGAGTGTGGGCCTTCCAGCGGGTGGAGACTCAAGAGCGGAGGGTGGGGGTGACCGCCGTGGCGGAGATCTTGCGGGACATTCTCGACGCGGCGGCACGTGGTGTCTTCCCGCCCGCGGACGGCGGTACGACCGTCGTGCCCCAGCCCTCGCCCCGGCACGCCGGTGTCCTCTCCTTCACCGCGCACTCCGTCGTCGTCACGGACGAGGATCCCGACTGGATCCACGACACTCTGCGCGAGGTGGACTGCGACGGACTGGCCGCGACGCTGAACCCACGGTTCCTGGCGGCCCTCATGGAGCGGACGGGGCGCTGGTCCGAGACCGTCGACGCGGTCCTGGTCGGCTCCCCGCTGCCGGGTGAGCCACCGCTCGCGCTGAAGGAGATCGAGGACGCCGCTCACCCCCGGATCCGCTACACCCGCAGGCGGCGCGACGACGTGCGCGCGTGGGCGGCGCAGGGGGGTGTGGTGGTCCTGGGGCGCGGGGTCGCCGGGCGGCTGGAGGTGTCGGTCGAGGTGGAGGAGTCCGTACGGCAACGGGGGCTGGGGCGGCTGCTGGTGAGGGCCGCCCGGCATCTCGTCACGGAGCCGCTGTGGGCGCAGATCGCGCCGGGGAACGCCCGCAGCGTGCGGGCGTTCCAGGCGGCCGGCTACCGGCAGGTGGGCGCGGAGCTGCTGCTGCACGCCCGGTAGGGATCTCGGTGCGGGGTCCTCCGCGCCGGGTGCTCCTTACCGGGCCCTCGGTACCCGGCGCTCAGTGCCAGGCCTCGAAGTGCGGGTTGCTCTGGCAGCCGCTCATGATCTCGACCTTGGTCGTCTTGTTGACCGGGCAGACGCCGATGATGTACTTCCGGTCGATGCCGCCGGGGAAGGCGACCTCGACCTGGTCGGCCCATTTGTGGGTGTCGCCGATGGTCTTGTTGACGTCGATGCCGCCGGGGGCGTCGATGTAGTAGTTCCAGCCCGACTTCCACCACCTCTTGTACAGGTCGTGGTCGTACGTGGTGGACACGTACGGAGAGGGCTGGTTGACCAGGACGTACTGCTCCAGGTCGTACTGGCCGTTCACGACGTCCTTGGGCTTGAAGCCCTCCTGGAAGACGATCTCCGGGCCGCGGCCGTCGGCCCGGTAGAGCGTGCCGCAGGTGGTCCGCCACGCCGGGTCGGGGGTGATGCGGTCCACGTCGACGCGGCGGTCGGCGGCGGCCTTGACCTTGTCGTCGTACTGGACGGGACAGGCCGCCGGGGCAGGGGCGGCCTTGGTCACCGTCGTGAGAGCGGGGGCGGGGAGTCCGGCGATGGCGGCGGGGAGGTCGGCGACCGAGGTGCGGGGGGCCTCGGGAGCCGTGGCGGCCGTCGTCGCGAGGACGGCCGAGAGGGACAGGACGGCGGCAGCGGCCCGCCGTCGCAAGCGAGTTGTGATCATGGGAGTACCATCCCGGGCCCACGGCGGTGGGGCGCGGAGCGTCACTCGTACGGCGGCGTGTCCGCTGACCGCCGGTCAACCAGCTGTCGGCTAGGGCCTGTCGGATCAGGTCGGCTGAGAGGAACTGCGCTTTTTCAGCCGCCCGCGACGCCGGCATGATCCGAACGACAGGTCCTAGGCGTGTCCGCAAAGTCCCGTCGTCCGCCCGGAGGGCGGGCCCCGCGGCGAGAGTGCGTGCCAGGCGTCGCGGGGCAGGCGGGACTTCGCGGACACGGCCTAGCGGAAGATGCCGGTGTGGCCGAGGGAGTAGCGGCCGGGCTGCGGGTAGACGGCGAGGCCGTGCGGGCCGCTGCCGACCGGGATGCGGGCGAGCTGTTTGCCGGTGCGGGTGTCGATGGCGTACACCTCGGAGTCGTAACGGCCGGACAGCCACAGCACTTTGCCGTCGGCGGAGACGCCGCCCATGTCGGGGCTGCCGCCGTCGGGGAGGTGCCACTTCTTGGTGAGCTTGTTCTTCGTGAAGTCGAAGACGGAGACGCTGCCCTCGCCGCGGTTGGAGACGTACATCTCGCGTGAGTCGCGGCTGACGTAGAGGCCGTGGCAGCCCTTGCCGGTACGCAGGAGGGTGGGCTCGGTGAACTTGTCGCCGTCCAGGACCCACATGCCGTCGGCCATCATGTCGGCGATGTAGAACCTCTTGCCGTCCGGGGAGATCTTCACGTCCTGGGGCATCGCACCGTCGAAGGGGAGCCGCTGCTGGCCGACGACCTTCATCTTCTGGGTGTCGACCTTGAGCAGTTCGCCGCTGAACTCGCAGGAGACGATGAAGTACCGGCCGTCGGCGGAGAAGTCGGCGTGGTTGACGCCGTAGCAGGTGACCGGCTCGGTCTTGATCCGCTTCATGGTGTGGGGGTCGCGGAAGACGAGTTCGCGGTCGAGGGAGGCCATGACGACGGCGTACTTGCCGTTGGGGGTGAAGTAGAGGTTGTACGGGTCGTGGACCTTGAGCTCCTTGCCCGCCTTGCCGGTCTTCGGGTCGATGGGGGTGAGGGTGTGGCCGCGGTTGTTGTTGACCCAGAGGGTCTTCATGTCCCAGGAGGGCACGACGTGCTGGGGCTGGCGGCCGACGGGGATGGTCTCGATGATCTCGTACGTCTTCGGGTCGATGACGGAGACGGTGTCGGACTCGCTGTTCGGTACGTACACGCGGGACGGGAAGTCCTTGACGACCGGGGAGAGCTTGTTCGGGCGGTCGGCGGCGTAGACGTCCTTCGGATCGAGGACGGGGGGCATGCCGGGGAGGCCGTCCACGGGCTGCTTCTTCGGTGGGGCGGGGACGGCGGCGGCCTGGGTGCCGGGGGACTCGGCGGCGGCACGGTTTCTGTCCTTGGCCGACTCGGTGCCGCAGGCGGCGAGTGCGAGGAGGCCGAGGCCGGCGAGGAGGGTGCGGTGGATGACGTTCATCGGCGGCTCTTCCGTACGGCGGGGTGGGAGGTGGGGTGGGGCGCGGGAGCGGTTTGTCGTCCGGTGGGCAGTCGATCTAGGGCACCGGACTATTTAATGAGGAATGCGTCGAAAAACGCACGATTCACCCGATAGGCGGCCCACCACGGGTCGCCGCCCATCCCTGGCGGCCAGGCCGGCCCCGAATGCCCCACCCTGACAACTGTCAGGGCCGCGACATCCCTGGCGCGCCCTACGCTTCGAGGCGCCGACTCGGGGGAGCTCGCGGCCGCTACGGCATCCGGAGCAGCAGATGTGAGCGCTCCGGTCGGGTAACGGCAGCAGCCGCGGTGACGACATCTCACCGTTGGAACGGCTGCATCGGTTGCGACCACAGAGGAGATCACATGCGCTGGGGAAGACTCAGAAAACGGGCGGCTGCAATGGTCGTGGCGATGATCGCCGCAGTCCTTGTTCCGCTGGCGGCGCAGGCACCAGCACAGGCAGCGCCGAACGCCGCGGCCGGCACGAGGGCATGGACACCGCAGATCTACCCGCTGTTCTCGGGCGAGTGGGTACAGCGGGATGTGTCGAGTGCCGATCGGAACTACTGGCTGGCCGGCTGCGCCGCAGCAGATGGCATCGCCTGCGTGTCGGTTGGCCAGGGCGATGGCAAGCACAGCGTCTTCCACCTGTTCAAGTGCGATACGCGGTCGCTCTCGAACTTCATCGACGCGCTCGCTGTTCTCAACAACCAGACCGGCGGAGCCGAAGTCCGTTTCTGGGGGCCCAGGTACCGGGTCAACATCCCCGCGAACGGCGAGATCCGCACGGTCGAGGACTACGCGACCTACGACTTCAATAACCTCGACCTCTGCTGAGGGCACATCGACCCGGGCACGCTGATCATGGTGTCCGGGTCGGAAGCCTGTGCGCGGCGCGCTGACCGAACCGGGCATCCCCGACGGACCCTAGCGGTCCGCCACCCGCATCTCGAACCACGTCGTCTTGCCGCGCGGCAGCAGGTCCACGCCCCAGCGGTCGGAGAGTTTGTCCACCAGGAACAGGCCGCGGCCACTGACGTCCATCTCCTGGACCGGCATCAGGCACGGCAGTCCGCGCGAGGGGTCGCGGACCTCGATGCGGATCCAGCCCCGGCGACGGCGCATGCGAAGGCCGAAGACGCGGGCGCCGGTGTGGCGGACTGCGTTGCCGACCAGCTCCGAGACGAGCAGGACCGCGTCCTCCGTCATCTTCGGAGTCAGGCCCCACTGGCGCAGTACCACCACCTGCGCGAGCCGGCGCGCCGTTGCCGCGGACTCGGGGCGGGACGGGAGCGGAACCTCCGCCTCCGTGGGATTGCCGAACAGTTCAAGCGCCTTCGAGGCAGCTTCGTCCTCGATCCCCGGCGACCAGCGCGCCGCAGTCACACGGCCGTGTCCCCGCGGCTGTTCGATACCCTCCAGCCCCGCCATGCCCCCATCATGGCCGCCCACAGCCCCCTCCGGGGCCGTTCCCGCGGAATACACCCCCCGGAACAACTCATTCCGTGCGGCTCCAGCGGCATATGACAGTGGCAGTTCGGAGTCACTCACAGCCCGTCCGACCTGCGACGACGGCTCTGCTGGAGGCAATCGACGGGCTCCCTCGACAAGACAGGCTTAAGGTTGCCTTAAGGCTGCCATAAACCGCCCCATCGAGGGACCCGGATCAGACATCGCGTCAATTGCAAGTGATGCGGGGGGAGTTTCGGACTGCTCCGCCTCAGAGGATCAGAGGAACTTGGCCTTTCCCGGCCCCTCCTCCACGAAGCTCCGCATCCCCCGCTCCCGGTCCTCGGTGGCGAACAGGCCCGCGAACCAACCCCGTTCCACCGCCAGGCCCGTCTCGATGTCCGTCTCCAGACCCGTGTCGATCGACTCCTTCGCCGCGCGCAGCGCGATCGCCGGGCCCTGTGCCAGCTTCGCCGCCCAGGCGTGCGCCTCGGCGTAGACCTGGTCGGCGGCCACGACGCGGTCCACCAGGCCCAACTCCCGTGCCTCGTCGGCCTTCACCATACGACCCGTGAAGATCAGGTCCTTCGCCTTCGACGGGCCGATCAGCCGGGCCAGCCGCTGGGTGCCGCCCGCGCCCGGGATCAGGCCGAGCAGGATCTCAGGCTGGCCCAGCTTGGCGTTGTCCGCGGCGATACGGAAGTCCGCGCACAGCGCCAACTCGCAGCCCCCGCCGAGCGCGTAGCCGGTCACCGCAGCCACCACCGGCTTGGGGATCCGGGCCACCGCCGTGAACGACTCCTGCAGGGCCCGTGCGCGCAGGACCATCGCCGTGTGGTCCATGGCCTGCATCTCCTTGATGTCCGCGCCGGCCGCGAACACCTTCTCCCCGCCGTAGATCACCACGGCCCGTACGTCGTCACGCCGGCCCGCCTCCTCGGCGAGCTCCTTGAGCCTGTCCTGCGTGGCGACGTCCAGCGCGTTCATCGGGGGACGGTCGAGGCGGAGGGTACCGACGCCTTCGGCGACTTCGAGATTCACGGTCATGCGAGCAGGTTAACCGCCGCTAACGACCTCGGCCCCGGTGCCGTACCTCACATCGAGGCCGTACACCGGGGCCGTACGTCGGCGGCGGGGACGTGCCCCCGTCAGGAACGCGCTAGGCCTTCCACTTCTCCCACGACATGTTCCACCCGTTCAGCCCGTTGTCCGGGGCCACGGTCGCGTCGCTGGAGTTCTTCACGACCACCACGTCACCGATCATCGAGTGGTTGTAGAACCACGCGGCCGGCGTACCGCCGTCCCACGCGCCCTTGACGTCGCGCAGGCCGACGCAGCCGTGGCTGGCGTTGTAGTTGCCGAAGGCGTCGCCACCCCAGTAGTTGCCGTGGATGAAGGTGCCGGAGTTGGTCAGGCGCATGGCGTGCGGGACGTCCTTGATGTCGTACTCGCCCTCGTAGCCGACCGTGTCGCCGTTCATCCGGGTCTCGACGAACTTCTCGGTGATGACCATCTGGCCGTTCCAGGTCGCGTACCCGGGCTTGCCGGTGGTGACGGGGATGGTCTTGACGACCTTGCCGTCCTGCATGACCTTCATCTTCTTGGTCTTCACGTCGACGACGGAGACCTGGTCGCGGCCGATGGTGAAGGAGACGGTCTTGGACTGCTCGCCGTAGACGCCGGGGCGGCCCTCGACGCCGTCGAGGTTGAGCTCGACGGTGACCTTGGTGCCTTCCTTCCAGTACTTCTCGGGCCGGAAGTCGAGACGGTCGTTGCCGAACCAGTGGCCCGCCACCTCGACGGCGGGCTCGGTCTTGATCGTGACCGCCTTCTCGACGTCCTCGGGGTTGGTGATGCCCCGGGTGAAGCGCAGCGAGAACGGCATTCCGACGCCGACCTTGGAGCCGTCCTCGGGCGTGAAGTGACCGAGGAAGGTGTTCTTCGGGGTCAGGGTGGTGAAGTCGGCCTCCTTGGTGGCCTCCAGGCCCTCGGAGTCCTTGGCGACCGCGTGCACGGTGTACTTCGTGGCGGCCGCGAGATGCGTGGACGGCGTCCAGGTGCCGCCGTCGCCGGATATCTTCCCGGCTATCGTCTTGCCCTTGGCGTCCTTGACCTCGACGTCCGTGAGCTTCCCCTTGGCCGCGGTGACCTTGAGCGCGCCGCTGGTCTCGACGGACTTCGCCCCGTCGCCCGGCGCTATGGTCACGACGGCCTGCGACTTCTTGGCCTCCGCCGTGGCGGAGTCCTCGCCCTTGCCGTTGCCGGCCCCGGCGTTCGACCCGCCGCCTCCGCCGCACGCGGTCACGGCGAGCAGCAGCACACCCGCCAGCGCCGACAGCCCCACGCGTCCACGCCTGGCGCGCGCGTCAACCGACGCCCCCGATATCGGCCGCACGTTCAAGTCTTTCTCCCCTCCCCGGGCCCAAGGCCCTCGCCGGGCCCCAAGGCCCTGTCGGGCCTGGTCGGCCCGCTCCCCCGCGCGCTCGCCGCGCGCATCGGCGCATATTAACCACAAGGTCATGGGCGTTGGCGCCGCGCGATTGTCACCGTTCAGTTCCAACATCGACAGATAGCCGGTTGGTCGAGCAACTCACCCCCCTTTCCTGTTACTTCACCGCACTCCCCGCCTTCCACTCCTTCCAGCCCATATTCCATCCTCCGAGGCCATTGTCGGGAGCGACCTTTTTGTCCTTTCTGTTGACGACCTCGACGACGTCCCCGACCAGGCTGCGGTCGAAGAACCAACCCGCGGGCGTCTCGGAGCTGCCGCCCTTGACGTCCCGCAGGCCCACGCACCCGTGGCTGACGTTGGTGCGCCCGAAGATGTCGGCGTCGGCCCAGTAGTTGCCGTGCAGGAAGGTGCCGGAGTCGGTGAGGCGCATGGCGTGCGGGACGTCGGGGATGTCGTACTCGCCCTTGCCGTTGGCCTTCTTGAAGCCGACCGTGGCGCCGTTCATCCGGGTGAGTTCGAGCATCTCGGTGACGACCATCTTGCCGTTGTAGGTGGTGTGCTTCGGGGCGCCCGCGGTGACCGGCACGGTCGCGAGGAGCTCGCCGTCGCGCCGTACCTCCATGGTGTGCTTCGCCGCGTCGACGACGGAGACCTGGTGGCGGCCGACGGTGAACGAGAACGTCTTGTGCTGCAGGCCGTACACCCCGGGCGCCCCCTCGACGTCCCGCAGGCGCAGGTCGACGGTGACCCGGGTGCCGGGCTTCCAGGGGTGCTGCGGGCGGAAGTCGAGGCGGGAGGTGCCGAACCAGTGCGGGCGGATGTCCACGGCCGGCTCGGCGGTGACCTGGACGGCGCGTTCGACGGCCGCGCGGTGCTCGATCTCCCGGTTGAACTCCAGGGAGACGATCATTCCGGTGCCGACGGTGGAGCGGTGCTCCGGGGTGACGTAGCCGATGAACCGCTCGTCGGGGACGTACGTGGTGAAGGTCGTGTGCCGTGCGCTGCGGCGCCCGTGGCCGTCGAGGGCCACCGCGTCGATCGTGTACCTGGCGGCCAGGGCGAGCCCGGGGTCGTCGGGCTCCCAGCGCCGGCCGTCCTCGGAGATGCGCCCGGGCACCGGGGTGTCCTGCGCGTCCTGGGACTTGACGACCTTCACCGACTCGAGCCGTCCGCTGAGCACGCCCACGACAAGCCGGTCGTCGGGGCGTGCGCCCTTGCTGCCGTCGTCCGGCAGCACCCGGATGACGTCCTCGGGAGCCGGCGGTTTGCCCAGCATCTCGTCGACACCGGCGCCGCCGGAGGTGCAGCCGGCCGCCCCGGCCAGCAGTCCTGCCCATGTCAGTACGGCGGCCAACACGGCCCCCGCGCGCCGCGCGCGCCCTTGTACGTGCCTCACGAAGACCCCAACGACCGGGGTGGGTGTGGGGAAACGTGAGTGCGAGCCATGCGGTGGGCAGAACATGTGGGAGGACGACGCGATGGGAGCCGCGGACGGGACGCCGAGGGCTCCGCTTCCACACTCGTGTGGTCCCTGAGCCGTGGGAGGCCGTCAGGTGTCGAGCGCAGCCGAGCAGGAGGCGGTGGCCGCCGCGGTCGCCGCTGAGGAGGGGCGCCCGGCCGCCGTCGTGAACGGCGCGCGGCGCAAGGTCCCCGCGGTGCCCGTGTGGCCGGGCTCGCCCGTGCCGCTCGGCGCCCGTTTCCGGGTCGGCCCGGACGGGGTGGCGGGCACCAACTTCGCGCTGTGGGCGGGCGGGGCGGAGTCGGTCGAGTTGTGCCTGTTCGACGAGCAGGGCAAGGAGACGCGGGCCCGGCTGACCGAACTGACGCACGAGATCTGGCACGGGTTCGTGCCGGGCGTGATGCCGGGCCAGCGCTACGGCTACCGGGTGCACGGCCGCTGGGACCCGTGGACCGGCGGCCGCTGGAACCCGGCGAAGCTGCTCCTCGACCCGTACGCGCGCGCGGTGGACGGCGACTTCAGCCTGCCGCCCGAGGTCTACGGCCATGTCCGCGACTGGCCCCAGCAGCATGTCGCGGACACCGTGCGCGACGACCGGGACTCGGCGCCGTACGTCCCGAAGGGTGTCGTGGTCCATGACGACGCGCCCGACGACGAGTGGATGGACGACCGCCGGCCGAAGACGCCGTGGGCGGACTCGGTGATCTACGAGGTGCACGTGCGCGGCTTCACGAAACTGCACCCGGGGATCCCGGAGGAGCTGCGCGGGACGTACGCCGGTCTGGCACACCCTGCCGCCGTCGAGCACCTGGTGAAGCTGGGCGTGACGGCCGTCGAGCTCCTCCCGGTCCACCAGTTCGCGCACGAGGACCACCTGCTGCGCAAGGGTCTGCGCAACTACTGGGGCTACAACTCCATCGGCTACTTCGCCCCGCACGCCGCCTACGCCGCCTCCGGTACGACCGGGCAGCAGGTCGGCGAGTTCAAGCGGATGGTGCGCGCGCTGCACGCGGCCGGGATCGAGGTCATCCTCGACGTCGTCTACAACCACACGGCGGAGGCGGGCGAGCTCGGCCCGACGCTGTCGCTGAAGGGGATCGACAACCGGGGGTACTACCGGTTGCAGTCGGACGCGCGCCGGTACGCGGACTACACGGGCTGCGGGAACACCCTCCACGTCGTCCAACCGCATGTGCTCAGGCTGATCACCGACTCACTGCGCTACTGGGTGACGGAGATGGGCGTGGACGGCTTCCGCTTCGATCTGGCGGCCGCGCTGGCCCGTTCCATGCACGACGTCGACATGCTCTCGCCGTTCCTCGCCGTCATCGCGCAGGATCCGGTGCTGCGGCGGGTGAAGCTGATCGCCGAGCCGTGGGACGTGGGGTCGGGCGGCTATCAGGTGGGCGCCTTCCCGCCGCTGTGGACGGAGTGGAACGACCGCTACCGCAATGCCGTACGGGATTTCTGGCGCGGCGCGCTGCCGGACGTACGGGATCTGGGGTACCGCCTGTCGGGGTCCAGCGACCTGTACGCGTGGGGCGGGCGGCGGCCGTACGCCTCGGTCAACTTCGTGACGGCGCACGACGGTTTCACGCTGCGGGACATGGTGTCCTACGAGCGCAAGCACAACGAGGCGAACGGCGAGGGCAACCGGGACGGCTCCGACGACAACCGGTCGTGGAACTGCGGGGCCGAGGGCGAGACGGACGACGAGCGGGTACGCGCGCTGCGGCGGCGCCAGCTGCGGAACCTGCTGACCACGCTGCTGCTGTCGACGGGTGTGCCGATGCTGGTCGCGGGCGATGAGCTGGGGCGGACGCAGCGGGGCAACAACAACGCGTACTGCCAGGACAACGAGATCAGCTGGCTGGACTGGCGGCTGCTGGAGGAGCCGGGCTGGAAGGCGCTGTTCGACCTGACGTCCCGGCTGATCGAGCTGCGGCACCGGCATCCGGTGCTGCGTCGCCGGGCCTTCTTCTCCGGCCGGGCGCACTCGGCCGACGGCCTCCGGGACCTGGCCTGGTTCACGGCGCGCGGCACGGAGATGACGGAACGGGACTGGTACGCGCCCGCCGCCACGCTGGGCATGTACCTGTCCGGTCGGGACATCCCGGGCCGGGACGAACGCGGGGCGCCGATAGCCGACGACAGCTTCCTGGCCGTGCTGCACGCCGGGGACCGGCCGGTGAGCTTCGTGCTGCCGGGGCCGCCGTGGGCGGAGCGGTACGAGGTGGTCGTCGACACCTCGCGCGAGGAGCAGGGGGAGGCGCCGGGTGTGGAGCATCCGGCGGGGGCGGCGGTCACGGTGCCGGCGCGGGCGGTGCTGTTGCTGAGGGTCGAGTGAGGCGGCGCGGGGTTCAGTGAGATGGCGCCGGGCTCATTGAGGTGGCGTTTCAAGCCCATGAACTCCGCGCCGTTTTCCTGGCCATGGGACCGGGGCTGCTGATCGACTGGGACGCATGCCCGAGATATCCCGCCGTGCCTTCGGCGGCCTCGTCGGCGGTGGCGCCGTGACCGCCGTCGCCGGTACGGCCATCCCCGCCGAGGCCGCCGCAGCCGTAGCAGCCGCCCCCGCCGAGCGCCCCTTCGAGGCCCGCCCCGCCGTGTCCGGCAAGCGCCCCAACTTCCTCGTCATCCTGGGCGACGACCTGGGCTGGGCGGACCTGTCCTCCTACGGCGCCCCGCACATCCGGACCCCGAACCTGGACCGGCTGGCCCGGCAGGGGGTGCCGTTCACGAACGCGTACTCCGGCTCGGCGACCTGCTCCCCGACCCGGTTCAGCCTGTACACCGGGCGCTATCCGGGCCGTACGAAGGGCGGGCTGGCGGAGCCCGTCGCCGACAAGTCGCAGGGGCTGGACCCGAACCACCCCACGCTCGCCTCGCTGCTGAAGAAGGCCGGCTACGCCACCGCCCTGATCGGCAAGTGGCACTGCGGCTGGCTGCCGGACCACAGCCCCACCAAATCCGGCTGGGACGAGTTCTTCGGCAACTTCGGTGGCGTCCTGGAGTACTTCTCCAAGCTGGGCCAGCTCGGCGCGTACGACCTCTACGAGGGGGACGCCGAGTACCAGGACCTGCGGTACTACACGACCGTACTGACCGAGCGGGCCGTCGAGTACGTCAGCCGGGACCACACCGCGCCCTGGCTGCTGAACCTCAACTTCACCACCCCGCACTGGCCCTGGCTCGCGGAGGGCGACGAGGAGACCGGCGCGGAGATCGCGGCGAAGATCCGGGCCGCGAAGAGTCAGGCGGAGGTCAGCCGGGCGCTCAATCACTACGACGGCGGCTCGGTCGCCAAGTACACGCAGATGGTCGAGAGCCTCGACGCCGCCGTCGGCGAGGTGCTCGACGCCCTGCGTCGCTCCGGGCAGGAGGAGAACACGCTCGTGCTGTTCGCCAGCGACAACGGCGGCGAGCGCTACTCCTACAACTGGCCGCTCAGCGGCGAGAAGTTCGTGCTGCTGGAGGGTGGCATCCGGGTCCCGGCGATCGTGCGCTGGCCGGCCCGGATCAACGGCCGGCAGGTCAGTCACGAGCCGAACTTCTCCCCGGACTGGACGGCGACCCTGCTGGAGCTCGGTGGGGCCCGCCCGGACCCGGCGTATCCGCTCGACGGCACAAGTCTCGCCGGCTACCTGCTGCGCGGCGAGGAGCTGCCGGAGCGCGATCTGTTCTGGCGAGTACGGGCCAACCGGGCCCTGCGGCGCGGCGACTGGAAGTACTACCGTGACGCGAGCGGCAAGGACCACCTCTACAACCTGGCCGCCGACCAGCGCGAGCAGGCCGATCTGGCGTCGGACAGGCCCGAGTTGCTCGCCGAGCTGAAGGCCGCCTGGGAGAGGATCGCGGGCGGGCTGCTGCCCTATCCCGGTTAGGGCCTGTCGTTCGGATCAGGTCGGCTGAGAGCCACTGTGCTTTTCAGCCGACCCGAGCCGGGGTCGATGGGGGTGCCCCCGCGCGAGGTTGTTCGAGCGTGGGGGAGTCGGCAACCGACGACAACGCGGCTGGGGGTACCCCTGCTCGAAGAGCTCGGGGGAGCGCGTGCCAGGCCCCGCGACGCCGGCATGATCCAAACGACAGGTCCTAGCCGAGGATGCCCCGCTGGTATGCCGTCGCCACACACCGTCGACGGCGGCCCGGCCGCCGTAGGACTTGCGCAGATCGCTGACTTCGATGACGGTCATGCCCCCAGCGTCCCGGCGGGCCGGTTCCGGCCACATCGGCCGTCGCGCTCGACGGGGTATCAGCCGATCGGTTGATGCGGCCGTACGACCCCTCGAACGTGCAGGTCGTAGGACCAACGGCCGATTGCGGACCGGCCAAAACTCGGTGGGCAGTGTCAGTGGCGATCCGTAGGCTCGCTGCTGATGGTGACGACACGTGCAACCGCAGAGGACAGGGCCGAGCGATCCGCCGTACGTACGCTGCTGCGTCTGTGGCCGTATGTGCGGCCCGTGCGTTCGCGGTTGTTCACCGCCGCGTTCGTGGCGATCGTCGCGTCCTGTCTCGCGCTGGTCATTCCGCTCGTTCTGAAATGGATGGTGGACGGGCCCGTCGCCGACCGGGATCCGGCCGGCGTCTGGCTCGGGGCGCTGTGTCTGCTGCTGCTCGGGTTCGCCGAGGCGTTGCTGTTCGGGCTGCGGAGATGGCTGGTGGCGCGGCCGCTGGCGGGGGTCGAGGCGGCGATGCGGGCGGATCTGTACCGGCATCTGCAGCGCCTCCCGGTGGCGTTCCACGACCGGTGGGCGTCGGGGCAACTGCTGTCCCGGGGCACCACCGATCTGATGCTGCTGCGCATGTTCCTCGCCTTCCCGCTGACGTTTCTGCTGGTCAACGGCGTGACGATCCTTGTCGGCGTGATCATCATGCTGCTGCAGGACTGGACCCTGGGGCTGGTGATCCTCGCTCCCGCCGTGCCGATGGCGGTGATGTGCTTCTTCTTCGAGAAGCGGTACGCCGCCGTGGCGCGGCTCGCGCAGGACCAGGTCGGTGATCTGACGACGGTCGTCGAGGAGAGCGTGCTCGGGGTCCGGATCATCAAGGGGTTCGGGCGGCATCGCAGTCAGGCACGGGCGTTCCGGGAGCTGTCGCGGACGCTGCGGGGCACGGAGCTGCGCAAGGCCCGGCTGCTGGCCCTCATCTGGGCGGTCATCGTGACGCTGCCGGAGGTCGCCATCGGGGCGGCGCTGGTGGTGGGGGCGGTGCAGGTGGCCGACGGGGTGCTGTCGGCCGGCACGCTGGTGGCCTTTCTGTCGACGGCGCTGGCCCTGCGGTGGCCTGTGGAGTCGATCGGCTTTCTGCTGGCGATGAGTCAGGAGGCGGCGACGGCTACAGAGCGGTACTTCGAGGTCATGGATGAAACGCCGGAGACGGAAGCGCCCCACAAAGATGCGGGACCCGCGGCCGGCGACGATGGCATCCGCTTCCACGAGGTCTCGTTCCGCTACCCCGACGCCCTCTGCGACTCCCCACCCGTCCTGGACCGCATCGACCTCCACATCCGCCCCGGCGAGTCCATGGCCCTCGTCGGCGCGACAGGCAGCGGCAAGACGACCCTCACCGCCCTCGTCCCCCGTCTGCACGAGGTGACGTCCGGCCGTATCACCCTCGACGGGCAGGACATCTCCGAGATGTCCAGGGAAGCGCTGCGCGAACTCGTCGCCGTCGCCTTCGAGGAGCCCACCCTCTTCTCGGCCAGCGTCGCGGACAACGTTCTCATGGGGGCCGGAGACGGCGCGGGAGAGCCTGAATTGGAGCGGGCGCTCGCCGTCGCGCAGGCCGGCTTCGCGCACGCGCTGCCCGACGGGACCGAGACCCAGGTCGGCGAGCAGGGGCTCAGCCTCTCCGGCGGGCAGCGGCAGCGGCTGGCGCTCGCGCGGGCCGTGGTCGGGCGGCCGAGGTTCCTGGTGCTGGACGACCCCCTGTCCGCCCTCGATGTGCACACGGAGGCCGCGGTCGAGGCCGCCCTGCGCGACGTGCTCGCGGAGACCACCGCCCTCATCGTCGCCCACCGCCCGTCCACCGTGCTGCTCGCGGACCGCGTCGCCCTGCTCTCCGGCGGCCGTATCGCCGCGGTCGGCACGCACCACGACCTGCTGCGCACGAATGCCGAGTACGCCCACCTCATGGCCGGGACCGAGGAGGCCGACCGATGACGGCGACGACCGCCACCGCACCGGGCAAGGAACAACCGGCCGAGGAACCGGAGTCCGCCAGGCCGGACGACCCCTTCGACCGCGACGTCCTGCCCACTCCCCCGGGCGCCACCTCCGCCCTGCTGCGCTCCCTGCTCGCGCCGATGAAGGCCCGCGTCGCCGTCACCACGCTCCTGCTGCTGCTCCAGCAGGCGGCCGTGCAGGCGGGCCCGCTGCTGGTGGCGTACGCGATCGACACGGCCGTACCGGCGTTCCGGCGCGACGACCTCGGGCCGCTGATCGCCGTCGCCGTCGGCTATCTGGTGTGCGCGGTCGCCTCCGGAGCGCTGCAGTACGCGTTCATCCTGTTCTCCGCCCGCGTCAACCAGGACGTGCTGCTCGACCTGCGCGGCCGTATCTTCCGCCATGCCCAGGCGCTGAGCGTCGACTTCCACGAGCGCTACACCTCCGGCCGGCTCATCTCCCGCTCGACCACGGACGTGGAGTCCCTGCGCGAACTGCTCGAGGAGGGCCTGCAGGAACTCGTCACCGTCATCCTGTCCTTCGTCTACATCGCGGCGATGCTGCTGTGGCTGGACCTCGGTCTGGGCGCGGTCGCCGTGGCCTCCTTCGTGCCGCTGTACCTCCTCGTACGGCTCTACCGGCGGCGTGCCGGGCGGGTGTACACCGTGCGGTCCACCGCGATCGCCGCCGTGATCGTCAAGTTCGTCGAGACGATGAACGGCATCCGCCCGGTGCGCGCCTTCCGCCGCGAGGCTGCCAACGACGCCGACTTCGCCGTACTCAACACCCGGCACGAGCGGACCAACGGCGACGCGCTGCTGGAGATGGCCCGTTACGTCGTCGGCTCGCGTCTCGTGGCCAACACGGCCGTCGCGGGGATCGTGCTGTGGGGCGCCTACCGCGTCGCGGGCGGCACGCTGGCCCTCGGTGTGCTGGCGGCGTCCGTGCTCTATCTACGGCGTCTGTACGACCCGATCGACCGGCTCGGCATGTTCCTCAACTCGTACCAGTCGGCGGCGGCCTCCCTGGAGAAGATCGCCGGGCTGCTGGCCCAGGCACCGTCCGTCCCCGAGCCGCAGGCGCCCCGGCAGCTCCCGGCCCTCGAGTCGGAGCACCCCGGCCGCGAAGTCGTCTTCGACGGCGTACTGTTCGCCTACCGCACCGGCGGCGAGGTGCTGCCCCGCTTCGACCTCACGATCCCGGCCGGGCAGACGGTCGCGGTCGTCGGCGCCACCGGCGCCGGCAAGTCGACACTCGCCAAGCTGCTCGCCCGCTTCTACGACCCCTCCGACGGCCGCGTCCTGCTGGACGGCGTCGACCTGCGCGAGCTGGCCGTGCCCGAACTGCGGCGCGGGGTGGTGATGGTGACGCAGGAGGCGTTCCTGTTCTCCGGCACGGTCGCCGAGAACATCGCCATCGGGCGCCCGGACGCCACCCGTGAGGAGATCGAGCAGGCCGCGAAGGCCATCGGCGCGCACGACTTCATCAGCTCGCTCCCCGACGGCTACGACACCGACGTACGCAAGCGCGGCGGTCGCATCTCCGCGGGCCAGCGCCAACTCGTCGCGTTCGCCCGGGCGTTGCTCGCCGACCCGGCCGTGCTGATCCTCGACGAGGCGACCAGCTCCCTCGACATCCCCGGCGAACGGGCCGTGCAGCGCGCGATGTCGACGGTCCTGCACGGCCGTACGGCCGTCGTGATCGCGCACCGGCTGTCGACGGTCGAGATCGCGGACCGGGTACTGGTCATGGAGCACGGCCGGATCGTCGAGGACGGCACACCGGCGGAACTCGTCGCCGGAACGGGCCGGTTCGCGGATCTGCACCGGGCGTGGCGGGACAGTCTGGCGTAGCGAACGGCACTCCAGGATCCGCGACGTCGGGCAGCATCCGTCGTACACGCAAGGTTCCAACGGCGTCGATCCGGTACAAGGACGCGGCGGCCTCGAACCAGCGCGGCTGTTGACATGTTCCTGGTCCGGATCGGTCAGGGCTCGGGTGCGCCAGACGGCCCCTGTCTCGCCCAGCCATGCCGAGGTGTCGGGTTCGCTCTCCCAGTCGGTCACGTCGCGAGGGTCCTCCGGCGTGGTGGGGCGGAGAGTCAGCATGTCGGCACCATGACGGCGGCGGCCGCCGGGGTCGGTCGGCGAGGGAGACGGGGTTGCTCGTCCGGGGCCTGTCGAGCCAGTCGTCTCGCAGGCCCCGGACGTCGACGCGGGCCACCCCGGCCCGGGGGGAGGGGGAGGCCGGTGTGCGATGGCGGCCCGCGGGGAGCCGGGGGAAGGGCAGCCGCCACCCTCACAAGTGGCTGCCCATCCGCGGCCCGTACGGGACGTACGTCAGCCGGCGGCCACCGCCGTTGCCGCGTACGTCACGGCGATCAGGGCCAGTACGGCGGCCGGGAGCGCCCGGGGCGGCGGGTCGCCGTGGCGCAGGTGGACCACCGCCGCCGCGGCCATCAGCAACGCCAGTCCCGTCGCGGCGGCCACGCCGAGCGGGAGCGACACCAGTCCCAGCAGCAGCCCGGCGGCCCCCGCCACCTCCAGTGCGCCGACGACGCGGTAGTGGCCCGGTGTCATGCCGAGGTGGGCCGCCGCCTGGCGCATGAACGGCACCGCGGCGATCTTCGCCAGGCCCAGGGGAAGGAAGACCAGGGACAGGGCGACGGCGAGCACTGTTCTCATGCGGTGGTCCTGCCCTTGCGGCGCTCCTCGCCCAAGCCGGCGTAGTAGGCGATGAGGTCGGGGGCGTCCACCGCGGCCGGATTCACGACCTGCTCGACAGGGGCGCCCTGGAGCAGGCGCTTGACCGGGACCTCCAGTTTCTTGCCGGTGCGGGTGTGCGGGATGCCCGGCACTTCGAGGATCTCGTCCGGGACGTGGCGGGGTGAGGCCCCGGTGCGGATGGCCTCCTTGATCCTCTCCCGGAGGGTGTCGTCGAGTTCGACGCCCGCCGCTGGGACCACGAACAGCGGCATCCAGTAGCCGCCGTCGGGTTCCTCCGCGCCGATGACCAGGGCCTCGGTGATCTCGGGGAGGCGTTCGACGACGTCGTGGATGTCGGCGCTGCCGAGCCGGACGCCGTTGCGGTTGAGAGTGCTGTCGGAGCGGCCGTGGACGATCACCGAGCCATGGCCCGTAAGGGTGATCCAGTCACCGTGCCGCCAGATGCCCGGGTAGGAGGAGAAGTAGGCGTCGCGGTAGCGGGTGCCGTCGAAGTCGTTCCAGAAGGACAGCGGCATCGACGGCATGGGGCGGGTGACGACCAGCTCACCGACCTGGTCGACCACCGGCGAGGCCCCGGCGTCGTACGCGGCCAGCGCCACACCCAGGTGCGGTGCCGACAACTCCCCGGCCCAGACCGGGGTGTTGGGCGCACTGCCCGCGAAGCCCGACACCACGTCCGTGCCGCCGCTGATCGAGGCCAGCAGCACCCGCTCCCCCACGTGGTCGCGGACCCACGGGTAGGCGGACGCCGGCAGGGCGGACCCCGTGCAGCCGACCACGCGGACCGACGACAGGTCATGGCCGGACGGGTCGATGCCGAACTTGGCCATGCCCAGCAGGTACTGGGGGCTGGTACCGAAGACGGTGACCCGGTGGCGGGCGGCCAGTTCCCACAGGACGTCGAGCTTGGCGAAGGGCGCCGGGCTGCCGTCGTACGTACACGTCGTCGCGCCGGTCAGCAGGGTCGAGGCGACCAGGTTCCACATCATCCAGTGCGTGGTGGTGTACCAGAGGAGGCGGTCGCCGGGGCCGAGGTCGGAGTGCAGGCCGAGGGTTTTGAGGTGCTCCAGCAGGACGCCGCCGTGGCCGTGGACGATGCCCTTGGGCAGGCCGGTGGTGCCGGAGGAGAAGACGACCCACAGGGGGTGGTCGAACGGCACCGGCGTGCAGAGGAGTTCCTCCGTGCGGGTGGCCGCGTCCTCCCACGGGACCACCAGCGAGGGGTACGCCCTCGACGGCCACGGCAGGCCCACGTGGTCCACCAGCAGCGTCGCCTTCAACGTCGGGAGGGACGCGGCCAGTTCGAGGGTGGCGTCGCGGCGATCGTGGGTGGTGCCGTTGAAGAGGTAGCCGTCGGCGGCGATCAGTACGGTGGGTTCGAGCTGGGCGAAGCGGTCGGCGGCGGCCTTGGGCGCGTAGTCCTGGCCGCACACCGACCAGACCGCGCCCAGGCTCGCGGCGGCGAGGAACGCGACGATCGCGTGCGGGATGTTGGGCAGGTAGCCGACCACCCGGTCTCCCTGCCCCACGCCCAGGTCGCGCAGGGTGGCGGCGACGGAGGCGACCAGGGCACGCAGCCGCTCCCCCGTCACCTCGTACCCGGAGCCGGTCTCGTCCAGTGCGATGATCGCGGGCCGGTCGTCGGCGAGGTTGCGCAGGGCGTGATGGGCGTAATTGAGGGTGGCGCCGGGGAACCAGCGGGCGCCCGGCATCCTCTCCTCGGCCAGCACCTGCTCGTAGGGGGTGTCGGCGTCGATGTCGAAGTACTCCCACACCGCACCCCAGAAGCCCTCCAGGTCGGTGACCGACCACTGGTGCAGAGCGGCGTAGTCGTCCGGGTCGATGCCCTGGCGCCGGGCGAACTCCGCGATGCGACTGGCGGCCGCCGTCTGCGGATCGGGCGTGAAGAAGGGCGTGCTCATCGCGTCGTACTCCTCAACAGGCTTCTCATAGCCGTCCGTTCGGGAGGAACAGGGTTTCGTGTGCTGTGCAGCAGGGCCGCCCAGTCGGCGGTCGACGTGAAGTCGCGTCCCCCGGCCGGGACGACATCCAGGACGACGCGGTCGGGCCGCAGCAGTACGGCGTCCGCGCGTCCGGCGCGCAGCCAGGCGGCGAGGGTGCCGTCGTCGCCGAGGTCGGTCACGGAGAACGCGCGTATGCCGAGGCTGTGGGCGAGCGCGGTCAGGGAGGGGCCGGGTTCGGTGGCGGTCAGGACGGTGAAGGAGTCGCCGAGCAGTTCGTCGAGGCGGGCACGTCGTCCGTCGACGCTCAGCCACGGCTGCGGGCAGTGCGTGCCTGCCAGGCGTCGGCGGACCCCGCGTCGCACGAGGGGGCCGGCGGTGAGGGGCGGGCTGAGGTCGCGGCCGGCCAGCTCGGTCAGGCCGGGTATGCGGCAGGCGGCGGCCAGGAGCCTGCGGCGGATTGCGGCGGCGCCGTCCTGGCCGCCGGTCATGGCCCAGCCCATGGCGACCGCGAGCCGGATCACATGCCGGGCGTGTGGCTTGCGTTCGCTCTCGTAGGTCTCCAGCAGCCGATCGTCGCCACCTTGTTGGAGGACGCGGGCGAGCTTCCAGGTCAGGTTGTAGGCGTCCCGCAGGCCCGAGCACAGTCCCTGGCCGATGAACGGCGGGGTGAGGTGGGCCGCGTCGCCGAGCAGGAAGACCCGTCCGCTGCGCCAGCGGTCGGCGACGCGCGCCCGGAAGGTGTACTGCGTCTCGCGGACGATCTCGAAGTCCCCCTCGTGCGAAGGTGGCAGCCACGGGGCGACCAACTCGCGGACCGGCTGCTCCGCCCCCTCACGCAGCCGGAACTCCCAGCGGTAGCGGTCCTCGCCCACGCGCATGAAGGTGGCCGGGCGGTCCGGGTCGCAGACCTGGTCAACGCCATCCCAGCAGCGGACGTCGGCTGTCGTCCGGACGTCGATGACGGTCCAGCGTTCCTCGAAGCGCAGGTCCTCCCAGACGGCGCCGATGGCCTCGCGGGTGAGGCTGTTCGCGCCGTCGCAGCCGAGGACCGCGTCGGCCCACAGCTCGTGCTCGCCGGCGTCGTCGCGGTAGGTGACCCGCACCGGGCCGGTGGCGTCCGGGCCGATACCGGTGACCTCCACGCCACCCCTGAGCTCGCACTCCGGGCGCCGGACCAGGGCGTCGCGCAGCAGCCGCTCCAGCTCTGGCTGGTCGAACATACTGGTCTGCGGGTAGCCGTGCAGGCCGTGCTCGGAGCGGCGGAACTCGGCCATCACCCGATGCCGGGCATCCAGCAGCCGCAGCCCATTCGCAGGGCGGGCGATCGCGGCGAACTCCTCCCCCACGCCCGCGGCCTGCAGAATCCTGCACACCTCGTCGTCGGTGGCGACGGCACGCGGGAGCGGGTAGACGTCCTGGTGGCGTTCCAGGACGACACTGCGGACTCCTCGCCTGGCCAGGAGGAGGGCGGCGGTCACGCCCACCGGTCCGGCGCCGACGATCACGACGGGCACACGTGCGGCTTCATCGACGGTCATGTGCGGCTCACCTCGGGGTTTAGTTCACGGCCGCGACGGGCGTGCGCTGCTCGCCGAGGTCGATGCGGCCGTCCGGGGTCGCGATCGTCGCCGTGATCACGTCGCCCGGACTCAGGTAGTGCGGGTTCTTCGCCTGGCTCTTGAAGAACGCCTTCCACTTCACGGCGGGCGGCAACAGCGCGCCGATCTTCTCGACCGGCTTCGGCGGGGCCTTCAGGGCCGTGCCGCCGGGCGTCCCGGTGAGCAGCAGGTCGCCGGGGTCCAGGGTCTGGAACCGGGCCAACAGGGTGAGCGCCTGTGCCGGGCGGACGATCATGTCGGCGAGGGTGCGGTCCTGGCGCAGCTCGCCGTTGACGCTCAGCTTCAGCCGCAGGTCCAGGAGATGGGCGAAGTCCTCCGGCTCCAGCAACGACAGGTACGGACCGGTCGGCGTGAAGGTCGGGTACGACTTGCTCTCGTAGAACTGCGTCTTCGTCAGCTGCACCTCACGGGCGCTGACATCGTTGGTGATCACCAACCCGGCGACGTACGAGGGCAGGTCCCGCTCCTCGACCACGGTGCCGACGGGCAGGGACGCGCCCATGACCAGGCCCAACTCGATTTCGTAGTCGAGGAACTTCACGTGCGCGGGGCGGACGACAGCCTCGCCGGGGCCGCTGACCGAGCCGGATGCCTTGCGGAAGAAGGCGGGCGGGATGTCGCCGGTGAACCCCGAATCGCGGGCGTGGCTACGGTAGTTGACCATCTGGGCGACCACCCGACAGGGGGTGGTGACCGGCGAGAGGGCGGCCAGGTCGGCGACGGGTGTGCCCGCCTCACCTGAGAGGGCCGCCTCGCGTACGGCGTCGCGGTCGGCGAGCAGTTCGGCGGTGGTGGCGGCCTTGGTGTCGACCGGGACGGCGCGTTCGCCGAGGACGACCCACCAGCCGTCGGCGGTGCGCAGGACATTGGTGCTCATGTCAGTGCCTTTGTGAGAGGGATTCGCGTGCGGGGGTCAGGAGTTGGCGGCCTTGAGCAGGCCGAACAGTCGTGCCGGGTCCATCTCGTTGTCGCCGCGCAGGGCCTCGATGACATCGCGGACCCGCTGCGGGGAGGGGCTCGCGCCGAGGAAGTCGCGGGTGGCCGGCGGGCCCCACTGGGCCAGGCCGCTGGTCGACATGGGCGCCCAGCCGGGTTCGACGTCGCAGGAGAACAGGTCGCCGTCGGCGAAGTGCTCCAGCATGAAGTGGTCGGGGTCGCGCCAGTAGTCGAAGAGCTGGCTGCCCTGGATGTGCCGGCCGATGCCCCAACTGCGCTTGTAGCCGCGCTCCTTGAGGTACTCCCCGCCAGCGGCGATCGAGTCGAGGTCGGTGACCTGGTAGGCGGAGTGGACGTACCCCGTCCCCGGCCCCAGGTGCATGGCCAGCGTGTGATGGTCGGCGGGCACGCTGCCCAGGTCGCAGCGGATGAACGCCATCGTCGGGCCCCGGCCGCGCTGCCCGTCCAGGAACAGGAAGTCCGACACGATCATCCCGAGGGTGTCCAGGTACCAGTCCAGGGCCCGGGCGAACACCCGTGTCTCCAGCACCACATGGCCGAGGCGCTGGATGCGGGACGGCTCGCGCGGCGGGCGCTGCGTGGCGTTCGTACGACGGTGATCCGTGCCGAAGTTGAGCAGCAGCGGCTGCTGTTCCGGCAGTGCGGGGAGTCGTTCGCCGCAGTGCACGACCCGTACCGGGAAGCCCGAGGGGTCGAGCAGGTCGACCACCTTGCCGCCGCCGGGTACGTCCGCGTCCCGTACGTCCGTCCCCGTGGCACGGGCCAGCCGGTCCAAATCGGCCCGCTCGGCAGCCCGGAACGCCGGGCCGATGAAGCGGGACGTGCGCCCCCTGCGGATCACCATGCAGGGTGAGCCGGCGAAGGTGCCGCGCAGCCACAACTCCCGCTCGGTGCGGGCGGCGACGCCGAAGCCGAAGTCGCGGGCGAAGACCTCCGCGCGGTCCAGGTCGGGCTTCTCGAACTCCAGCCAGGCCAGGTCCGCCACCTTGATCACGGGATTCCGGGAGCGGCCGGGGTGTTCGCCGCGCAGGGCGCCCTGCTCGCTGTGGAGGTCCTGGTGGGCCGTGATGACGTCGGCCCCGTCGACGCGGGTTTCAGACATGGTGCCCTCCGAGCAACATTGCCGTAATGAGGAAATCATCAACTGTGACAGTTCTGTCGTCAAGATGTTCGCGGCAGGAAATGATGAATTCATCAGGACTGCGATCGCCATCGTCCCGGCGGTTAGACTCTGCGCATGTCTACGTCAGCCCTGCCCAGCAACCGGTTCGAGCGGCGTCGCGCGGAGACCCGCAGGGCTCTCGTGCGAGCGGCCCGGCAGATCCTCGCCGAGACCGGGGACACGAGCGCCAGCATCCAGGCGATCGCCGAGCGCGCGGACGTCGGCTTCGGCTCCTTCTACAACCACTTCGACTCCAAGGCGGAGTTGTTCGAGACGGCGGTGGTGGACGCCCTGGAGGAGTTCGGCCAGAACTTCGACGAGCGCCTGGCCGGAATCGACGACCCGGCGGAGCTCCTCGCGGCCGGCTTCCGGCTCAGCGCCCGGATGGCCGATTCCCACCCGGAGCTGATGCAGGTTCTGCGCCGCCGCGGCCTGGGGCACATCCACTCGGACAACGGATTGTCTCGCCGGGCGATGCGCGATCTCCAGGTCGGCATCGCCTCCTGCCGTTTCACGACCGTCGACCCGATGGTCGCCCTGTCCGCACTGGGCGGAACCCTGCTGTCCCTGGTGGAGCTGCGTTTCGCCCGCCCCGAGGTGGACGGCGACGAGGCCGCGGTGAACCTCGCCGAGATGGTGCTGCGCATGCTGGGGCTACCGGCGGACGACGCCCACGAGGTCGCTCGGCGCCCCCTCCCCGACCTCGACTGACGCCACCTGGGCGGACGACGAGTCCGGGCGGAAGGTGACCGAGCGGCCGGTGAAGCGGGCGTCGATCCCGTCCTCCGTGGTGGTGATCGACCGCAGGCGGAGCCCCTCGGGAACGTTCTGCAGCGGAATGGGCTCGTCCAGGGCCTCGTCGAGAAGCGACTTCAGCGGAGGTAGCAGTTCGCCCTGCTCGGCGCGGACGTCGGTGAAGGCGATGCGGTTGCCGCTCGCCGCCGAGACGGCCGCGCTCGCGGTTACGTCGCCGACGAGCGGCAGAGCGGCCGTCGCGTTGATCCGGCCCGACTCGTCGCCCTGCGACACCTCCACGCCGAGCGCGTTCGACACATCCGCGTAGGACAGGTGGGCGGTCGCCTGGACGCTGCGGGCGTGCGCCTCGTCGGCGTCCCCCGAGGTCTTCAGGCCGTCCATCCCGACTGTCAGCTTCGTCACCGGCAGGGGTCGGGTCGTGCCGTTCGCGGGTATGTCGCGGGCGGTGAGGTCGACGTGGTTCAGGCGGCCCTCGGCGAGCTGGGTCAGCACGGGAAAGCCGCTGACGTGCACCGAGGGCCGATCGGCGGTTCCCATGCCGTCCTGGAAGGCCTTGGCCGTACGGCTCTCCGCGCGGGCCGCGGCGATCCGGTCGACCGCGACGGCGCCGACCAGCACGGCCGCCAGGGACACGGCGACGATGATCAGGCGCCGCCTGGTCCGGGTCGGGGGGCTCACATATACGGCGCCGTCGCCGTAGTAGGGCTCGCCGACGTACTCCTCGTCGTACTGGGACTGGTACACGGTTCTCCTCTTCGGGTGATGCTTCGGGTGATGCTTCGGGAAGGCGCCTACGCGCCGTCGCCCTCGGGCCGGACGAGCCCCCGGACACAGGTGGCGGCATGGCCGGCAGTCACGCCCATCGCGATCAGGGCGGCGGTCGCGGTGCCCGTGCCGTCGTCGCTCCAGGCCCCGCCGTTCACGCAGTCAAGAAGCCCCAGCAGGTGCCCCTCCAGCGCCCGGGTCAGCACAGCCGGCGGAACGCTGGCCTGGAAGACCCCCTGCCGCTGCCCCCGGCCGATGATCGCCTCGGCCATGTCGCGCGCGGGGGCGAGGACTTCAGCGACTCGTTCGGCCCCGAGGTCCTGTGGGGCGAGACGGAGCAGGATGCGGTAGCGGTCACCGACGGGCCACACGGCGAGGACGAAGCGCGCCAGCTCCGTGACGGCATCCGCCGCCGGAACCCGCGGGGCCGCGAGCGCCCGTCGCAGCGCCTGTCGCAGCGCCTGTGCGGCATCCTCCACCAGCCCCTCCACCAGTGCGGCCCGGCCGTTGAAGTGGCCGTAGACCGTACGGCGCACCACACCTGCCGCCTCGGCGATGTCACCGAGGCTCGCGTCGGGGTCGCGGCTGAGTTCCCGCCTGGCCGCTTCGAGGATGCGGGCCCGCGTGAGCAGGGTTCGGCTGCGTTCCGGGGTGGCGATGACGGGTGGGTGGGTCATGTCGGACCTCCGGTCGACGGGGGAGGGCGATTCGATAGTTGCACATCGACGAGCAACAAACTAGTCTGCACATCAACGGGCAATTAACTGCTCTCGGTGCCGCGCCCACTCCTGTCCGCGCCCGCACCGCTCCCATCGATCCGCACCCCGAAGCCTCCGCTTCAGCCCCTGCCGAGGAGCCCCCGATGCCGCTCTTTGCGAACACACCCGTCGAGAAGATGACCGAGCCCTATCCACGCCGCTGGTGGGCCCTGCTGGTCCTGTGCCTGAGCCTGCTGATCGTCGTCATGGCGAACACCTCGCTGATCGTGGCCGCCCCCGACATGACCAAGGACCTGGGCCTGAGCAGCAGTGACCTGCAGTGGGTCATCGACGGCTACACCGTCCCCTATGCCGCGCTGATGCTCGTACTGGGCGCGATCGGCGACAAGTACAGCCGCCGTGGCGCCCTGGTCCTGGGCCTGTTGATCTTCATCGGCGGTTCGGTGATGGGCGGCCTGGTCGAGGAGACCGACCTGGTCATCGCCGCCCGCGCGATCATGGGCGTGGGCGCCGCCGTCGTCATGCCGGCCACGCTGTCACTGCTGGTCGCGATGTTCCCTCGCGGTGAGCGCGCCAAGGCCATCACGGCATGGTCCGCCACCTCCGGGCTCGCGATCGCCGCGGGTCCGCTGTCCGCCGGCTGGCTGCTGGAGGACCACGCCTGGGGCTCCACCTTCCTGATGAACGTCCCCGTCGCCGTCCTCGGCGTCGTCGGCGCACTGCTCCTGGTCCCGCCGTCGAAGGCGGAAGGCATGGGCCGGATCGACTACGTCGGCGGTCTGCTCTCGATCGTCTCCGTCGGCTCCCTGGTCTACGCGACCATCGAGGGCCCGCACTTCGGCTGGGGCACCGGCCCGATCACCGCTGCCGTCGTCGCCGGCGTGGGCCTGCTGGCCTTCGTGGCCTGGGAGCTGAAGCACCCGAACCCGATGCTGGATGTGCGCAAGTTCGCCGAGCGTCCCTTCAGCGGCTCGATGCTCGCGGTGCTGTTCTTCTTCTTCGGCACCTTCGGCTCGATCTACTACTCCACCCAGTTCCTGCAGTTCGTCCTCGGCTACGACGCCCTGGAGACCGGCATCCGGCTGCTGCCGCTGGCCGGCGCGGTGTTCGTCGGCGCCGCGGTAACCGGAAAGCTGGCGCCGAAGCTGGGCGTGAAGCTGGTCGTGGGCACCGGCATGGTGATCGGCACCGCAGGTGTCTTCCTGCTCACGCAGATCGAGTCGGGCTCGGCCTACACCGACTTCCTGGCCCCGCTGGTGCTGCTCGGCTTCGCGATCGGCCTGAGCCTGTCCCCGGCCACCGACACCATCATGGACTCCTTCCCCGAGTCCGAACTGGGCGTCGGAGGCGGCGCCAACGACACCGCCCTGGAACTCGGTGCCTCCCTGGGCATCGCCATCCTCGGCTCGCTGCTGGCCACCTCCTACAAGGACAAGCTGACCGACCTGGTCGGCGGCCACCTCCCGGCCGAAGCCATGGACACCGCCAAGGACTCCGTCGGCGGCGGCATCGCGGTCGCCGAACAGGTCGCCAAGAACCCCCAGGGCGGCGCCGAACAGGCCCAGACCCTGCTCGGAGCGGTGCACGAGTCCTTCGCCCACGCCATCGCCCACACCAGCCTCATCGGCGGCATCATCATGGCCGCCGGAACCCTGATCGTCATCGCCGTCCTGCCCGGCCGCAAGGCCACCGGCAAGCAGCACCAGGAAGAAGCGGCCGAGACCTCCCAGGAGCAGACCGAGACCGTGGGCGCCTGAGCCCAGAAGGTCGGCGCGGCCCATGGCCGCAGGCCGGAGGCCGGGAACTCGTTTCCGGCCTCCTCCACCCAGGACGGGCTGTGCCTGAGCGGCGCACGGCCCCGGACGGTGCCGGGAGGGGACACCCGGCACCGTCCTTTTTTTGCTGTCCGCACCTGAGGGCCCGGCACAACCACTCGGCACTCGCCGATCAGAGGAGCGGGATACACATGACAAGACCCCGGTGCCTTCGACCGGGGTCTGTTCGAACCTCTGCGTAAGCAGCCGTGCCAACGGGCTCACCCGTCGGCGACAGCCTCCGCGGTGGCCGTGGCGGCCACCTCTTCGACCACGACGCGCGCGTGCTTCTCCGGCACTCCGGCCGCGATGAGCGTGGTGACGGCCACCCGGGTGCCGTCGTCCTCCAGCGCCCCGGTGTTGACCTGTTCCAGCAGGGCGACCGTCATCGCCTCCAGACCGGCGCTCAGCACCGCAGGCGGCAGATGGGAGTGGAAGACACCGTCTCGCTGCCCGCGCTCCAGGATGGCCGTGACATTGACGCGGGCGGGCTTGAGGATCTCGGCGACACGTTCCATGCCCAGGTCCCGCTGGGCGAGCGCCAGAAGCATGCGGTAGCGGTCGCCGACGGGCCACATCGACAACGAGAAGTGCGCGAGCGCCCGCTCCGCCGGCTCGGTCGCCGTCGCTCCGACCGCCACGGCGGACTCGAGCGCCTCGGCGGCCTCCTCGGCCAGTGCCTCCAAGAGCGCCGCCCGCCCGGGGAAGTGCCCGAAAAGCGTGCGCCGTACGACACCGGAGGCGCGGGCCAGCTCTTCCAGGGTGATGTCCGGGTTCCGCCCGAGTTCCTGGCGTGCGGTGGCCAGGATGCGCGCCCGGTTGGACCGTGCGTTGCGTCGCTGCGGGACGCGGCCGACGGGCTGGGACACGAAAAGGACCTCGATGAAGGAAGGACGAACAGGAGGTGCCCTCATTCTGACACGTGGCCCCCGTGCCGATCCCCGGCCGCAGCCGCGGATCGGCACGCCGTGGTCAGGCGGGAAGCTCCTTGATGTCGGACGGCTCCTGCGGCTGGATGCCGTTGTAGTGGTGGCGGAAGTCGCTGGAGGCGGGGTAGGCGGCGCGACGCGAGCGCATGATGGAGCCCAGCGGGCGGTGGGCCTCCAGGGCGTGCCAGGGGCTGAAGGAGAGGACGTCGTCGGCGTAGCGGCGGCGGGCGTCGCTGTAGGCGTCCTGGGCGGGCAGGTGCAGCACGGCCACGGGCTCGTGCGGTGACAGCTCCTCGGGCCACAGGACCGAGGCGTCCTCCACCGGCATCCGGTCGATGTCCGCACACAGCTGGGCCCGGATGTCGTACTCGGCACTGTTGTGCGCGAAGAAGTCGACGACGAGGTCCCTCAGCGCCGACTCGCCGGCCTTCTTGTCGACCTGGCTGCCGGTGAGGGCCTTGACGTTCGCCGAGCGCGGCGCGGCCGAGATCTTGGCGACGTGGTCTCCGTAGCGCAGGGCGGCCATGGAGTGGAAGGTCTCGCCGAGGATGTGGTCGTTGGCGGCGGCCAGGGTCTCCACGGCCGGCGGGAGCGGGCGTCCGGCGCGGGTGAGGGCCTTGGCGGCCACTCGGGCGGCGGCGCCGGTGAGCTGGAGCTGCTGGTCGCTCTGGCGGGGCTGTTTCTCCAGCAGGTCCTGGAGTTTGGCGTACTCGGCGATGTTGCCGAACGGCAGGGTGGGGTGGTTGACGAGGAGGAAGTCCTGCGTGGTGAAGCCGTCGTCGAGGGCACGGGGCCCGGGTGCGCCGATCACCTTGATGGCGATGCCGCGTTGGACGGGTACCTGGTCGGAGCGCAGGTCGCCGGGGGCGGAGGAGAAGCGGACGATGACCGGGTAGGTGGCCGGCTCGGCGAAGAGGCCCTGGGCGAGGTGGGCCGGGAGGCCGGAGGGGATGCGTAGTTCGCCGGCGAGGACGCCGTGGCTCTTGGCGTGGGCGTCGCGCAGGCCATGGCGATGTTTGTCGGCGACCTGCTGGTTTGCCTTGCCCATGGCCTCGACGACCTGGCGGATCAGCTCCTCCTCGTCGGGGAAGGGCTGTTCGAGGTCGGGGCGGTAGCGGACGTACGAGCGGAGTGTGGTCATGGCGGCCTCGCGCAAGGGTGGGGGTCAGATGCTGCCGAGCCAGCGGATGGCGGACAGACTCGGCATGAAGAAGTACTCGCCGCCGAGCAGGGTGTTGAAGGACTGGATGTTCTGCACCCGGCGGGGCGGAGTCCCCGGCACGGTGAAGTAGGCGCCCTTGTCCTGGAGCGAGATCATCGGGTCCTTCTCCTTGCCCAGGCCCATGAAGTTGCCGGAGCCGACCCACTCGCTCTGCAGGAACTCCACGTTGTCGATCGCCCGGGCGCCGAGAGCGATGAAGTCCAGGCCGCGCGGCTTGCCGTCGTCCTTGAGGCGGTCCGGGGGCAGAGGGGTGCCGTAGGAGGTGCCGCGTCGGATGATCCGGCGGATATTGACGTCGGTGAGGACCGTCAGCTTGGTGTCGCGCGGATTCATCCGGCGGATGTGGGAGCCGAGCGGGGTGCGCAGTCCGCGCGGGTCGGCGGAGTAGTCGAAGTCGTTGATGCGGTTCGGGTCCTCGCCGATCGCGGGGTTGTCGCGCTCCGGGGTCAGGGCGAGAGGTGCGCCGCTGCGCCAGCGGCCGACCAGCTTGGCGGCCAGCAGCTCGCGCTCGGCCTCGGTGGAGGCGTTGTCGTGCAGCCACTTGTTGAAGGCGGCGACGTGGGAGTGGTACTTGCGGAAGACGACGTACGTGCCGTTGCGGCCCAGGACGTCCGGAGCCGGCACGGGCAGTGGTACACCCGTCTCGCTCGGGTAGCCGAGGACGAACTCGCCGGCCTTGATGGGCCGTCCGTCGCCGGGCAGCGGTTCGGCGCCACTGCCCTCGACCACCGGCTGGCTGAAGCCGTCCCGGTACCCGAAGACGTTGAACCCGTCAGCCGCGAAGTCCTGGTGCGACAGCAGCCGCACACCCGGGACCTCGCCCAACTCCTTTTCGTAGGCGGCGACTTCGGACCGCCAGTCGTCCTCGCTCGCGGCGTAGACCGTGACGGCGACATGCACGCGCGGCGTGCCGAACGGGAACTCCCAGTTCTTGGGGGCGTTCACGCCGGTGTCGCGCAGCCGCTCGGCGCGGGCGGCCATCCCGGCGCGGAAGTTGGCCGGGAAGGAGGCCAGTGACGTCTCCGGCAGACCCAGCGCGACCAGTCCTTGGTAGCTGATCGCGACGGCCAGCCAGGACGGCTGCGGCTCGTCCCAGCGCGCCGCCGAGGTCACCCGCGGGGCCAGCCGGCGCAACAGCTCCCTGCCCGCGGCCGGTTCGGTGATCTCCAGGATCGCGTGGGTGCCGAAGTAGGGCTCGGGCCGGGCCCGCAGCAGCGTCGCCTGGATGTCGTCGAGATCCAGGGTGGGCGGGCGGCGCAACCGCCGGAACAGCGGGGAAGGCATGGTGCGCCCGCCTTCAGTTGAGGTCGGCGAGGAACCGCTGTACGGCGGCCTCCTGCCGCTTGAGCCGGTGGCCTTCCGCGACGGTGAGGCCCGGGTGGGCGACGAACCATGCCTCGGCCGGGAGCTGGTGCTTGACGATGAAGTCCTTCACGTCCGGCGAGGTGATGCCGGGCCAGCCCTCGACGTTGCTGAACAGGTAGTCCATGAACTCGGGGATCTTGGTCGCGAAGTCGTCGATGTAGGGGTCCCACTCGCCGTCGAAGGCGGTCGCGAACAGCAGCTTGGTGTCGTTGTCGAGGAACACGAACCGCATGTTGTGCAGCGTCCCGACCTGACCGGCGCCCGCCAGGTTCCCGCCGACCAGGTGGAAGAACTTCCGCAGCCGCTCGGCGCCGTTCGGCTTCAGCGGCAGGATCGTCGTCAGCTCGGACACCTCGCCGCTCTTGGCGCCGATCCGGCCGGCGGTGGTGACGGCGTGTTCGGCCATCTCCTCCTTGTCGGCCAGGATCTCGGCGGCCTTCAGCTTGAGCGCGATCTTGGCGTCCGACAGCGCGGCGTCCACCTTCTCGCGGACGGCGACGGGGAACTGCTGGAACTTCGCGTGCAGGTCTTTCTCGCTCATGGCGCCTTCCTCAGGGTGGGGCGGCAATGCCCATACACCGCCACAAATAGGTCTTCACGAGATGGCAGGCAAGCGGAACGAGATCTGTTTTCTGACCATCGCCGCATAACTGACTACATCATCAGTTCACTGATCCAGCCTGTCAACGCGCCAGCCGCAAGCAGCCACATGACCCACGCCACTATGAGACAGATTGACTCACAACACATCTGTGAGTCAGCATGTCTCACAGATGGCGCACCCCGACACACCCATCACTCGAAGGAGTCCCCGATGGCGGATCACTTCTCAGGACCGCGCATCCTCTTCGACCCCGCGTCCGACGTCGCCGACGTCTTCGCGTTCCCCAGCCCTGACCGGCCCGGCTGCCTGGTGCTCGTCCTCGACGTCTTCCCGGCCGCCGCCCCCACCTCGCTGTTCTCCGACGCGATCACCTACCGCTTCCGGATCCGGCCGGTCGCCCGGGCCACCGAGCGTGCCGCGTTCACCGTCGGCGAGACCGAGTACGGCCTGGACTTCACCTTCGCCGCGCCCGGCCGGATCCCCGGCAGCGACGAACCGGTTCAGATAGGCACCTGCACGACGCCGAGCGGCGAGCAGGTCCTCTTCCAGGTCGGCCACGAGGCGCCCACCGAGGCCGAAGGACTGAGGATCTTCGCCGGACCGCGGCTCGACCCGTTCTTCATCGACCTCGCGGGCGTTCTGGCCGCCGACGCCACACAGAAGCTGGCCTTCCGGCCCGGCGCGGACAACGTCCTCGAAGGGATGAACGTGCTGAGCATCGTCGTCGAGGTCGACCCCGAGGTGGTGTTCGGTCTGGACTGCGGCCCCCTGCTCGGCGTCGTCGGCGAGACCGTGACCTCCGGCGGCCGCCCGGTGCGGCTGGAGCGCATGGGCCGGCCCGAGATCAAGAACGTCGTCCTGGCGAGCAAGAGCCACGACCCCGTCAACAGCGACCTGGAGATCCGCGACCTCTACAACGAGGAGGACGCCTTCGCCGTACGGCCGGACTACGCCGGGGCCTACCGGGCGCGATTCGACGCCAACCTGGCCTTCTTCGACCGTCTCGACGGCGAGCTCGTCTGGCCGCCGGACGACCGGGGCGCCCACCCGCTGACGGAACTCCTCCTCGCCGACTTCCTCGTCGTCGATGTCTCCAAGCCGTTCTCCGAGGACAGCTGCTTCGAGATCGAGACGGCGCTGCTCGCCGGACGCCCCCACACGACCTGCGGCGGCCGGGCACCCAACGACGACATCGTGGACACCCTCTACACACTCCTGGTGGGCGGCGTCGACGGCCCGCGCATCAGCGACGGCGTCGACCAGGCCACCCGGCCGGCCACGCACACATTCCCGTACCTCGTGGCCCCCAACCCGAACCCGCCGGACCTCATGACGGTGATGACCACGCTGCTCGCCCCGCCGGAGCCGGAGGAGGAAGCAGCATGACGGACCGGCCCCTACGCACCTCTGCGCCCACCGACCAGGAACCGGTCACGACCAACGGCACCCTGGCCCTGGCGAATCTGTCGGCCCAGATCGACGGCGTGGCGGCTCCCCTACGCCGGGCCGGCTCCGCCGCGCCCCTCGCCGTCGCCCAGCAGGCGCTTCTGGTCGACCTCCTGACCCTGCGCGGACATCTCCTGGGCCGCGTCGCCGATTACGAGCAGGCCGCGCAGCTCTCCGAACAGATGGTGTGGAACGCACCCGACGACAGTGCCGCCCTGCTGGCCCGGGCCCGCACGCGGGCGACCCTGCACCGGTTCGCCGAGGCCATGGCCGACCTTGACGCGGCGGGCCGGGCCGGCGCGGCACAGCCCACCCTGGACGCGGAACGGGCAGCGATCCTGCAGGCGGTCGGCTGTCATGCCGAAGCCCACGGACTGCTGCGGAGCGCGGCCCCCCACCAGTCCGACTTCACGATGCTGTCGGCGTTGGCCGTTCTCCAGGCGGAGCGGGGCGAGACCGCCGAGGCGGAGCACGTGTTCGACGAGGCTCGCGCCGTCTACCGGGGTGTCTCCCCCTTCCCTCTCGCCCAACTGGACTTCCGGCGCGGCGTGATGTGGCTGCGCGAAGGCGATCTGCCCACGGCCCGGTCCTGGTTCGACACGGCCCGGCGCCGGGTGCCGGGCTACGCCCCGGCGACGGGCCATCTCGCCGAGGTCCACCTCCTCATGGGCGACCCCGAGACCGCTGTCGCCTGCCTGCGCCCGCTCGCGGAGACGAGCGACGATCCCGAGTACGCCGCCCACCTCGCGCTCACCCTGCGAGCGGCCGGCCGCCACCAGGAGGCCCAGCCGTGGCGGGACCGGGCGGCGGTGCGCTACGAGGAACTGGTGACGCGTCACCCGGAGGCCTACGCAGATCACGCCGCCGACTTCTGGCTCATGGTCGGAGGCGACGTCGACCGGGGACTCCAACTCGCTCTCCAGACCCTGGTCATGCGCCAGACGAGCCGCTCGTACGCCCTGGTCCGGCGTGCCCGCGAGGCAAGCGACCGGCCGGCCCGCGACGCCTGTGGACCGAGACACCCTGCGACTAGCATGTGAGGCAAGTTGTCTCACACGAAGGGTGGCGCATGCCGGAGGAGCGAACCGATCCACGACAGGTGCGCAGCCGCGAGGCCATGGTGTCCGCAGCCACCGAGCTGCTCACCGAGGGCGGCCTGGAGGCCGTCACGCACCAGGCGGTGGCCGCCCGCGCAGGGGTCGGCCGGGCCACGGTCTACCGCCACTGGCCGGAGCTGCTCGGCCTGCGTCTGGCGGCACTGGAGGCCGGCATGCCGCCCCTGTCACCGGCACCCGAGGACGTGCGGGCCGCGTCCGGTGCCGAACCGCGCGCCGAGCTGGTCCACTACCTGCGCCAGCTCGGCGAGCGGCTCGACGACGCCCAGGCCGGGGCCGTTCTCGCCGCCGTACTGGGCGGGGCCCAGCACGACGACGGGATGCGGCACCTCCGCCACACCCTCCTGACCCAGATCGTCGACGCCCTGCGCCCCGCCATCACCACGGCCGTCGACCGGGGGCACCTGCGCGACGACGTCACAGCCGAGACGTTCGCCATGACGACCGTCGGCCCGCTCGTCTACCAGCGCTTTCTCGTGGGTGCCAGGCTCGGTCACGACACGGTCGACGCGGTGGTGGATGCGGCACTACGGGCGTGGGCACCTTGACTTGCTCTCCAGGCTCAAGCCCGGAGATTCTGGCCTTCTCGATCGTTGCTGTGCCTCCCCCAAGCTCTCAACTGCGTTCGAGCAGGGGGTGCCCCCATCGCGGCACGGTTTCCGGTCGGGAATCCGTGGCTTCCTGTTTCTTCGCGCTGTGCCGGAACGAGTTCCGCAGCGCCCTCGCGGACGCCGGTGCTCAGCCGCCTCCACCGCGGAACGGCTCCTGGGCGGGGCGGCTGGAGACGGACACAGAGGCACACGCCGAAGAACGGGGAGTCGGCCGGCTGCCTGGCCATGGGGCGCAGCTCGATCTCGGTGAGGTGGGCGAAGAGGCGGCGCAGGTCGTCGAGGGTAGGCCAACCCGCCCTCCGGGCTGCGTTTGCGGTAGAACTCGTCGTCGGCCAGTTTGGAGCCCATCGCTCCGGCGGCGAAGCAGGCGAGGGCGAAGTGGCCGCCGGGGGCGAGCACCCGCTCCAGCAGGGCCAGGTAGCTGACCCGGCGGTGCGGCGGCAGGTGGTGCAGGCAGCCCGAGTCGTAGACCAGGTCGTAGCGCCCGGGAGGAAGGTCTACGCCGAAGATGTCGCCGCAATGGAAACGGTCATCGACGCCTGCCTCGCGGACCCTCTCCTGTCCTCAGGCCACGGCGGTGCGGGAGAGATCGACGGCGTCCACCTCGTATCCGTGCGCGGCGAGGTGGACGGCGTTGCGGCCAGGGCCACAGCCCAGGTCCAGGGCGCGTCCGGGAGTGAGCAGACCACGCTCCAGATAGGAGGCCAGGTTTTCGTCCGGCTTCTGGACGAAGAACGGGATGTCCCGGCGACGATCGGCATAGAAGTCGTCCCACCACTCGGAGGAGTCCTCCGTCCACCGGTCGGTCTCGGGCCGGAAGAGACGGTCCAGCATGCGCAGGACGTCCTCCATCGTTCGGATGTCCCGATTCACTGAAACTTCCCTCCTGGTCGGCCGGGTCTCCCGCCGGCCTGGCGTTCCGACGCGTTGCGGCCAGTGGCGGTCAGCGGACCCGGACGACGAGCATGCCGTCATGCCCTCGCCGGCCGACTGTCTGGAAGACCACCCCGTCGACCCGATCGGAGCCGCTGACCAGCTCCAGTACGCGCTGAGTGGCCCGGACCGCGCCGTTCGACGTCTCCAGGTTCCGGACCTCACCGGATCTCACGGCGTTGTCGAAGACGATCACGCTGCCGGGACGGCTGAGTCGCAGGCAGCCCTCGAAGTAGGTCACGTTGTTGTGCTGGTCGGCGTCGATGAAGAAGAAGTCGAAAGGATCGGCCTGCTCCGCGACGAGCAGGGCCAGTTGCTCGGCGGCGTTGCCCACCCGCACCTCCACGCGGTCGGCGAGGCCGGCCGCCCTGATGTTGTCTGCAGCGACCACGGCATGGACCGGATTGTTCTCGATGGTCACCATGCGGCCGTCCGGCGGCAGCGCCTTCGCCAGCCACAGGGCGCTGTATCCGGCCAGACTGCCCACCTCGAGGATCCGCCGGGCCCCGGCCATCTTCGCCAGCAGACTGAGCTGCTTTCCCTGCAGCGCCGAGATGTTGATGGCCGGCAGGTCCGCCTGCTCGCTGACGTGAACGGTCCGCGCCAGGTCGGGATCGGGCGGACACAGCAGGCCGCTCAGGAATTCCTCGGTCTCGGACCAGATTTCTGCAGCCATGGCACGCGGCTCCTCGGACTAGGCGGAGATCGGGGAGGACGGCACGGGGGCCGACCGGCTGGTGTCCATCTGGTGTGCCCAGAAGTGCCGTGAGTACATGCGCCGCCACACGCCCATCATGTGGGTCAGCGCCTCGATCTCTGGTGCTGTCAGCTCGGGGTGCCAGAAGTCGAACAGCAGCACCGTCCTGCGTTCGTGACCCTCGTTCCACACCTCGTGCTCGAAGGAGTCGTCGAAGACGAACGCCTTTCCCTCTTCCCAGGCCCGCTCCTCGTCCGCGACCCGGATGCGGGAGCCCTCGGTGGTGATCAGCGACAGGTGGCAGCGCAGATGGGCGTTGCTGAACCCGGAGTGCGGGCGGATGTGCGTGCCGCCCAGGACGGTGGAGAAGTACGTCATGCCGCTGTTGGTACCGCCCGGGATCACGGACAGGGTCTTCAGCGTCCGCGGGAACGCGGCGACGTTCTTGGCATACGGCCGGCCGATGCATGTCAGGTACAGCGCCCGCCACTTGCCGGGCTCGGCCAGCCCCGTGGGGTGCGACACGGCGTTGTCCACGTTCGTCTCAAGGGCCCGCAACTCCTCGCGGATCACGGGTGCGGCGGCCTCCAGCTGGTCGAGCCAGGGGAAGTGGCTCCGGCTCCACCACGGCCGGGCGGTCAGGCCGGGGAAGTAGATCTCCGGGGTCTGTTCGCCCCCCACCTCACCGACCCGCCCCTGGGCGGTGATCTCCAGGCCCTGTCGAATGCGCTCGACCTTCTTCGGGTCGGCCTTCCCCTGAGCGAGCCACCGCTCGAACTCCCTGGGCCCTTCGGTGATCCACAGTTCTTCCACGATCTTCCATCCAATCCGGTGAGAATTCAGGACAGCTGACCTCGAACAGCCCAGCGGGCCTCAGTGCGAACCGAGCAGGGACGCCAGCCGGTCGATGTTGCTGCCGGCGGACCGCTGCCACCTCTCCGGAGGATCGACAGCGACGAATCCGGTCATCGTCTGGCGCAGGGTCTCCCCCGCCGTGTGGTCCACCCGGTGAATGCAGTGGATGGTGCCTTCCCTCACCAGGACCAGCCGGTTCGGCTTGGGCACGACGGCCGTCAGGGCGTTGGGTGCCAGGCTCGCTTTGGCCTCGACGGCCTCCAGCGGGGACATGCCGGCCGTGTCGACCTCGACGGCAGCCGGATCCACGTCCAGCAGGATGAGCTCGCCGGCCCAGGACGCCTTCCACTCCTCGTGCAGGAAGAAGACGAACTCTCCCCGTCGGCCCGGGGCCACGTCGTTGTGCCAGCCGAGCCGGCTCCCCGCGGGGTACTGCCAGAAGCTGAAGCCGACGACCGCCCAGTCCTCCCCCGGTGTGCCGAACATGTCCGGGTGCGCCCGGAGCTCGCGGAGGATGGCCTGATAAGCGCCCGGCGGGGCGCCCTGCCCCTGAGGACCGGCCGACGGTGCCACGGCGTCGTGCCGCAGCAGCGCGCCCCGTGAGCGCAGAGCGGGCCCGTCCGTCTCGGGATAGACGACGCTGGCCACCTGTTCGAACTGCCCCTGCCCCATGAGCGAGCGAATGCCGTGCAGGTCGTCCGACGACAGGAAGTCGTCGATCACCCGGTACCGCTCGCCTTTGGCAACGAGTTTCATGAACGCCCAGCCTTTCTCCAGGAATTGGTCCGCTCGCCCCGGGGGTTTCCGGCGGCGCGCCATCAGCGCTGACCTCACCGGCTCCGTTCGTGGAGGCAGTCCGCCAGCGCGCGGGCCAGCCCCAGGACCGTGCGCGATTCGGCGTTGGCCGCCACCGCGTCCGGAAAGAGAACGTCGAACCTCTCCTCCAGCACGGTGAGCACCTCCAACCAGGTCAGGGAATCGATCCCGAGGTCCGCGGGCGGTCTCAGCAGCGCGTGCTCGTCCGAGCCCAGCAGACCCCGCAGCCGGGCAAGGGACGCATCGTCAGCCCCGGCGTTCCCGGCCGCGGTGACGATCGCCTCGATCACCACGTCCACCGTGGTCCCGGTGCCCTGCTCGGGCCGGCCCCTGCCCTGTCCGGTGGCCCGCTCGGCGTTCTGCTCGTGGACGCCAAGCGGTGCCAACGCCCTGTCATCCATGTCGTTCGATCCATTCCCTGAGTGTCGAGCGGTCCAGCTTGCCGATGTCGGTCCGCGGCAGTTCGGCGAAGATCCGCAGGCGCGGGAGGAACCCTTGCGGGGCGGCGGCACGCAGCGCCCGTTCCAGGGCCTCGCGCGCGGCCGTCGGCCCGGCCACCAGCGCGAAGACGTCTTCGAACTCGGCATCGCCGGCTCGTGGGAGGACCGCGAAGGCCACCTCCGTCACGCCCTCGACCTCGCCGAGAGCAGCCTGGACCGGACCGACATCGATGAACTTTCCGTTGGCCCGCAGGGCGCCCGGCCCGCGTTCGACGAACCACGCCTGGCCCGAGGCGTCACGCTCGACGACGTCCCCGGTTCTCCACAGGAGCGACTCGCGCTCGGGCTCGTGGGCGTAGCCGAGCACGGGGGTCGCGGTGCGGATCACCAGTTCGCCGCGTGCTCCGGGCTCGGGACCGACGATGCCGACGGACGGGATGGGCAGGCCGAGTCCTCGGGGGCCGATGAGGATCCCGCCGGTCTCGCTCGATCCGTAACCCCGCGTGACCGGAACCCCGAAGCGGGCCACGCATGCGGCGTCCAACTCGTCCGACACCGAGCCGGCGCCCACCAGGATCGCCTGCGGCTTGCTGTCGCCCCGCCGCCTGGACCGCGTCAGCAGGCGCAGCAGGGCGGGGGTGACGGCCAGCTTGGTGGCGTGTCCGCCGTCCAGGTCCACGGCGACGTTCGCGGTCGTGGTGAACGGGCGGAGGTCGGCCCGGCAGCCGGACAGCAGCGCGGCGAGTGCCACCCCGGATCCGAAGGAGTGTGTGACCGGTACCGGGATGCGCACGGTGTCCTCCGCGTCGAGGCCCAGCCCTTCGCGGTAGCCGACGTGCTCCGCGAGGAGGCTGTCGACGCTGCGCCTCGCGAGCTTGGGCTCGCCCGTGGAACCGGAGGTCTCGTGTACGAGTGCGAGGGTTGCGGGCACCCGTATCCCGGCTCCCCCGCAGCGCTCCACATCGACCTCCGCGGTCCGTTCCCCGGCTGCCGGAGTGACAACGAACGACGCGTTGTCCGCCTCTACGACCTCTCGCTCGCGGGGCGTCACCCATGCGGCCGCACCGACGCTCCAGCAGGCGGCCGCGGCCACCAGGAGGGTGTCCGGCGCGAGACCGGTGAGCACGACCAGGTCGCCGTTCGTGACCCCGGCCTGCCGGTATTGCTCCGCACACCGCGCGATGCGGGCGGCGGTGGCCTCCGGGAGCGCCTCGTCGAGCCGTCCGCCGGACGACAGGACGGCCTCGGCCAGCCGTCGGCGTGCCTCAGACATGGGGCACCGGGGCCGGCTCCGCGGACGGGATCAGCCGGTCCATCCCGATGATGGGCAGAGCCGTCAGGAAGGCACCCACGACACCGATCCACATACAGGCCACGACCCCGATGTGCGCGCCGAGCCAGCCGGCGAGTATCGCCGCCGGCGGCATGCTGCCCCACACGACGAACCGGATCGAGGCGTTCATCCGGGCCAGCATGTGCTTGGGACAGGCCCTCTGCCGAACGCTGACCTGGGTGATGTTGAACGTCACCGCGCCCCAGGTCATACCGAACTGGCCGAGGACGAGCAGCGCGACCGGCACCGCGGAGGCCGCCCCCTTCAGGGATCCGGCCACCGGGAAGGCCGCCATGGACAGGCCCGCCAGCAGCAGGCCCACGGCCATGACCCGGCCGGCGCTCAGCCGGGCGCGGATCTTCGGAAGGACGACAGACGCCAGCAGGCCGCCGAGCGTGCCGACGCCGAGCACGATCCCCATGACCGTGGAGCCCAGCCCGAGCGTCATGAGGATGAGCACGGGCGTCAGCGTCATGATGACCGTCGCGAAGAAGTTCGACACCCCGACCGAGACGCACAGCCGCCGCAGCACTGGAGTGCCGACGACGAACCGGACGCCGGCCATGACGTCCTGGGCGAGCCCGGATGACTTCCCCTCCTGCTCGCGGCGAGGCGGCTCGGTGTCCTTGACCGTGGCGAGGAAACCGGCGCACACCACATACGCCACCGCATCGATGGCGAGCACCACGGGTGCGCTGACCACTTTGAGGAGGAGGCCCGCGATGGCCGGCCCCCCGGCCGCGGAGACCTGGGCCGAGGATTCCAGCCGCGCGTTGGCCGATTCGAGGGCCTTGTCGGAGACGATGAACGGCACATAGGACTGATAGGCGACGTCGAAGAAGACCGAGGCGACGCCGACGACGATCGCGGCGACGTAGAGCCACGCCAGCGAGAGCTGATCGGAGGCCCACAGCAGGGGGATGGTCGCCAGCACGACGGCCCGCACCACCGCTGCCCTGATCATCGTGGGCCGCTTCAGCCAGCGGTCGACCCACGCGCCCGCGGGCAAGCCGATCAGGAGGTAGCAGACGGTGAGTGAGGCGGTCAGGTAGCCGACCTCCTCGGTTCCGGCGTGCAGGGTTTCGATCGCGACGACCGGCAGGGCCACGAGGCCGAATCGCTGGCCGAACTGGGAGACGGACTGGGCGGTCCAGAAACGGATGAACCGACCGGAGCGGACTTCGGACACAGGGGTGCCGGATGTGGACGTGCTCACCGGGTGGCCGCCCCACTCGCCACGTGCCGCTCTATGAACACCGAGCCACGTGGTTCGAGCCCTGAGGCCCTGACGAGGCCGCGCACATGGTCGAGCGTCACGACAAAACGGTCCTTCCCGTAGATCAGGTAGCGCTTCTGGTCGCCGGCACTGGAGAAGTTGACAGTCATCACGTTGGCGCCGGCGTCGAGCCCGCGCGCCTGCCCCCCGCCGCCGACCCGCTCCAGCGCGCTGACCGAGGGAATCAGCAGGTGCGGATGGCGCAGCCGGAGCAGGGCGATGATGTTGAGAGCCAGCTCGTTGTCCCCGATCGGCGACACGCTCATGGGGGTGTTCGGAGCGGGTATGAACGGGCTCACGCTGCACATGTCCACGCCGAGCTCACCCGCCAGCTCGATGTCGTCGACGATGCTGTCCAGTGTCTGTCCCGGCAGACTCGAGATCAGCCCGGTGCCGACCTTGAACCCGACCTCCTGGAGGTCGCGCAGGCACCGCAGCCGGCTCTCCAGCGTCTCGTGGCGGATGGCGAAGTGCAGGTCGGGGTCGCTCGTCTCGTGCTTGAGGATGTAGCTCGTCGCGCCGACCGCGCGCAGCCGCTCGTACTGGGCGCGCTTGAGGTTGCCGACGTTCAGCAGGATCTCGACCCGGTTGTCGTACAGCCGGCGGATCCTGGGAATCGCGTCCTGAAGGATCGGCAGCACGGACGGGGTCTCACCGCCCTGCAGCAGGACCACGTCGATTCCGCTGTCCCGGATCAGACCGGACAGCTCGACGATGCGGTCGGCGGTCAGGAAGTAGGTGTCGTTCACACGGACGTTGTCGCGGCGCATCGGGCAGTAGTCGCAGTTCACCCGGCAGACGTTGGTCAGTTCGATGACGCCGCGCAGGACGACGGTAGGCCCGAAGTGCTTGTCCCGGGACTCGCGGCTCTGCGCGAACAGCTCCTCCTGCTCCGGGCCGTGGACCAGCAGTAATCTGCGCATCTCTTCACGGGTCAGCAAGGCATACCTTCTTCGTCGTGGATATCGGGTACTTCCACATCGACAACCATGTGCGCCATGCGGCCGGGATCAGCCCCCGCTTCGGCGTACGTGGCGACCGCGTCGGCCAGGGAGGGCCGGAAATCGATCTCCCGGATGTCGTCGTTCACGGTCACCAGCACCCGGCCGGGGTCCACCAACCGGTCGCTGAGGAAGAGGCGCAGCCGCGAGCAGCCGTGTACGCGGGCCTCCAGGTGTGTGCGGTCCACGGCCCGCGCCTCCACGGCCGCCGTCCGTCCAGACGCGAGGCCGTCCATCGCCACCCAGTGCGCCCTGCCGTTCTCGCTCTCGCGGGCATGGTGCCGGACGTGTGCCGGCCACGGGGCGCGCCGGGAACGGCGAAAGCGCCGGACGATGGCGTCGAACTGCGGATTGCCGGGGGCGATGTCCATCGTGCTCAGTTTGTGCTCCCCCTCGGGCACCTCGACGAGCGATATCTCCCGGTGGCCCAGCCGTTTCAGCTCTGTCACGGCCTCCTTGTCGAGGACAGCGGGAATCTGCTGGTCCCTGGCTCCGTGAACCACGGTGAACGGCAGGTTCAGAAGGTTGGGCAGCAGTTCGCGCATGGTCCTGTCCGGCCCGAACCTCTCCCAGATCGAAGGTGCCCCGTTGATCGAGGCCGCCATGGCGAGGCTGTCCCAGCGGCGCGAGGCTGTGCCCCACGTCGCGATGCCCCCCATCGAAGTGCCCACCAGGGCGCAGCGGTTCGCGTCGATGGCGAGGTGCTCCCGTGCCCAGCGCAGTGCTCGGACAGGGAAGTCGCCCGGGTCGGTCGTCCACCGCGCCTCCCGGAACCGGCTGCCGAAGAGACCGGCCAGGTCGAAGTTGCCTCGTTCGGCGACCGGTTGGCACGCCGTCGGGCAGAGCAGCACCGCGCCGCACGCGTCGGCGAGCGGGCGCAGGTACGGCTCCAGCTCCGCGCCCGAGCTGCCGACGCCGTGGAGTGCGACGATCAGCCCCTGAGGACGGTCGTCCTCGCTCGGCGGCACGTACAGCTCCGTCCTGGTGGACCGTCCCCAGGCATCCTGTAGCTCCACGGTCTCCGAGCGGCCTCGCTCCCCCGCGTCGGCCGCCGCGCCCAGCAGCCCCTGAAGGCCTTGCGGATCGAGTCCCTGCCGTCGGAAGAACTCTGCCGCCGCCTCGGGTTTCTCGGTCAGGCAGATGCGGCGCGCTTCGTGCGGTTCAGTCATGGCGGTCCGTCTCCGCCGCCGTCGAACGCACCGTGGCCCGCGAGGCCCCGTCATCCTCGAAGGAAAGGACGCCCAACTTGACCGGGGAACGGCTCAGTCTCCGCGCTCCCAGGCCGGCGAGGGACAGCGCGGCGTGGAGGTCGGCCGCTTCGAAGGGGATCTCCACGGCGGTCGCACCGGTGAACACCGCGGTCTCCTCGACGGCGGCCAGGAGGGTGTTCAGGTCGTCGACGGAACGGCACGGGTTGCCGCCGAGGACGAGCCGGGATCGGTCCAGGACCCAGCCGAGGCAGGTGCCGGTCGCCGGGTGCTCCTGCCGGACACCGAGCAACTCCTGGACCATGGGCGCCCCTCCGTTCCCCAGGGGGACGGCGAGGGTGCCGGCGGTGGGCCGGGGCACCGTGGCTTCCGGGCGCGCGGAATTGCTCGTGGACGGCAGCGGGACGAGGTAACGGTGCAAGAGAGGGCCGCCCGGTCTGAGCCGGAGCCGGTCGGCCAGGCGGGCCTCCGGCTTGTTCGGCTCCACCCAGGCGAGCGTGCCGGCGTAACCGGCCTGCCGAGCCCAGTCCCGGATGGCGAACGCCGCGCTGAGCGCAGCACCTGACCCCCGGTACGAGGCGTCGACGAAAACCCCCTTCAGCAGCAGGTGCCGGTGCCATCGCATGGCCCGGTGCACCGCCGCTGCCGTCCCGTCCGGAGCGAACAAGCCCATCCAGCAGTAGTCGGCCTCGGCCGCCAGCTCACGACTGATCACTTCCGCGTCGATGTCCTCGAACGGGCAGAGTCGCAGGGCGGTCCCGGTCTCCCCGGACCGAAGGCGGCGGGCGACCAGACCTGAACCCAGGTGCCGGCCGGCGAGCGAATTCCTGTTATCGGTCGCAGCCATTGCCACTGCCTCGGCTCGCCAGCGGAAGAAAGGTGGTTCCCGGAGCCGGCGCGAGCACGGGCGTATTCCGCGCCCTGGCCATCTTGCGGGCCGACGCGCGTCCAGCCATCAGGTTCATCATGAGCCCAGGGTTGAGGAATCGGGAGTCCAATTCCTGGATCACCCAGTTGAAGACATCGAGATCGAAGGGATAGAAGGTGGGGTAGAGCAGCTGATCGTCACCCATTCCGAGTTGCCGGGCGAGGGCCGTCGCGGGCAGGACCCGGTAGCCGACGTGCATCACCAGCTCGTCGTCCGCAAGATTCTCATTGATGAATCGAGCACTGCTGCGGACTGATTCCCTGGTCTCACCAGGGCCGCCGAACACGACGTTCACCTTCACCGGCAGGTCGTTCTTTCGGCTGCGTTCCAGGAATCGGACCACATGCTGTGTGCCAAATGACTTTCCGAGATTGCGCATCACCGTGTCGTCGAGACTGTCCGGCGAAACCACCACGGCTTCCACGCCGCTCCCGTGAAGCATCTCCCCGAAATCATCGTCGAAGGGCTTCGGGGTGAAGTAGGCCGACCAGGTCAGCCCCTCCAACGCGAGCTCTCGGACCAGTTCGACGACCTGCTTCGCGTAGCGCAGCTCGCTGTTGAAAATCCCGTCCGTGAAGAAGATCCGCCGGAATCCCGCGCGGTGAATCGCCCGGATCTCGTCCGCGAGGACATCCATGGGCTTGAGGTCGCCGGCGTTGTCACCGTCGATATAGGCATACGGACAGTAGGCGCAGGTCTGATAGCAGGTCTTCCGCCGGGTTTCCACACCGATCATCGCCCGGTACGCGTTGGTGTACGCCGCCATGAGCGATGCCGGATGCCTCAGGGTGTCGGTGAGGAAGCCGGGGTGCCGCCTCCCGTGGATCACGGCTCCTCGGCCCTTGAACGAACCGGGATCCTTCGCGATGTCCAGCATGGCCTGCTCACCTGGACCGATGACGCCGACGTCGAGCCCCAGCCGGTCGACGAGCGTACTGCCGAAGAGGCTGAACCCCGGACCACCGCAGACGAGCACCGGATCGAGCCCGCGCCGGCCGAGTTCCTCGCGGACGCGCTCCGCGAAGGCGATGTACTCGTCGACGTGGGTACCGCAGGTGATATCGATGGGGTCGATGTTTCGGATGGTGAACCCGATGACGTCCCAGTCGCTGCCGAGCCATTCGAGCTCGACCAGTTTCTCCGGTTCCGCCACGAAATCCACAAGTCGTGTCACATGACCTGCTCGGTCCAGCGCGTCCTGAACGCACCGAACCCCGAGAGGGAATATTGGCTGGTTCCCGCCCATGGGGAGACTGGCCAGATTGACCAGAAGCACGCGCGACATACATCACCTCTTCACCCGGAGAAATGACCAGGGCACAAGGGACAGCCGGAATGGCGGCCCCTTGCGTCCCAGCCACGAGGGCGAGCGGCGGCTCAGCGCACGACCATCTCTACGCTCAGCCGCACCGTGCCGTAATTCAGGTCAGCCGCAGGACGGCACGCTCATGGTGATGAGGAAGTCGGAGTCGACCAGGTCGAAGAGGCTCTCGCACGCCCTGTCGAAACGCTCGGCGTCAACGAGCATGAGCGTCTCCATGGACTCCTTCTCGATAACGAGCCCCGCGTCGGCGAGCGTCTTCCGCGGCTGCTCCGTCAGCGCCGCGGCGAACGCCTCGTCGGAACCGAGGCGCGCCACGAGTGCCTCCAGGGTCCCGGCGGCCTTCTCAGCCTCCGCGACCTGCTCGGTCGTGAACTGACTTGCAGTAGTCTGAGGCATTACCAGATCTCCTTTTTTCGACATGTCTCGAACGCCGAAGATTGGCTGCGCGACCTTATCAACGCGCCGGAAGCGGCGGCCATACACCGCGACGAAGATGGCTCGAAGCCACCGAGATCCGACTTGCCCTTTTCGCGGCCTGGACGAATTCACCCACTCCGCCCTCACTTGCCCGATAGTGTCCCAATTATTGCAATTTCCAGCGCGAATCAACTGAGCTTTGATTCCCGAAGAGACGGAGCACGGACGACACACGACAGGACGGGGGAACGATGATCGACGCGTACGAGGAGCCCGGCGAGCCCGACTGTCGCGGCGGCGCACGCTATCTGTGGTGGCTGGTCACCCGGCAGGCGGGGAGATCGGCCCTCGGGGCGTTGATCTCGGCCGTGTGGATGGTGCTGCTTGCGGCGACGCCGTATCTCCTCTCACGCGCCGTGGACGAGGGGCTGGCGCCCGGTGACTATGCGGCGCTGGCCGCGTGGACCGGTGTGCTGGCGGGGGTGCATGTGTTCAACGCCTGGCTGAGCATCATGCGGCACCGCACGATGACCCGGCTGCGGATGGACGCCCTCTTCCGCACGATCAAGGTCCTGGTCCGGCAGTCGGTCCGGCTGGGCGCCGCGCTGCCGCGCCGGGTCGGGGCCGGCGAGGTCGTCACGATCGGCGTGGGCGACGTCCAGACGATCAGCGGCTCCCTGACCGTCATCGGGCCGGGGTTCGGCGCGGTCGTCGCCTACCTGGCGGTCGCCGTGGTGCTGGTGTCGGTCTCGGTGCCGATCGCGGTGGTGGTGCTGCTCGGGATGCCGGCGATCACCGTGCTCGTCGGACCGCTGCTCGGGCGGCTGCAGGGCACGGAGACGGAGTACCGGGAGCGGCAGAGCGTCCTGACCGCGCGCATCAGCGACCTCGCGGGCGGCCTGCGCGTCCTCAACGGCCTCGGCGGCAAGGACCTGGTGGCCGACGCCTTCCGGCGCGACTCGCAGCGGCTGCGCGCGCAGGGGTACCGGGTCGGCGCGGTGACCAGCTGGGTGCAGGCCCTGGGCCTGGGGCTGCCGACGCTGTTCCTGGCCGTGGTGACCTGGCTGGCGGCACGGCTGGCCGCCCAGGGCGCCATCACCGTCGGCGAGTTGGTCTCCGTCTACGGCTATGTCGCGGTCCTGGTCCGTCCGGTGGCGTTCTTCGTCGAGTGCGGTTACCAGGTCAGCCGGGGCCTGGTGGCGGCGCGGCGGGTCGTACGGTTACTGCGCCTGGAGCCGATGGAGGACACCGGCACCAGGGACGCGCCCGCGGAGCCGGCGGCCCTGGACGACCCCGAGTCGGGGGTACGGGTGCTGCCGGGCCGGCTCACCGCCCTGGCCGCCGCGCAGCCGGCCGACGCTGCGGGCGTCGTCGACCGCCTCGGCCGCTACGTCCCGTCGGCGGCGACCTGGGGCGGCATCCCCCTGGCGGACATCGCGTTACCGCAGCTCCGGGCACGGATCCTGGTCGCGGACCACGAGTCCGACCTGTTCGCGGGCACGCTGCGGGAACTGGTGGCCGGCCACGCGGACCGGGACGAGCCGGCGATCGCTCGAGCGGTGCACACGGCGGTCGCCGAGGACATCGTCCGCGGCCTCCCCGACGCCCTCGACACCCCGATCGACGCCCAGGGCCGCAACCTCTCCGGCGGCCAGCGCCAACGCGTCCGCCTGGTCCGCGCGCTGCTGGCCGACCCGGAGATCCTCCTGGCAGTCGAGCCGACGTCGGCTCTGGACGCCCACACGGAGGCAAGGGTCGCCGAACGCCTGCACAGGGCACGCCAGGGCCGTACGACGGTCGTCACGAGCACGTCCCCGCTGGTCCTGGACCAAGCGGACACGGTCCACTACCTGGTCGACGGCAAGGTGGCGGCCACGGGCACACACCGGGAACTCCTGGACGGAGAACCGGGATACCGAGCCTTGGTGGCACGGAACGAGGACGCCGAGGAGGTCATGAGTTGACGGCAGAACAAGGCCCCTCAGGGGCACGGGGCCGTATCAATACGCGGCTTCGCCGCGGGGCACGACACGCCACATCGAACCCGCACCCGGCAGACCACCAGAAGTCCCGAGCTCTCCCCCGCACAACCCTCCCCGTCGCAGCGCCCAAAGACGTCCGACAAGCCACCCTCCGCCTGATCCGAGCGGACGCCAAAGCCTTCACAGCCGTACTCACCCTGAACTCCCTGGCGGCAATCGCCGGCTTGGCGAGCCCCTGGCTGGTAGGCCGCATCATCGACGAGGTCCGCGCCGGCCACGGCACCACGACCGTGGACAAACTCGCCCTGGCGATCCTGACAGCGGCCGCCGCCCAGCTGCTGCTGTCCCGCTGGGCCCGCTACGTGGGCCACCGCTTCGGCGAACGCACCCTCGCCCGCGTCCGCGAGGACTTCGTCGACCGCACGCTCGCCCTCCCCGCCAACGTCGTGGAACGCGCCGGCACCGGTGACCTCACCGCCCGCGGCACCGCGGACGTCGCCCTCGTCGGCACCACCCTGCGCGACGCCGGCCCCGAGCTGCTCATCAGCTCCGTACAGGCACTGTTCCTGCTCGGTGCCGTGATCACCCTCAACCCCCTCCTCGGCCTGTGCGGAGCGCTCGGCTTCTTCGGCATCTGGTGGGCCCTGCGCTGGTATCTGCGCCGCGCCCGCGACGGCTACCTCGCCGAGGGCGCGGCCACCTCGGAGGTCGCGGAGATCCTCGCGACGACCGCGTCCGGCGCCCGCACGGTGGAGGCACTGCGCCTCGAAGAGCGGCGCGTCACCGCGAGCCGCGACGCGCTGGAGACGTCCCGCCGCACCCGGTTCTACACCCTGTTCCTGCGCTCGGTGTTCTTCCCGGCCATAGAGGTGTCCTACCTCGTCCCGGTCGTGACGGTCCTGCTACTCGGCGGCGTGCTGCTGGAGCGGGGCGCGATGAGCCTGGGCTCGGTCGTGGCGGCCGCCCTGTACCTGCAACGGCTGAGCGAGCCGCTGGACGAGATCCTCATGCGGGTCGAGCAACTGCAGAGCAGCGGCGCCTCCTTCGCCCGCGTGGAGGGGCTGGCGCGCGCCCCCAGAGCCACCGGTGCCGACTCCCCCACCCCGGCGGACGACCTGATCGAGGTGGCCGGTGTGCGCTATGCCTACGACCGCGGCGGCGAGGTCCTCAGCGATGTCGACCTGACCGTACGGCCGGGCGAGCGTCTTGCCGTCGTCGGCCCCTCCGGCGCCGGAAAGACGACCCTGAGCCGACTCCTGGCCGGCGTCGACGCGCCGACCGCCGGCTCGGTGACGGTCGGCGGAGTGCCGGTCGTCGCCCTCGGCCCGGAGGAGCTGCGCCGCCAGGTCGTCCTGGTCACCCAGGAGCACCACGTCTTCCTCGGCACGGTCCGCGACAACCTCCGTATCGCCGAGCCGTCGGCGAGCGACGAGCAGTTGTGGGCCGCCCTCACGGCGGTCGGCGCCGACACCTGGGTACGGCGGCTGCCCGACGGCCTCGACACCGCGCTCGGCGACGGAGGCCACCGTACGGACGGCTCACAGGCCCAGCAGCTCGCCCTCGCCCGCGTCGTCCTGGCCGACCCGCACACCCTGATCCTCGACGAGGCGACGGCCCTGCTCGACCCGACGACCGCCCGGCACACCGAACGGGCCCTGGCCGCCGTACTGGAGGGCCGTACCGTCATCGCCATCGCGCACCGCCTGCACACCGCGCACGACGCGGACCGCGTGGCCGTGATGGAGAACGGCCGCCTCACCGAGCTGGGCACCCATGACGAGCTGGTCACGGCGGACGGGACGTACGCGGCGCTGTGGCGATCCTGGCACGGGGAGCGGACTGCCTCGCCCGGAACGACACAGGCCTGATCAGGCGATCTATGCTCGGTGACAGCACTGTCCGCTTCTCCTGGGGAAGTCCGTTGAACTTCTGGTCGATCTACGAGCACGGCTTCGCGCGGGTCGCCGCGTGCACGGGCCACACCGTCATCGCCGACCCGCACGCCAACGCGGAAGCGGTGCTGCGGCAGGCGCGCCGGTGCGCCGAGGACGGCGTCGCGGTCGCCGTCTTCCCGGAGCTCGGCCTGACCGGATACTCGATCGAGGACCTGCTGCTCCAGGACGCGGTGCTCGACGAGGTCGAGGAGGCGCTCCGGACGGTGGCGGCCGGGTCTGCGGACCTGCTCCCGGTGCTGGTCGTCGGCGCCCCGCTGCGTCACCGTCACCGGATCTACAACTGCGCGGTGGTCGTGCACCGGGGCCGGATCCTCGGCGTCGCGCCCAAGTCGTACCCGCCGAACTACCGCGAGTTCTACGAGCGCCGGCAGATCGCCTCGGGCGAGGACGAGCGCGGCGGGACGATCCGGATCGGCGGCGAGGAGGTCCCCTTCGGCGTGGACCTGCTCTTCGCGGCGCAGGACGTCCCGGGACTGGTCCTGCACGCCGAGATCTGCGAGGACATGTGGGTGCCGGTGCCTCCGAGCGCGGAGGCGGCCCTCGCGGGCGCGACCGTGCTCGCGAACCTGTCCGGCAGCCCGATCACCGTCGGCCGGGCCGAGGACCGCCGGCTGCTGTGCCGGGCGGCGTCCGCGCGCTGCCTGGCGGCGTACGTCTACTCGGCGGCCGGCCTGGGCGAGTCCACCACGGACCTGTCCTGGGACGGGCAGACCATGATCTACGAGAACGGCGCCCTGCTCGCCGAGACGGACCGCTTCCCGCTCGACGACCAGTACGCGGTGGCCGACGTCGACCTCGACCTGCTGCGGCAGGAGCGGCACCGGATGGGCACGTTCGACGACAACCGGCGCGCGCACGCCGGGCGGACCGGCGACTTCCGGCGCATCGAATTCCAGCTCGACCCGCCTGCGGTCGACCTGGGGCTCAAGCGCCGCGTCGAGCGGTTCCCGTTCGTGCCCGCCGATGCCGAGCGCCTCGCCCTGGACTGCTACGAGGCGTACAACATCCAGGTCGCGGGCCTCCAGCAGCGGCTGGCCTCGATCGGCGGACCCAAGGTGGTCATCGGCGTGTCCGGCGGGCTCGACTCCACGCACGCGCTGATCGTCGCCGCCCGGGCGATGGACCGCGCGGGCCGCCCGCGCAGCGACATCCTGGCCTTCACCCTGCCGGGCTTCGCCACCAGCGACCACACCAAGGACAACGCCCACAAGCTGATGAACTCGCTCGGCGTCACCGCGGCCGAGCTGGACATCACGCCGACCGCCCGGCTGATGCTGAAGGAGATGGGCCACCCGTTCGCGTCCGGCGAGCCGGTGTACGACGTCACCTTCGAGAACGTGCAGGCCGGTCTGCGCACCGACTACCTGTTCCGGCTCGCCAACCAGCGCGGCGGCATCGTGCTCGGCACCGGCGACCTGTCGGAGCTGGCGCTGGGCTGGTCCACGTACGGCGTCGGCGACCAGATGAGCCACTACAACGTCAACGGCGGGGTGCCGAAGACGCTGATCCAGCACCTGATCCGCTGGGTCATCGGCAGCGAGCAGTTCGACGAGGAGACCGGCAAGACGCTCGCCGCGATCCTGGACACCGAGATCAGCCCGGAGCTGGTGCCGGGCGAGGAGATGCAGTCGACCGAGTCGAAGATCGGCCCGTACGCGCTGCACGACTTCACGCTCTTCCACGTTCTGCGGTACGGCTTCCGGCCGTCGAAGATCGCCTTCCTGGCCTGGCACGCCTGGCACGACGCGGACGCCGGCGCCTGGCCGCCGGGCTTCCCCGAGGCCAAGCGGGTGGCGTACGACCTGGCGGAGATCCGGCGCTGGCTGGAGGTCTTCTGCCGCCGATTCTTCGCGTTCGCACAGTTCAAGCGGTCCGCCATGCCGAACGGACCGAAGGTCTCGGCCGGGGGTTCGCTCTCGCCGCGCGGGGACTGGCGGGCGCCGTCCGACGGCAACGCGGCCGCCTGGCTGCGGGATCTCGACCGTATCGACGTATGAGTCGCCTGCCCGTCTGTTCCGTTTATCGAACGTGAACTCCCGGACAACGAACGATTTCCGGCCAACTTTCTGACGCGACCCTGACAGTAACCGCGTTCGGCTGGCACTCTTCCCACGGCCGCGACACAGCAACCCCACAGCACCGTCACACGGCGGTGCCCGCGGCCGAACTCCCGCACGCGCGCGTCGAGTTCCCGACGCGCACCTCCGGTTCCCGCACGCGCACGTCGTTCTGCGTACCACCTGTTCTGCCCGGACGGCCCACCCGCCGGCCGGTCTCCCCTGGCCGCGTGATCCGCGGCCGCGCAGAAGGAGTCAGTGTTGAGAGACAGTTCCTCCCACAGACGCACCCCCCACACCACGCGTCGCCACAGCACGCACCGCCGGGCCGCCGCCGTCGCCCTCGTCGGCGTCTCCGCCCTGATCGCCGCGGCCGTCCAGTCGGGCGCCGCCACCGCAGCCCCGGAGAAGGCACCGTCGGCCGCGGGCAAGGTCATCCCGGGCGCCGAGTCCGTCAAGCTGTCCCCCGCCCAGCGCGCCGCGCTGATACGCGAGGCCAACGCCACCAAGGCGGCCACCGCGAAGGACCTGGGCCTGGGCGCCAAGGAGAAGCTGGTCGTCCGTGACGTCCTGAAGGACGGCGACGGCACGGTCCACACCCGCTACGAGCGGACCTACGACGGCCTGCCCGTCCTCGGCGGCGACCTGGTCGTCGAGACCGCGAAGTCCGGCGAGACCGAGGCCGTCGTCAAGGCGACCCGCGCCGCCATCAAGCCGGCGACCACGGCCGCCGCCGTCCCCGCCGCCAAGGCGGAGAAGCAGGCGCTGGCCGCCGCGAGGGCGGAGGAGGCGAAGAGCCCCGACGTCAACAAGGCGCCCCGCAAGGTGATCTGGGCCGCGAACGGCAAGCCGACCGTGGCGTACGAGACGGTCGTCGGCGGCTTCCAGCACGACGGCACCCCGCAGGAACTGCACGTCATCACCGACGCCACGACCGGCGAGAAGCTGTACGAGTGGGAAGCCATCGAGACCGGCACCGGCAACACGGTGTACTCCGGCACGGTCAACCTCACCACCACGCAGTCCGGGTCGACGTACAACCTCACGGACGGCGCGCGCGGCAACCACAAGACGTACAACCTCAACCGCGGCACCTCAGGCACCGGCACCCTCTTCTCCGGCCCCGACGACGTCTGGGGCAACGGCAGCCCGTCCAACCTGGAGTCCGCGGGCGCCGACGCGCACTACGGTGCCGCGCTCACCTGGGACTACTACAAGAACGTGCACGGGCGCAGCGGCATCCGCGGCGACGGCGTCGGCGCCTACTCCCGGGTCCACTACGGCAACAACTACGTCAACGCGTTCTGGTCCGACAGCTGCTTCTGCATGACGTACGGCGACGGCTCGGGCAACGCCAACCCGCTGACGTCGATCGACGTGGCCGCGCACGAGATGACGCACGGACTCACCTCGAACACGGCCGGGCTCAACTACAGCGGCGAGTCCGGCGGTCTGAACGAGGCCACCTCCGACATCTTCGGCTCGACGGTGGAGTTCTTCGCGAACAACTCCTCCGACGTCGGTGACTACCTCATCGGCGAGGAGATCAACATCAACGGCGACGGCACCCCGCTGCGCTACATGGACAAGCCCAGCAAGGACGGCTCGTCCAAGGACGCCTGGTACTCGGGCATCGGCTCGATCGACGTGCACTACTCCTCGGGCCCCGCGAACCACTTCTTCTACCTCCTCTCCGAGGGCAGCGGCACCAAGACCATCAACGGTGTCACCTACAACTCGCCCACCTCGGACGGCCTTCCGGTCACCGGCATCGGCCGCGACAAGGCGGAGAAGATCTGGTTCCGCGCGCTGACCACCAAGTTCACGTCCACCACCAACTACTCGGGCGCCCGCACCGGCACCCTCGCGGCGGCCGGTGAGCTGTACGGCACCACGAGCGCCGAGTACAAGGCGGTGCAGGACGCCTGGGCCGGCGTCAACGTGGGCGCGCGCTCCGACGGCGGTGGCGGCGGTGGCGGTACGTCCTTCGAGAGCGGCACCGACGTGTCGATCCCGGACAACGGGGCGGCGGTGACGTCCCCGATCACGGTCTCCGGCCGGACCGGCAACGCGCCGTCCAACCTCCAGGTCGCCGTGGACATCGTCCACACCTACGTCGGTGACCTCAAGGTGGACCTGGTCGCCCCCGACGGCACGGCGTACACGCTGAAGGGCTACGGCACCGGCGGCAGCTCGGACAACCTCAACACCACGTACACGGTGAACGCGTCCTCCGAGGTGGCCAACGGCGTCTGGCAGCTGCGGGTCCAGGACAACGCGGCCATCGACACCGGTTACATCAACAGCTGGAAGCTCACCTTCCCGTAGGCCCGTTGACGGGATTCCAGGACAGGGCGTCGTCTCGGTGGGTTCAACTCCCGCCGGGACGGCGCCCGTTTACGTTCCCGAAACGTTTACCGGACAGTCGACTTCCGGCCAACATCACCTCAGGGTCCTGACATGTACGCGCCCCTGGTGACACTCTTCCCTCACCCGCCGCACAAGCACCGTTCGAACTTCCCCCACAGAGGAGCTCGTGTGACCCCCCTCTACGCGCGTCGCAAGCGCACCACTCTGGCCGTCGCCACCGCCGTGGCGGCCGGAGCCCTGCTCACCACCGGTCTGGCCACCGGCAGTTCCGCCGCCGAGGACCAGGCGCAGAGCGGCAGAAAGGCGAGCCCGCTCGCCGTCCCGGTCGCGCTCGCCCCCGCCGCGCGCACCGCGCTCATCAAGGACCAGCAGGCCGAGGCCGCCCAGACCGCCGACGAGATAGGCCTCGGCGCCCAGGAGAAGCTGGTCGTCAAGGACGTCGTCAAGGACGCCGACGGCACCGTCCACACCCGCTACGAGCGCACCTACGCCGGGCTCCCCGTGCTCGGCGGCGACCTGGTCGTCCACGAGTCGCCCTCCGGCTCGACGACGGGCGTCACCAAGGCGACGAAGGCCACCGTCAAGGTCGCCTCGCTCAAGCCGGCGATCACCGCGGACAGGGCCGAGAGCCAGGCCGTGAAGCTCGCCAAGGCGGCCGGCTCGGAGAAGACCGAGGCGGACAACGCGCCCCGCAAGGTGATCTGGGCCGCCAACGGCAAGCCCGCCCTCGCCTACGAGACGGTCGTCGGCGGCCTCCAGGAGGACGGCACCCCGAACGAGCTGCACGTCATCACCGACGCGGCCACCGGCAAGAAGCTGTACGAGTACCAGGGCATCGAGACCGGCACCGGCAAGAGCGTCTACTCCGGCACCGTCACCCTCGGCACGACCCTGTCGGGTTCGACGTACCAGCTGTACGACACGACCCGCGGCGGCCACAAGACGTACAACAAGTCGCGCAGCACCAGCAGTTCGGCGGGCACCCTGTTCACCGACGCGGACGACACCTGGGGCACCGGAGCGGCCTCCAGCTCCTCCAGCGACCAGAGCGCGGCCGTCGACGCGGCCTACGGCGCCCAGACGACCTGGGACTACTACAAGAACACCTTCGGCCGCAGCGGTATCAAGAACGACGGCAAGGCCGCGTACTCCCGCGTCCACTACGGCAACGCCTACGTCAACGCCTTCTGGTCCGACAGCTGCTTCTGCATGACGTACGGCGACGGCGAGGGCAACGTCAAGCCGCTCACCTCGCTGGACGTGGCCGGCCACGAGATGACCCACGGCGTCACCTCGAACACGGCGGGCCTGAACTACAGCGGCGAGTCCGGCGGCCTGAACGAGGCCACCTCCGACATCTTCGGCACGGCGGTGGAGTTCTTCGCGAACAACTCCTCCGACCCCGGTGACTACCTCATCGGCGAGAAGATCGACATCAACGGCGACGGCACCCCGCTGCGGTACATGGACAAGCCCAGCAAGGACGGCAACTCGGCCGACTACTGGTCCTCGTCCCTGGGCGGCCTGGACGTCCACTACTCCTCGGGCCCGGCGAACCACTTCTTCTACCTCCTGTCGGAGGGCAGCGGCTCGAAGACGATCAACGGGGTGACCTACAACTCCCCGACGTCCAACGGCTCGACCGTCTCCGGGATCGGCCGCGCCAAGGCCGCCCAGATCTGGTACAAGGCCCTCACCGAGTACATGACGTCGACGACGAACTACAAGGGCGCCCGCACGGCGACCCTGAGCGCGGCGTCGGCCCTGTACGGCTCCGGCAGCACCGAGTACAACGCGGTGGCGGCGGCCTGGTCGGCGGTCAACGTCAGCTGACGGGCTGTAGTCGAGAGGGCGGCACCCGGGACGAAGGCATTCCCGGGTGCCGCCTTACGCTTGGGCCCCATGTCCTTCACGTACGACCACGTCGGCGCTACCCGGGAGAGCGGCTTCTGCCCGCCCGGCTTCCACCCCCTGCACGTGCGCACCCGCATCGGCGAGGGCGAGGAGGTCTTCCGCAGAGCCGCCGAGGCGGTCATGACCTGGGAGATGCACCGCGCGCTGGGCGTCGGCATCGACGCCACGTCCGAGCGCGCGGCCCCCGACGTCGACGTCACGGTCACCCTCGCCGGAGTGATCAGGGCCCCGTGCCGGGTGGTCTGGACGATGGACGAGCACCGGCGCGTCGGCTGGGCCTACGGCACCCTTTCCGGCCATCCGGAGTGCGGCGAGGAGGCGTTCGAGGTGGAGCGCACGGGGGACGGCACGGTGTGGCTGACCGTGCGGGCGTTCAGCCGGGGGGCGAAGTGGTACGCGCGGGCGGGCGGGGCGGCGACCCGGGGGTTGCAGCATGCGTACGCACGGCGGTGCGGGGCGGTGCTGCGGAGGTTGTGCGCGCCGGCTCAGGAGAGCTGACGCGGGCGCCCGGCAGGGACTCCCCGGCCGGGCGCCTCACGGCGGGTCACCGCATCAGTACCCCCGCCCCCTCCCCCACATCCTCCGAAGGCACCACCACAAGCCCCAACTCCGCGCCCGAAGCCAGCAACCGATGCGCCGGAAGAATCCGCACCGTGTACCCGTACGGCCCCGTCCGGTCCAGGGACAGCGGTCCCTCGTACACCCACCGCCCCTCCGCGTCCGGGCTGCCCACCGGCTTCAGCGGCACCGTCGACGCGTCCGCGATGCGGTCCTCGGAGTCCACGCGCCCCGAGACCGCCTGCACCTCCACGTCGTCCGGCCCGAGCTCACCCAGGCCGACCCGCACCCGAAGGCTGAGCGTCGAGCCCAGCTCGGCGGTGGGTGTCGCCGCCGACGTCTCGACGTGGTCGACCGTGACGCCGTGCCACGCCGAGCGCACCCGCGCCTTCCAGCCCGCCAGCTCGCGCGCCGCGTCCGGGGTCATCGCACGGTGGGCGTGCGCGGCCGGGGTGTAGAGGCGCTCCACGTATTCGCGGACCATCCTGCCCGCCAGGACCTTCGGACCGAGCAGCGTCAGGGTCTGGCGGACCATCTCGATCCAGCGGTCCGGCAGGCCGGCCTGGCCGCGCTCGTAGAAACGGGGCGTGACGCGCTGCTCCAGCAGGTCGTAGAGCGCCGCCGCCTCGATGTCGTCGCGGTGGTCCGGGTCGGTGCCGGTGCCGTCCGCGGTGGGGATCGCCCAGCCGAAGTCGGGCTGGAACCATTCGTCCCACCAGCCGTCCAGGACGGAGAGGTTGAGACAGCCGTTCAGCGCCGCCTTCATCCCGCTCGTCCCACAGGCCTCCAAGGGCCGCAGCGGGTTGTTCAGCCAGATGTCGCAGCCGGGGTAGAGCTTCTGGGCCATCGCCATGCCGTAGTCCGGCAGGAACACGATCCGGTGCCGCACGCGCGGGTCGTCCGAGAACCTCACCAGCTCCTGGACCAGGCGCTTTCCGCCGTCGTCCGCCGGGTGCGCCTTGCCCGCCACCACGATCTGGACGGGCCGCTCGGGGTGGAGCAGCAGATCCATCAGGCGGTCGCGGTCGCGGAGCATCAGCGTCAGTCGCTTGTACGACGGGACCCGGCGCGCGAACCCGATCGTCAGGACGTCCGGGTCGAGAACCCCGTCGATCCAGCCCAACTCGGCCGTTGCGGCGCCGCGTTGCCGCCAGGAGGTGCGCAGGCGGTCCCGCACCTCCGTCACCAGCTGCTCGCGCAGGTTGCGGCGCAGGTCCCAGATGTCCTGGTCGGGGATCTCCGCGACCGCGTCCCAGCGGTCCGAGCCGCCGACGGTCATCGCGTCCTCGGTGCGCTGGGCGCCGATCTGGCGGGCGCCGAGGCGGAACACCTCGGGGGCGACCCAGGTCGGGGCGTGGACACCGTTGGTGACGGAGGTGATGGGCACCTCGTCGGGGTCGAATCCCGGCCACAGGCCCGAGAACATCTCGCGGCTGACGTTGCCGTGGAGGAGGGAGACGCCGTTGGCGCGCTGGCCCAGGCGCAGGCCCATCACCGCCATGTTGAAGAGGTTCGGTTCGCCGCCGGGGTAGGTCTCCATGCCGAGCTGGAGGATGCGCTCCACGTCGATGCCGGGGAGTTCGGCGTCGGGACCGAAGTGGTGGGCGACCAGCTCGCGGTCGAAGCGGTCGATGCCGGCCGGGACGGGCGTGTGGGTGGTGAAGACCGTGCCGGCGCGGACGGCCTCCAGCGCGGAGTCGAAGTCCAGGCCCCCCTCGGTGTGGAGTTCGGCGATCCGCTCCAGCCCCAGGAAGCCCGCATGGCCCTCGTTCGTGTGGAAGACCTCGGGGGCCGGGTGGCCGGTCAGCCGGCAGTACGTCCGCACCGCCCGCACCCCTCCTATGCCCAGCAGCATCTCCTGCAGCAGCCGGTGCTCGCTGCCGCCGCCGTAGAGCCGGTCGGTCACCCCGCGTTCGCCGAGGTCGTTCTCCTCGACGTCCGAGTCGAGCATCAGCAGCGGCACCCGGCCGACCTGGGCCAGCCAGATCCGGGCGTGCAGCGACTTGCCGCCGGGGAGGGCGAGGGAGACCTGGGCGGGGGTGCCGTCGGTCTCCTTCAGGAGCGTCAGCGGCAGCTCGTTGGGGTCCAGGACCGGGTAGTGCTCCTGCTGCCAGCCGTCCCGGGACAGGGTCTGCCGGAAGTAGCCGTGCCGGTACAGCAGCCCGACCCCGATGAGCGGGACGCCGAGGTCGCTGGCCGCCTTGAGGTGGTCGCCGGCCAGGATGCCGAGGCCGCCGGAGTACTGGGGCAGGGCGGCCGTGATGCCGAACTCGGGGGAGAAGTAGGCGACGGCGGCGGGCAGTTCGGCGGACTGGTCCTGGTACCAGCGCTCGCCGGTGACGTAGTCGTTGAGGTCGCCGGCGACCGCGGTCAGCCGGCGCAGGAACCGGCGGTCCTCGGCCAGCTCGGCGAGCCGTCCGGGCGGGACGCTGCCCAGCAGCCGTACGGGGTCCTGGCCCGAGGCGGCCCAGCGCTCGGGGTCGACGGACTGGAAGAGGTCGCGGGTCTCCGCGTGCCAGGACCAGCGCAGGTTGCGCGCGAGGTCGCTCAGGGGCCGCAGCGGTTCGGGGAGGACAGGACGGACGGTGAATCGACGGATCGCCTTCACAGTTCCACCTCGGGCAGGGCGTGGCAGGGGGCCCACGGCGGTGTGGGTCCCGTCATCGACCCCGACGGTATCGGTATGCGGGGCTTCGTAACCACAGCGCGTTTTGCGGCTGTCAAGCAGGTGAGACGGAGCCCCACGCTGGCAGAAAAGAGCACCTTCGTCCGAAAGCAACCGCAACCTTTACAGATCCCCCATGGCCGATATGGCCGATTCCGCCCCCGTAGGCGTCCTTGTGGCGACTTCTCACATCACGAGAAGGTGACAGTGGCGCACCGGCCCACGCCAGGTGCACCCGGTGATCCAGGGCCGCCGTGCGCCGAGTTGAGGAGGGGAACTCACACCATGGCACGGACGCGCATACGGCGTCTGCGCTGGGCCGGTGGTCTGACCGCGGTGACCTGTGTCGCCGCGCTTTCGGCCACGACCATGCCCGCGCACGCCGCACCGGAGGGGCAGATACTCGGCGCCGGAGAACCCGGCTCCGTCAGCGGCAGTTACGTGGTGACACTCAAGGGGGGAACGAAGGCTCCGTCAGCGGCGGGAAAGAGCCTCGCCGAGGAGTACGGGGCGAAAATAAGCCACACCTACGGCACGGTCCTCAACGGCTACGCCATACAGGCCAATGAGAGACAAGCCAAGCGGCTCGCGGCGGACTCCCGCGTCGCCTCCGTCGTCCAGGACACCCGCGTGACCCTGGACCACAACCAGAAGAACCCGCCGTCCTGGGGGCTCGACCGCATCGATCAGGCCAACTTGCCGCTGGACAACGGCTACACCTGGCCGGAGCCCGGCGGCGCCGGAGTGACGGTCTATGTGATCGACACCGGCATCCGCGTCTCGCACAAGGACTTCGGCGGCCGGGCGAGCCACGGCTGGGACTTCGTCGGCGACGACAAGAACGCGAGCGACGGCAACGGCCACGGCACCCATGTCGCCGGCACGATCGCCGGGAAGCAGTACGGCGTCGCCAAGAACGCCAAGGTCGTCGCCGTACGGGTCCTCGACAACGAGGGCGCCGGCACCACCGCCGATGTCATCGCGGGCATCGACTGGGTGACCAGGCACGCCAAGAAGCCGGCGGTCGCCAACGTCAGCCTCGGCGGCTACCGCAACTCGCAGCTGGACGCCGCCGTACGCAACTCCATCGCGTCCGGCGTCACCTACACGGTGGCGGCGGGCAACGACGGGCTGCCGGCGAGCCTCTACTCCCCCGCCGCGGTGGGGGAGGCCATCACCGTCGGCGCCACCGACAAGCGGGACGCGAAGGCCGGCTTCTCCAACTTCGGCTCGGCCCTGGACCTGTTCGCCCCGGGCGTCGGAATCACGTCGGCGTCGTACGCGAGCGACAGCGGCCGGGCGACCTTCTCGGGTACGTCGATGGCGTCGCCGCACGCGGCGGGCGTGGCCGCGCTCTATCTGGCCGGCCATCCCAAGGCGCGGCCCGCACAGGTGTCCAAGGCGCTGGTGGCGCAGGCCGTGTCCGGCAAGGTCTCCGGCCGTGGGCTCGGTTCGCCGAACAAACTCCTGCACGTACCGGGCTCGTAGCGGCCTCCTCACGGCGAAGTGCGGGCACCGGCCCCGTTCCTGAGGAACGGGGCCGGTCTTGTGCGTAGACATACGCGTGAGTAGTTAACAAAGTGCCGGATTGCCCACCCGAATAGGGTGGGAAGGCTCCAGCGGTACACCCCACCCGTGCGCTCCCGGGCGCACGACGGAAACACCCCCGCGACACCCCGCAACACCCCCCGCAGGACCCACCTCCCCACAGCCATTCCGCCCACCCTCGTTGACGCGGACAGGAGCGGTCATGCCCGCCATGCACCACCAGTCGTCCTCACCCCCGACGCCCCGCACCGAAGCGCCCCCGATCACCCACGCCGGCACCGCCGACACCGGACCGCCCGCACCGGAGCGACCCTCCGCGTACGACCCGGCCGGCGGCGTCGGGCGCATACCCGTCCTCGACGTCCGCCCGGTCGTCCAGCACGGGCGCAGGCCCGCGAAGGCGGTGACCGGCGAGACCTTCGAGATCTCGGCCACCGTGTTCCGGGAGGGCCATGACGCCGTGGCCGCCAATGTCGTACTGACCGACCCGGACGGCCGCCCCGGCCCCTGGACGCCGATGCGTGAACTGGCGCCGGGCACCGACCGCTGGGGCGCCACCGTCACCGCCGGCGCGCCCGGCCACTGGACCTACCGGGTCGAGGCCTGGGGCGATCCGGTCGCCACCTGGCGGCACCACGCCCAGATCAAGATCCCGGCCGGGATGGACACGGACCTCGTGCTGGAGGAGGGCGCGAGGCTGTACGAGCGTGCGGCCGCCGGAGTGCCCGAGGGCACGGGGCAGAAGGTGATCCTCGCGGCCGTCGAGGCGCTGCGGGACGAGAGCCGCCCGGCCGCGTGGCGGCTGGCTGCCGCGTCGACGCCCGAGGTGGACGCGGTGTTGGGGCGGTATCCGCTGCGGGACCTGGTCACCGCGTCCGATCCGCTGCCGCTGCTGGTGGAACGCGAGCGGGCCCTGTTCGGCTCCTGGTACGAG
>NZ_JBITES010000026.1:0-122320 GCF_044455405.1 Streptomyces sp. NPDC051243 | reverse complement strand
GTTACATTCCGAACCCGGAAGCTAAGCCTTACAGCGCCGATGGTACTGCAGGGGGGACCCTGTGGGAGAGTAGGACGCCGCCGAACAAATTTTGAGAAAGCCCCCGGCCGGGGATACCGGTTCGGGGGCTTTCTGCGTTTCGGATTCGCATATTTGGGGTTATGGGGGAGAGTCCTATTGGCGGACTCTCCCCTTGGTTACAGACGTCCCGCTGTTTTGAGGGCCAGATAGGCATCCGCCAGTGCGGGTGCGAGTTCTTCCGGCGTTGCATCGACGACCGTTACGCCGTGACGGCGGAGTTGGTCCGCTGTGCGGTGGCGCTCGGTCTGGGCCTGTGCGGATGCTGCGGCCTCGTACACAGAGTCTGTATTCCCGCGTGCGGTTGCCATGCGTGCGATGTGGGGGTCCGCCACGGATGCCAGCAGAACTGTGTGGCGCTTGGTGAGCTGTGGCAGGACTGGGAGGAGGCCCTCCTCGATCGGGGCGGCGTCGAGCGTGGTGAGCAGGACGATCAGGGAGTGGCGGGGCGCCGTACGCAGGGCTGTGGCCGTAAGGCCTCGGGCGTCCATTTCGATCAGTTCTGGTTCGAGCGTGGCCATCGAGTTGACCAGGGAGGGGAGGACGTCGCCGGCTGTGCGGCCCTGCACGAGTGCGCGTACTCGGCGGTCGTAGGCGAGCAGGTCCACGCGGTCGCCGGCGCGTGAGGCGAGGGCGGCCAGGAGCAGTGCCGCGTCCATGGAGGCGTCGAGGCGTGGAGCGTCCCCAACGCGGCCTGCCGAGGTGCGGCCGGTATCCAGGACCAGGAGGATGTGGCGGTCGCGCTCGGGGCGCCAGGTGCGTACCGCGACCGTGGACTGTCGGGCCGTAGCGCGCCAGTCGATGGAGCGAGTGTCGTCGCCGGGGACGTATTCGCGCAGGCTGTCGAATTCTGTGCCCTCGCCGCGGGTGAGAACGCTGGTGCGGCCGTCGAGTTCGCGTAGGCGGGCCAGCTTTGAGGGCAGGTGCTTGCGGCTCGTGAAGGGGGGCAGGACGCGCACAGTCCAAGGGACTCTGTGGGTGCCCTGGCGGGAGAAGAGCCCCAGGGGGCCGTATGAGCGGATCGTCACGCGGTCGGCCTGGCGGTCGCCTCTGCGGGTGGGGCTCAGGCGGGTGGTGAGGCGGCGGCGTTCGCCGGCGGGGATCGTCACGCGGTGGCGGGAGGCTGCCACCTCGGTGCCGGGCTGCCAGCTGCTCGGCGGCCATGCGTCGCGGAGGTGGGCGCGGAGGGGGCGGCGGGACGGGTTGCTGATCGTGAGGGTGATGTCCGCCGTCTCGCCCAGGCGTACGGAGGTGTCGCCGGACCGGGTCAGGCCCAGGCGGCGTACGGGTGCCGCCAGGGCGAAGTCGCAGGCGCAGGCCGCGAGCAAGGGGGCGTTGACCGCGAGGATGCCTGTCCAGCTGGGGTCCCAGATACCCACGGGGAGGGAGCCCAGGGCCGCCAGGAGTGCGGCGCGTCCGGTGAATGCCATCAGCGGGGGACGGGGACGTGGGCGAGGATCGCGTTGATCACGGAGTCGGCTGTGACGCCTTCCATCTCGGCCTCGGGGCGGAGTTGTACGCGGTGGCGGAGGGTGGGGAGGGCGAGTGCCTTGACGTCGTCGGGGATGACGTAGTCGCGGCCCGTCAGCCAGGCCCACGCGCGGGCGGTGGCGAGGAGGGCCGTGGCGCCGCGTGGGGAGACTCCGAGGGTGAGGGAGGGGGATTCACGGGTGGCTCGGCAGATGTCGACCACGTAGCCGGTGATCTCCGGGGAGACCGTCGTCTTGGCCACGGCCGCGCGTGCCGCCTCCAGGTCTGCGGGTCCCGCTACGGGGCGTACGCCGGCGGCGCGCAGGTCGCGGGGGTTGAACCCCTCCGCGTGGCGGGTGAGGACGTCGATCTCGTCCTGGCGGGAGGGGAGCGGGATCGTGAGCTTGAGGAGGAAACGGTCCAGCTGGGCCTCGGGGAGGGGGTAGGTGCCCTCGTACTCCACCGGGTTCTGGGTGGCGGCGACCAGGAACGGCTCGGGGAGCGGGCGGGGCGTGCCGTCGACCGTGACCTGGCGTTCCTCCATGGCCTCCAGCAGGGAGGACTGGGTCTTCGGTGGGGTGCGGTTGATCTCGTCGGCGAGGAGCAGGTTGGTGAAGACCGGGCCGGGCTGGAAGGAGAACTCGGCGGTGCGGGTGTCGTAGACGAGTGAGCCCGTCACGTCGCTCGGCATGAGGTCGGGGGTGAACTGGACCCGCTTGGTGTCGAGCTCGAGTGCGGATGCGAGGGCGCGGACGAGGAGTGTCTTGGCGACGCCGGGGACTCCTTCGAGGAGGACGTGGCCGCGGCAGAGGAGGGCGACGACGAGGCCGGTTACTGCGGGGTCCTGGCCGACCACGGCTTTGGCGATCTCGGCGCGCAGGGCTTCCAGGGAGGCGCGGGCGGTGCCCGGGTCCCCGGTGTTCCCGGCGTTGTCAGTGGTCGGGTCCATCATGGACGGCGTACCTCTCTTTCGAGGGCGTCGAGTTGGTCTGTTAGGGCGATGAGGGCCGTGTCGTCGCTGGGCGGCGGGCCGAAGAGGAGCGTGTGCAGGGCCTGTCCGTCTCCGTGGTTGCGGAGGTGGGCGGACAGAGCGGGCAGCAGGGTCTCGGGCGAGTGTGCCTGGGAGACGGGGACACCTACGAGGGGGGCGAGGCGCGTGCGGGTGGTGGAGCGAAGAGCGGCGGCCGCGCGGTCGCGGGCGTTGGCCTTGCGATAGAGGCGGGCGCGGCCTTCGACGGTTTCGGAGGCGCGGATCGCTACGGGGAGTTTTTCGGGCACCAGTGGGCCGAGTCGGCGTGCCCGCCAGAGGGCGGCGAGGGCTGCGGCGATGAAGAGCTGCAGGGTGCCCCAGAGCCAGCCGGAGGGGAGCAGGTCGAAGAAGCTGCGTTCGTCGTCCTCGTCGGCGGCGGAGGTGTCGGAGAGCGAGGGGAGGTACCAGACCAGATGGGGGCGGGAGCCGAGGAGTTGGAGGGCGAGGGAGGCGTTGCCCTGCTCGTCGAGGCGTTCGTTGTAGAGGATGTCGGGCGCGCCGAGGACGATGGAGTCGCCGTCCCCGGTGGGCTGCGGGACGCGCAGCAGGGTGGCCAGGCGCTCGCTGGGGTAGCACTCGTCGGCGTCGAGGTGGGTGGTGGTGTAGCGGACTCCGCCCAGGTCGGCGGTGCCCGCGCGCTGTGCGGCGGGCAGGGTGCAGTCGGGGGTGAGCTCCGAGTCGAGGCTGGTGGCGGGGTCCGCGGTGACCCCGGGCACGAGTCGTTCGACGGACCAGCTGCCCGGAGCGATGAGGACGGTACGGCCGCCGGAGCCGACGGTTGCCGAGCGCAGCCGGGACTGTTGACGGTGGGTCAGCAGGTCAGGGGAGGCGACCAGCAGTGTGGTGTCCTCAGCGGCCGCGGTGCGTGCCTCGTCCAGGGTGGTGACCACGCGTGTGTCCACGCCGCGATCGGCGAGGAGCTCGGCGACCGCTCGGCTGCCCTTGGGGTCGGCGGAGCGCGGGTCGAGGGTGCCGTGCCGGGCATCGGAGCGGATCGTGGCGATCACGACGGCCGCCACCAGCAGGAGTACGACGGCGAGGGCGATGCCTCGCGCGCGGGTCCAGACCTGGCGTGCGGTGGGCGAGGCCGAGGTGGCAGGGAGCGTGGCCTCGGTGGTCATTCGGCGGCTCCCTGGCGGGCGTTGTGGGCCGTGCTGGGGGCACTGCTTGCAAGCTGGGGCTTGCTGTTCTCCAGGTCGCGGTCGAGGTCGGCGATGCGCTGGTATGCCTGCTGGGTGGCCGTCCGTCCGCCGTATGTGACGTCGTCGAATTCCCGGGCCGCGGCGCGCAGCCGGTCTCCGTGGGAGGGAAGCGACTGGCCGGCTTCAGCGGCGGCCTCGTCCGCGGTGCGGCCGGGGCGGACGTCGAGAAGGGCGCGCTCCTCGAGGGAGCGGACGATGGCGCGCATGCGTTCCTGGACGGCCTTGTTCCAGTGGCCCTGGGCGGCGTGTGCTTCGGCGGTGGCCCGATGCTCGGCGGCGCTGCGGGGGCGGTCGTCGAACAGGCGGGCGGAGGAGGTCGGTTCGCGGCGTGGGGTACCGAGGCGCCACCACAGGGCGCCGACGACCGCGAGGACGACCACGATGACGACGACCAGGCCGAGCGGGCCTCCGGGTGTCACGGTCGCGGCGCTGGTGAAGAGGTCCTCGACCCAGCCCCAGAAGGCGTCCAGGGCGCGCTGGAACCAACTGGGTTCGTTCTCGTGGTACATGCCCTTGGACAGCTCGCGTCGGGCCGCCTCCCGCGCGGGATCGCGCGGGATCGTCAGCGGTGGCTCGTCGTCGGAGCGTGCCAGCATGGACTGTACGGCTGTGTCGCCGGAGCGCGACAGCGACAGTACGGCCAGGTCGCCGGTGCGCGGCAGCGCGCGTACGGCCGCGTCAGGCAGCGCTGACAGCGTTGTGAGAACTCCCCCCGCCAGGCTCACCGGTTCAGCTCCCCCGGGTGTCGGTGCCGTAGCCCTGGACGCCGGCTGCCCGGGCCAGTTCGAGGTCGAGGGCCTCTCGGCGGATGCGCTGGTCGATGTAGAGCAGGACGGTGACGCCGGCCGTGATCGGGAAAGTGATCATGGAGCCGATGACCGAGCCGACGCCGCTGATGATGAGGAACGTCCAGCCGAAGTCGGTGCTGCCTTCGAGGAAGCTGGTCGCGCCGTCGCCGCTGAGGGCGCCGCCGAGGAAGGTGAAGGGGATGACGACGATCGCCGCGACGATGTTGGCGATGATCGTGGCGAGCAGCTGGATGCCGAAGACGCGCCACCAGGAGCCGCGGACCAGCTTCGCCGAGCGGCTCAGCGACTTCAGGATGCCCTGCTTTTCGAGCATCAGCGCGGGCGAGGCGAGGGAGAAGCGGAACCACAGCCACAGCGCGACGATGCCGCCGCCGAGGATGCCCAGGAAGGCGAGTGCCGCGCCTCCGTCACCGGAGCCCGAGGCGGCCACGAGGATGCCGGGGAGGGCACCTGCGAAGACCAGGCCGAAGGTCATGAGCAGCAGCAGGAAGAGCAGGCCGAAGAGGCGCAGCACCTGGGGGCGTGCGTCGCGCCAGGCCTCGCCGGTGGTCACCGACTTGCCGAGCACGGCGCGGCTGGTGACCGTCGTCAGCAGGGCGGTCGCGATGATCGCGCCGATCACCGAGATCAGGAAGAGCACGCTGGAGCTGAGCAGGGCGTCGCGTGTGGCACGAGCCAGCTCGCTGAGGGTGGCGCTCGGGTCGTTGAGGGCTTCGGTGCTGGCGAGGTCGTTCAGGACGAAGCCCTGGAGGAGGATCACGAGGATCTCCGTCACGATGGCGACGGTCAGCGAGATGCCCAGGACCGTGCGCCAGTAGGTGCGCATGGTGGAGACCGCGCCGTCGAGGATCTCACCGACGCCCAGCGGACGCAGCGGGATCACGCCGGGCTTGGCAGCGGGCGGAGGGCCGCCCCAGCCGCTTCCCCAGGCGCCGTACCCGCCGGGGGCGCCGTAGCCCGGGTGGCCGCCGCCATAGCCGCCGTAGCCGCCCGGACCTGTGGGGCCGGAGGGCGGGGGAGCGCCCCAGCCCGGGCCGGGTGGTGGGGGCGGCGGGGTCTGGCCGGGAGCCTGGTGCCCCGTCGGGGCGGACCATTGGCCGGCCGGCGGCTGCTCCTTGGACCACTTCGGTCCGGCGTCCTGTGGCTCCGGTCCCGGCTGCTGCGCGGGATCGGGACGGTCCGCGGGCCCCGCGTGGCCCGACGCGCCGGGTTCCTGTCCCTCGGACGGGGCGGATCCGGGCGAGGCCCAGCCCGGAGTGTCGTTCATCGTCGCTCCTTCACGGTGCCCGTCCGCGGTCGCGGCGGCAGGTTGGCAGCCATCGTGCCATGGGGCGGTCGGCGAGGTACCGGCCGCGGTATGGGCTGCACACCTTCAATTGTCCGCCGGAGACGGGGCAGACTGACCGCATGGCTGATCAGTACGCGCAATCCGGCGAGGACGGCAGGCCGACCGGGATCCCGGCGATCCGGTGGGACGAACCACCCGAGGGTCCCGTTCTGGTACTTCTCGACCAGACGAGACTGCCGGCCGAGGAGGTCGAGCTGGTCTGTACGGACGCGCCCGCGCTGGTGGAGGCGATCCGTTCGCTCGCCGTGCGGGGGGCACCGCTGCTCGGGATCGCCGGGGCGTACGGTGTCGCGCTCGCCGCCGCGCGTGGCTTCGACGTGGATGCCGCCGCGGAGTCGCTGGCGGGCGCCCGGCCCACGGCCGTGAATCTCGGCGTCGGCGTGCGCAGGGCTCGAACCGCCTACCGGGCCGAGCTCGCGCGGAGTGGGGATGGCGAGCAGGCCGCCGCCGCGGCTCTGAGTGCGGCACGGGCGTTGCACAAGGAGGACGCCGAGGCCAGCGCGCGGATGGCCGAGCGGGGGCTGGCGCTGCTGGACGAGCTGTTGCCCGGTGGTGGGCATCGCGTCCTGACGCACTGCAACACGGGGGCGCTGGTGTCCGGGGGTGAGGGCACGGCGTTCGCGGTGGCGCTCGAGGCGCACCGGGCCGGGCGGCTGAGGCGGTTGTGGGTGGACGAGACACGGCCGTTGCTGCAAGGGGCGCGCCTGACGGCGTACGAGGCCGCGCGGAACGGGATGGCGTACACCTTGCTCACCGACAACGCGGCGGGCTCGCTGTTCGCCGCCGGGGAGGTGGACGCGGTGCTGATCGGGGCGGACCGTATCGCGGCCGACGGGTCGGTGGCGAACAAGGTGGGGAGCTATCCGCTGGCGGTGCTCGCGCGGTACCACCATGTGCCGTTCATTGTGGTGGCGCCGCTGACGACGGTGGATCCGCAGACGCCGGACGGGGCGTCCATCGAGGTCGAGCAGCGAGCCGGGTTCGAGGTGACCGAGGTCCTGGCGCCGCAGGTGCCGACGGCGGGAGCGGAGCCGGGTGGCGGGATCCCGGTGGCGCCGTTGGGGACGCAGGCGTACAACCCGGCGTTCGATGTGACGCCGCCCGAGCTTGTGACGGCGATCGTCACGGAGGAGGGGGTTGTGTCGCCCGTGACCGCTGAGGCGCTGGCGGAGCTCTGTGGCAGGAAGCGGCCGGTGACGCAGAGCTCGTGAGGCAGCGGCCGAAGACGGTCGGCGGGCGGAACGGGGCAAACCCCCTGAAAAGGTAACGCGGTGTGATCGCGGCAAGGGCAGACAGTGGCGACCACGTACGACTAAGGTCACTGGCCGGTGACCTATCTCACCACTGCCTTCGCCACTGTTATGAGAATGGGATGATGGCATTCATGAAGGGACGAGTCCTTGTCGTCGACGACGACACCGCACTGGCCGAGATGCTCGGCATCGTGCTGCGTGGTGAAGGTTTTGAGCCGTCTTTCGTAGCCGACGGCGACAAGGCGCTTGCCGCATTCCGGGAGACCAAACCCGATCTGGTGCTGCTGGACCTGATGCTGCCCGGGCGGGACGGTATCGAGGTGTGCCGTCTGATCAGGGCGGAGTCCGGGGTGCCGATCGTGATGCTCACGGCCAAGAGCGACACGGTGGACGTGGTGGTCGGACTGGAGTCCGGCGCCGACGACTACATCGTGAAGCCGTTCAAGCCGAAGGAGCTCGTCGCGCGTATCCGGGCGCGGCTGAGGAGGTCGGAGGAGCCGGCGCCGGAGCAGTTGGCCATCGGTGACCTCGTGATCGACGTGGCCGGGCACTCCGTGAAGCGGGACGGGCAGTCGATCGCGCTGACGCCGCTGGAGTTCGACCTGCTGGTCGCGCTGGCCCGTAAGCCGTGGCAGGTGTTCACGCGTGAGGTCCTCCTCGAGCAGGTGTGGGGCTACCGGCACGCGGCTGACACCCGACTGGTCAACGTGCATGTGCAGCGGCTGCGTTCCAAGGTCGAGAAGGACCCGGAGCGTCCGGAGATCGTGGTGACGGTCCGTGGCGTCGGCTACAAGGCAGGGCCGAGCTGACATGACCGGGGACAGTGCCGCTTCGGCCCCCGGTCGGACCGGGGCCCGTCCGGAGCGGCCTGTCGGCCGGAAGTCGGCGGGCTCCCGTTGGGCTCGGATCCTGGAGGGCGGGCTGCTTCAGGGCGGAGTCCAGGGCAGCCCGGTCCTGCGCCTGCTGCTGCGCTGGGTGCGTCGGCCGCTGCTGCCGGTCATGCGGCTGTGGCGGCGCAACATCCAGCTGAAGGTCGTCGTCACGACCCTGCTGATGTCGCTCGGTGTTGTTCTGCTGCTGGGCTTCGTGGTCATCGGGCAGGTGCGCAACGGGCTGCTCGACGCCAAGGTGAAGGCTTCGCAGAGCCAGGCCACGGGCGGGTTCGCGGCGGCCAAGCAGCGGGCGGACGAGGCGGCGGCCGGGACCGCCGACGACGGTGCGACGGTCGACGAGCGTTCCGACCAGAACGTCATCCAGTGGATGAGCGACCTCGTCTCCTCGCTCTCCAGCGGCGGGCAGGGCGCCTTCGAGGTGGTCACGCTTCCGGCCTCCACGGGAAGCGACACCGGTGGGCGCGGGCGGCGTGCCTCCGGCGGTGTGGATCCGACCGCGAGTGTGCCCGAGGCCCTGCGCGACCGGATCGACAGTGCCACGGGGGCGTTCCAGAGCTACACCCGCGTCGTCTACCAGCCCACCGCCCGCAAGGACTCCCAGCCGGCCCTGGTCATCGGCAAGCAGGTCAACGACCCCAACGGCGACCCGTACCAGCTCTACTACCTCTTCCCGCTCAGCCAGGAGGAGAAGTCGTTGAGCCTGGTCAAGGGGACGCTCGCCACGGCCGGGCTCTTCGTCGTCGTACTGCTCGGAGCCATCGCCTGGCTCGTGGTGCGCCAGGTCGTCACGCCCGTGCGGATGGCGGCCGGGATCGCTGAACGGCTGTCGGCCGGGCGTCTGCAGGAGCGGATGAAGGTCACCGGCGAGGACGACATCGCGCGGCTCGGTGAGGCCTTCAACAAGATGGCGCAGAACCTGCAGCTGAAGATCCAGCAGTTGGAGGACCTGTCGCGGATGCAGCGGCGGTTCGTCTCCGACGTCTCGCACGAACTGCGGACGCCGCTGACGACCGTACGCATGGCTGCCGACGTCATCCACGAGGCGCGGGAGGACTTCGATCCGGTGACCGCGCGGTCGGCGGAGCTCCTCACCGACCAGTTGGACCGGTTCGAGTCGCTGCTCGCCGACCTGCTGGAGATCAGCCGGTTCGACGCGGGGGCGGCGGCGCTGGAGGCCGAGCCGATCGACCTCAGGGAGGTCGTACGGCGTGTCGTCACCGGGGCGGAGCCGCTCGCCGAGCGCAAGGGCACCCGGATACGGATCGTCGGCGACCAGCAGCCGATCGTCGCCGAGGCCGATGCCCGGCGCGTCGAGCGGGTGCTGCGCAACCTCGTCGTCAACGCCGTCGAACACGGCGAGGGCAGGGACGTCGTCGTCAAGCTCGCTGCGGCGGGCGGGGCGGTCGCGGTCGCGGTTCGTGACTACGGCGTCGGGCTCAAGCCAGGTGAGGCGACCCGTGTCTTCAGCCGCTTCTGGCGGGCCGACCCGGCACGCGCGCGTACCACGGGCGGGACGGGGCTGGGGCTGTCCATCGCGCTGGAGGACGCGCGGCTGCACGGCGGCTGGCTGCAGGCGTGGGGCGAGCCGGGTGGCGGGTCGCAGTTCCGGCTGACGTTGCCGCGGACCGCGGACGAGCCGCTGCGGGGATCGCCGATACCCCTGGAGCCCAAGGACTCGCGCCGCAATCGCGGACTCAATGACGCCGGTCTGCCGCGCGGCGGCGGTGAGAAGGCCGCGACCGTGCCGGCGCAGCCCAGTGGTGACCAGATGACGCCGATGCCGTCGAGGGACCCGATCCCGCCGAGGCCGGGCACGGCGGTCCCGAAGGCCGATCCGACGGCGCTGCCCGGCAACGGCGCGCGCGTGGTGCCCAGGCCCGCGTCGAGTGCGCGCCGACAGGACGACGCACCCGGTGCGGAAGAGCCGCCGGCTGAGGAAGCCGGGCAGGCCGAGAAGTCGAGCAAGCATGGGGAGGCATCTCGTGGGCGCTGAGCGCGAGGGGGGCGCCCGGCGCACGCGGGGGCGCGTGGTGGCGTACGCCGCCTGTGGCGCCGTACTGCTGGCCGGGTGCGCCTCCATGCCCGACAGCGGCGATCTGCGTGGCGTCGAGTCCACGCCGCGCCAGGACACCCAGGTGCGGGTCTTCGCCATGCCGCCGCACGAGGACGCTTCGTCCTCGGAGATCGTGTCGGGCTTCCTGGAGGCGCTGACCAGTGACGATCCGGACTACGAGATAGCGCGCAAGTACCTGACCAAGGAGGCCTCGGAGAGGTGGCGGCCCTTGCAGTCCACCACGGTGCTCGCCGACGGACCGGGCGTCGATCCTGACCGGGTGGGAGGCCGGGAGGAGACCGACAGCCTCTCGTACACGCTGACGGGCACCAGGGTCGCCACGGTCGACGCGCAGCAGTCGTACTCGCCCGCAGACGGGGACTACCGGGAGACGATGCACCTCACCCAGGACAAGAAGACCAAGCAGTGGCGCATCGACGTGCCGCCGCGCGGTGTCGTCATGGGCAGGTCGGACTTCCAGCGCAACTACATGTCCGTCGACAAGTACTACTTCGCCACGAACACCACGCTCGGGAGGTCCCCGCACACGGCGGCCGTCGCTGATCCCGTGTACGTGCGCAGGAACGTGGACCCCATGACGGAGATGGTGCGCTCCCTGCTCAGGGGACCCACCAGCTGGCTCGACCCGGTGGTCAGGTCGAGCTTCCCCACCGGTACGGCGCTCAGGAAGGACGGCGACTCGCTGACGCCCGACGACCAGAACGAGCTGATCGTGCCGCTGAACGACAAGGCGGCCGGGGTCGGGCTGGCCAAGTGCAACGAGATGGCGGCGCAACTCCTGTTCACCCTGCAGAACCTCACGCCCACGGTGGCGAAGGTCGAGCTGACGGCGGGTGGCAACAGCCTCTGCACGCTCAGGGAGGACCAGGCGGAGGCTGTCGCCACGCGCGGGTCGGTCGAACGTGCCGATTACCTGTACTTCCTCGACGCCAAGCACCGTCTCGTACGGCTGGCGGCAGACACCAACGACACGCATCCCGATCCCGTGCCGGGCGCCCTCGGGGAGGGCGAGAAGCAGCTGGGGTCGGTGGCGGTGTCTCGTGACGAGGACATGGCGGCAGGGGTCGGCCTCGACGGCAAGGAGCTGTACGTCGGAGCGCTGGTGTCGGGCGGCCCGCTCGGGGACCCGGAGCTGACCAGCGAGGGCGGGACGCCCGAGGAGCGGTTGTCGACGCCGAGCTGGGACGCCCAGGGCGACCTGTGGGTGGCCGACCGGGATCCCGACAACCCCCGGCTCCTCCTGCTGGAGGAGGGCGTGGACGATCCCCTGGTGGTCAAGACGCCGCCGGGCCTGGAGGGGCGCATCGAGTCCGTGCGGGTGGCTGCCGACGGTGTGCGGATCGCGCTCGTCGTGAAGGACGGCGACCAGTCGTCGCTGCTCATCGGGCGGATCCAACGCGGTGCGGACGGCGAGGACGGGGAGCCGGCGGCAGTGTCCGTGCACGAACTGCGTTCCGCCACCCCGGAGTTGGAGGAGGTCACCGCCATGTCGTGGGCCGGGGACAGTCGGCTCGTGGTGGTCGGGCGGGAGAAGGGCGGCGTCCAGACCATGCGGTACGTCCAGGTCGACGGCTCGACGCCGGAGGGGCCGGTGCCCGCGGCCCTCACCGGCGTCAAGGAGATCACCGCGTCCGAGGACGCCCGGCTGCCGCTGGTCGGCTACTCGGAGGACGGGATCGTACGGCTGCCGTCCGGGATGCCGTGGCAGAAGGTGGTGACGGACGGGACCGCGCCGGTCTATCCGGGGTGACGTTGCGTCGGGGCCGGGTCGGGACGGGCCGTTGAGGCTCCTGGACGGTGAGTTGGCGGCCGCTGCTGGCCGGAGGGTACTCCGGTTGGGGGCGGTCGCTTCGTTGTGGGGCGGGGCTCCCGTTCTGTGTAGCTCCGCGGGAGTGAGGCGTGGCTGTGTGGGGGATACGGCGTGGTCGGGGACTGGGATCAGTCAGCGTGACTGTGGGGCCGAAGCGGCCTCTGCGGGGCGGCTGGAGTTTTCCACAGGGAGTTATCCACAGGGGTGGCCGGTCCGCTCGGGCGTTGGCACAGTGGTGGGCATGCGGGGGTGGTGGCAGGACCTCACCGACCTGGTGCTGCCGGCCGAGTGCGCAGGCTGTGGAAGGTCTCGCACGGTGCTCTGCCCGGAGTGCCGTGCCGTTCTGAGCGGGGCCGCGCCCAGCCGGGTGCGACCGGTGCCGGAGCCGCCCGGGCTGCCGGTCGTGCACGCGGCCGCCCGGTACACGGACGAGGTGCGAGCGGCCCTGCTGGCTCACAAGGAGCGCGGCGCTCTTGCGCTCGCTGCGCCGCTCGGCACGGCGCTTGCGGGGGCTGTGCGGGCGGGGCTTCGGGAGGCCGGTGCGGGTGGCTGTGGGGCTTCGATGCGGGGAGCGTGGACCGGGCGGGCCGGGTGGGATGCGCGGGATGTGCGGTCCACGGGGGCTGCGCGGGCCCCGGGCGCTCGGGTGCGGGCCGACCGGGTGGGCCGGTTCGGGAGGGCTGCTGCGCCTGTGCTGCTCGTGCCCGTTCCGTCCGCGCGTGGGGCGGTGCGGGCACGGGGGCATGATCCGGCGCGGCGGATCGCGCTCGCGGCCGCGGGTGAGCTGCGGCGGGCCGGGACGCCGGCGCGGGTCCTCGCCGTGCTGCGGCAGCGGCGTGCGGTGGCCGATCAGTCGGGGCTCAACTCCCGTCAGCGGCTGGACAATCTCGCGGGCGCGCTGGCGGTGGCTCCTGGTGGAGGCCGGCTGCTCGCGGGTGGGCCCGTCGTGCTTGTCGACGACCTGATGACGACGGGCGCGTCCCTGGCGGAGGCGGCGCGTGCCGTGCGGGCGGCCCTGGCGGAGGGAGGGAGCGCATACGGCAGAACGTTTGAGGAGGTGGACGCGTATGGATGGGTGACCGAGGAGTTCGGTGCATGTGGCGACGGCACAACCGCTGTGTACGCGACGGGAAGTCGGGAAAGCACAGGGGAACGGACAGCTGGATCTACGGAGGGCGTGGTGCGGCGAGCGCGTGAGATGCCGGGAATCATGGGTGCAGGACAGGTCGGCGACCCGATCTGCGCGGCCGTGGTCGCTGCGACACCGGATTCTTTCGAAATAAACCGGAACTGACCGCGAACTTGCATCGTTGCAGGTTACGAGAGGGCCTATTCACCTGAACGGAGGTACGCCTCAGTAGAGGGTGACGACATCCGTCCGGGCGAGATATGTTCGGTTGTACGGGAAAGGCGCAGGCCATCCCCGTCATATCCGAATGCCGTGCCGCGGGTTTTGCACAAATGACTCGCGGCCATGGGGTGGAGATCTTGCCCATGGGGGAGGAGGAGGTGGACGTCACCGAGTCCGAGGTTCCGGGGTTCACCGGAGCCTGGTGCAAAAGGGAGATGCTCCGCCGATGGAGCGGAGCGATCCGGGAACGGAGTTCTGCGTGGACATCGTCGTCAAGGGCCGCAAGACCGAGGTGCCCGAGCGGTTCCGCAAGCACGTGGCCGAGAAGCTGAAGCTGGAGAAAATCCAGAGGCTCGACGCCAAGGTGATCAGCCTCGACGTCGAGGTGTCCAAGGAGCCCAACCCCCGACAGGCCGACCGCAGTGATCGAGTGGAGATCACGCTCCGCTCCCGCGGTCCGGTGATCCGGGCGGAGGCAGCGGCCAGCGATCCGTACGCGGCACTCGACCTGGCGGCGGAGAAGCTGGATGCCCGGCTGCGCAAGCAGCACGACAAGCGTTTCTCGCGCCGAGGCGCACGCCGACTCACGGCGGCCGAGGTCCCCGACCACGTTCCGGGCGCGGCGACGCTCAACGGGAACGGCCACAGCTTCCAGACGGAAGAACCGGACGGCATTCCCACCAAGAAGATCGGCTCGCTGGAAGTGAAGGGCGAAGGCCCCCTCGTCGTCCGCGAGAAGACGCACGTCGCCTCCCCGATGACCCTCGACCAGGCCCTCTACGAGATGGAGCTGGTCGGGCACGACTTCTACCTGTTCGTCGACTCCGAGACCAAGGAACCGAGTGTCGTCTACCGGCGGCATGCCTACGACTACGGCGTCATCCACCTCAGCACGGACCCGATGGTCACCCAGGCGCAGGCTCCCGCGGCAGGTGGCACGCTGGGCGGCTGACCGTCCGGCTGACAGCTGAGCCGGTGCCCCTGGAGCGCGTGTGCGCCCCCAGGGGCACCGGTGTGCGACCACTTCGCGCCCCGCTCGTCACCGTAGTGTCGGACGGGCATGAAATCATGGCCGCACCGGCCCAACCGGTGGGCCGCTGCCTTGGGTTGGCGATGGCACAGGACCAGCCACAGCCTTCAGGGGGAGGAACGATGGCGGACAGCTTCGGACCGATGCGGGACGAGGATGCCGACGGCGACGTCGTTGGCATGGGCCCGAACGAGGGCTCTCCACGCAAGGAGCCGATCAGAGTCCTCGTCGTGGACGACCATGCCCTCTTCCGCCGTGGACTGGAGATCGTGCTCGCGGCCGAGGAGGACATCCAGGTCGTGGGGGAGGCGGGCGACGGCGCGGAGGCCGTCGACAAGGCCGCGGACCTGCTGCCGGACATCGTCCTGATGGACGTCCGCATGCCCAGGCGTGGCGGGATCGAGGCCTGCACCTCCATCAAGGAGGTGGCCCCCAGCGCGAAGATCGTCATGCTGACGATCAGCGACGAGGAGGCCGACCTCTACGACGCGATCAAGGCCGGCGCGACCGGTTATCTCCTCAAGGAGATCTCCACGGACGAGGTGGCCACCGCCATCCGCGCGGTGGCGGACGGGCAGTCGCAGATCAGCCCGTCCATGGCGTCGAAGCTGCTCACCGAGTTCAAGTCGATGATCCAGCGCACGGACGAGCGGCGCCTCGTGCCCGCGCCGCGGCTGACGGACCGCGAGCTGGAGGTCCTCAAGCTCGTCGCCACCGGGATGAACAACCGCGACATCGCCAAGGAGTTGTTCATCTCCGAGAACACCGTGAAGAACCATGTGCGCAACATCCTGGAGAAGCTGCAGCTGCACTCCAGGATGGAGGCCGTGGTGTACGCGATGCGGGAGAAGATCCTCGAGATTCGCTGATACCGGGTGGGCCGAGAGGTTTGCTTCGAGGGCACTGAGGATCACGCCATGATGCGAGTGAGTTCCTTGGCGAGCGGCTCGCGCAGGTCGGGTGCGTCCACCCGCTCCACCCTTACGTCCGTGCAGTCCACCCAGCTCGCCGCCTCGGCCAGGGCCTGGGCGACCGCGGGGACCGCCTTGGGTCCGTCCAGGGTGACCTGCTTGGCGACCAGGGTTCGGCCGTCGCGGGCCGGGTCCACGCGGCCGACGAGCCGGCCGCCGGCCAGGACGGGCATCGCGAAGTAGCCGTAGACCCGCTTCTGCTTGGGGACGTAGGCCTCCAGTCGATGGGTGAAGCCGAAGATCCGCTCCGTGCGCGCGCGTTCCCAGATGAGGGAGTCGAACGGGGACAGGAGCGTCGTCCGGTGGCGGCCGCGCGGGGGTGTTTCCAGGGCCGCGGGGTCGGCCCAGGCCGGCTTGCCCCAGCCCTCCACGGACACCGGGACCAGGCCCGAGTCGGCGATCACCGCGTCCACCTGGTCGCCCTTGAGGCGGTGGTAGTCGGCGATGTCCGCTCGGGTGCCGACGCCGAGGGACTGGCCGGCGAGGCGGACCAGGCGGCGCAGGCACTCGGTGTCGTCCAGCTCGTCGTGCAGCAGTGCGGCCGGGATGGCGCGCTCGGCGAGGTCGTAGACGCGCTTCCAGCCGCGGCGCTCGACGCAGACCACCTCGCCGTACATGAGGGCGCGTTCGACGGCGACCTTCGCGCCGGACCAGTCCCACCACTCGCTGGTCCTCTTCGCGCCGCCCAGTTCGGTCGCGGTGAGGGGGCCGTCGGAGCGGAGCTGTTTGATCACCTGGTCGTAGGCGCCGTCGGGAAGTTCGTGGTTCCAGTGGGGGCGGTTGCGGTAGGCGCGGCGGCGGAAGGCGAAGTGGGGCCACTCCTCCACGGGGAGGATGCAGGCGGCGTGGGACCAGTACTCGAAGGCGTGCGGGGTGGGAGGCGCAGTCTTGGGGGCTGTCGTCCAGTACGCCTGCTCGACCGTCTTGCGGCCTACCGCGCCCAGGCGGGCGTACGGGATCAGTTCGTGGGAGCGGGCCAGGACAGAGATGGTGTCGAGTTGGATCGCGCCGAGGTGACGGAGTATGCCGCGGACACCGGACCTGCGGTTGGGGGTGCCGAGGAAGCCCTGGGCTTTGAGGGCGATGCGGCGGGCTTCGGCTGCCGAGAGGTCGGTGATGGGGCGCGGGGTCGTCATGGGTCGGACGATAGGGGGTGGCACTGACAATGGGGGATGAGCTGGGGATTTGGGGGAGGGGGCGGTAGGGGTGGGGGTGGGCGTTTGGGGTTTCGCCCCCGCCGCCCCCACCCGTCCCATCCTGTCCCGTCCTGAAGGGGCGCTGCCCGACGGGGGGAAAGCGCCTCGGTCAGGGGTGGTTGGGGCTGTGCGCTCGTGGTGGGGCGGGTAGGTACGGGGCCGTCGAGGGGAGGCTCAGGTCTGAGGGGAGCAGGGAGCCCACCCAGCAGTCCCGGCGTACGCCCTGGTGGACGATGGCGGAGCGGAGGGTGCCCTCGATGGTGAAGCCGGTGCGTTCCGCCACCGCGCGGGAGGGGGCGTTGCCTACCTCCGCGCGCCATTCGACGCGGTCGATCGACATATGGACGAAGGCCCAGCGGGAAGCGGCCAGGACGGCCTGGGTGACGTAGCCGTTGCCGCGGTGTTCCTTCGTGGCCCAGAAACCGATCTCGGCATCGCTCATGGAACGCATCGTGAGGCCGAGCATGCCCACCAGGTCCTCCCCTTCGGGGAGGAAGAGGCCCCACGTGAACATCGAACCGCTGTTCCAGCCCTCCGGTGCCAGTTTGTGCGTGAAGCTGTGGGCGTGTTCGTACAGGTAGGGGGAGGGGATCGTGGTCCAGCGCAGGATGTCGGGGTCCTGGACGGCCTCGTACACGGCGTCGGTGTCCGAAGGGCCGACCGTGCGCATGAGGAGGCGGTCCGTGGTGAGCGTGACGGGTTCCATCGGCCGATTCTGGTCGGGGGCCGCCGCGAACGCCATTCCCCGTGCGCCGCATGCACCGCGTGAACCATGCGGTGGGTGAGCGCCTGATCGCGTTTCGCGCAATTCGTTGGCGGAACGCGGCACCATCCGCGACCCCCGGCCGTTGTCCCCTTTGAGGGAGATTTGAAGCAGCGGATCGTCGGCGTCCCCGGCAGGCTCCCGGCGTGGCGGGGTCCTCGCATACGATGGCCGTTGCTCAGACAAGTCAAAAGGAAACCGACCGTCCCAGGCCCGACCGGCAAGGAGACCAACCCCCGTGTCCGTCCTCTCGAAGATCATGCGTGCAGGCGAAGGCAAGATCCTGCGCAAGCTGCACCGCATCGCGGACCAGGTCAACTCCATCGAAGAGGACTTCGTCGACCTCTCCGACGCCGAGCTGCGGGCCCTCACCGATGAGTACAAGCAGCGCTACGCCGACGGTGAGAGCCTGGACGACCTGCTGCCCGAGGCCTTCGCCACCGTTCGCGAGGCCGCCAAGCGCGTCCTCGGACAGCGTCACTACGACGTCCAGATCATGGGTGGCGCTGCCCTCCACCTCGGCTACGTGGCCGAGATGAAGACCGGTGAGGGCAAGACCCTGGTCGGCACGCTGCCCGCGTATCTGAACGCCCTTTCCGGAGAAGGCGTTCACCTCATCACGGTCAACGACTACCTGGCCGAGCGCGACTCCGAGATGATGGGCCGCGTCCACAAGTTCCTGGGCCTGAATGTCGGCTGCATCCTCGCCAACATGACGCCGGCCCAGCGCCGCGAGCAGTACGCGTGCGACATCACCTACGGCACGAACAACGAGTTCGGCTTCGACTACCTGCGCGACAACATGGCGTGGTCCAAGGACGAACTCGTCCAGCGCGGCCACAACTTCGCCATCGTCGACGAGGTCGACTCCATCCTCGTCGACGAGGCCCGTACGCCGCTGATCATCTCCGGCCCGGCCGACCAGGCCACCAAGTGGTACGGCGACTTCGCCAAGCTGGTCACGCGCCTCAAGCGCGGCGAGCCCGGCAACCCGCTCAAGGGCCTGGAGGAGACCGGCGACTACGACGTCGACGAGAAGAAGCGCACGGTCGCCATCCACGAGTCCGGTGTCTCCAAGGTCGAGGACTGGCTGGGCATCGACAACCTCTACGAGTCGGTGAACACGCCGCTGGTGGGCTACCTGAACAACGCCATCAAGGCCAAGGAGCTCTTCAAGAAGGACAAGGACTACGTCGTCATCGACGACGAGGTCATGATCGTCGACGAGCACACCGGCCGTATCCTCGCCGGCCGCCGCTACAACGAGGGCATGCACCAGGCCATCGAGGCCAAGGAAGCCGTGCCGATCAAGGACGAGAACCAGACGCTCGCCACGATCACCCTCCAGAACTTCTTCCGCCTGTACAAGCGCCACGACCACGACGGCAAGGAACTGCCCGGCCTGTCGGGCATGACCGGTACGGCGATGACCGAGGCCGCCGAGTTCCACCAGATCTACAAGCTCGGCGTGGTCCCGATCCCGACGAACAGGCCGATGATCCGCAAGGACCAGTCGGACCTGATCTACCGCACCGAGGTCGCGAAGTTCGAGGCGGTCGTCGACGACATCGTCGAGAAGCACGAGAAGGGCCAGCCGATCCTCGTCGGTACGACGTCGGTCGAGAAGTCCGAGTACCTGTCGCAGCAGCTGTCCAAGCGTGGCGTCCAGCACGAGGTGCTGAACGCCAAGCAGCACGACCGGGAGGCGATCATCGTCGCCCAGGCCGGCCGCAAGGGCGCCGTGACCGTGGCGACCAACATGGCCGGCCGTGGTACCGACATCAAGCTCGGCGGCAACCCCGAGGACCTCGCCGAGGCGGAGCTGCGCCAGCGCGGCCTCGACCCCGAGGAGCACATCGAGGAGTGGGCCCACGCCCTGCCCGCCGCCCTGGAGCGGGCCGAGGCGGCCGTCAAGGCCGAGAAGGAAGAGGTCGAGGCGCTCGGCGGCCTGTATGTGCTGGGCACCGAGCGGCACGAGTCGCGGCGTATCGACAACCAGCTGCGCGGTCGTTCCGGCCGTCAGGGCGACCCGGGCGAGTCCCGCTTCTACCTGTCCCTGGGCGACGACCTGATGCGGCTCTTCAAGGCCCAGATGGTCGAGCGCGTCATGTCGATGGCGAACGTCCCCGACGACGTGCCGATCGAGAACAAGATGGTCACGCGCGCGATCGCGTCCGCCCAGTCGCAGGTCGAGCAGCAGAACTTCGAGACCCGTAAGAACGTCCTGAAGTACGACGAGGTCCTCAACCGCCAGCGTGAGGTCATCTACGGCGAGCGGCGCCGCGTCCTGGAGGGCGAGGACCTGCACGAGCAGGTGCAGCACTTCATGGACGACACGATCGACGCGTATGTCTCCGCGGAGACCGCCGAGGGCTTCGCCGAGGAGTGGGACCTGGACCGGCTGTGGGGCGCCTTCAAGCAGCTCTACCCGGTGAAGGTCACCATCGAGGAGCTGGAGGAGGCGGCCGGCGACCGGGCCGGTCTCACCGCCGAGTTCATCGCGGAGTCCATCAAGGACGACATCCACGAGCAGTACGAGCAGCGCGAGGCGCAGCTCGGCTCCGAGATCATGCGCGAGCTGGAGCGCCGGGTCGTGCTGTCGGTCCTGGACCGCAAGTGGCGTGAGCACCTCTACGAGATGGACTATCTCCAGGAGGGCATCGGCCTGCGCGCGATGGCGCAGAAGGACCCGCTGGTCGAGTACCAGCGCGAGGGCTTCGACATGTTCACCGCGATGATGGACGGCATCAAGGAGGAGTCCGTCGGCTACCTGTTCAACCTGGAGGTCCAGGTCGAGCAGCAGGTCGAGGAGGTCCCGGTCGAGGACGCCAAGCCGGTGGCCGACCTCGAGAAGAAGGACGCGGTGCCGGCGCAGGCGGGCGCGCGCCCCGAGATCCGCGCCAAGGGGCTCGAGGCTCCGCGCCGCCCGGACCGGCTCCACTTCACCGCGCCCAAGGTCGACGGTGAGGGCGACATCGTCGAGGGCGACTTCGACAACGGCGACGAGCCGGTGCGGTCCGAGGCCGACGGCCTCACGCGCGCGGAGCGCCGCAAGCAGTCGCGTGGCGGCCGGCGCCGCAAGAAGTAGCGCCGGTCAGGGGCGGCGCGAGGAGCGTGCGCCGCCCAGGCAGGCGGTGACCGCGTTGACGGTGCTCGAGGTGCCGTAGTGATTGCACGGAAGGGCCGGGTCTCCTTGGGAGCCCGGCCCTTCGGCCGTGGATGAGCCGTGTGGTGGTCAGTCCTCGTCTGTGCCTGGCCTGCGCGGGCCGCCCAGTTCCACGGCCGTGCAGCGCCAGCGGAGGTCACCGCCCCGTTCCAGACGGAAGGCCATGGCGCGCAGCTGCTCGCCGGCGCCGATGCGGGCGAAGGCCTCGATGGCCCCCGGGCGGGGTTCGAAGTAGCCGATGTCGCGGACCTCGGGGCGGGTGCCGCGGGCGCGCAGTGGACTGCGGTCAGCGAGCCAGGCGAGTTCGTCGTAGGCACGGCCCGCGGTGTGGCGGAGCATCGAGTGGACGGGGCGCTGGCCGCTCAGGACCAGGAGCAGGCGGTCGGCGAAGACGTCCGTGGGGCGGGGTTGGGGGATCTGTGGCAGATGCCCGGGAGGGGACTGCGGCGGGACGATCGGCGGGGCAGGCATCGTGGCTTGCGCTGCGGCTGGGGTGGGGTGGGTCGCGCGGTCCGGCGCTTGCGGGGTGCTGCCTGCGCTCACCCTCGCCCAGGCTCGCGGGGCGGACGTGGACGGTGGACGGGTGTCCCTGGGCCCGGTGTGGGCGTTGGGGCCCGTCGCGCCCGGGGATCCGGGTGGGCGGCCGTCGGGTGATGCCGTGCGGGGCGCGCCGCCGCTCGGGACGCGGGGTGGGGTGCTGCCGGGGCGGCGGGTGTCGCGGCGGCTCGGTGGGCGGGCGCCGGGGCGGTGCTGGGTCCTGGTCATGACCTTGTTCATGGGATCCCCGTTCGGTGGGCCCGGGTGATACCGGGCGGTAACTTCGCGGTCGGTGATCTTGTACGGGGTCCTGGGCGCCGACGGCAAGGAAGTGCGAGTCCGGATCGGGCGGCTGGAAACTTCACTTATCTGGGTGATCGCGAGGTGTGGAACGCCGTGATGGCGGGGCTGCACCGGGTGAGTTTCCGGACCGGAGTGGACGCCCGGCGAGGCGGTGACGGGGACTCGAAAGGGGACACCCGCACGTATCCTGAAGGCCTTCCGGGAGGTCGGGTTCCGCCCTTCCGGGTCCTTGCGGAGCCTCACGAGTACGAAAGCGGTCAGCCATGCGCGTCTACGTCCCCCTGACCCTCCCCGGTCTCACCGAGGCGTACAAGACGGGCGAGTTGGGGACCGGGCCGCTCGTCGCGTACGCGGTCACGCCCGGGTTGCGCGAGTGGTACCTCTCCGACGACATCGAGGAGCTGGAGTACGCGGCGCTGAACCGGGCCGCGCTGGCCTCGCTGCGGTTGCTGGCGGCGGACGCCGGGGCGGTGCGCCGGCGGGTCGTGGTCGCCGTGGACGTGCCCGACGGGACGGCCGTCGCCGACCCCGACCGGGGGCTCGATCCGTCCGCGCTGGGCGAGGTGCGGATCGCCGGGAGTGTGCCGTTGGCCAAGGCGGCCTCGGTGCATGTCGACTCGGGCGATGCGGAGGCCGACGTCTCGGCGGCGGCGGAGGCGCTTGCGGCGGCGGACGACGGGGACGACGACGCGCAGTTCGTGGTGGACGGGGCGGAGGACCACGAGCTGCTGTGGTACGCCACTCAGGAGATTCCGAACCTGGTCGGGCTGGGGGACTGAGGCCTCGGCGCGGTGCGGATCTCGGTGCCGGGCGTCGGCGGGGACGCAGGGCGCCCTGGTGCTGGGCGTTGCCGCTGGGCGTCGGCGCTGGATGGGCTCGAATGCTCGTTGACCTGGTGTTCTCTTGATTGTCAGTGGTGGCGGGTACGGTTTTTGGCATGGGGAAGCAGGTAGGGGCGCACATCGTCTGGGACTGGAACGGGACGCTGTTCCATGACACTGACGCGATCATCGGGGCGACGAACGCGGCGTTCGCCGAACTGGGGCTGGAACCGATCACCTTGGAGCAGTACCGGACGCTGTACTGCGTGCCGGTGCCGAAGTTCTACGAGCGGCTGCTGGGGCGGCTGCCGACCGAGGCCGAGTGGGAGGTCATGGACGAGACCTTCCACCGGTACTACGCCGAACACCGGGTGAGGTGCGGGCTCACCGAGGGCGTGGCGGAGCTGCTCGTGGAGTGGAGGTCGTCGGGGCGCAGCCAGTCGATCCTCAGCATGTACGGGCATGACGAACTGGTCCCGCTGGTACGCGGGTTCGGGATCGAGCAGCACTTCATACGCGTCGACGGGCGGACCGGGCCGTCCGGGGGCAGCAAGGCCGAGCACATGGTGCGGCACGTCGAGGCGCTGGTGAGCGTGGATCCCGCGCGCACGGTGGTGATCGGGGACGCCGCCGACGATGCGGTGGCGGCGCTGCATGTGGGGGCGCGGGCCGTGCTCTACACCGGGGGGTCGCACAGCCGGGCGAGTCTCGAGGAAGTGGGGGTGCCGGTGGTGGACACGTTGGGGGAGGCGGTCGCGGAGGCGGAGCGGTTGGCGGCGTAGGAGGTTGGCGGCGTAGGAGGTCTGCGGCGCTGGGCGGAGTTTCGTTGGGCCCGGCGTCGGAGCTGAGGCGGCGGTGCCGACCGGTGGTGCTGATCCGTGGTGCTGATCGGTGGTGCTGATCGGTGGTGCGGATTGTGGTGCCGATGGGTTACGTCGCCGGTGCTTTCGCCCTCAGTACCGTCAGGAACTCCCGCATCCACGCCGAGTGGTCCGGCCAGGCGCGGGAGGAGACCAGGGTGCCGTCGACCACTGCCTCGGCGTCCTTGAAGGTGGCGCCGGCGGCCTGCATGTCCAGTTCGAGGGCGGGGTACGCCGTGACGCGGCGGCCGCGGAGGCTGTCGGTCGCGGCGGTGAGCAGGGGGCCGTGGCAGATCTGGGCGACCGGTTTGTCGGCGTCGAAGAACGACTTGAGGATCTTGCGGAGTTCGGGGTCGTTGCGGAGGTACTCGGGGGCGCGGCCGCCGGGGATGACGATGGCGGCGTAGTCGCCGGGGTCGACCTCGGAGAAGGCGAGGTCGGCGGGCCAGGTGTAGCCGGGTTTCTCGGTGTAGGTGTCGAAGCCGGGTTCGAAGTCGTGGACGACGAACTGGAGCTTTTTGCGGGCGGGGGCCGCTATGTGGACGTCGTAGCCCTCTTCGCGGAGGCGTTGGTAGGGGTAGAGGACCTCCAGGGACTCCGCGGCGTCGCCGGTGACGATGAGGATCTTCGCTGTCATGTCGGGTGCGCTCCTCTTCTTTGGCCGTGGTCTGCGGCTCCGTCGGGGCCGGCCTACCGGGGAATCTGCCCGGGGGTGGGGGGATTGCCAAGGGGGCGTGCGGTTGTGGGATGCCGGGAGGGCGGGTTCCGGTTGCCGGAGTTTGCCGGGTGCCCGGCGTTGCGGCTGGGGCGGGGCGTTTGCGCAGTCCGGCACGACGGGATGCCTCCCCGGAGTGGCCGCGCGTGCGACGGGGCCACGCCTGCCGCAGAGTCGTCCGTTGTCCCCGCCGCCCTCCCCGTACGCATCGGCCGAGGCCCCGGTTCACCGCTGTTTTCGGACACGGGGTGCCTCCGGATGGCCTGCTTCCGCCTCGTCCCTTGCCCTGATTGTCCGCTCGGTACTTTCTCCCAGCCTCTCCCTCGCCACCCCACCCCGCCAGTTACGCCCTGCCCGCCCCCTTTGCCCCTGTGCAGAACGTCAAAGTTCCACCCCCGGTTTTGTACACATACGGCTCATGACGACCCCCCTGTAAGGAGCGATAGCCTTGGTGGCGTGATCAGCGCGATAGCTCGCGGGGGCACTGGAGCCCCTGCCCTGCGCCCGGAGAGCACGGACCACATCCGTGACCGGGCGGCGGTCGCTGGTCTTCGCGGGCGGGAGGGGGGCGTAAGGGCTCCCGGGACGCCAAGTGCACCCTGGGCCCGGGCGTCGCAGAGAGCAGCGTCACACCCCGTGGGCAGCTCAAAATTGGCTCATATATCCCCGCTCATCTCACCTCGCGGCATAGCGTCGAAGCAGACCGGACACCCCGCGTCGCGGCGTTACGCCCGAGGGGAAGAGACCGTACTTCCTTCTACGTCACGCAACGGCGCGCGACAGGAGCCAGAGGACAATGCAGACCAAGCTGGACGAAGCCAAGGCCGAGCTGCTCGAGAGGGCCGCCCGGGTAGCTGAGAACAGCCCGGTCGGGGGGTATCTACCGACCGGGACGACGGACGAGAGCACCGCCGGCACCCCGGACCACGACATCGTGCTCGCGTTCCTCCAGCGCTACTACCTGCACACCGCACCGGAGGACCTCACCGACCGCGACCCGGTCGACATCTTCGGGGCCGCCTTCTCGCACTACCGTCTGGCCGAGAACCGCCCCCAGGGCACGGCCAACGTGCGGGTGCACACGCCCACCGTGGAAGAGAACGGGTGGACCTGCAGCCACTCCGTCGTCGAGGTCGTGACCGACGACATGCCGTTCCTGGTCGACTCCGTCACCAACGAGCTGACCCGGCAGGGGCGGGGCATCCACGTCGTCATCCACCCGCAGGTCTTCGTCCGCCGTGACCTCACCGGCAAGCTCATCGAGGTGCTCACCGCGCCGCCCGCCGGCGAGCTGCCGCACGACACGCACACCGAGTCCTGGATCCACGTCGAGATCGACCGCGAGACCGACCGCGCCGACCTGAAGCAGATCACCGCCGACCTGCTGCGCGTCCTGTCCGATGTCCGCGAGGCCGTCGAGGACTGGGGCAAGATGCGGGACCTGGCCGTCCGCATGGCCGACGAGCTGTCCCAGGAGCCCCACTCCGACCTGCGCGAGCAGGAGTTCGAGGAGGCCCGCGAGCTGCTGCGCTGGCTGGCCGACGACCACTTCACCTTCCTCGGCTACCGCGAGTACGAGCTGCGCGACGACGACTCGCTGGCCGCCGTGCCGGGGACCGGGCTCGGCATCCTGCGCTCCGACCCGCACCACTCCGAGACCGACAGCCACCCGGTCAGCCCGTCCTTCGAGCGGCTTCCCGCCGACGCGCGCGCCAAGGCCCGCGAGCACAAGCTGCTCATCCTCACCAAGGCGAACAGCCGGGCGACCGTGCACCGGCCGTCGTACCTCGACTACGTCGGCGTGAAGAGGTTCAACGAGAACGGGGAAGTCGTCGGCGAGCGGCGCTTTCTGGGTCTGTTCTCCTCCGCCGCCTACACCGAGTCCGTCCGCCGCGTCCCCGTCATCCGGCGCAAGGTGGACGAGGTGCTCCAGGCCGCCGGGTTCTCGCCCAACAGCCACGACGGGCGCGACCTGCTGCAGATCCTGGAGACGTACCCGCGCGACGAGCTCTTCCAGACCCCGGTCCCCGAGCTCCAGCAGATCGCCACCTCGGTCCTCTACCTGCAGGAACGGCGCCGTCTGCGCCTCTACCTCCGCCAGGACGAGTACGGCCGCTACTACTCCGCGCTCGTCTATCTCCCGCGCGACCGCTACACCACCGGCGTGCGCCTGCGGATCATCGACATCCTGAAGGAGGAGCTCGGCGGCACCAGCGTCGACTTCACCGCCTGGAACACGGAGTCGATCCTCTCCCGGCTGCACTTCGTCGTCCGCGTCCCGCAGGGCACCGAGCTGCCGCAGCTCAGCGACAGCGACAAGGAGCGCATCGAGGCGCGTCTGGTCGAGGCCGCCCGCTCCTGGGCCGACGGCTTCGCCGACGCGCTGAACGCCGAACTCGGCGAGGAGCGCGCCGCCGAGCTGCTGCGCCGCTACTCGGGCGCCTTCCCCGAGGGCTACAAGGCCGACCACAAGCCGCGCTCCGCGGTCTCCGACCTCGTCCACCTCGAACAGCTCACGGAGGAGAACAACTTCTCGCTGAGCCTGTACGAGCCGGTCGGCGCCGCCCCGGAGGAGCGCCGCTTCAAGATCTACCGCAAGGGCGCGGCCATCTCCCTGTCCGCCGTCCTGCCGGTCCTCAACCGGCTCGGCGTGGAGGTCGTCGACGAGCGGCCCTACGAGCTGCGCTGCTCCGACCGCAGCGTCGCCTGGATCTACGACTTCGGTCTGCGCATGCCCCAGGCCGGCGCCGGCGACTACCTCGGTGACGACGCGCGCGAGCGCTTCTCGGAGGCGTTCGCCGCGACCTGGACCGGCAAGGCGGAGAACGACGGCTTCAACGCCCTCGTGCTGAGCGCCGGGCTGACCTGGCGGCAGGCGACGGTGCTGCGGGCGTACGCGAAGTACCTGCGGCAGGCGGGCTCCACCTTCTCGCAGGACTACATGGAGGACACCCTCCGCAACAACGTCCACACCACCCGCCTCCTCGTCTCCCTGTTCGAGGCGCGGATGTCGCCGGATCGGCAGCGGGCGGGCCGGGAAATCGTCGACGCCCTCCTCGAAGAGGTGGACGCCGCCCTCGACCAGGTCGCATCGCTCGACGAGGACCGGATCCTGCGGTCCTTCCTGACCGTGATCAAGGCGACCCTGCGGACGAACTTCTTCCAGGAGGCGGGAGGCGGCAAGCCGCACGACTACGTCTCCATGAAGTTCGACCCGCAGGCCATCCCCGACCTGCCGGCGCCGCGCCCGGCGTACGAGATCTGGGTCTACTCGCCGCGCGTCGAGGGCGTGCACCTGCGCTTCGGGAAGGTCGCGCGAGGCGGCCTGCGCTGGTCCGACCGGCGTGAGGACTTCCGGACCGAGATTCTCGGCCTGGTGAAGGCGCAGATGGTGAAGAACACCGTCATCGTGCCGGTCGGCGCCAAGGGCGGGTTCGTCGCCAAGCAGCTGCCGGACCCGAGTGTGGACCGGGACGCGTGGCTCGCGGAGGGCGTGGCGTCGTACAAGACCTTCATCTCGGCCCTGCTCGACATCACCGACAACATGGTCGCGGGCGAGGTCGTGCCGCCCGCCGACGTCGTCCGGCACGACGAGGACGACACCTACCTCGTCGTCGCCGCCGACAAGGGCACCGCGACCTTCTCCGACATCGCCAACGGGGTGGCCGAGCAGTACAACTTCTGGCTCGGCGACGCCTTCGCCTCCGGCGGCAGCGCGGGCTACGACCACAAGGGCATGGGCATCACCGCCCGCGGCGCCTGGGAGTCCGTCAAGCGGCACTTCCGTGAGCTGGGCGTGGACACGCAGACCGAGGACTTCACGGTCGTCGGCATCGGCGACATGTCCGGTGACGTGTTCGGCAACGGCATGCTGCTCAGCGAGCACATCCGTCTGGTCGCCGCTTTCGATCACCGGCACATCTTCATCGACCCGACCCCGGACGCGGCCACCTCGTACGCCGAGCGCCGTCGCCTGTTCGAGCTGCCCCGCTCCAGCTGGGAGGACTACAACACCGAACTGCTGTCGGCCGGCGGCGGGATCTTCCCGCGCAGCGCCAAGGCCATCACGGTCAACGCGCACATCCGCGAGGCCCTCGGCATCGAGGGCAAGGTCTCCAAGATGACCCCGGCCGAGCTGATGAAGGCCATCCTCCAGTCGCCGGTGGACCTGCTGTGGAACGGCGGCATCGGTACGTATGTGAAGGCCTCGACCGAGTCCAACGCGGACGTCGGCGACAAGGCCAACGACCCGATCCGCGTCGACGGCGCCGACCTGCGCGTCAAGGTCGTCGGCGAGGGCGGCAACCTGGGTCTGACCCAGCTCGGCCGGATCGAGTTCGCGCGGCACGGCGGCAAGATCAACACCGATGCCATCGACAACAGCGCGGGCGTCGACACCTCCGACCACGAGGTGAACATCAAGATCCTGCTCAACGGTCTGGTCTCCGAGGGCGACATGACCGTCAAGCAGCGCAACAAGCTGCTCGCCGAGATGACCGACGAGGTCGGCCGTCTGGTCCTGCGCAACAACTACGCGCAGAACACGGCGATCGCCAACGCCCTCGCGCAGTCCAAGGACATGCTCCACGCCCAGCAGCGCTTCATGAAGCACCTGGTCAGGGAGGGCCACCTGGACCGGGCGCTGGAGTTCCTGCCCACCGACCGCCAGATCCGCGAACGCCTCGGCACCGGCCACGGCCTGACCGGCCCGGAGACGGCCGTCCTGCTGGCGTACACGAAGATCACGGTCGCCGAGGAACTGCTGCACACCTCGCTGCCGGACGACCCCTACCTGAGCACCCTGCTGCACGCGTACTTCCCGACCGCGCTGCGCGAGCGGTTCCCGGAGCACCTCGTCAGCCACCCGCTGCGCCGTGAGATCACCACGACGGTGCTGGTCAACGACACGGTCAACACGGGCGGTACGACGTATCTGCACCGGCTGCGCGAGGAGACCGGTGCCTCGCTGGAGGAGATCGTCCGGGCGCAGACCGTGGCGCGCGCGATCTTCCGCTCGGCGGCGGTGTGGGACGCGGTCGAGGCGCTCGACAACAAGGTCGACGCCGACGTCCAGACCCGGATCCGGCTGCACTCGCGCCGCCTCGTCGAGCGCGGCACGCGCTGGCTGCTCAACAACCGGCCGCAGCCGCTGGAACTCGCCGACACCATCGACTTCTTCGCCGAGCGGGTCGAGCAGGTGTGGTCGCAGTTGCCGAAGCTGCTGCGCGGTGCGGATCTGGAGTGGTACCAGCAGATCTACGAGGAGCTGACCGGCGCGGGCGTCCCGGCCGAACTGGCCACCCGGGTGGCCGGCTTCTCCTCCGCCTTCCCGACGCTGGACATCGTGTCCGTGGCGGACCGTATGGGCAAGGACTCGATGGACGTCGCCGAGGTCTACTACGACCTGGCCGACCGCCTCAACATCACCCAGCTCATGGACCGCATCATCGAGCTGCCGCGTGCGGACCGCTGGCAGTCCATGGCCCGCGCCTCCATCCGCGAGGACCTCTACGCCGCCCACGCCGCCCTGACCTCCGACGTCCTGGCGGCCGGCAACGGCACCGCGACGCCCGAGCAGCGGTACAAGGCGTGGGAGCAGAAGAACGGGGCGATTCTGGGGCGGGCGCGTACGACGCTGGACGAGATCCGGGGATCGGACGCGTTCGACCTGGCCAACCTGTCGGTGGCGATGCGCACGATGCGGACGCTGCTGCGGACGCACACGTAGGCCGTCCGTGAGCACATAGGTCATATGTGAGTCAGGGCGCCCCGGGCTGTGAGAGCCCGGGGCGCTCGCGCATTTGAGGCAAAACGGGACTTACAGTGCTCGGGTGAGCATCCTGCGGGCCGCGCTGCGGAGAACGACGGTCATCCCGCAGGTCGTCGCCGCCCTGGTCGTCGTGCTGCTCCTCCTCGTGATCGCCCGGCTTCCGTGGGCCGGTGACCTCGGTGTGCACGCGGCGACCGTGCAACGCCTGCGGCACAGCCTGGTCGATCCCGGCAACCCACTGGTCGACGCGGACACGCCGAGTCCGTACTACTCGCCGTGGATGCTGGTGCTGGGGTGCCTCGCGCGGGTGACGGGGTTCTCGGTCTTCGTCGTGCTGCGGGTCGGCGCGCTGGTCGGGCTGGGGCTGCTGGTCACGGGCGTATGGCGCTACGTGCGGACGCTCAGCGCGCATCGGGCGGCCCCCGCGCTCGCCGTGCTGTGTCTGGTGTTCCTGTGGGGGACGTCGCTGTTCACCTGGAGCGGGTTCCTGGGGCTCAACTCGCTGGCGCTGACGGTGTCGTATCCGAGTGTGTTCGCGTTGGGGCTGGCCTTTCACCTCTGGGCCTGGCTGGCGGGGGCGGTGCATGCGCGGCCGCTGGGCGGGTGGGGGGCGTGGCTCGGGCTCGGGGCGCTGTGGGCGGTGATTCTGCTGTGCCATCAGTTCTCGGGGGTGGTGGCCTCCCTGGGGGCGCTGGCTGTCGTGGTCGCCGCGCGGCCGGGGCGGCAGGTGTGGCTGCGCGTGGGGGGTGGGCTGGCCGTGGCGGTGGGGGTGCTGTGGGTGTGGCCGTACTACGACTTCTTCGCGTTGTTCGGGGCGGGGGATGAGCTGGAGGCAGTGCATCGGGGGCTGTACCGGGACCTTGTGGGGAGGTACTGGCTGGTGCTGCCGGGGGTGGCGGCGCTGGTGGTGCGGTGGCTGCAGGACCGGTGGGATCCGCTGGTGCTGTTCTTCGCGCTGGGGGTGGTGGTCGTGGGGGCGGGCGGGCTGAGCGGGCACTACTCGTGGGGGCGGGCGTTGCCCGCGGTGGTGATTCCGGCGCAGGTCGCCGCCGCGTTGGCGGCGGTCGGGACGGGGACCGGAGCGGGGGCGGCGGCCCGGTGGTGGCGTGGGGGCGGGGCGGCGGTGCTTGCCGGGGCGCTGGTCGTGGGGGCGTGGACGCAGGTCGGGACCGTGGGGTACGTCGTTCCGCGTGGTGTGCTGCCGGGGGTGGTCGCGGGGAAGTACCGGGCGCCTTGGGTGGGGTACCGGTGGGTCACGCCGTGGATGCGGTACGGGGACGTGGTCATGGCGCGGACGTTTCCGGCTCGGCAGCTTCCGGCGTACGGGGCCTACACCGTGGCCCCCGGCTACCCCGACTTCTTTCTGCCGGACGAGGGGCGGCGGGCGGCGGATGTGCGGCGGTACTTCGCGGCGGGGACGTCCGGGAGTGCGCGGCGGGGGATCGTGGCGGCGTACCGGGTGCGGTGGGTGGTGGACCGGGGGGCCGGGGTGGGGGTGGGTGGGGAGCGGCACTCGGGGTTGCGGGTGGTGACTTGGGGGCCGGGTGGGCAGGTGCTGTATGAGGTGGTGCGGTGAGGTTCGCGACGGCGTCGGTGAGGGGCCACAGCCTGGCCGGTGCCTCGCCCTCAAACGCCGGACCGGCTGAAAGAGCTGCTCACAGCTTGCCGAAGATCACTCCGCGCCACGTCCAGCCCGACTCCAGGACGGCGTTCCGCAGAGGGTCGCGCAGCTCCGAGCTGTCGAAGCGGAAAATCTCCTTCTTCGAGACCGCCACTCTCTCCACGCTCAACCGTGTGGTGACGGGAGACGGTCCTGTCCGGCCCGCGCGAGTACGACCCCCCCGATCTTGAGCTGCGGCGGGCTGCCGACCCGCGTGACCTCCCACGATTCCTCGAGGACCCGTACCTCATGGTCGTCCGGAACCAGGCGCAGCCGGATCCGGACGGCGCGGGTCAGCTGGGACTCGACGAAGACCGTCTGCCACGCGGGCTCCGCCATTCGCCACTCCGCCACCAGGTCGGCGTCTTCCGCGGAGCCGTCGCGGATGACGTACGGGGCATCGGGCCGGTTGACGCCGAGCAGGGCCGCGCGGACTTCGGTGGCGGATCGAGGGGCGACACCGTCGTCGGGGCGGTGTGTGCCGGTCAGCTTGTCGAGGAGTCCCATGAAGTGAGGCTGTGCAGCGCGGGGTTGGGGTTCGAGATCTGCAAGCGGACCGCTCATGGGCTCGGATCACCGGCCCCGGCGCAGCGCGCTCGGCGCCGATCACTGGCCTCAGCGCAGCGCGCTCCGCACCAACCGCGCCGCCCTTCGCACCCTCGGCCGCGCCACTCGCCGTACCACCGGTCGCACCAGCCTCGCCGTCACACCCACCGGCTCCCACCGCAGCTGGAGGCGACCGGGGCCCCGGCCCTCGGGTTCGACGGTCACTCGGTGGGGGGCCGTGGCGGAGTGGTAGTTGATGCGGGTCGTCAGGGTGGGGAAGGTCAGGGGGGCCAGGAGTACGGCCGTGTTGCGCAGGCCCTGGTGTTCGAGGCGGAGGAGGGGGTGGCGGGTGCCGGCGAAGCCGTGGTGGGGGACGGGGGCCGTGGTCAGGTCCAGGTGGACGTGGCCCTCGAAGACGCCGGGGAGGACGGGCGTCAGACGGAACGGAATGGTGAGGCGGCGTCGGCCGGGCGTGAGGAGGAGGCTTGCCCGCTGCGGGCCCACCGGCAGGCGCAGGCCGGGGTCGTACGTCCGGATCGTCAGGTCGATCGAGGCGCCGGGACCTCGTGTGAGGTCCGTGATCTCGTGGCGGAACTGGGCGCTTCGGAACGGGCGGGTGTCCAACTCCAGGTCGGCGACGTCCAGTTCGCGGCGGGACCAGGCGGTCGCCGGGACGCGGTCGCCCCAGTACGTGTTGCCCTCCGCGTCCTGGCTCACCCGCCTCGGTGCCACGGCACGGCCCAAGCCCCGTGCCGCAAGTCGGGCCTCGGTGAAGCGGCGTTCGCGGACCAGTTGCAGGACCACCCGTTCCGTGCGCGGGAGGCGGGCGTAGGCGTGCGGGGACAGGGTCTCCAGGTAGGGGACCATGATGTCCGCGAAGGAGTCCAGCCACTGGTCGTCGCGGTACGGCAGGTCCCCGGCGTACATCCGGAAGTCGTGCTTGAGGAACTTGTAGTCCTTGTCCTCGCGCAGCGCCCCATGCCCGCTCTCGGCGAGGAAACCGTCGATCAGGTGCTGGACCCGGACGCGGTCCCGGACGTTGCCGAGTCTGTCGCGCTGGTTGGAGATCGATGCCGCGTCCCGGGTCGCGTACGGCGCGATGTGCCAGCGGTACACCGGCTCGGGGACGATCGTGAACTCCTTGGCCAGACAGTACGCCTGCGCTGTGAACAGCTGGTCCTCGTAGTGGACGCCCTCGGGGAAGCGGAGGTCGTGGCGGTCCAGGAAGGCACGGGCGTACATCTTGCTCGTCGACAGGTGCTCGAAGAGCAGCCGGGGCTCGGACTCGATGCCGACCACCGTGCGGCGCTCGGCGACCAGGTGCGGCATCCACTTCGTACGGCGTTCGCTGTCCTCCCGGACCCGCACCACCGCGCCCATCGCGAAGTCGATCTCCCGTTCGCGGTGGGCCGACAGGAGCAACTCCACCGCGTTGTCGGTGAGTTCGTCGTCGCTGTCCAGGAACATCACGTACGGGGCTCGGGCGATCTCCAGGGCGCGGTTGCGCGGGGCGCTGCAGCCGCCGCTGTTCTCCGGCAGGCGGAGGTTGAGGATGCGGGGGTCCTCGGACGCCAGTCTCCCCGCCACCTGGGGGGTCTCGTCCGTGGAGTGGTCGTCGCTGATGATGATCTCGATATTGCGGTGGGTCTGGCGGCGCACCGACTCCACGGCCCTGGGCAGCCGTGCGGCGTCGTTGTGGACGATGACCGTCACCGTCACGTCCGGCGTCATACCGCCTCCCGGGGGCTCGGCGCCGGCGTGCGTTCCTCCAGTGGGATCACCGGCGGCAGGGCGTCCTCGTCCTCGCCCAGGAACACGCGGCGTACGACCCGTTCGGCGGCGCGTCCGTCGTCGTACTCGCAGAAGCGGCGGCGGAAGGCGGCCCGCGCCTTCGTGGCGCCCTCGTCGTGCCAGGCATCGGTGGTGAGGATCTCGGTCAGTTCCCGCTGGGTGCGGGCCACCTGGCCCGGCGGCTCGGACATCAGGTCGAAGTAGACGCCGCGGGTGGTGCGGTACGTCTCCCAGTCGTCGGCGTGGATGACGATCGGGCGGTCGAGGTTGGCGTAGTCGAACATGATGGACGAGTAGTCCGTGACCAGCGCGTCCGCGGCCAGGCAGAGGTCCTCGACGGGCTCGTACGACGAGACGTCGATGATCCTGCCGGTGCGGCGCAGGGCCGTCAGGGGGGACGGCGTCCCGTCGTAGAAGTAGTGGCCGCGGACGAGGAGGACCGTGTCCTCGCCCAGGTGGTCGGCGAGCGTGGCGAGGTCCAGGCGCGGGGTCCAGCCGGCCTCGTAGTCGCGGTGGGTGGGGGCGTAGAGGATCGCTCGGTGGGTCGGGGGGATGCCCAGGCGGTCGCGGATCGCCCGGATGTCCGCTGCCGTCGCCGAGTAGTAGACGTCGTTGCGCGGATAGCCGTGGTCGAGGGAGACGAAGCGGGACGGGTACGCGCGCTCCCACATACGGGTGGAGTGGCTGTTCGCCGAGATGCTGTAGTCCCACTTGTCGATACGGGACATCAGGGCCTGGAAGTCGAGGCCCTTGGCCGCCGCCGGGAACTCCAGCTGGTCCAGGCCCATGCGCTTGAGTGGGGTGCCGTGGTGGGTCTGGAGGTGGATCGCCTCCGGGCGCTTCACGACGGCGTTGGCGAAGTTGACGTTGTTGACCAGGTACTTCGCCGTGGCCAGCACCTCGCGGTAGCGGCGGGTGCCGGGGAGGACGTGGTCGGTGTGGGGCGGGAGGAGGGGGGCGTTCTCCGGCGTCACCACCCACACCGGGTGGATCTGCGGGGCGAGTTCGGTGAGCTTGGCCGCGATCGCCGCCGGGTTGCAGGCGACCCCGCGGTTCCAGTACGCCGCGAAGACCGCCAGGCCGGTGTCGACCGGGCGGGACAGGGCCTTGCGGTAGTGGTGGTCGCCGAGGGCGGTGGCGATGCGGCGCCCGTGCGTTCGTACGGCCGACTTGGTCGCGCGGCGGGCACGGTTGACCGCCTGGAACGCGCGATACCTGGTGTAGGCATTCTCTTCGAGGAGGGCCCGGCGGATGGCCTCGGGGCCGGTGGGCGGACGGTGCCCGGGCGGGTGGTGACGGACGGCCGCTGCGCCGGCTCGGCGGAAGAACTCCCTGGCGACCGGGTCCGGCATGGCCGTGCGGGCGAAGGTGCGCAGGCAGTCCTGGACCATGACGTCGTACAGGACGGCGTCCGGCGGGGGACCGGCGGTGGGGTGGGACGCGGGGCGGTTCCGGGCGAGGTCGAGGAGCGTCTCGTAGCGGTCTATCAGGGAGTAGCACTCCTCTGGAGTGACCGGCGGGAGGCTCTCGGGGCGCAGCTCGTAGTGCTCGTACGCCACTTGGTTCAGGGCGGCGATCTCGTCGGCGAGGAGGAGGGCGGCGTAGGCCGCGAACGGCTCGTCGGGGGTGGTGAGCCGGTGTATGTGCGCCTGCCAGAAGGGGGTGCGCAGCGCGCGGTTGCCCAGGAGCGGGGTGACGCGGAGCGCGCTGCGGGCGATGTCGTCCAGGCGGTGGGCGGCGCGGCCCGCGCGGGCCAGGAGGGGGCCGTCCTCGGCGGGGAGGCCGGAGATGTCCCAGGTGGCGCGGACGTGGTCGAACAGGAGGACGTCCACCTCGTCCGGCAGCTCCGCGGCACGCTCGGCCACCATGCGCGGGGCACCGGCGGGCAGACCGTCCTTGGCGTGCACGAAGTGCAGCCAGCGGCCGGAGGCCCGGGCCGCCCCCGCCGACCGGGCGGCCGCGTCGTCCGTGCCGTCCGGCAGGGGCAGCACCAGCATCTCGGGGGCGTACACCCGGGCCGTCTCCTGCGCCCATGCGCCGACCGCGGCCACGATCACCTCGACGTCGGGGTGGGGGTGCGCGGCCAGGGAGGCGAGCAATCCGGTCAGGCGGTCCTGAGTGTTCGGCCCGTGGACGATGACGCTGAGTTCGGGCATCGCGGGGACACTCCTTCACCTTCGCCATCGCTGTCACTACGGTGCACTCTGCTCCGTCATAGTGGCATTAATGGGGCGAAAGGGTGACGCCGGAATGCGCCTCACGAGGGAACCGGGGCAGCGGGCGCGGGCTTCGGCTGGGGCTTAGGGGCCGGCTTGGCCGCCTTGTCACCCGTGAACGCCTCGTACTCCTTCAGCACCTCGTCCGTCGGCCCGTCCATGCGCAGCTCGCCGCGCTCCAGCCACAGCACGCGGTCGCAGGTGTCGCGGATCGACTTGTTGTTGTGGCTGACCAGGAACACCGTGCCCGCGTGCTTGCGCAGCTCGCGGATCCGGGCCTCGGAACGCTTCTGGAAGGAACGGTCACCTGTCGCCAGCGCCTCGTCGATCAGCAGCACGTCGTGGTCCTTCGCGGCGGCGATGGAGAACCGCAGGCGGGCCGCCATGCCGGAGGAGTACGTGCGCATGGGGAGGGTGATGAAGTCGCCCTTCTCGTTGATGCCGGAGAAGTCGACGATCTCCTGGTAGCGCTGCTTGACCTGCTCGCGGGACATGCCCATGGCGAGGCCGCCGAGGTGGACGTTGCGCTCGCCGGTGAGGTCGTTCATGAGGGCCGCGTTGACGCCGAGCAGGGAGGGCTGGCCGTCGGTGTAGATGTGGCCGTTCTCCACCGGGAGCAGGCCCGCGACCGCCTTGAGCAGCGTCGACTTGCCGGAGCCGTTGGTGCCGATGAGGCCGATGGCCTCGCCCCGGTACGCCACGAAGGAGACGTTCTTGACGGCGTGCACCCTGCGCACGCCAGCCGCCTTCTCGGCCTGCTTGCGGCGCAGGATGCGGTTGAGAGCGGCGGTCGCGGAGCCGCGGCCGGCGCCCGTGCCGTTGACGCGGTAGACGATGTCGACGCCGTCGGCGATGACGGTGGGGATGCTCTTGTCGAGGTTCTCAGCCACGGCCGTACGTCTCCTCAGCCTTCCAGAAGTAGATGAAGCCGCCGACGCCGGCCAGCAGGGCCCATCCCGTCGCGATGGCCCACACGTGCGGCGGGAGCTGGCTCGCGTGGAAGCTGTCGATCAGCGCGAAGCGCATCAGGTCGATGTAGAGGGCGGCCGGGTTGGCCTGCAGGGCCGCGGTCACCCAGGACGGCAGGTCCTTGCCGCTCGTGATGTGGCTGATGCTGAACATCACGCCCGACGCGTACATCCAGGTGCGCAGCACGAACGGCATCAGCTGGGCGATGTCCGGCGTCTTCGCGCCCATGCGTGCCATGACCATCGCCACGCCCGCGTTGAACGTGAACTGCAGCACCAGCGCCGGGATCGCCAGCACCCAGGACGCGGCCACCGGAATGCCGAAGCAGAGCAGGATGACGACCAGCGCGGCCATCGAGAACAGCAGCTGCTGGAGCTGCTGCAGCGCGAAGGAGATCGGCAGCGCGGCCCTCGGGAAGTGAAGGGCGCGGACCAGGCCGAGGTTCCCGGAGATCGCGCGGGTGCCCGCCATGATCGAGCTCTGTGTGAACGTCCACACGAACACGCCCGTCACCAGGAACGGGATGTAGTCGGGCACGCCGTGGCTGGTGCCCAGCAGCTCGCCGAAGATCAAGTAGTACACCGCCGCGTTCAGCAACGGCGTCAGCACCTGCCACACCTGGCCGAGCTTCGCCTGGCTGTACTGCGCCGTGAGCTTGGCGGTGGCGAACGCGGTGATGAAGTGACGGCGCGCCCACAGCTGGCGGATGTACTGGGGCAGCGAGGGGCGGGCGCCGCTGACCGCGAGCCCGTGACGGGCGGCGAGGGCCGCGAGGTCGGCTTCGGGCGGGGCCTGGGTGCTGGAGGGCGGTGCGTCGAGGGCCTGGCTCACATCCGCTGCTTTCGTTCGGGGGAGGGCGGGGGGTGGGCGTGAGGGACGCCGAGGTGCCGGTGTGGTTCGGCGGTTCCTTACGCTCCTCTTCACGTTTTCTTACGTCGGGACGGGACCGTATCGTCGCAACGTGAGCGTAGGTGCAGGGGGCGTCGGAACGCAACCGTTTCGTCGTGACGTGAGGGACGTAACGCCGGGCGGGGGGACGCGGCGTCGCGACGCCCGCGTGAGGACGGGACGGTCGCGCCCCGACGTCATGCGTGAGGACGGGACCGTATCGTCGCAACGCCCTATGCTGGTCCGTATGACGACCAACGCCGACCAGCCCCAGACGCGTCCGCGCCGCCGGACCCCGGCCGGGGCGGCCGTACTCCGGGAGGACGTGACGGAGGCCATCAGGGCGGCCGTCTTCGAGGAGCTGGCGGCCGTCGGCTACGCGCGGATGTCGATAGAGGGCATCGCGCGCCGCGCGGGCGTCGGCAAGACGGCGGTGTACCGGCGCTGGCGTTCCAAGCTGCACCTGGTGCTGGACGTGGTGTCGGCGGTCGCCGTCATGGGATTGCCCGTTCCCGACGCCGGTTCGCTGGAAGGGGATCTGCGTCAGCTGTACCAGGTGACCGCGCGCGCCCTGCGGCACCCCTTGGCCTCGCAGATCCTCCCCGACCTCCAGGCCGAGGCGGCTCGCAGCCCCGAGATCGCCGAGGCTGTGCAGAAGGCGCTGCGGGACGGGCAGGCGAGCGTTGCCAGTGGGATCGTGATGGCCGCGGAGAAGCGTGGCGAGGTGCGTCCGGGCATCGACGAGGAGTTGGCCCTGGATCTGATCTCGGGCCCCCTGTACTGGCGTTCCGTCGTGATCCGCAGCCCCAAGGTGCCCAAGGGTTATCTCGACGCCCTGGCCCGTGCCACCGCCCACGCCCTCAAGGCGTTGTGAGTGGCTCTGTGAGTAGGCTGCGCGCAGCGACCGCCGGTTGATCGGGGCGGCGACACCGCGCGCGTGCGGTGACCGGCGCAGCGGCGGAACTGCCGTGAGCGTCGTGATCGCCGAGGACAACGCGCTGCTGCGTGAGGGCCTCGTCCTCCTCCTGACCTCGGCCGGGCACGAGGTCGTGGCCGTCGCCGCCACCGGCCCCGAGTTCCTGCCCGCGCTGCTGGAGCACCGCACCGACGCTGCCGTGCTCGACGTGCGGATGCCGCCGGACTTCCGCGACGAGGGACTGCGCGCCGCCCTCGCCGCGCGCAGGGAGATGCCCGGGCTGCCGGTGCTGGTGCTCTCGATCGCGGCACTGGCCGGGTAGCGCGTCGTTCGTGTCCTCAGACCCTGCTACCAGCGAACGGGCACTTCGAACGGGCCGCCTTGGGGGCCCGGGTGCGCTGCCTCTCCGTGGTGCGTGAGCGCGGTGCCGGTCAGTGGCACGGAGGTGAACCCGTCGAAGTAGTGCAGTGGTACGTGTGTGATCAGCAGGAGTCCCAGCCCGAGCGTGACCGCCGTACGCTTCACGTTCTCGTGACCGTCGCACCACAGCCACACCACGACGGCGAGGTTCACACAGAGCAGGAACGCCCAGCGATGCTCGTCCCACCCGCCGAAGGCCAGCAGGAACGGCGCTCCGCTCGCGCCCACGGCCAGGGCGCGTGTCGCCCAGCCGCGTGTGTCGTGGCCGCGTCCCACGACGACCGCCGTCACTGTGATGGCGACCAGGGCGAGCGGGGCCAGGGAGAGAGCGATGTTCCACGGGTCGTAGGCGGTCCAGTTCTGGACCTGGGTGCGGAAGAACAGGGCGATCGCGTCCTCGCGCCAGTTCCAGCCGCCCTCCCTGATCCGTGCGATCAGATGTTCTCGCGCTCCCGGGGCCACGGATGGCACGGCGAACAACAGGGCGTTCACCGCCACCGGCAGGGTGCTCACCGCGAACGCGGTGCGCACCGACAGCGCCGAGCGCCACACGGCCAGCAACCACAACGGGATCACGGTCAGCGCACTGATCTCATGAGCCGTCGGCGCCAGGGTCATCACCAGAGCCGCCGCCCACCATCTGCCGCGACCTCCGAGCCACAGAGCGACGAACAGCAGCAGGAACAGGACCTGGTCGAGATAGCCGACCTCGTGGAAGAGGTAGCCACCCGCCGGGAGAACGAAGAACGCCACCGGGAGCCATCGCCGTACCGGTGTCGTGGCCCGCACCACCGCGGTGACGACGACGGCGAGCAGCAGTGCCAGGATCGCGAGCGAGAACGCCGCGTAGAACCAGTACGCATTCCCTGCCCACTCGGCGAGCGGGTAGAGGACGGTGGCGACGAGGAAACGGCGGCGGAACCCGTCGGTCAGTGACGTCGTCTGGAGCGTCACGGTCCAGAGCGACGGCAGCCGGGCCCCGGTGTACAGAGCGAGCGCGATGGCCGCCGCACACAGCCCACCGGCCCACCAGGAACGCGAATGTGACGCCCGAGGAATGCCGGATGCCGCAGTGCGGGGAGCGGTTTGCGGAGGAAGGGAGGCACTGACCACGCGGACAAGCTATGTACTCGTCCGGGTGCCTGCGTGGCGCCAGGCCGTACACCGGACTGATCCACGCCGAGCGGACGTCCGGAATCACCCGGCTGAGCGATCGGGCTGTGCCGAGCGGCGGCTGGTCGGCCGATTCGGAGGGCGTGCCGTGCGATCTGGACGGCAAGTGGCAACCCCTCGGGTCGGACGGAGTCGGCGGTGACCGGTGGTCCAGTGACCGCCCCGCGACAGGAACCTCAGTGCCGCGCCGCCTTCGGATGCGACCGCAGCCACCCCGCCCACGCCGACGTGATCATGTCCTGCACGTCGTGCCTGGCCTTCCAGCCCAGTTCGGCGGTGATGCGGTCGGCGGAGGCGACGACGCGGGCCGGGTCGCCGGGGCGGCGGGGTGTGACGGTCGGGGGGCGGTCGTAGCCGGTGACGGCGTTGATCATGTCGATCATCTCGCGTACCGAAACGCCTTCTCCGCGACCGATGTTGAACGTGAGGTCGCGGCCCGGCGAGGCCTGGAGCGCGCGGGCCGCGGCGACATGGGCCTCGGCCAGGTCGACGACGTGGATGTAGTCGCGGACGCAGGTGCCGTCGGGGGTCGGGTAGTCGTCGCCGAAGATGCGCGGGGGCGCGTCCTCCGTGAGCTTCTCGAAGACCATGGGGATGAGGTTGAAGATCCCGACGTCGGCGAGTTCGGGGGCGGCCGCGCCCGCCACGTTGAAGTAGCGCAGTGACGCCGTGGACAGGCCGGTCGCGCGGCCCGTCGCCCGGACCAGCCACTCGCCGGCCAGCTTCGTCTCGCCGTACGGCGACATCGGCACGCACGGCGTGTCCTCCATGACCAGATCCACGTCCGGCATGCCGTACACCGCCGCCGAGGAGGAGAAGACGAAGGACCGTACGCGTGCCGCGGTCACCGCTTCCAGGAGGACGCGCAGGCCCTCGACGTTCTCCCGGTAGTAGTGCAGGGGGAGATCGACCGACTCGCCGACCTGCTTCTTCGCCGCGAGGTGGATGACACCGGTGATGCGGTGGGCCAGCAGGGCGCGGGCGACGCGCTCGCCGTCCAGGGTCGAGCCGACCACCAGCGGCACGCCGTCGGGCACGCGCTCGATGATGCCGGTGGACAGGTCGTCGTACACCACGGAGTGCTCACCCGCCTCGGTCATCGCCCGTACGACGTGCGCTCCGATGTAACCGGCGCCGCCGGTGATCAGCCAGGTCATGTGCGGGCGTCCCCTCGTCAATGGGCCTGTGAGCCTGAGTGTCTGTGGTCTGGGTGTCTGTGGAGTCTGGGGGTCTGTGGAATCTGGGTGCCAGTGACAGTGAAGCAGGCGCTGGGGTCTGGCACGGACTCCTGATGTAACTGGGCGTAAACCACGGGCCACGCGTCGTGCCGGGTGGTTCATCACGACGGATCGTAAGCCGGATGAATGCCATATCGAAGGTGATACGCCGTCAATGAAAAGTAACAGTCTGCTAATAGCACAAAATCGGTCCCGTGACGTACGCCGAACAGGAACAGGAACAGAGACAGAGGAGGAGCAGCCGCGCGGCAGGCGCCGGCACCGCCCTCGCCGTCTGTGTCCCCATGGCCGTCATGCTCGGTATCGGGCTGTGGGGGCTCGACCGGGAGGGCATGTGGCGGGACGAGGGGGTGACGTTCCAGGTCGCGCGGCGGTCGGTGCCGGAGATCTGGCGGCTGCTGCGGGACGTGGACGCCGTGCACGGCCTGTACTACCTGCTCATGCACGTGGTCCTCGCCCACTACCCCGGCGAGCCCGGTGAGGTCGCGCTCCGGTTGCCGTCGGTGCTCGGCGCGACCGCGGCGGCGGGCCTGGTCGCGGCGCTCGGAGCGCGGCTGGTGCGGCCCAGGGTGGGGCTGTGGGCCGGATCGCTGTTCGCGGTGACGCCGATGACCGGGCACTACGCGCAGGAGGGGCGGTCGTACGCACTGGTGGCGGCCGGGGTGGCGGGGGCGACGCTGCTGCTGGTGCGGCGGGTGTGGTGGGCGTACGGCCTCGTCCTCGGGGCCGCCTGTCTGCTGCACGAGCTGGCCGTGCTGGTGGTGGGCGCGCACGCGGTGACCCTGGCGGCGGGCCGGGTGTCGCGGCGGGTGTGGTTCGGGTGGGGGCGCGCGGTGGCCGGTGCGGGGATGGTCCTGCTGCCGCTGGTGGCCCTGTCGTGGGTGCAGGCCGGTCAGGTGGAGTGGTTGCCGGTGCCGGAGTGGGGGACCGCGGAACGCCTGCTCCGGGGGTTCGTCGCCGGGCCCTCGGGGGTGGTGTTCGGGGCCTGCGTTCTGCTGATGGCGGTGGGGCTCGGGACGGGGCGGGTCACGGCGGTCGCGCTGCCGCTGCTGGTGGTGCCGCCGGGGCTGCTCATCGCCGTGTCCCAGGTGCGGCCCGTCTACGACGACCGGTATGTGCTGTACGCCCTCGCGGGGGCGCCGTTGCTCGTGGCGGCGGGGGCCGATCGGGTGGCCGCGCTCCTGGCGCGCGAGCACCTGGACGCCCGCCTTCGTGGCCGCAGCACCGGCCGCCCCTTGCGCCGCCCCCTGATCCCCCGGATCCCCCTGGCCGGCGCCCTCGCCATCACCCTCGCCTTCCTCCACCACCTCCCCCTCCACCGCCAGGACCGATCCCCGACGCACCGCCCCGACAACCTCGCCGCCACGTCCGCGTTCGCCGCCCGGCATCTGCGTCCCGGCGACCCGGTGCTGTACCTGCCGTCGATCGGACGGCGCTCGGCGCTCGCGTACCCGAAGGGGTTCCGGTGGGCCCGGGACATCGCGTTGCTGCACTCCGCGCCGAGGTCGGGGACGCTGTACGGCCGTGAGGTGGGGGCCGAGGAGCTGCGGCGCAGGCTCGACTCGGTCGACCGGGTCTGGGTCGTCGCCGAGCCGTACGCCCTGCGCTCCCACTGGTACCCGCGCAACCCCACCGAGCGCGCCAAACTCGACATCGTGGCCGAGGAGTTCCGCCCCCTCCCCGCCGGGCGCCACGACGACCCGCTACGGCTGTACGTCCGCAGACAGCCCACGCAGCACGCCGCGGGCCCGAACCGAGCCCGTCCCACCCGGCAGAACAGCGCCGAGCAGCACGCCGCGCCCCATCACGGCGCCCCGCACGAGGAGACCGCCCAGTCCGAGCGCGGATCCCCGCACGAACACGCCGCCGCACCCGAGCACACCACCCAGCCTGAGCACGGCGCCCCGCACGAGGCGCCCGAGCACCCCTCCCCGCCTACACCCCCCGCTCCGCCGACTCCTCCAGCGCAGCCGCGTCCAGAGCGGCCGTGAGCTGGTCCAGTCGTGCGCGCAGCTCGCGGATCTCCTCCACGTCGAAGCCCGTCGCACCGGCGATCCGGCGCGGCACCTGCAGGGCCCGCTCGCGCAGGGCGGTGCCCTCCTCGGTCAGCCGCACCTCCACCGAGCGCTCGTCGCGCGCGCTGCGCTCCCGGCGTACCAGGCCCGCCGCCTCCAGCCGCTTGAGCAGCGGGGACAGCGTGCCGGAGTCCAGGCGCAGGTGTTCGCCCAGCTTCTTCACGGGGAGGTCGCCGTGCTCCCACAGCACCAGCATCACCAGGTACTGCGGATAGGTGAGCCCCAGGTCCTTCAGGACCACGCGGTAGACGCCGCCGAAGGCGCGCGACGCGGCGTTCAGGGAGAAGCAGATCTGCTGGTCGAGGCGGAGCCAGTCGGCCGTGGGCGTGGTCGTCATGGCTCCAGGGTAACTCGCGTCCGCCATTCAGTTGCGCACAATTGAATTGCGTGCTCTACTTGTGGTCGTCCGGCGGCCGCAGACAGAGCCGCCGGAACGTGACTCGAGAGGGATGGTTTTTCATGGACGCGCTCTACACCGCAGTCGCCACCGCCACCCACGGCCGCGACGGTCGTGCCGTCTCCAACGACGGCAAGATCGACCTCAAGCTCGCCCCGCCGGTGGAACTGGGCGGCAACGGCGAGGGCACGAACCCGGAGCAGCTGTTCGCCGCCGGTTACGCCGCCTGCTTCGGCAGCGCCCTCGGCCTCGTCGGCCGCCAGGCCAAGGTCGACGTCTCCGACGCCGCCGTCACCGCCGAGGTCGGCATAGGCAAGCAGGGAGAGGGCTTCGGTCTGAAGGTGACGCTGCGCATCGAGCTGCCCGACAGCCTGGACGAGGCGACCGGCCGCAAGCTCGTCGAGACCGCCCACCAGGTCTGCCCCTACTCCAACGCCACCCGCGGCAACATCGACGTCGACCTCGTCATCGAGTAGGACCACGCCTTCAGCAGCCGCCGGTCACCCGATCCGCGCCAGCACCTCCCCCGTCGTCCGGCTCCAGGCCACCACCACCGCCTCCTCCGGCACCCGCTTCCAGCGCGTCAGCAGCAGCCAGCGCGCGTGGTAGCGCCGGGCGACGGCCGTGCGCTCGGCCCGGGTCGACGCGGGGGAGAGGTAGGCGCGGACATCGGCGAGCCGGCGTCCGCGTTCCCGCTCGTCCAGGGCGCGGTCGGGCCAGATCGGCGCGGCGAGGTTCGGCCCGTACCCGGGGATCGAGCGAGGGGCGAAGTGCCCGTCGGCGATGATCACTTCACTCTTCCCGACATGCCGCGCCACCCAGGCGTACGACGGCCACAGCGACGGCTGCTGAAGCCCGACCGGATCCAGCGCACGCGGCACCACCGCCCCGCCCTGCACGGTCAGGAACCCGACACAGGCCCCGGCGGCCGCGGCCCCGCCCAGCACCCGGCGCGCCCTGCCCCACGGCCGGGGCGTCGCCAGCTCCACCGCCAGCGCGAACTGGAGCGGCACCAGGGTGAGCCCGAGGATCCTGCCGTAGGTGTAGTGGCCGCTGACCCAGCCGTACGCCACGAGCAGGCAGTCGAGGGCGAACAGCAGCACCAGCGGATCCCGCCGGGAACCCCGCCGCCACCGCAGCCACAGCGCGGGCAGCCCGAGCAGTGCCAGCCAGAACTGCCCCAGGAGCTGCTCGTACAGCCGCCGGTGCATCCGGTCCACGCTGTCGTCCCCGGCCAGCGCGAACACATCGAAGTACGGCCAGCACCCGGCGACCAGCACCGCCGTCCCCGCCGTCACCCCCCACCGCACGGCCACGGCACCCGGCTGCCGACGCCACCCCCGCTGCCACCCGGCCACGAACGCCACCGCCCCCAGCAGCGCGGCCGCCGCCGTGATCGGATGGATCAGCAGGATCAGCCCGTACAGCATCCCGAGCCCCGCATGCCCGGCGACCCCCGGCAGCCCGCTCGGCCCGACGTACCGGACCTGTCCCCGCGCCCGCGCCGGTCCCTCCCCCCGCGCTCGCGCCCCGGTCAGCGCCCAGGCCCAGAACGTCAGCCCGATGGCGAACGCCGAGGGATAGCCGAGGTTGCCCGTCATCGACATCAGGCTCGGATACCCGCTCCACCAGGCCCGCTCCGTCCCCCACAGCAGCGTCATCGTCCCCAGTGCCAGCACCGGCGCCCACGGCCGGGGTGTGAGCACCCGCACGAGCCGGCCGATGCCGGTCAGCAGCACCAGCAGGTTCAGCGGCCCGGCCAGCCGTACCACCTCCCAGCCGCCCAGCCCGGTCAGCCGGGCGAACGCACCCTGCGCGACGGCGTACGGCGAGTAGTACGGGCTGCCCGCGCCCGGCAGGTCCGCCATCGGATGGCGTGGGTGGAGCAGGTTCGCCCGCAGACGTTCCACGACCGCCGCGTGCTGGCCCGCGTCGCAGCACAGCGGCACGGCCCAGTACGCCAGCGACATCACCAGGAAGAACAGAAAGCCGAAGACCTGGTACGGCGTGGGACGCCAGGGGCGGCCGCCGCGCAGCGCGGTGGAACCACGCACCGCCCTCCGGACGAGTGTGCTGACGGCCGCCTTTCCGACCTGGGAGGTTGAGTGGGTTCGGGGCATTTGCCGTATGTTCCCGATGTCGCCGACCGGGTCAACGGCGCTGCCTCACGTCACCACATCGAGTGAACCCGGGTGAGCCGCCACAGCGGACACGGCCTAGCGAGCGTCCGTCAGCGACCTCGCGCCCGCCGGAGCGGGCACCCTCCTCGCGCCGATCGGCCCCTCCGGCGTCCGCTCGCCCAGCATCACCGCGCGCACCACCCGCTCGGCGGCGTGTCCGTCGTCGAACTCGCAGAACCGCTCCCGGAATCCGGCCCGCGCCCGCGCCGACTCCCCGTCCCGCCACGTCCCGGACGCGAACAGCCACGCCAACTCCCGGTAGGAGCGCGACACATGGCCCGGCGCGTCGGCCGTGATGTCGAAGTAGGCGCCCCGGCTCGCCGCGTACGCCCCCCAGTCGTCGGCGTGGATCACGATCGGCCGGTCCAGGTTGGCGTAGTCGAACATCAGGGCCGAGTAGTCGGTGACCAGGACGTCGGCGGCGAGCATCACGTCCTCGACGTGCGGCTCGTCCGTCGCGTCGATCAGCACGCCCCGCCGATGCAGATCGGCCAGGCCCATCCCGCGTGCAATGCCCTTCGCCAGCGACGGGTGCAGCCGTACGACCAGCGTGTGGCCGGCGCCCAGATCCTCGGCGAACCGGGCGAGATCGATCCGGTCGACATGGCCGCCCCGGCGGTAGTCGCGACGGGTCGGCGCGTACAGCACGACCGTGTGCCCGGCGGGCACACCGAGCCGCGCACGGACCGCCTCACCGGCTCCGGGACCGGCGTTGACCAGCACGTCGTTGCGCGGACTCCCGGTCCTGAGCGAGGTGAAGCGACACGGATAGGCCCGCTCCCACACCAGCTCCGAGTGCCGGTTGGCCACCAGGCTGTAGTCCCAGCGGTCGGCCCGCCACAGCATCTTCGGCACGTCGAAACCGTGCCGCGCGCCGGGCTTGGTCAGCAGATCGGCCGCCATGTACTTGAGCGGGGTGCCCAGGTGGGTCTGGACGTGGACGCTGCCGGGGCGTTTGGCGAGGGTGCCCGGCCAGTTGACGTTGTTCACCCAGTACGTGGCCCGCGCCATGACCTCGTGATAGCGCCGCGAGCCCGGCGTCACGAAGTCGATGCCCGGCGGCAGCGCCTCCACGGCGTCCTCCTGGACGACCCACACACCCCTGATGTGCGGGGCGATCTCGCGGGCCTTGGCGTGGATCGCCGCCGGATCGCCGAGCACTCCCCGGTGCGAGAACGCCGAGTAGACCGCCAGGTGCGGATCGAGCGGAAGCCTCGACCGGGCGCCGTACCAGACCCGTTGGGCCCGCTGCGCGACAGCCCGCGTCACCCGCCGCCTGCCGCTCCCCGCCGCCGAGCGCACGTCACGCAGTCCGCGCAGCACGGCGTACGACGCGTACGACGCCGTCGCCGGCAGCCGCATCTCCTTGCCGCGCGGGCCGTCCGGGAGGGTGAAGCCCTCCGGGACGTGACGGGAATGGAAGGAGCGGATCTCCCGGTAGAAGTCCCCGCGATCCCTCGGCGTCACCCGGTCCTCGCGCGCGAGCACGAACAGCATGTGGTCCAGGGCCCGTTCGAACAGCGGCGGGCGCGCCCACGCCAGGTCCGGGCGCCCTTCGAGGAACGCGAACAGCCCCTCGTACTGCGCGAAGATGTCGAAGTGCCGCCGCCCCGGCGTCTTGGTGATCGCGCCCTGCCGCCGCTGCCGGTACTCGACCCCGATCCGCTCCAGACAGGCGATCCGGTCGGCCAGCACCATCGAGCGGTAGGTGACGGGCGCGTCCTCGTACAGGCCCGGGGCGTAGCTCAGCTCGTGCTTCAGGAAGAAGTCGCGGCGGTACGCCTTGTTCCAGGCGACCAGGAACAGGTGGAGGTACTCGGGGCGCTCGCGGATGCTGAAGGTGCCGGTACCGGCCGCGGCCAGCAGGTCCGCCGACGTGCTGCGGCCGCCGCGCCCCCACCAGTGGGTGCGCACGTGGTCGAAGACCAGCAGGTCCGGGTCCCGGTTCGCCTCCAGGCGGGCCGCGACGGCCGCCAGCAGGCCCGGCGTGTAGGAGTCGTCGCTGTCGAGGAAGAGGACGTAGTCGCCGCTCGCCTCCTCCAGACCGGCGTTGCGGGCCCGGCCGAGGCCGACGTTCTCCGGCAGGTGCAGCACGCGCACACGGGCGTCGCGGTCGGCGTAGGCGTCCAGGATCGCGGGGCAGCCGTCGGGGGAGCGGTCGTCGACGGCGATCACCTCGAAGTCGGTGAACGACTGCCCGAGCACCGAGTCCAGGCACTCCCGCAGGAACCCCTGCACCTTGAAGACGGGAACGATGATGCTGAAGCGGGGCACGTCAGTTCCTCACGAGGGTCGTCGGGGCGGGGGCGGGGATGCGCTCGGCGAGCGGGATGACCGGTGGGATCGCCTCGGGCGGCTCGCCCAGCAGCACCCGGCGTACGACCCGTTCGGCGGCGAGTCCGTCGTCGAACTGGCAGAACCGCTCCCGGAAGGCGGTCCGCAGCGCCTTGGCCTCCGCGTCCGCGTACGAGCCGTCCCGGAAGAGGGCCGCCAGCTCGCCCGGCGTCCGCGCCACCCGCCCCGGCGGCGACTCCATCAGGTCGAAGTAGACGCCCCGCACCTCCCGGTAGACGTCCCAGTCGTCGGCGTACACGACGATCGGACGGTCCAGGTTGGCGTAGTCGAACATGATCGAGGAGTAGTCGGTGATCAGCGCGTCGGCGGCCAGGCAGACGTCCTCGGCGGAGTGGTGCGCGGTGACGTCGATGATCCGGCCGGTGCCGCGCGCCCTGCCCCGGTCGTAGAAGTAGTGGGCGCGCAGCAGCACGACGTACTCGTCGCCGATCTCCTCGCACAGCGCCTCCAGGTCGAGGCCCGTCTCGAAGCCGGTGGCGTGGTCGCGGTGCGTGGGGGCGTAGAGCAGGGCCTTCTTGCCGTCCGGAACGCCGAGTTCGCGGCGGGCGCGGGCGACGTCGGTGGCGTCGGCCGTGTAGTAGACGTCGTTGCGCGGATAGCCGTACTCCAGGGGCTCGTGCGCGGACGGGTACGCGCTCTCCCACATCTGAGTGGAGTGCCCGTTGGAGGTGAGGTTGTAGTCCCAGCGGTCGACGCGGGCCAGCAGTTTGCCGATGCTGCCGGTCGCCGCGGTCACCACGGGGTACGCCGACTGGTCGGCGCCCATCTTCTTCAGCGGGGTGCCGTGCTGCGTCGACAGGTGCACGCTGCCCCTGCGCTTGACCACGGCGTCCGCGAAGTTGGCGTTGTTGACCAGGTACTTGGCGCGGGCGAGCACGTCCCAGTGCTTACCGCTGCCGATGACCGCGTACTCCACGTCCTCGGGCACCGTGTGCGCCCGGTCCGCCTCGACGAGGAACACCGAGCGCAGGTGCGGGGCCAGTTCACGCGCCTTGGCGTGGATCGCGGCCGGGTTGCAGAGGTAGCCACGGCCCCAGTACGCGCAGTACACGACGAGGTTCCTGTCCAGAGGCAGCAGCAGCTGGAGCCGGTACCGCAGCCGGTTGCGCACCCCGCCCGGACGCGGCACCCCGGCCGCCGCCCGCGCCGCCGCCTGGATGGCCCGGCGCAGCGCGCGGAACGCCGCGTACGACCCCGCCGCCAGCAGCCGGTGCTGCACGCCCAGGCTGCCGCCCGGCACCCGGAACCCGGCGGGGCGGTGCCGCCGGTAGAGCCCGCTCGCCCGGCGGAAGAAGGCACGCCGCCCGCGCGGCAGCCGTCGCGGATGCGCGGCCGTCTTCAGTACGGCGCCGAAGACCTGCTCGAACAGCGCCGCGAACCGCTCCCCGGACAGCCCCTGCCCGGCCGCCCGCGTCAGCACCAGCTCGACCTGGTCCAGCAGCTCGGCATGGTGCTCGCCCGGCAGGCCCAGCCGGCTGCCCTGCCGCCGCAGCAGATGCCGTACGACGACCTGGCGCAGCACCGCCACGCGCTCCGCGCTCAACGCGACCAGGCCACCGAAGCCGACATCGGTGAAGTGGCCCTCGGGGAAGGCGAGTTGCCGCTCGGCGAGGAAGGCCCGGCGGTAGGCCGCGCTCCAGGCCGGCAGCTGGACCCCCGTCAGGTGCGGCGCCCGCTCCGGCGGGAAGACCCCGTCCGGAGCCCGGGCCAGCAGCGGCGCCGCCGGGTTGGTCGGCTCGCCCACCCACCACGGGGTCCGCTCGTGCTCGAAGTACAGGACGTCCACGTCACCGGTCTCGTCCAGCCGCGCGTCCAGCGCCGCCAGCGCGCCCGGCACCAGCACGTCGTCACCGTCCAGGAACAGCAGCCACTCACCGATCGCCGCCCGCATCCCGGCGTTGCGCGCCCCGGCCCGCCCGGCGGTCGGCGGCGAGTGCACGGGCGCCACCCGGCAGTCCCGCCGGGCGTACCCGGCCGCCACGTCCGACGCCGGGCAGTCGGGGCCGTCGCAGACCGGGATCAGCTCGAAGTCACCGAAGGACTGGGCGAGGACCGAGTCCAGCGCCAGGGACAGCCGGCCCGCGACCCCGTGGGACGGAACGATGATGCTGAAGCGGGGCATACTGCTCTTTCTGTCGTTGTGCCGGCGGCCGGGTTCCCGAGGAGGCCGAGGCCGGCCTCAGACGCGAACTCCTCTTCCGTGAGAACGGCGTTCAGACGCTCTCGGTGACGGAACCGGGTGGCGGTTGCCCAGCGGCACCACGGACGGGACGCCGGTCTCACCCAGCACCACATGGCGTACGACCCGCTCGGCGGCGCGCCCGTCGTCGTACGGGCAGAAGCGCGTCCGGAACGCCGACCGCAGCTGGGCGGAGCGCGAGCCGCACCAGTGGCCGGTGGCGAAGATGTCGATCAGCTCGTCCTCGCTGCGCGACACCGCGCCCGGCGGGCAGGACCGCACGTCGAAGTAGGTGCCGCGGGCCGCCTCGTACGCCTCCCGGTCGTCGGCGTGGATCACGATCGGCCGGTCCAGGTTGGCGTAGTCGAACATGATCGCCGAGTAGTCGGTGACCAGGGCGTCCGAGGCGAGGCACAGCGACTCGACACTCGGGTGGTCGGTGACGTCGATGACCTGGTCGGTGGTCGCCGCGAGCGGACCGCCGTGGCGGTGGTGGGCGCGGGCCAGGACGACGTGGCGCGGGCCCAGGCGGCGGGCGACGCGGTGCAGGTCGAGGGGGCTGCGCTGGGTGCGGCGGTAGTCGCGGTGGGTCGGGGCGTAGAGGATCACGACGGCGCCCTCGGGGATTCCGAGGGACTCACGGATCCGGGTCACGTCCGCCGAGGTCGCCTGCTGGAAGACGTCGTTGCGGGGACTGCCGTACTCCAGGGTCGTGTAGCCGCCCGGGTACACGCGCTCCCAGATCAGGGTGGAGTGGCGGTTGGCGGACAGGACGTAGTCCCACTTGTCGACCTCGTCGACCAGCTCGTCGAAGTCCGTGTCACCCGAGGCCGCCGGGCGTTCGCGCAGATCCAGGCCCATGTGCTTGAGCGGGGTGCCCCGCCGGGTCTGCACCACGATCTGGCCCGGGCGCTTGACCAGGCGGCGGTCCAGCTCGGCGTTGTGGACGAGGTACTTGGAGCGGGCGAGGGCCGTCCAGTAGGCGGCCGTGCCGGGGCGCAGCCGGCGGGTGCCGGTCGGCACGGCGGCGTGCTGCTCGGCCTCGGCGATCCAGGCCGTGCGGATCCCCGGGACGTGCGTGCGGAACGCCTGCTCCAGGGCGCCCGGGTGGCAGCCGTGGCCGCGGACGCCCTCGGCGGCGAAGACGGCGCGGTCGGCCCGTACGGGGAGGCAGCGCTGGAGGCGGTAGTGCAGGCGCAGCAGCGCGGAACGCAGGCCCTTCAGCAGGCGGTTGGCGAGCTTGGCGGTACGGCGGACCAGGGCCGCCGTCAGCTGCAGGGCGTGGTAGGTGCGGTGCAGTCCCAGGCGGACGAGGGCGTAGTGGACGCGGGTGCGCGCCGGGACGGGGACGCCGGGGGCGTGGTAACGGCGGTAATGCGTACGGGCCTTGCGTAGGAAGGCGGCGCGGCTGCGGCGCGGTAGGCGGTCGCGGCGCGCGAACACCACGATCAGGTGGTCGACCATGCGACGGAACAACAGCGGGCGCCAGCGCGCCAGTTCCGGGTTCTGGCCGACGTACGCGAAGACCCTGTCGTACTGCTCGAAGATGTCGAAGTGCCGCGGGCTGACCGTGCCGAGGATGCCGCCCCGGCGCCGCTGCCGGTAGTGCACGCACACCCGGTCCAGCGTCGCGATCGACTCCGCCGTCATCAGGACCGGATACGTCCACGGGGTGTCCTCGTAGTAGCCGGACGGGAAGGCGAAGCCCTCCTCCGCGACGAACTCCCGCCGGTACGCCTTGTTCCACGCGACCATCAGCAGCCGCAGCAGCCCCGGACGGTCTGCGAGCCGGAAGGGCGCGGGGCCGTCCTCGCTGAGCCGGTCGGCGGCCTCGTTGCGGATCGTCTCGCCGGTCCAGAAGGTGCGCGCGTAGTCGTAGACCAGGACGTCCGGGTCGCCGGTCTCCTTCAGCCGGTCGGCGATCGCGTGCAGGGCGTCGGGGGTGAGGGTGTCGTCGCTGTCCAGGAAGAGCAGGTAGTCGCCGGTGGCCTCCGCCATACCGGCGTTGCGGGCGGGCCCCAGGCCCCGGTTCTCGGCGAGGTGCACGGGGCGTACCCGTGGGTCGCGGACCGCGAACTCGTCGATGATCGCGCCGCACGCGTCCGGCGAGCAGTCGTCGACGGCGATCAGTTCGAGATCGGGATACGACTGCGAGAGCACCGATTCCAGGCACTCGTGCAGGTACGCCTGCACCTTGTACGCGGGGACGATGACACTGAACCTGGGCAAGGGACATCCACTGGGTCGGTCGGGGGGGGATGGGCGCTGTCGCCTTGCCGGGAACGGCCAATGGAGTGACTTGGTTACGGGACCTACGGCATACGGGGGACCCGTAAGTGAACGACAGGGGGCGGGCCGATGTCGGCCCGCCCCCTCAAGCGTGGCGCCCTTGCCGCTACTTGACCGCGCCCGCCATCACGCCGGACACGAACTGCCGCTGGAACGCGAAGAACACGATCAGCGGGATCACCATGGAGATGAACGCGCCGGGTGCCAGTACGTCGATGTTGTTGCCGAACTGCCGTACCTGGGTCTGCAACGCGACCGTGATCGGCTGGCTTCCGGAGTCCGTGAAGATCAGCGCCACCAGCATGTCGTTCCACACCCACAGGAACTGGAAGATGCCGAGCGCGGCGATCGCCGGACCGCCGAGCGGCATCACGACACGGAAGAACAGGCGCAGTTCACCGGCGCCGTCCAGGCGGGCCGCCTCCAGCAGCTCCCGCGGGATCTCCGCGAAGAAGTTCCGCAGCAGGAAAACCGCGAACGGCAGGCCGAAGCCGACGTGGAAGAGGATCACGCCGATCAGCGAGCCGAAGATGCCGATGTTGCCGAACAGTTCGGCGATCGGGATCAGCGCCACCTGCACCGGCACCACCAACAGGCCGACCACGCCCAGGAACCACCAGTCGCGGCCCGGGAACTCCATCCACGCGAACGCGTATCCCGCGAGCGAGCCGATGATGACGACGAGGACCGTCGCCGGGACCGTGATCAGCACGGTGTTCAGGATCGAGTCGGTGATGTCGCTGTTGCTCAGGAGCTTGTCGTAGCTGTCGAAGGTGAGTTGGGAGGGCTTGCTGAAGACCTCCCACCAGCCGCTCGCGGTCATCTCCTCCGGCGGCCGGAGCGACGACAGCAGCAGCCCGATCGTCGGGACCAGCCAGAACAGGCCCACGACGATGAGAAACACCCGCACCAGCCCGCCGCTGACGAAGGAGGCGAGCCGGGCGCCGAGCGACTGCTCGCCCTTGACGCCGCTGAGCGGCTCGGGCGCCGCCTTGGTGAGCCTGCCGGCGTCCGCACTCATCGCCGCACCTCCCGCCTCAGCCGACGGACGTTGAACCACATCACCGGGATCACGAGCAGCAGCAGGAACACGGAGATCGCGCTCGCGATGCCCGGCTGGTCCTCGGAGAAGCCCTTGCGGTACAGCTCCAGCGCGAGGACGTTCGCGTCGTCCTGGGAGGAGCCCGGGGCGATGATGAAGACCAGGTCGAAGATCTTCAGGACGTTGATCATCAGGGTGACGGTGACGACCGCGAGGACGGGTGCGAGGAGGGGGACCGTGACCCTTCGGAACACCTGCCACTCGTTGGCGCCGTCGACCCGCGCCGCCTCCAGCAGATCGCGCGGGATGCCCGCGAGCCCGGCCGCGATCAGCACCATCGCGAAACCGGCCCACATCCAGATGTACGACCCGATGATGGCCGGCGTGACCAGGGACGGGCCGAGCCAGTCCAGGCCGTTGTACGGCTCCTTGAAGTTGCCTGCGGGGAGGCGGAGTCGGGCACCGTCCGCCGCGGCCGGCAGGGTGAACGTGCCGTCGTCGGCGGCCTTGGTGGAGGCCACCACCTTGCCGTCCCTGACGGCCTCGACCTTCATCCCGGCGTACCCCAGCTCGGACGCGTCGACGCCGCCGAGCGTGCCGACGCCCTTGCCGCGCGTGAAGTCCTGCCAGGTGGTGCCGGTGACCTTCCCCGGCTCCGCCTTCGCCGGTACGGCCTTCTTGGCGTCGTCCGGCATCTGGTCGGGGGCCACGCCGACCAGAGGCAGCACGACCGGGGTGCCGGCGCTGACTGTGGCCTTGGTGATGAAACCGCCGCCCGGCGCCGCTTCGAGGGGCGACTCGCGCCCCGGATGCGCCTTCGGGAACGCGGACGCCTGCGCGAAGGTGTCGTGCACACCGACCCACACCGCGTTGGCGACGCCCTTGTCCGGGTCGGCGTCGTACACCAGCCGGAAGATGATGCCCGCCGCCAGCATCGAGATCGCCATCGGCATGAAGACGACCAGCTTGAAGGCCGTTCCCCAGCGCACCCGTTCGGTCAGCACCGCGAAGATCAGACCGAGCGCGGTGGCGACCGTGGGGGCGAACACCACCCAGATGACGTTGTTCTTCAGGGCGGTGCGGATACCGTCGTCCGTGAAGAGGGCCTCGTAGTTGTCGAATCCGGCGAAGCCGTCGCCGGACTGGTCGTAGAAGCTGCGCACGACCGAGTACCCGATCGGGTAGACCACGAGCGCGCCGAGCAGCACGAGGGCGGGCAGCAGGAAGAGCGCCGCCATGGCCTTGCGCGTGCCGGTCACACTCTTGCGCGACCTGGGTGCGGCAGGGGTCGGATTCTCCGGGCCGACCCCTGCCGCTTCCGCCGACGCCATGGCGTCAGTTTCCGTACGCCGCGGCCGCGTCGGCTTCCAGCTTGCGCTGCGTACCCGCGATGTCCGACGGGTTCTTCAGGAAGTCCTGCAGCGCCTTCCACTCACCCTTGCCGGGCGTGCCGCCGAAGGCCTGCGGGGCCTGGTCGGACATGTCGAAGCGGAAGTCGTCACCGGAGTCGATGAGGGCCTTGGCGATCTTCCGCTGCACGTCGTTCGGGTACGCCGAGTTGTCCACGTTCTTGTTCGGCGAGAGGTAGCCGCCGAGCTTCGCCTGGATCGTCGCCGCGTCCGGGGAGGCCAGGAACGTGGCCAGCGCCTGCGCCGCCTTGGAGTCCTGCAGGATGACGGCCGCGTCGCCGCCGGAGACGACGGGCGCGGTGTCACCGACGGCCGGGAACGGGAACACCTTCGCGTCCGTGCCCACCTCCGCCTTGGCCTGCGTGATGTTGACCTGCGCGAAGTCGCCCTCGTAGACCATGCCGGCCTTCGGCTGGTCGCCGCCGGTGAAGGTCTGGGTGACGGAGGCCGGGAAGTCCGTCTGCAGCGCGCCGCTCGCACCGCCCGCCACATAGTCCTTCTTGCCCCACACCTGGGCGAGCGTGGTGAGCGCGTCCTTCACGGACGGGTCGGTCCACTTGATCTCGTGCCGCGCCAGCTGGTCGTACTTCTCGGGACCCGCCTGGGAGAGGTAGATGTTCTCGAACCAGTCGGTGAGGGTCCAGCCCTCCGCGCCGCCCACGGAGAACGGGGTGACGCCGGAGTCGTACACGGTCTGCGCGGTCGTGAGAAGCTCGTCCCACGTCTTGGGCTCGGTGGCCCCCGCGTTCTCGAAAACCTTGGTGTTGTACCAGATCAGCGACTTGTTGGCGGCCTTGTAGTAGACGCCGTACTGCTTGTCGTCGACCTTGCCGATGTTCTGCCAGCCCTGCGAGTAGTTCTCCTGGAGCTCCTTGACGGCGTCCGCGCCCAGGGGCTTGGCCCACTTCTTCTCGACGGCCTGCTTGATGGCGCCCGGCTGCGGAAGCATCGCGATGTCCGGCGGCTGCCCGCCCGCGACCTTCGAGCCGAGGAAGTTGATGATCGGGTCCTGGGCGGGCACGAAGGTCACCTTGGCGCCCGTGCGCTTCTCGAACTCCGCGAGGACCTTCTTGAAGTTCTCCTGCTCGGCACCGGTCCATACGGCGGCGACCTCGAGGGATTCGCCGTTCAGCTTGGGAAGGGTGACGGTGTCGGCGGTCTCCTGACCGCCGGAACCGCCCTGTTCGCCGCCGCCGTTGTCGTCATCGCCGCCGCATGCCGTGAGCGAGAGCGCGAGGGCTCCCGCCAGTACGGCCGCCGCGGCCCTGGCGGCCCTGTTCGTCCGGTTCTTGCTGCTCGTGCTGCGCATCACTGCCCCGTTCTTCGTGCCTCGTCGAACGTTCGAGCGCTGTCCCGTGCGATCTGGTCTACGCCTTGGTATGGGGGGCGGCAAGACCGCCTCCGCTGTCAACCCGGGGATCGTGACGACCTCGTGACCAGGGACCGCGCACTCCTGCTATCGGCGTGAACGGCCCCGTCCTGAAGGCGCCCGCTACAGCAGAGACGGAACCTCCACCGCGGACACCTCCCGTGCCGCCCGCTCCAACGCACTGGCCAGCAACGCAAGATCCGTCGGCCCGTTGCCCAACTCCCGCACCGGGCGCCGGGTCGGCGGGTCGCCCATCCGGTGCCACTCCAACGGCACCACCGTGGGCCGCAGCGTCGCCGTCCGCGGAATGCGCCCGGTGACCCGGCCGCCCTGGAACGGCACCACTCTGCCGTCCGCCCACGCCAACCGCCCACGCCCCGGCGCCGGTTCGTCAGGACCCGCCGCGACCGCGTCCAGCGTCACCCGCAACGTCGCCAGGCGCGCCGGCTCCGACTCCGCCGTACGGCCCCCGATGCCCGCGGCGGCCACCAGGTGCACCCCGAGCCGCGCGCCCTCCCGTGCCACGGCCTCCAGCGCACGTATCACCGAGCCCGCCGCGGGTCTGCCCGGCGACCCCAGCGCGGGCGAGACCAGCGCGTCCAGGTCGTCCACGACCACGACGAGCCGCGGCAGCGGCGGCACGGCCTCGGCCCGCCGACGTGCCGCGCCCGGCCGCAGCCGCAGCGTGGAGCTGGGCGGTGTGTCCAGATCGCCGTTGAGGTCACCGCCCCCGCCGCCGATCCCGGCGCCCGCCCCCGCCCCACGGTGCGCGACCATCCGGCTCGACAGCTCACGGCCCGTGTGCCACTCGGTGAAGTCGGACCGCCCGAGCAACTCCGCGCGGCGCTTCAGCTCGGCGCTGAGCGACTGGGCGAACTTCCGCATGCGGACGGGGTCGTTGGCGGTGAGGTGGGTGGTGACATGCGGGACGTCCGTACAGACCCGCAGCCCCTCGCCGTGCGCGCCGCCCGCGCTCACCGTGTCCCGGCCGTCCATCAGCACGATGCTCAGCCGGTCCGGCCGCTCGGCCGCCGCGAGCGAGGCGACGACCGCCCGCAGCAGCTCCGTACGCCCGCTGCCGTGCGGGCCCTCGATCAGCAGGTGCGGGCCGTCGGCGCCGAGGTCCGCGCTGACCGGCCCGCGCGGCCCGGCCCCCAGCACGGCGCACGCCCGCCCGCCGAGGGCCTCCGCGTCGTCACCGGCGTCGGCCCACCGCGCCATCAGCGACGCCGGGGTGGCCCGGGCCAGCCCCAACTCGTCCAGCAGCCGCGCCGCCTGAGGCAACGGCACGGACACGCGCGCGTGCCGGTCCCCGACGGCACCCTCGGTCCGCAACGGCGCCAGAGCCCGCGCGAACCGCTCAGCCCAGGCGAGCGAGACGGCGTCCACGGCGGCCACGGTGCCGTGCCCGACGGGACCGTGGGCGGGGGCGCCGGAAGGGCCGGCGGGGCTGGAGGAGCCGGAGGCCGGGCTGTTGCCGGTTGGGCTGTGGGCACCTGGGCTGTGGCCGGTGGTGTGGTGATCCGCAGGGCCGTGGTCGCCAACGGCGCCTTGGCCGGTGGCACCCGTCCGCGCCGCGTCCCCCGCGCGTGGGGAAGCCTCCGCCTCCGCCCCGCGCGGGAAGCCCTCCGCCTCACGTCCGGCAGCCCGAGCCCCGCCGCCGTTCCCGCTTCCGGCTCCGCCCCGCGCCACCCGCATCAGCCGCAGCGCCGTCGCCACATCGCCGCTGAGCAGCGCGACCGCACCGCACTCGCGGAACACCGGCGACACCGTGCAGGCCGCCTCATAGGTCTCGGTCACCGGAGAAGCGGGCGACGCCGAAGCCGTCTCGGCCAGGCACACGACATGGATCCCGGCCCGCGGCCCCTCCAGCGCCAGCCGTGCCACGGCCTCGCGCAGGTCGGCACCACCGGGATCGCCGTCCACGACGACCACGCTGTACGGCCCCGCGAATCCGCTCGCCCCGTCGGCAGGGTTGTCGTCCCGCGCCCACGAGGGCCGCCGAACGGCACGCTGAGCAGGCAGTGGCCCGCCCGCCCCATGGCTCGCCGAGCCTATGACGGCATCGGCGGCCGTCTCCGCCGTCAGGTCCTCCAGCCGCCGCAGCAACTCCTCCGTGCGGGCCGTCGCCTGTTCGCGGTCGTACGCCAGCAGCAGGCGGCAGTCCTGGCCGTGGCCGGGGCGGACCTGCGGGAGCCAGCCCAGCCAGGACCACTCGGCGGTGCGCTCCTCCAGGGGACGGGAGCGGTCCGCGCTGATCAGGACCAGTTCCAGGGCGTCCGGCGAGTGCAGGGCGGCGAGTTGGGCGATCACCGCGCGGGCCAGCCCGGCGAGCCGCTCGCGCGGACCGGCCAGGCCCAGCGCCCCGACCTCGCGCAGATCGGCGGTCACCGGTACCGCGGGCAGCAGCCCCGAGCCGTCCGGCGCCGCCCGGTCCGCCGTGCCGAGCCGTACCGTGAGTGCCTCCGGGTGGCCCGGTGCGCGCTCCCACAGCCGGGGCCCGGGGCCCAGGGCCGTCAGCAGCAGGGACGCGGGGTCCGGCCACGTCTCCGGCAGCCGGGGGCCGCTCGCCGGCGAGGGGAGCTCGGTCGCCTCGGCCCGCTCGTCGTCGTACGTCCCACGCCGCGCCGCCTCCTGCTCCCCGCGCCCGCCGGCCAGCCGCCGCGCCCACGCCGAGAGCCCGCCGCGCCTGCGCACGCCGGGCGGCACATCGGTGCCCCGGAGCGGGGTGCCCTTACGGCTGCCGCCGTGCGCCGGGGTCCCGCCGCGGCTGCCGTCGCTGACGGTGCCGTCGATGCCGATGCCGTGACCGACCGTGTCATCGCGGTCGGCCGGGGTGCCGTCGCGGCTGCCGTCGCTCGCGGTGGTGCCGGCGCCATGCCCCCCGGTGTCCCCGCCGAGTGCGCCCACGCCGAAGCCCGCGCCGTGCGTGTCGCCGCCGCGCGGTGCCGTGGGGGGCCGCCCGGCCCCGCCCTGCCGCTCGATCCGCGGTGCCCCGCCCTGGGGCGGCACGAGGGGCGGCTCAACCGGGCCGTGCTCCTGGGCGGCCGACCGGCCGGCCGAGGACCCGGACGCGTCGCCGCCGTCCGGCACGCGCGCGTGCGGTACCGCCGGGGCACCCGGCGCGGGCGCCGCCGGGCCGTCGCCCGCCGGGCGGGGGCCGACCGGGTCGCCCCCGACGGGGACGCGCACATGTCCCTCTCCGTCCGGCTCCGTCCGTACCCGTGCCCCCGGCCCGCCGGCCGGAGTGAGCCGCAGGGCCGACTCACCGATCCGCAGCAGCGCGCCCGGCGCGAAGCGCACCGGGCGGGTGGTCAGGCGGGCGCCGTCCAGCGTCGTGCCGTTCGTGGAGCCGAGGTCGGCGACCGAGACACGGCCGTCGGCGGCGACCGTGACCGCGCAGTGCAGCCGGGAGACGTCCGGGTCGTCGAGCGGGACGTCGGCGTCGGCGGAGCGGCCGATGCGGATCTCGCCGCCGTGCAGCAGGTGCACCCCGCCCGCGTCCGGGCCGGCCACGACATGGAGCTGGGTCGGGGCGTCGTCCAGCTCGGGGTGGGGTTCGGGCGCCGCCGGGGCGCCCACGGACAGCACCGCGCCGTCTGTCAACGGGGGTTCGCCGAGCGTGCTGCGCCGGTCGTCGAGCCGCTCCGTGCCCGCGTACAGCACGACGGGGCCTCCCCCGCGCTCCGCCTCGCTCCCGCGTGAGGTGCCCCCGTCACCGGACACCGCCGAGGCGAGCGCCGACGCCACCGCGGCCAGGGCCGTGCCCGCGGGCGCCGTGACCAGCACGTCGCAACTCGCGGCGCGGCCCCGCGCCGGGGAAGGCGGAGCCAGCGGGTCTACGACGGTCAGCCGGATCTGCATCGGCGTCAGCGGTCCCTTCTGTGCGGGCGCGGACCACCCCACACGAGCACATCGGCCAGTACTCCCCGCATCCTCGCACCTGCCACTGACAACGCGCCCCCCGCCCGAAGGCAAGTGATCTTGATTGGTCGGCTCTGCCCGCAAAAGTGCCTGACAAGTGCACCGCCGACGATCAGTTGAGATCGCTCACGTCCGCTTGCGGCAACCACGAGACAGAGCCGAGCGTCTTTCCTTCGAACATGTACGGGAAGCCATACGTAAGACGCACAGAATGACGACAGGCCGGTGTCCGGGGGCACGGCACTACAGTGGGTCGGAACGTAGGCAAGCAGCAGGGAGCGCGACGTGCGGCCGGTAGGCAGCAAGTACTTCCTCGAGGAGCCGCTCGGTCGCGGCGCCACGGGGACCGTCTGGCGAGCCCGCCAGCGGGAGACCGCGGGCGCCGAGGCAGCCGTGCAGGGGCAGCCCGGTGAGACCGTCGCGATCAAGGTCCTCAAGGAGGAGCTCGCCAGCGACGCGGACATCGTCATGCGGTTCCTGCGGGAGCGGTCCGTCCTGCTCAGGCTGACCCACCCCAACATCGTCCGGGTCCGTGACCTGGTCGTCGAGGGTGAGCTGCTGGCCCTGGTCATGGACCTCATCGACGGCCCGGACCTGCACCGCTACCTGCGCGAGAACGGCCCCTTCAGCCCGGTCGCCGCGGCCCTGCTCACCGCGCAGATCGCCGACGCGCTGGCCGCCAGCCACGCCGACGGCGTCGTCCACCGCGACCTGAAGCCCGCCAACGTCCTGCTCCAGCAGAACGGCGGCCAGATGCACCCGATGCTGACCGACTTCGGCATCGCCCGTCTGGCCGACTCCCCGGGGCTGACCCGCACCCACGAGTTCGTCGGCACGCCCGCGTACGTCGCGCCCGAGTCCGCCGAGGGTCGCCCGCAGACCTCCGCCGTCGACATCTACGGCGCCGGAATCCTCCTCTACGAGCTGGTCACCGGCCGCCCGCCGTTCGGCGGCGGCTCCGCCCTGGAGGTCCTGCACCAGCACCTGAGCGCCGAGCCGCGCCGCCCGTCCACGGTCCCCGACCCGCTGTGGACGGTCATAGAACGCTGCCTGCGCAAGAACCCCGACGAACGGCCCAGCGCCGAGAACCTCGCCCGCGCCCTGCGCGTCGTCGCCGAGGGCGTCGGCGTGCACGCGAACTCGGCCCAGATCGCCGCGGCCGAGGGCGTCGCCGCGCTGCTCGCCCCCGACCCCTCGCCGGCCACCGTGCCCGGCTCGGCGGACCCCACTCAGGTGCTGCCGCACGGTGCGGCCCCCGGCGCGTTCGACCCGAACGCCGCGACGAGCGTCCTGCCGCACACCGGCGCCCCCGGCCCGGCGGGCGCCGCCGACCCCACCACCGTGCTGCCGAACACGGGCGGTCCGGGCGGACGGGGTGCCGCGGACCCGACGGCCGTCATGCCGCCGATGCCGCCGGGACAGCCCGGTCAGCCGGGTCAGCCCGGGCCCGAGGACCCGCACCCCTGGCAGAACCAGCTGCGCGCGGCCCGGGACCGCAACGAGCAGACGCAGGTCCAGTACCTCGACCCCGATCAGGACCCGCTGCGCCGCCGCCCCCAGCGGCAGGTCGCCCGCCCGCAGCAGCAGCCGCACCCCCAGCAGCAGGCCCCTCAGCAACAGCGGCCGCCGCAGGGCCGGCAGCAGGGGTACGGCTACCCGCAGCAGCAACAGCCCCAGCCGTACGCCCCGCCGCGCCGGCCGCAGCAGCAGCCGCAGCGGTACGCCCCGCCGCCCACGCCGGAGCCGCAGCGACCGCAGCGCGAGCCGCGCGAGCCACGCCGGCGCAGCGCCAACCCGATGCGGATCCCCGGCCTCGGCTGCCTCAAGGGGTGCCTGTTCACGATCGTCATCCTCTTCGTCGCGGGCTGGCTGATCTGGGAGCTGAGCCCGTTGCAGGAGTGGATCGGCACCGGCAAGGGCTACTGGGAGCAGCTCACCGACTGGGTCAGCACCGTGAGCGGGTGGATCGGGGAACTGGGCGGAGGCTCGGGCACCAACTGAGCCGAGACGGTGCCGGCTCGGCCAGTTTGGTTATTTGTCGACATCTGGCGGGTGATTTCCGCCTCCGCAGTGAAGGTTGGCTCCTCGGACGCGTAGTTTTAGCGACAACACGCGGCAGTAGGAGCAGCTTTGGCACGGAAGATCGGCAGCCGGTACACCGCCAACCAGATCCTGGGGCGGGGCAGCGCCGGCACGGTGTGGCTGGGTGAGGGGCCCGAGGGGCCCGTCGCCGTCAAGCTGCTGCGCGAGGATCTCGCCTCCGACCAGGAGCTCGTCGGACGGTTCGTGCAGGAGCGGACGGCGCTGCTCGGGCTGGAGCACCCGAACGTGGTCTCGGTGCGCGACCTCGTCGTCGACGGCAACGACCTCGCGCTGGTCATGGACCTGGTCCGCGGCACGGACCTGCGCACCCGCCTCGACCGCGACCGGCGGCTCGCGCCCGAGGCGGCGGTGGCGATCGTGGCGGACGTCGCGGACGGGCTGGCGGCGGCACACGCCGCCGGGGTCGTGCACCGGGACGTGAAGCCGGAGAACGTCCTGCTGGACATGCAGGGCCCGCTGGGCCCGGGCGGCTCGCACCCGGCCCTCCTGACGGACTTCGGTGTGGCGAAACTCATCGACTCACCGCGCCGCACCCGCGCCACGAAGATCATCGGCACGCCGGACTACCTGGCGCCGGAGATCGTGGAGGGGCTCCCGCCGAGGGCTGCGGTCGACATCTACGCCCTCGCCACCGTCCTGTACGAGCTGCTGGCGGGCTTCACGCCGTTCGGCGGGGGTCACCCGGGCGCGGTCCTCCGCCGCCATGTCACCGAGACGGTGGCCCCCCTCCCCGGCATCCCCGACGAGCTGTGGCAGCTGATCGTGCAGTGCCTGGCGAAGGCGCCGGCCTCGCGGTTGCGGGCGTCGGAGCTGGGAGTGCGGCTGCGGGAGCTGCTGCCGATGCTCGCCGGGATGCCGCCGCTGGACGTGGACGAACCGGACTCGGAGCCGGTGGAGGAGGAGGCCCCGGTCGCGGAGGAGACGGCGCCGGTGGGGGAGCGGGCGCGGCGGCGAGGGGCGGTGCCCCTGGTACCGGGCGCCAAGCCGGCCGACTCCAACCGGGACACCCATACGTCGATGAGGGTGCCGGCGCCCGACGAGCTGGCCGGGGGCGCGCGCGGTACGGCGCGGGTGCCGAGGGCGGCGGGGGCGCCGCGGCCGGGTTCGGCGCGTCATCGGGCGACGGCGCGCAGGCGGCGGGTGGCGTTGGGGGCGGCGGCGGTGGCGCTGGTGGCCGCGGCGGGAGTGGGCACGTGGCTGGCCACGTCGGAGGACGACGCCGGCGCGACACCCCAGGACACGAACAACACCGCCCCGGCGACACCGTAGGTTTCCGCTGGTACGGCGTCGGCGACGCCTGGCGCCCCGTAAGGCCACGGCACCCGGAGCTCCCCGCTCGGCGGAGCCGTTACGCTGGAGGCGTGGCAGTCGTCGATGTATCCGAAGAGCTCAAGTCCCTCTCCTCGACCATGGAGTCGATCGAGGCCGTTCTGGACCTCGACAAGCTGAGGGCAGACATCGCCGTGCTCGAGGAGCAGGCGGCCGCGCCGTCCCTGTGGGACAACCCGGACGAGGCGCAGAAGATCACCAGCAAGCTGTCCCACCTCCAGGCGGAGGTGCGCAAGGCCGAGGCCCTGCGCGGGCGGATCGACGATCTCGCCGTGCTGTTCGAGATGGCCGAGGAGGAGGACGACCCGGACACCCGCGCCGAGGCCGAGTCCGAGCTCGCCGCCGTCCGGAAGGCACTGGACGAGATGGAGGTCCGGACGCTGCTGAGCGGCGAGTACGACTCCCGTGAGGCGCTCGTCAACATCCGCGCCGAGGCCGGTGGCGTGGACGCCGCCGACTTCGCCGAGCGGCTGCAGCGCATGTACCTGCGCTGGGCGGAGCAGAAGGGCTACAAGACCGAGCTCATCGAGACGTCGTACGCCGAAGAAGCCGGCATCAAGTCGACCACCTTCTCCGTGCAGGCGCCGTACGCCTACGGCACCCTCTCCGTCGAGCAGGGCACCCACCGCCTCGTGCGGATCTCGCCCTTCGACAACCAGGGGCGCCGCCAGACCTCCTTCGCGGGCGTCGAGGTCCTCCCCGTCGTCGAGCAGTCCGACCACGTCGAGATCGACGAGTCCGAGCTGCGCATCGACGTCTACCGGTCCTCCGGGCCCGGTGGTCAGGGCGTCAACACCACCGACTCCGCGGTGCGCATCACCCACCTGCCCACCGGCATCGTCGTCTCCTGTCAGAACGAGCGGTCGCAGATCCAGAACAAGGCCACCGCGATGAACGTCCTCCAGGCCAAGCTGCTCGAGCGGCGCCGCCAGGAGGAGCAGGCCAAGATGGACGCCCTGAAGGGCGACGGCGGCAACTCCTGGGGCAACCAGATGCGGTCGTACGTGCTGCACCCGTACCAGATGGTCAAGGACCTGCGCACCGAGTTCGAAGTCGGCAACCCCGAGGCCGTGTTCAACGGTGAGATCGACGGGTTCCTCGAAGCCGGAATTCGCTGGCGCAAGCAGCAAGAGAAGTAACTTTGTCGACAAGGCAACTGCCGCCTCCCTGGCGGCAGTTGCCTTTTCTGTTCCTGCATGTCTGGGTTTTACATCACACTCACAGTCTCCAACCCCCGGCATAACTCCCGTTTTTGGACATGGCGAACGTAAACGGCCTTGACGAGTCTTTGAAAAATGGGAAGGGTAAAGCGTGGCATGCGTATCTCTGGGGCGCATGTGAACCGGGGGGCTCAAGTTCAGCTACCTCCGTCGATCACGGCCCCCGAGCGCCCGCCTCCTTGACGATTCAGCTACTGGGGGTAGCAACCACATGACTAAGAAGACGCGGATCCGTATCGCGCGGCTCGCGGCCGGCGCCGTGATCGCGGCCGGTGCCTCGCTGACCGCTGCGGGTGCCGCATCTGCCGCGGAGACGGAGGGCGACGGCTGCCTGCTCGGCATCTGCCTCGGCGACGAGGACCCGACCGAGCCGCCGGCGCCCACCGACCCGCCGACGGACATCCCCACCGACATCCCGACGGACATCCCGACCGAGGACCCGATCCCGACGGAGGACCCGACGCTCGAGCCGACCGAGCCGACGGAGCCCACCGACGAGCCGACCGACGACCCGGGCAACGGGAACGGAAACGGCAACGGGAACGGCAACGGCAACGGGAACGGCAACAACGGCGGCGGTAACGACAACACCGACCCCGACGGTGGCACCTCCCCGCAGCAGGAGGGCTCCTCCGGCCTCGGCGACACCGGCTCGGACAACAACACCGGCACCGGCACCGGCACCAGCACGTCCGCCCAGGGCGGCGGCGAGGAGCTCGCCGAGACCGGTGCGGCCCAGACCACGTTCCTGCTGGTCGGCGCCGCCACGATGATCGCCGGCGGTATCGGCTTCCGCATGCTGCCGCGCCTCGTCGCCGGCCGTGGCGGTGCGGCTGCCTGACGGCAGTCGGTCGTTCACACTGTGTGACGCATGTCGTACGGCCGAGGGGCCCGGAGCGTGTCTCGCTCCGGGCCCCTCGGCATGTTCGCCTACGGTGTGTGTCGCCCTACGCCGTCTGGTGGGCCAGCAGCGCCACCGCGGCGATCAGCACCGCCAGCAGGGCGATCAGCGTCATGGGGTTCAGGCCCGCGAACGGGTTCTCCTGCTGCAGCCGCTCGCGGTTCGCCCGGCACACGGGGCAGCGGCCCTCACTCACGGGCGCGGCACAGTTCGCGCACACCAGCCGGTCGTACGTCATGCGCCACCCTCCTAAGCCGACGGTTCCAGTGGGACAACGCTTGCAGGCGCGTGAACGTTCCCCCCTCCACAATGCCAGGTTCCCGCGGAAGCCGCGCCGGGTCGCCCCAGAGGGGCGGCCGAGGGGATTTCGCGGCCGCGGCGCTGTTCGGGGCGCTTTACCCGCCGTCCGTCAAAGAGCTGAGCCCGTACAAAAGTGCACAAGGGTCGCGCAACCCACTCGGTGACTGCGCCTCCGCCCCCGGTTCGCGTATGGTCACGCTCATCTACCCCCGGCGACCCGTGGTGCATCCGTGATCCGATTCGACAATGTCTCCAAGGTCTACCCCAAGCAGACCCGCCCCGCACTCAGGGATGTGTCCCTGGAAGTGGAGAAGGGCGAGTTCGTGTTCCTCGTGGGGTCCTCCGGCTCCGGAAAGTCCACCTTCCTGCGGCTGATCCTCCGCGAGGAGCGGTGCAGCCACGGGCAGGTGCACGTCCTGGGCAAGGACCTCGCACGCGTCTCCAACTGGAAGGTGCCCCAGATCCGGCGCCAGCTCGGGACGGTGTTCCAGGACTTCCGGCTCCTGCCGAACAAGACGGTCGCCGAGAACGTCGCCTTCGCGCAGGAGGTCATCGGCAAGTCGCGCGGCGAGATCCGCAAGTCCGTGCCGCAGGTGCTCGACCTCGTCGGGCTCGGCGGCAAGGAGGACCGGATGCCCGGTGAGCTCTCCGGTGGTGAGCAGCAGCGGGTGGCCATCGCGCGGGCCTTCGTCAACCGGCCCAAGCTGCTCATCTGCGACGAGCCCACCGGCAACCTCGACCCGCAGACCTCCGTCGGCATCATGAAGCTGCTCGACCGGATCAACCGGACGGGCACCACCGTGGTGATGGCCACGCACGACCAGAACATCGTGGACCAGATGCGCAAGCGCGTCATCGAGCTGGAGCAGGGCCGCCTCGTCCGCGACCAGGCACGCGGCGTCTACGGCTACCAGCACTGACCGCACCGTCCACGGAAAGGCTCAACCAGACGTCATGCGCGCCCAGTTCGTACTGTCCGAGATCGGTGTCGGTCTCCGCCGCAATCTGACGATGACGTTCGCGGTCGTCGTCTCCGTCGCCCTGTCGCTCGCCCTGTTCGGTGGGTCGCTCCTGATGAGCGACCAGGTCAGCACCATGAAGGGCTACTGGTACGACAAGGTCAACGTCTCCGTCTTCCTCTGCAACAAGAGCGACGCCGAGTCCGACCCCAACTGCGCCAAGGGCGCGGTCACCGACGACCAGAAGAAGGAGATCCTCGCCGACCTGAAGAAGATGTCGGTCGTCGAGAAGGTGACGTACGAGTCGCAGGACGAGGCGTACAAGCACTACAAGGAGCAGTTCGGCGACTCCCCGCTGGCCGCCTCGCTCACGCCGGACCAGTTGCAGGAGTCGTACCGGATCAAGCTGAAGAACCCGGAGAAGTACCAGGTCGTGGCGACCGCCTTCAACGGGCGGGACGGCGTGCAGTCCGTGCAGGACCAGAAGGGCATCCTGGACAACCTCTTCAAGCTGCTCAACGGCATGAACTGGGCGGCACGCGCGGTGATGGCGCTGATGCTGGTCGTCGCGCTGATGCTGATCGTCAACACGGTGCGCGTGTCGGCGTTCAGCCGTCGGCGGGAGACCGGGATCATGCGGCTGGTCGGCGCCTCGGGCTTCTACATCCAGGCTCCGTTCATCATGGAGGCCGCGGTCGCCGGACTCATCGGCGGGACGGTCGCCTGCGCCTTCCTGGTGATCGCCCGGTACTTCCTCATCGACCACGGACTGGCCCTGGCCGACCAGCTGACACTGGTCAACTTCATCGGCTGGGACGCCGTCCTGACCAAGCTCCCGCTCATCCTCGCGACGAGCCTGCTGATGCCGGCGTTGGCGGCGTTCTTCGCGCTGCGCAAGTATCTGAAGGTGTGACCAATGCCAAGGGGGCCGTACGGGCAACGGACCGTACGGCCCCTTGCGTTGTCCTAGACTCACCGGCATGTCAGGTCGTGACCTGTTCTGTCAGCCCCGCCGCTTCGGCCGCGGGGCCGCCCTGACATTGGTCTTCGCCAGCGTGCTCGTCGCCGGTGCCGCGACCGGCTCCCTGCCCGGCCCCGACCGGAAGTCGCCGGACCACCCGACCCGTTCGGACGCCTCCGCCGTCCGGCACGAGGACGTCGCCGAGGCGGCCGCCGAGGCCATGGCCGCCGGCAAGTCCCCCGTGGAGGCCGCCGAGCGCGCGGTCAGCCGCAGCGGGGACCGCTGGGGCGCCGTCTACTCCGAGGGCGAGTACGAGGAGTTCGAGGAGGCCCTCGACGGCGAGTACACCGGCGTCGGGCTGTGGGCGCGCCGCGAGCGGGACGGCCGTATCGAGGTGACCAAGGTGCGGCCGGGGTCGCCCGCGGCCGCCGCCGGGGTCCGCGCGGGCGACCGGCTGCGCAGCGTCGACGGCGCGAAGGTCGACGGACGCCCCGTCACCGAGGTCGTCTCCTTACTGCGCGGCGACGCCACGGACGCGCCCGCCGGTACGGCCGTGACGGTGGGGCTGGAGCGCGGCACGCGCGCGTGGGACCTCACTCTGCGCCGGGCCGTCCTGTCCACCGACTCGGTCACCGTTCGAGAACTCGCCGGCGGTGTCACCGTCATCCGGATCGCCTCCTTCACCAAGGGCTCGGGCGACGCGGTCCGCTCCGCCGTACGGCAGTCCCCGGACGCCGCCGGCATCGTCCTCGACCTGCGGGGCAACCCGGGCGGCCTGGTCACCGAGGCCGTCACCGCCGCCTCCGCCTTCCTCGACGGCGGCCTCGTCGCCACCTACGACGTCGACGGCGACCAGCGCGCCCTGCACGCCGAACCAGGCGGCGACACGGCCAGGCCGCTGGTCGCGCTCGTCGACGGCGGCACCATGAGCGCGGCCGAGCTGCTCACCGGGGCTCTCCAGGACCGCGGCCGCGCCGTCGTCGTAGGCACCCGCACCTTCGGCAAGGGCTCGGTCCAGATGCCGAGCCGCCTCCCCGACGGCTCCGTCGCCGAGCTGACCGTCGGCCACTACCGCACCCCCTCCGGGCGCGCGGTCGACGGCACCGGGATCACGCCCGACCTGGAGGCCGACCAGGGAGTACTGGAGCGGGCCGAGACGGTGCTCAGCGGCCTCGGCGAGTCGTAAATCGGCTTTCCGCGCACCCCCTCCGTGGTGCGAAAATGGACGGCACTATGAGCAAGGGAATGTACGTACCCAAGGAGTCCCAGCCCAAGCAGGGCGGGGCCGCCGCCAAGGCCAGGGACGGCGAGAAGGGCGGCAAGCGCAAGATCGTCGCCCAGAACAAGAAGGCCCGGCACGACTACGCGATCATCGACACCTATGAGGCGGGCCTGGTCCTCATGGGCACCGAGGTCAAGTCGCTGCGCGAGGGCCGGACGTCGCTGACCGACGGCTTCGTCCAGATCGACGGGGGCGAGGCCTGGCTGCACAACGCCCACATCCCGGAGTATCACCAGGGCAGCTGGACCAACCACTCCGCGCGCCGCAAGCGCAAGCTCCTCCTGCACCGCGAGGAGATCGACAAGCTGGAGGCCAAGGCCCAGGAGACGGGTCACACGATCGTGCCCCTGGCCCTGTACTTCAAGGACGGCCGGGCGAAGGCCGAGATCGCTCTCGCACGGGGCAAGAAGGAGTACGACAAGCGCCAGACCCTGCGGGAGAAGCAGGACCGGCGGGAGTCGGACCGGGCGATCGCGGCGGCACGCAGGCGCCAGCGCGGCGTCTGACGGGCGGGAATACAGTGGCATCGGCGTGCGTTGGTCACGTACGATGGCAACAACACCGGGCGGACCCCCGGTGTGCGCATTGAAAAATCAACATGGGGATGATCGGTTTCGACAGCGGCTGTTGAAGCAGGGGAAGCGTGTCGAGGAAGCGGCAATGATCTCGTAAACCATATGTCGCAAAAAATAATCGCCAACACCAAGCGCGATTCCTTCGCCCTCGCTGCCTAAGTAGCGACTTGCGAAGTGTCAGCCCGGGGCTGTTCCCGACCCGGATCCTGGCATCAGCTAGGGAACTAAACCTTGATCCCGGTCACGGGGTGAAGAGGGAAACCAAACAGTGACTGGGCCCGTCGGCGACTTGTTCGCGTGATCGCCGGGGCCGAGAAAATCACAGCGGACTGCACACGGAGAAGCCCTGATTCTGCACCGTTGGACGCGGGTTCGATTCCCGCCATCTCCACTCATCCCATGTGGGCAAAGGCCCCGCCGCCTCCGGGCAGCGGGGCCTTTGTCATGCGGCCGTGCGGGTACGGCAAAAGGCTGGGGGATCATGACGCGGCCTGGGGATGCCCAGTGATCTGTGACACCGCTGTGACCGGAGGTGTGGGTTCCACCACAGCCTGTGGGGCCGGTGCTTGGTGAGGTGGGCGGATGCCTACCAGCCTGCGCACCGTCCGCGCCGTTCCGGCCGTCCTCACCGGGGTTCTGTTGCTCGCCGCCTGTGGTTCCGAGAGCGCCGCACCGGGCGGTGACGGCCGGGTCCGTGCCGAGGCGTTGTGCCCGTCGGGGTTCGCGCAGTACGGCAGCCTGCCGACGCAATACGGCACCCTGCCGTCGGCCGCTGGAACGTCCGACGGCAGCCGGACCTCGGGTACCGCGACGCCGCTTCCGCTGCCCTCGCCCGACGCGACGGCCGAGAGCGACGTGAAGGTCACCGCGCTGTACGCCTGGGGGAGCGACAGCGGCTGCGAGGCGGATTTCTCCGCCGACTTCGAGGTCACCAACAGCGGTAAGGAGAAGGCCACTTACACTGTCAACCTCGGGTTCTTGTCGTCGTCCGGCACCATCGCCGGGTATGCGGAGCAGACCGTCGTGTCGGTCGGACCGGGGCGTACCGTCAAGGGGACCGCCGGCTTCGGGCAGTCGGTCGCAGACGCGCCCGACATCTCGAACGTCAAGGTGGAGAAGGTACGCAGCGTCCCCGCCGACGAGGCGTCCTCCGCCTCGGGACCGTGCCCCGCCTCCGGGCTGCACGTCTACGCCGACGAAGGGGACGCCGCCATGGGCCTGCGCGTCCTGGGCCTGCATCTCATCAACTGCGGGACCCGGCCCTATGAACTCAACGGCTACCCGGAACTCGAGATCCTCGACGAGGACCACGACAACGTCGACAGTGTGCGGATTCTCCACGGGACCGACCGGATCAGCACCGGCACCGGTGGCACGGGCGCCCCGCAGCGCGTCGTCCTGCGCCCGGGCGAGGCCGCGCAGGCGTCACTGGCCTGGCGGAACACCACCGAGTTCGGCGAACCGGTGAACGCGCCGTATCTCCGCGTGCGGGCCAAGCAGGGGGCGCGCCCCGTGATGGTCGTGCCGGAACTGGACCTGGGCACGACGGGGAAGCTCGGCGTCGGGCCGTGGGAGCGGGACGAGACGTACCGGGATCCCACGGCGGCCGCCACCCCGCGCCCGTGATCGGTTCCGTACGGCCGGCACTCGGTGAACCACCATGACGGGCACGTCCGTTGTGTTGTCCGACTCCATATCGACGGGTCGTTCACGCTTCTACGGTCCCTCCCCATGACACAGACCAGAGCCGCAAGCCGTCGTACTCGTGTACCTGTCCTGGCGACCCTTCTCGTCGCCCTGATCGCCGCCGTCCTCACGCCGGGCCGAGCCGCGGCGGCCTCACTTCAGGAGGTGACCGGGTTCGGTTCGAACCCCGGCGCCCTGCGCATGTTCCGCCATGTCCCCGACGGGCTGCCCGCCGGTCGGCCCGTGGTCGTCGCGTTGCACGGCTGTACGCAGAACGCCTCCGGCTACGGCACCGCCAGCGGATGGACCCAGCTCGCCGACCGCTGGGGCTTCTCCGTCGTCCTCCCGCAGCAGCAGACCGCCAACAACGCCTCTTCCTGCTTCAACTGGTTCCAGAGCGGCGACATCGCGCGCGGCCAGGGCGAGGCCGCGTCCGTCGCGCAGATGGTCGACCGGCAGCTCGCCGACGTCTCCGGTGACGCGTCGCGGGTGTATGTCACCGGGCTGTCGGCCGGGGGTGGGATGACCGCCGTGATGATGGCGGCGTACCCGGAGAAGTTCGCGGCGGGCGGGATCGTGGCCGGGCTGCCCTACGGGTGTGCGCAGGCCGCCGGGTCGCCGTACGTGTGCATGTACGTCGGCGCCACGCAGACCCCGAAGCAGTGGGGCGAGCGGGTGCGCGCCGCACGGCCGGGGTACGCCGGGCCCTGGCCCACGCTGGTCGCGTTCCAGGGGACGGCCGACTACACCGTGAAACCGGTCAACATGACCGACCTGATGCGGCAGTGGACCGATGTGCAGGGCGCCGATCAGGTCGCCGAGGTGAGCGACAGCGTTGCCGGGTATCCCCATCAGGTCTTCAAGGACGCGGGCGGGCGTGCCGTCGTGGAGACGTACAGCGTCACGGGGATGGGGCACGGGCAGCCCGTCGATCCGGGGAGCGGGAGCGAGCAGTGCGGGAGCGCCGGGGCGTATGTGCTCGACGTGAACCTGTGTGCCGCGTATCGGATGGGGCGGGCTTGGGGGTTGGGCTGAGCGCATGACGCCGGAAGAACCGCGGCACCTGCTGGTGCGGGCGCGGGGCGGACCGTCTCCGCGGTACGAGGCGGAGGATCCGTGGGCCATCGAGGACCTCGGCGCCTACACCCGTGACGTCCCGCTGGACGACGACCGGCCGGCTCTCCCGGCAGAGCTGGCGGACGCGCTGCGTTCCTGGTCGCTGTCCCGCCCGCCGGACGGGTTCGCCTCCCGTGCGGAACTGCGGGGACACGTCGAGCAGGGGCTGACCCTCGCCCGGCGGCTCCGCAGCGGTCCGACGGGTTCGGGGACTTCGCCCCCGATGATCCGGCCGCCGCGCCGGCTCTGTCCGACGGCCTCGTCGCCGACCTGTACGCCTGGGCGAAGAGCAGCGACGCGACGGTGAACCTGGACCTGCGGGACCTTGTGGACGGCAAGTACGAGGGTGAATGGGAGCGGCTGTTCCGCGAGGGGGAGGAATTGGCACGACGCCTCGCGCACGAGCTGGGCCCGGACCGGACGGTGACGTACAAGGGTGTGGCTCATGGTGGTCCGGCCGCGCTGACGGCGGTCACCTGGCAGGGGTGCCGGCGGTTGTAGTCGCGTGAGGGACGAAGGGCGAGCCGGCCCCCGTCCCTCCGGGCAGGACGGTGAACCGGCGAGGACACCGCCGTCCCGGCACCGCACGGTGACCGGCACCGCACGGTGACCGCTCACGTGAGCTCCCGCGGTGCCGTGCTCGCCCGTTCCGTCATCCGCGGTGGCAGCAGAGTGGCCTCCGGTACGGCCTTCCCGCCCAGCTTCCGCATCAGCAACTCCACGGCGCGCGAACCGACTTCGGCGGACGGCAACACGATCGAGGTGACCGGTACGCGCAGGGATGCGGCGACTTCGTCGGGGCAGATCGCCGTGATCGACAGATCGGTCGGCACCCGGAGCCCGAGCTCCTCGAAGGCGTCGACCAGCGGTTCCAGGACGGCCTCGTTGTGGACCACCACACCCGTCAGCGCCGGCTGCTCCCGCAGCAGTCGCTCGGCGACCGCGCGGGCGGCGGCCGGTGCCGCCTCGCAGGGGTGCACGGCGGACGACATCCGGTTGCGGTCCGCGGCGGCCGTGAAGCCCTGGACGACCCGCTGGGCGAAGGCCGTCCGCCGTACGTACACCTCCGGCGGCGACCCCACCAGCGCCACCACCCGGTGCCCGAGCCGCGCCAGATGCTCCACGCAGGCTTCACCCGCCGCCTTGAAGTCGAGGTCGACGCAGGTCAGTCCGTCGGAGTCGGCAGGGAAGCCGATCAGTACCGACGGGCGGTCCAGGTCCCTCAGCAGCGGCAGCCGGGGATCGTCCAGCTGGACGTCCATCACGATCAGCGCGTCCACCAGTCCCGTGTCCACGACCCGCCGCAGCCCCTGCTCGCCCTCCTCCTGGGTCAGCAGCAGCACGTCATGGCCGTACCGTCGCGCCGTCGTCACCACCGACACCGCGAACCGCATCACCACCGGCACATCGATGCCGGCCCGCAACGGCATCACCAGCGCCAGCACGTCGGAGCTGCGGCCGGCCAGCGCGCGGGCGCCGGCATGCGGGTGGTAGCCGAGCAGGCGGACGGACTCCTCGACACGGCGCCGGGTCTCCTCGGAGATCGGGCGCTTGCCGCTCAGCGCGTACGACACCGTGCTGGGGGAGACCCCGGCGTGCCGGGCCACGTCCGTGATCTTCACCATCAGCCCAGCTCCAGGGAGAGGAAGCCGCATCCCGCCCGGGCCCGCGCCGCGCGCTCGCCGGCCGCCAGACCCCAGGGCGCGGACGGGTCACTGCAGGAGGCCCGCAGCGTGTCCCCTTCCCGTACGACCGTGAAGGCCACCTCCCCGACCCGCACCGTCACCTGCGCGCCCCGCACCGGCCCGAACGCCCGCAGCGTGACCCCGTCGGCGTGGGCGTAGTCGGGCCGGTCGTCCACCGCGCCGACCGGGATCACCGCCCCCGGCCGCACCAGCAGCGGCACACTCAGGAAGTCGTGCTTCTCACGAACCCAGCGCGGGCCGGTCACCGTCTCCCCGCTGAGGTAGTGGGTCCAGGTGCCCTCGGGGACGTAGTACGCCACGTCCCCCTCGTCGCTGAACACGGGCGCCACCAGCAGATCCGGGCCGAGCATGTACTGCCGCTCCAGATGCGCGCAGCCGGGGTCGTCGGGGAACTCCAGCACCATGGCCCGCATCATCGGCAGGCCCTCGGCGTGGGCGGTGCGGGCGACCTCGTAGAGGTAGGGCATCAGGCTCAGCTTCAGGCGGGTGAAGTGGCGGGCCACGTCCACCGCCTCCTCGTCGAACAGCCACGGCACCCGGTACGACGACGACCCGTGCAGGCGGCTGTGCGAGGACAGCAAGCCGAATGCCAGCCAGCGTTTGAAGAGGGACGGCGTCGGGGTGCCCTCGAAGCCGCCGATGTCGTGGCTCCAGTAGCCGAAGCCCGACAGTCCGAGCGAGAGGCCGCCCCTGAGCGACTCCGCCATCGACTCGTACGTCGCCTCGCAGTCGCCGCCCCAGTGCACCGGGAACTTCTGGCTGCCCGTCGTCGCCGAGCGGGCGAAGACCACCGCCTCCTCCTCGCCCCGGTGCTTGCGCAGCACGTCGAAGACGGTGCGGTTGTAGAGGTAGGTGTAGTAGTTGTGCATCCGCTCCGGGTCGGAGCCGTCGGACCACCGCACATCGACCGGCACCCGCTCGCCGAAGTCCGTCTTGAAGCAGTCCACGCCCTGCGCGAGCAGCGCCTCCAGCTTCCCGGCGTACCACTCGCGGGCGGCGGGGGAGGTGAAGTCGACCAGCGCCATGCCCGGTTGCCACAGGTCCCACTGCCAGACACTGCCGTCCGGCCGCTTCAGCAGGTGCCCGAGGGCCTTGCCCTCCGCGAACAGCGGCGAGCGCTGCGCGATGTACGGGTTGATCCAGACACAGACCCGCAGGTCCTTCGCCTTCAGGCGGGCCAGCATCCCCTCCGGGTCCGGGAACACCCGCGGATCCCACTGGAAGTCGCACCAGTTGAACTCACGCATCCAGAAGCAGTCGAAGTGGAAGACGGAGAGCGGGAGTCCGCGCTCTCTCATGCCGTCCACGAAGGATGTCACCGTCTCCTCGTCGTACGACGTCGTGAAGGACGTCGACAACCACAGGCCGAAGGACCAGGCGGGCGGCAGCGCCGGGCGGCCGGTCAGAGCCGTGTACTTGCGGAGGATGTCCTTCGGGGTCGGGCCGTGGATGACGTAGTACGTCAGCTTCTGCGCCTCCGCGCTGAACTGCACCCTCGACACGACCTCCGAGGCGACCTCGAAGGAGACCTTGCCCGGGGAGTCGACGAAGACGCCGTAGCCCGCGTCCGTCAGGAAGAAGGGCACGTTCTTGTACGCCTGCTCGCTGCACGTGCCGCCGTCGGCCTGCCAGATGTCGACGACCTGGCCGTTCCTGACCAGCGGCCCGAAGCGCTCGCCGAGGCCGTAGACGGACGTGCCGACCCGGAGGACCAGCTGTTCGCGCAGGTAGTGCGCGCCGGTCGCGTCCCGCATGATGCCCATGCTCTTCGGGCCGCTGGAGGTGAGGGTGCGGCCGCCGGCGAGGAAATCGACCTGCCAGGGGCCGCTGCGGGCGACCCGGACCGACAGCGCGCCGGAGGTCAGGGTCGCGTGCTCGTCGTCGTACGAGATCTGCGGGGCCGTCTCGGCGGACTCGGTGAGTTCGAACTCGGGGCCGCGTGGCTGCTCGCCCGCGAAGTGGGTGAGGGTGAGGCCGATGACGTCGGGCATCGGGGTGTGCGCGTTGATGGTCATGACCGGTCCCGTCATCAGGTCGCCGCGCGAGCGGATGGGCCGGGTCGGCGCGTGGATCTCCAGCGCGCCGTCCTGCTCGGTGACGTCGAGGACTTCGGCCGGGTGGGCCGCGGTGACGCCCTCGCGCAGCAGCCAGTAGCCGTCGGTGAACTTCATGCGGGGGTCCTTACGTGACTGCGTCCACGATGATTGCCGCGCTGCGAGCGTGGGCTTTCGTCGAATCGATTCGACGGTTGGCATCGAAGCGCTTCGATTGCTCGCTTGCCGAAGGTATGTGGGGGCCGAGGGTGCGTCAATGGCCCGTGCGGGAATGGGGGAGCCATGACGATGACGACTACGGCCGGCCGGGCGCCGATCGTGACGGGGAGTCCCCTGCTCGGCTCGATGAGCGATCTGCTGAACGATCCCCTCGCCGCCTATCTGCGGGCCCGCCGCGACCACGGCGACGTGGTGCGCTTCCGGGCCGGGCCGCCCGGGCTGCGGTCCGACATCTACGCGGTGTTCTCCGCCGAGGGCGCACAGCAGGTGCTGGCGACGCGGGCCGCCGACTTTCGCAAGGACAACGTCTTCTACGAGGAACTGCGCCAGTCGGTCGGCAACGGGCTGCTCACCAGCCAGGACGACACCTACCTGCGGCAACGGCGGCTGGTACAGCCGTTGTTCACCCGCCGCAGGGTGAACGGTTACGCGTCCCAGGTGGCCGGGGAGGCGGCTTCGCTGGCCGCGGGGTGGCGCACGGCGCCGAGTGACGTCGTCGAACTCGTCGGTGAGATGCACCGGTTCGCCCTGCGCGTCGTCGGTCGCATTCTGTTCGGGACGGACGTGGAGAAGGCGTTCGAGGTGATCGAGCGCACCCTGCCCCCGCTCCAGGAGTACTCCCTCAAGCGCGGCTTCTCCCCGGTCAAGGCGCCGCGCACCTGGCCCACCCCCGCCAACCGCCGTGCCGGACGCCTCCAGGCGGAACTGCACGCGCTGTGCGACGGCATCATCGACAGCCGCCGGGACCGGGACGACCGGGACGACCTGGCCACCCTCCTCGTGCACGCCGAGAACTCCGAGGACGGCAGCCTGGACGCCGATGAACTCCGCGAGCAGGTACTGATCTTCCTGCTGGCCGGCCACGAGACGACCGCCACCGCACTCGCCTTCGCCCTGCACCTCCTCGCCCGCCACCCCGAGGAACAGCGGCGGGTGAGCGACGAGGTGAACCGCGTGCTCGGCGGGCCGGGCGGACGGGCGCCCACCGCGGCCGACATGGAGGAACTGCCGTATCTGACGATGGTGCTGAAGGAGGCCATGCGGCTGTATCCCTCCGCGCCCGTGATCGGCCGCCGCTCGGTCGCCGACACGGAGGTGGACGGCGTACGGATCCCGGCCGGTGCCGACATCCTGGTCAGCCCCTGGGTCACCCAGCGCCACCCCGACTACTGGCCGGACCCGGACCGTTTCGACCCCTCGCGCTTCACCCCGGAGGCCGAGGCGGGCCGCCCGCGCTACGCCTGGTTTCCCTTCGGCGGCGGTCCGCGCGCCTGCATAGGGCAGCACCTGTCGATGCTGGAGTCGGTGCTCGGGCTGGCGGTGCTGCTGCGGGAGTTCGAGTTCGAGGACGCGGAGGTGGGGGAGGTGCCGCTGGGGGCGGGGATCACGTTGATGGCGAAGGGGCCTGCCCGGGCCCGTATCAAGCCGCGTTCCTGACGGCCGGGGCCGCGAGGGCGACAAGCAGCGCCGCGCCCGCTGCCGTGACCGGGATGCCGTACGCCGCCGTCGGCGAGAGGTGCTCCACCACCCACCCTCCGGCCGCGCTGCCGCACGCGATCCCGCCCAGCAGCGCGGTCACCGCCAGGGTCATGCCCTCGTTGAGGCGGCCGTCCGGGGTGCGCTGCTGGACCAGGGCCATGTTGGTGATCATGGTCGGGGCCGTGGCCATGCCGGAGACCAGCAGGGCGGCGGACAGCATCAGGAGCGAGCCGGTGAGGGACGCGGCGAGCAGGGGCAGCGTCAGCAGGGCGGTCATCGCCGCTATGCACCAGGGGTAGCGGTGCTCGGCCGGTCCGGACAGCCTGAGCCGGCCGAACCACAGGCCCGCCGCGCAGGAGCCCGCCGCCTGCAGCGCGAGCACCGGGCCCGCCGCCGTGCGGTGGCCCTGCGCGTCCGCGAACGCGATCGTGACGACCTCCGTCGAGCCGAACACCGCGCCCATGGCGAGGCAGACGGCCAGCAGCGGGGGGATGCCGGGGCCGCGCAACGGAGACTTCGAGGTCTTCGCGGCCGTGCGGCCTCGCGGCGGCGGCTCCGTCGACCGCTGGGCCGCGAAGGCCAGCACCCCGGTCACCAGGAGCACCACGCCGACCAGCGTCCCCGCCTCCGGGAAGAACGCCCCGCACAGGAAGGCCGCGAGCACCGGCCCCAGCATGAAGCACAGCTCGTCGGCGGCCTGTTCGAAGGAGTTCGCGGTGTGCAGGGACGCGGCGTCGCCCTTGAGCAGGTGGGCCCAGCGGGCGCGGGACATGCCGCCGGTGTTGGGAGTGGTCGCGGTGGCGGCGTACGCGGCGAAGAGGGTCCAGGCGGGGGCGTCGTCCCGCACGCACAGCACCAGCGCGAGGCTGCCCAGCGCCGCGAGGAGCGTGGCGGGTACGGCGACCCGTGCCTGGCCGTACCGGTCGATCAGCCGCGCGGTCCAGGGCGCGACCAGCGCGGTCGCCGCGAGGCCGGTCGCGGTGACGGCGCCGGCGAGGGCGTACGACCCGCGCGTCCCGGCGATCATCACGACCGCGCTCACGCTGAACATGCCCATGGGCAGGCGGGCGACGAGGTTCCCGGCGGTGAAGGCGCGGGCGCCGCGGTGAGCGAAGAGCCGGCGGTACGGGCCGGGCGGGCGGCTGCGTCCACGGGGCGTGAAGTCGACGGCCACGAGTGTGTCGCCGGTGACGGTGAAGAGCGGGGAGTTCATCGGCTGCTGCGGCATGGATCCACCGTCGCCCGCGGTGGATCATGGCGTCCAACACCTGCTCGGCACGGATTCACGCACCCACGTTGTAAGTTCACGGCATGTCCGCGCCCCCTCACCTCGACCCCCGCCTCCTGCGCGCCTTCCTCGCGGTGGCCCACGAGCTGCACTTCACGCGGGCCGCGGCCCGGCTGTACGTCGCCCAGCAGGCGCTGAGCCGGGACGTACGGCGGCTGGAGCGGGAGCTGGGCGCCGAGCTGTTCGTGCGGACGACCCGGCAGGTGACGCTGACGGCCGACGGCGAGCGCCTTGTGCCGTACGCCCGCCGCGCCCTGCAGGCCCAGGACGACCTGCTCGCCGCCTTCGGCCGGGCCCGCCCCCTGCTGGTGGACCTGAACTCGCCGGGCATGGCCACCGGCCGCAGGGTCCTGCACCGGGCCCGCGAACTCGCCCCCGAGCAGGAGCTGATGGCCCGCTACGAGAGCGGCCTGACGGGTGCGGCCGGCGAGTTGGTCGCCGGGCGGCTGGACGCCTCCTTCGGGCGGTTCGCGGGGCTGGACCCGGCTCTGCGGGCGGGCCTGGACCATCAGCCGGTCCGCTACGAGCCGATGGCGATCCTGCTGCCCGAGGGCCATCCGCTGGCGGAACGGGAACAGGTCCCGCTGGCCGCGCTGGCCGGGCAGACCGTGTACGCCGGTGCGGGCAACCCCCGTACCCCGGAGTGGACCGACCTCGCACACCGGCTGTTCGACGGGCGGGGTATCGAGGTCGCCGCGCCGGCGCCGCTCGCCGTCGGCGTCGAGGAGTTCCAGCGGATCATGGCCAAGACACGGACGCCCGTGCTCGCCGTCGTCGAATTTCCGGCCATGCCGGGGGCGGTGCTGCGCCCGTTGACCGATCCCGTGCCGCTGTCGCCGGTCTCGCTGGTGTGGCGGAAGGGTCTGGCGCATCCCGCGCTGGACGCCCTTCGGCGGGCGGCGGAGCAGATCGCGGCGGAGGAGGGGTGGCTGCGGCGGCCGGTCGGTGGATGGATTCCGGCCATCGATTCGGCCGCGATGAGTGGACATGGCGAGTTGAAGCGCTTCACCGCAGAAAATGCGAGTGAGGGCTGAGAAAGTCGCCATTGGTTTCGCGCCAATTGGCGAAGCGATTCGATGGTGAGCATCAGCACCAAGGTGCGGCGAGATGTCCCTTATCAGGGATTACACACCATTATTTCCCGCCTTTGCGTGTGGAGGGAATGTGAAGGGCGCTGGTAATTTATAGGCGCACCGAACTGCGGGACCGGCGGTCGGGCGAAAGGCGAAGGGGGATGCGGTGGCGCCGACGGGGCGTGGGGAGGGGTCTCAGGAGCCGGACGTCACTATGCAGTTGAAAGTGCCGGACTCATTCAAGGCGGATGAGACGGTGCAGTTGCGGGTGCCCGTGCAACGCATATCCGACGAGTCCGAGCGGCACACCAAAAGCGAATCAACAATATCCGACATACCTTCTCCCGAGGTCGCGGGGTCGTCGGATCGAATACGTGCCGACAATTCAGCCGATCAGCCCCATCGCCGTAAGAACCGGAACCCCCGCAAAGCCCCCCGCCCACCCTTTGCCCCCCGCCTGGTCGCAGCCCTCCGCCTGGCGCCCCTGCTGGCCGTCCTCGCCCCGCTGATCGCGCGCCTCACGCCGTATGCCCGCCGTATGCGGCCGCAGTACCCCCGGCCCGGACGCACCGGCTGGCGCCGATGGGTGCCGTCCTGGCGGCAGTCGCTCGGCGCGTCGCTCGCCGGAGTCGGGCTCAGCGGCCTCCTCCTCGCCGTCGCCTACGCGGCCACCGACATCCCGGACAACCTCAATTCGTACGCCACCCAGCAGGACAACGTGTACTTCTGGGCCGACGGTACGCCCATGGCCCGCACCGGCTGGGTGCAGCGGCAGGCGATGCCGCTGGAGGACATTCCCGAGGACGTGCGCTGGGCGGTTCTCGCCGCGGAGAACGCGAGCTTCTACAGCGACCCCGGCGTCTCCTTCAAGGGCATCACACGCGCCCTGTTCCGCACGCTCGGCCAGGGTGACACCCAGGGCGGCTCGACCATCACCCAGCAGTACGTCAAGAACGTCTACCTGAACCAGGACCAGACGGTCAGCCGCAAGTTCACCGAGGCCATGATGGCCCTCAAGCTCGACAACCGGATGAGCAAGGACGAGATCCTCGAGGGCTACCTCAACACCAGCTGGTTCGGCCGCGGCACCTACGGCATCCAGCGTGCCGCCCAGGCCTACTACGGCAAGGACGTGAGCAAGCTCAACGCCAGCGAGGCCGCCTTCCTGGCCGCCCTGCTCAAGGGCGCCGGCCTGTACGACCCGACCCTGAGCGGCGCCAACCGCGACCGCGCCGTGGAGCGCTGGTCCTGGACCCTCGACCGGATGGTCGCGATCGGCAAGCTCTCGCAGGCCGAGCGGGCGACGTACCAGAAGTTCCCCGAGCCGCTGAAGCGCAACCCGCTCTACGACACCGGCGAGCAGAGCGACTACCTGGTCGAACTCGCCTCCCAGTACGCCAAGAAGGCCGCGAAGATCTCCGACCAGGAATTCGACCTCGGCGGCTACCAGATCTACACGACCTTCGACAAGAAGCGGGAGGACAGGCTCACCGAGGTCGTCACCAAGGCGCGCAAGGACGCGCTGAAGGACCAGCCGAAGATCGCCAGGACCGCGCACTACGGGGCGGCCTCGGTGGCCCCGGACGGCCGGATCCTCGCCGTCTACGGCGGACCCGACCACCGTGAGCAGGGCTACAACGAGTCCAACGCCACCACCGTCCCGGCCGGTTCGGCCTTCACGCCGTTCGTGTACGCGGCCGGCCTGGAGCACGGGGTCCGCAAGACCCGCGACGGGGCGGCGACCCCGGTGACCGGGGACTCCCTCTACAACGGCGACGACGACGTGCCGGTGACCACGCCGGAGGGGCCGTACTGGGACCGCAGCGGCCGCAAGGTGGCCGCCAGCAACGACGGGGACCGGTCCTACGGGCAGATCTCCCTGCACCGGGCGATGGAGCTGTCCGTGAACACGCCGTTCATGCAGCTCGGCATGGACACCGGCCTGGACAGGGTGCGCTCCACCGCCGAGGCCGCGGGCCTGCTGCCCTCCTCCATCGGGGCCCAGGTGCCCGCGCTGTCGATGGGCAGCTCCACGCCCAGCGCCATCCGCATGGCCAGCGGCTACTCCACGTTCGCAGCGGCCGGCAAGCACACCGAGCCGTACTCGGTGCGCCGGATCACCCACAACGGCACCGCCGTGCCCCTCGAACTGCCCCGTCCGCGCCGGGCGGTCGGCGCCGACGTGGCCGAGGAGGTCACCTCCGCGCTGACGGACGCCTTCCGCACCGCCCACCCCGACGGCGCGCCCGCCACCGCGAAGGTGGCCGGGAAGCCCGGGACCACGCCGAACGACACCGCCGCCTGGTACGTCGGCACCTACGAGTCCGTCTCCACGGCGGTCGTCGTCTACCGCATCGACCTCGCCAAGAGCCTTGAGCCGCTGCCCCTGAAGGGCATCGCCGGCAGCGCCGACGACAGCGTCCCCTACGGCATCTGGTCCGGTGCCGTGACTCCCGTCGGCTGACCACCGACCCGACAGCACCGTCCCCACCGCTTGGAGAAAGAGCCGCACATGAAGCAACCCTCGGGGCGCCGCCGCAAGTCCCGGGCACCGCGCCGCACCGATGCCCTCCGCCCGGGGTTCCTGACCGTGGCGGCGCTTCTCGTCGTCGCCTCGCTGACGGCGGGCTACCTGGTGCTGAACCGTATGGACAACACCGCGCCGACCGCGTCCTCGGGGGGACGCAAGAAGGTCGTGGAGGCGGGCGGCGCCAAGCAGCCGCAGTGGGACGGCCGGACGAAGGTCCTCGGGGACGGCTCCACCTCCTACACCGGCCCGCAGAAAGGCCAGTTGAAGCCGGAGCCGCTGAAGCCGGGCCAGAAGCCGCCCCAGTTCGTGGTCTTCTCCTGGGACGGCGCGCTGCAGGGCGACGACCAGCTCTTCTCGCACTACCGGGAAGTGGCCAGGAAGTACGACGCCCACATGACGTTCTTCCTCACGGGGATCTACCTCCTCCCCAAGGACAAGAAGACGCTGTACGACCCGCCCCAGCACGACAAGGGCGCCGCGGCGATCAGCTACCCCACCGACGAGCACATCCGCACCACGCTGGAGCAGCTCGGCAAGGCGTGGGAGGACGGGAACGAGATCGGCACCCACTTCAACGGCCACTTCTGCGGCGAGAAGGGCGGCGGCGACTGGAGCGTCGAGGAGTGGAAGAGCGAGATCGAGGAGTTCAACTCGTTCGTGGCGAAGTGGAAGACCAACACCGGCTACACCGACCTGCCCCCGCTGCCCTTCGACGTCACCAAGGAGGTCGTCGGCGGTCGCGCCCCCTGCCTGGAGGGCCAGAAGAACCTGCTGAAGGCCGCGGCGGACTACGGCTACCGCTACGACGCCAGCTCCGCGGGCGACTTCCAGATATGGCCCACCAAGAAGAACGGCATCTGGGACTTCCCGCTGCAGATGCTCCCGTACGAGGGCGGCAAGTACCAGGGCCTCTCCATGGACTTCAACTTCCTCTACAACCAGTCCGACGGCGAGACCGAGGGCGACCCGGCCAAGTACCCCCAGTGGGAGGAGGAGACCTTCAACACCTACATGGCCGGGTTCAACCGTGTGTACTACGGCAGCCGGGCACCCCTGTTCATCGGCAACCACTTCGAGAACTGGAACGGCGGCATCTACATGCGGGCCGTGGACCGGGCCATCGAGAGCATGTGCACCAAGAAGGACGTCAAGTGCGTGTCCTTCAAGGAGCTGGCCGACTGGATGGACGTACAGAAACCCGCCACGCTCGAGCGGCTGCGCACCCTCGACCCGGCCCAGTCCCCGGACTGGTCGACCGTCGTGCAGTGACGTTCGCATAACGTCCTTGGCTCACAGGCGCATCCGTCTTCACAAGAGCCACACACGCCATGCAAAGATGCGCTTCCCCGGCCATCCGTCTGCCGGGGGCAAGAGGGGAATGACCAGTGAAGTCAAGGAAATTGAGCCGTACTCGGCGCCGCGCCACCATACTCGGGGCGGCCGCCGCCTCGGTCGTCGCCGGAGTGGCGCTGCTGCCCAACTGGAGCGCGGGCGCGTCCGTGGTCGACGACCCCACGGTGGACGCCAGGACCAAGGCGACCTTCCAGCGCCTGGCGGACGCGGTCTTCACCGACCGTACGGAGGCCCTGGTCGACGGCGGCCGGGGGGACCAGGACAAGCCGCTGACCGACGGCTTCTCCGGCGACGTCCGGCTGTCCTCCGGCCTGGCCCGCAGCGAGGACGCCGCACTGTCCGCGCTGAACCGGCGCGCGGACATGCTCGCCGATCTGGGCGAGACGTACAGCGCGGGCAGCACCACCGTCACGCTGGACGCCACGCGCGTGAAGGGCCGCAAGGCCAAGGTCGCGGTCACCGAGACCACGACCCTCACCTATGAGCAGGCCCGCGCCGGCGCACCGCGGACCACGGGCTTCCAGGCGCACCACGAGCTGACGTTCAGCGCCGACCGGTACGGAAACTGGCGGCTGACCGGCATCCGCGCGACCGACGAGGGCGACCTCGCCGTCAACCAGACGGCCAGGCCCGCCGTCGAACCCATGACCGCGAGGGCCGGCAGCACGACACCCTCGGCACCCAAGGCGTCGACCTCGTACCCCGGCCAGGCCAACCCGAAGAACTTCACCGCCAGCGGCCTGGACTACTCGGCGATGGCGGTCTACGCCAAGCAGTACTGGTCCAACTACAACCCCGCCTACCCCGACTTCAACGGCCAGGGCGCGGGCGGCGACTGCACCAACTTCGTCAGCCAGGCCCTGAAGGCGGGCGGCTGGAAGCACGTCCCCGGCTATGTGTACGACTACACCAGGTGGTTCGGGAACGCCGACATCCAGTCGCACTCGTTCGTCGGCGTCAACGAGTGGTCCTGGTTCGCCCAGAACTCGAAGCGGACGACCAGCCTCGCCAACGTCTACCAGATGGACGTCGGCGACGTGCTCCAGATCGACTTCGACCGGGACGGCTCGAAGGACCACACCATGATCGTCACGTCCCGCAGCCGGGGCGTGCCGTATCTGACGTACCACTCCACCAACACGTACAGCAGGTCGGTGGCGAGCATCGTGGCGTCGTACCCGAACGCGTCGTACTACGCCTACCGCACCTGATCCGGCCCGGTTCGGAATCCGTCCCTGGCCGCTGGTGTCGTCGACTGGCGGCCAGGGATTGCGTCTATCCGATGGCGATGCGTGTCTTCCAGTAACCCGCCGGAGTGATGATCTCCGTGCCGGACCCCGGCACGACCGCGCTCGGGCCGCCCGCGTAGAAGCGCACCGACCCGTCGGAGCGCACACCCCAGATGTCGGGGGTGGTGCCCGCGTCGCCGTCCGCGTCGGGGGTGCCCATCAACAGCGGGAAGCTGCTGACCGCCCAGCCCGCGGCGCCGTACTCGCTGTCCTCGCCCCCGGCCGAACTTCCGGCGTTGCCCAGCGAGGCGAGGCTGACTCCGCCTCCGGAGGCGGCTATGCCCCTGCGGAGCTGGAGCTTGCCCGACGTGTCGGACCGGTAGAGAAGGTCGGTGACACCGTCGCCGCTGATGTCGAGCGCGGTGACGATGTCCCGGCTGGTCCAGCCCGAGGCCCACAGACGGGTCGCCTGGTCGATGGTCGCTCCGTGGTAGCCGGTGAAGACCCACAACTCGTCGCCGATCGTGGCGAAGAAGTCGGTCCGGCCGTCTCCGGTGGCGTCGCCCGCCGACACGATCTGGGTCAGATCGGCGGGGTTGGGGGCGCCGTCGGGGAGGAGGATCTCGCGGCGCTTGTCGATGTTGACGGCGCCGTAGCCGTCACCGGGGTACACCCACAGCTTGCCCCGACGCGCACGACCAGGTCCTGGAGGCCGTCGCCGCCGTAGATGTCACCGTTGTGGGTGATCAGGGCGCCCTTGAAGTGACCGTTGGGTGCCGCCACGTAGGCCGGCAGCTCGTCGCCGTTGGGATCCTTGGCGGGATTGTCCCGGTAGGCGCCGGGCATCGAGTAGTCCAGGTCGCCGCTGCCCTTGTTGAGGTCGGTGGCGATGGCCTGCGAGGGATACATGGCCAGATTGCCGGCCTCGGTGACGACCATCATGTCGGGCAGCTTGTCGCCCGTGAAGTCGCCGGGCGCGTCGGCCTGGTCTCGGGGCGTGACGTAGAAGAAGTACTTCGTGGCCTGCGAGGGGTTGCCCGCGCCGTCCACGGCCCTGACGTAGAGCACGTTGGGTCCGGCCGCGGGCGGTTTGGCGTTGGCGAGGATCGCGCTGACGCTGGTGGCCGTGCCGGCGGTGCGGGCGATGCTGCCGGTGTAGCTGGGCGAGTTGAAGCCGTACTCGTAGCGCACGACGTCGCTGTTGAGCGCGCGGACCGTGAACGACCCGGGCGTCCCGAACTTCTTGGTGGACCAGTTGGCGTCCTCGGCGTCGTTGCCGAAGCCGTTCTCGCTGCCGTCGGCGTTGGGGAAGTCGGTGGAGCTGACCTTGGGCGGCCTGGGCGCGGTGGTGTCGAGGACGAAGCGGCACGGCGTCCTGGCCGGTGCGTAGCCCGAGCTGGTACCGGCGTCGTCGACGGCGCGCACGCGCCACGAGTACAGGGTGCCGTTGGTGAGCTTGCTGGTGGAGAAGCCCGTCGTCGTACGCAGTGCGGTGCCCTTGTCGCCGCCGACGGAGACCTTGCCGGTGGAGCCCAGCAGATCACCTGTCGTCTGCCACTTGCCGTGCGGCCACAGGTCGAAATCGAGGTAGTCGAGGTTGCTGTCCTTGTCGGACGCCCGGGCGGTGAACGTCAGGTCGCCCGAGCCCATGCGGACGTACGGCTCGGTGGTGGTGCACTTGGCGTCGGGGCCGAGGTCGAGTGACTTGGAGTCGACGGTCGGCCTGCGGTTGTAGACGAGCTCCAGTACGGGCGCGTTGTCCCCGTTGGCCTGGAACTTCTTCCAGGCGTACTGCGAGTGCTCGTCGCGGGCGCGCAGGCCGAAGGTGATGGTGTCCTTGCCTTGATCGGCGCGCTTCTGCGCGGCCTTCTTCACGTCGAACGTCTCGTACGCGTCCCGGCAGCCGGACTTGTATCCGTGCGCGAAGCTCTTGGTCGCGAACTTGTTGCCGTCGTGCAGCTTCGGCGCGTTCTTCCAGTTGGTCTTGGCGTGGACCGGACCGGTGAGGTGCACGCTCATCGAACGGGCGCTGCACGACCAGGAGTACGTCTCCAGCATGCGCAGCTTGGCGCTGGTGATCTTCGCGCCCTTGAGGTCCTTGTCGAAGGCGATGTTGAAGTACGAGCGGGAGGTGCCCCAGGTGTCCGACTCGAAGCCGACGCGGGCCTCGTGCGTACCGCCCTTGTTGAAGCCCTTGCCGTTGTAGAACGTGGCGTTGGGGTGGCGGCTGTAGGCGGTGGTCCAGTTCTGGGTGTGCTTCTTCACCGACGGGTCGATGAAGACCGGATACGTGGTGGCCGGGTCGTCGAGGAAGGCCAGGTCGGGGGTGAGCACCCAGGTCGCCCTGTTCAGGCTGGGTTCGACCAGCTCGCCGCGCGAGTCGGGCGAGGGCCCGTCGAGCCCGGGAAGGCTGAGGGTGGCCGCCGAGCCGGTCTGGGAGGGAGCGGGTGTCGGCTCAGCCGGCGCGGACGGCAGCGGGGACTCGGACACCGAGGGCTCGGGGCCGTCGGTGGCCGCCGGCAGAGTCTCAGGGGCGGTGTCCGCCTGCTCGTCGGTCTCGATGAGCTCCTCGGTGGGGCTCGTGCTCTCACTCGGCCCGTCGGCGGCCGACTCGGTCGGTGCGGGGCCTTCCGTGGTGGTCGGCTGGGCGGTGGCGCCGACCGACCCGTCGGTGACGGCCGGCTGGCCGCTGCTGTCCCACATCAGCGGGGTCGGCGACATCGCGACCTCGTTGGCGAAGGCGTCCTCGGCGGTGAGGACGCCCGTGAGCGGATCCAGGCGGAAGTTCAGGGTGGGGGAGGTGATGCCGTACGAGATCTGCCGGGCCCGCGGATCGGCGGCGGCCTGCCGGTTCTTGAGGACCAGCAGTTGGGCGAATCCGTCGTCGTCGGCCGTCAGCACCAGATCGGCGCCGGGGAAGATCTCGGGGTACAGGGCGCGTGAGCCGTCGATGATGGGGGCCGGGACCGTGCCCGGCCAGGTGAGCTGGATTTCCTGGCCGTCGACGGTCAACGTCACCAGAGGGCTCGCGGTCTCGTCAGCGGCCGCCTTCAGTCCGCTGGCCAGAGAGACCCGGCGCACACCGGTCCGCGAGGCGCGCTTCTCCCCGCCGTGCGTACCGGAGCCGGCCGAGAACACGATCCGGGCGTTCGTGGCCCGGGGCTCCCAACCTGCCCTCGTGCGGTGGAGGTCATAGTCGATGTCCCTCCATTCGCCGCCCACCTTGGCCCGGATCGGCGACGAGTACAGCTTCTTGGCCAGCAAGCCGTCGGGCCGCGCCCACGTGGTGGAGCGCGCGGTGCGCAGCTCGGTGACCTCGACGGACTTGCCGGCCTTCGCCGCCCGCGCGATCGCCACGGCCTCGGTCACGGGCTTCGCCCTCTCCGCTCGGCCGGACTCGCCGTGCGAACTCGGGTCGTCCAGACCGACGCCGATCAAGGTGATGCCGGTGGCGGCGAGCGCCGCTGTCACCACGGCGGCGGTGGTCCGACGTCCGGGCACACGGCGCCAGTTGCGCGTTCTGCGCGTCATCGGGCGAGCTCCCCTTCCCCCCTTGGAACCGGCGCGGGACAGGGCGCGGCCGGGCGAGCCGATGATGACCCATGAGCGGGCTGTCGTCACCCTTCGCGAGCGGGGCAGGGGTTTGAGTGAATCAACCTCGGGTGCCGTAAGGGTGGTTGTGCACGGTCGGCATCAACTCGCATGCAGCAATTCGGCTTACGGGCAAAGCCCCGCGAATCATTCTTCAACACTCCCGATTTGACGTCTATTTGCCATGTGAATCGACCAATTGCGCGATTGATCGCGGAGGTACGGCATCTGTCGCTATCACCAGCAGGCGGCAGACCTGGGCGTCACTTACCGTTATAGATCACTACGTCCGGTGACAGTCATCACATCCGCACAGTCGATCTAGCGGAACTCCACAGGGGCATCACAAAATCTCCGGCATCTGATACGCCATCACGCGTGGTCCGATCCAGGTCCCGCCTCAGTGGTCCGGGGGGACCTCGTCGTGTTCGGTCGCTCTTCGCATGCCCGTCGCCGTCGTCTGCGTCGTCTGCGCACTGCCGTCGTGCCCACCCTCGGGGCGGCCCTGCTCGTGGGCCTCCTGCCCGCGCAATCGCTGGCGGTGCCGCCCGATCCATCGGTCGCCGAAAAGGGCCGCGAGACGCTGGACCTGGAGACGCTCGACCAGGACGAACCCGTTGACGGCCAGGTCTTCGAGCGTGACCTGGAGTCGCTGAAGGTCGAGGTCCCCCCGGACCAGCAAGCGGCCCCGGCCGGCACGACGACAACACCACAGCCCGACACCGGCACGGTGAGCTTCGGCGCGCCGGCTTCCACCACGACCCAGGCCTCGGCTCGCACGGTCACGACCGTCCAGCCGGTTGCCCTTACCCCCGTCGACGACCTCCCTGTCAGCCTCGGCCAGGCCCCGGACCAGCAGGCCCCCACCGGCACCTGGTCCGTCCAGGTCTTCGACCGCACCGCACCCGTCGCCCAAGGCGTCGACGGTGCCGTGGTCAAGGTGCAGGCGCCCGACACCGGCTCGGTCCCCATCTCGGTCAAGCTCGACTACGCGAAGTTCAAGAACCTGTACGGCGCCGACTGGGCCTCCCGCCTGCGCTTCGTCCAGTTCCCCGAGTGCTACCTGACCACGCCGGACGTCGAGGCGTGCCAGGTGTACGAGGAACTGGAGACGACCAACGACACCAAGACCCAGTCGATCACGGCGACAGTCGACACGGCGGCGGACGGAACGGTCACCCCGGCCTCGGCGGAGACAACCACCGCGGCCGACGGCCCGTCGATCACCCAGGCGGCGTTCCGCACCTCGGCCACCCCTGTCGCCGCGACGGGGGACACGGCCGTCGTCGGCGCGGTGGACTCGGGCGGCGGCGCGGGCGGCACCTTCAAGGCCACGCCTCTGGTCTCCAACGGCAAGTGGGAGGCGGGCGGTTCGTCGGGCGCGTTCACCTGGTCGTACCCGCTGACGATCCCAGCCGCTCCGGCCGGCCCGGCCCCCAGCATCTCCTTCACCTACAACTCCCAGACGGTGGACGGCCGTGTCGCGGTCTCCTCTCCGCAGTCCTCCTGGATCGGAGAGGGCTGGGACTACGACCCCGGCCACATCGAGCGCCGCTACCGCACCTGCCAGGACGACCGCAAGGCGCTGAAGTCCGGCACGCCCAACAACACGGCCAAGAAGGACAAGACGTCCGACCTGTGCTGGGTGTCGTACAACGCGGTGATGTCGCTCGGCGGTCGGAGCGTCGAGCTGGTGCGGGACGCACCCGCGGGAAGCAATCCCGAGACCGACACCGAGATCTACCGCCCCCAGAGCGACGACGGCACCCGCGTCGAGCGCCGCACCGGCGGCAGCAACGGCGACAACAACGGCGAGCACTGGATCGTCACGACCCGGGACGGCACCAAGTACTACTTCGGCCTCGACCAGGTCGGCGGCGGCCACGCAGACACGAGCTCCGTCTCAACGGTCCCCGTCTTCGGCAACCACCCCGGCGAACCCTGCCACGCCACCGCCTTCGCCGACTCCCGCTGCGGCGCCGGAAAGAGGCAGGCCTGGCGCTGGGGCCTGGACAAGGTCGTCGACGTGCACGGCAACACGATGGTCGTCAACTGGAAGCAGGAGACGAACTACTACGCCGTCAAGAAGAAGTTCAAGTCTCCCGAACAGTACGACCGCTACGCCTACCCGACGTCGATCGAGTACGGCATGCGTCCGTCCGATCTGACCAAGCCGTCCGCCACCGTCGAGTTCGGCGTGGCGCAGCGTTGCCTGAAGTCGGCGACCGCCTGCGATCCGGCGAACTTCGCCAAGACCGACGACCCGGGCGCGTACCGCCCCTGGTGGGACACGCCCGGCAATCTCAATTGCAAGTCCACGTCGAAACTGTGCCCGCCGTTCCCGTCCTTCTGGACGCAGTTGCGCCTGGACTCGGTGACGACGAAGGCCGCCCGCGCGGGCCAGACGGGCCTGGGCAAGGTCGACACATACGAACTGCACCAGTCATTCCCCGAGGACTGGTACGACACGGCCCCCGGCCTGTGGCTCAACTCCATCACCCGTCGGGGCTTCGCCCCGGGCGACACCACCGGCACCCTCCAGCACAAGGACGGCGTCAGCTTCGCCGAGTACTCGGTCGGCTCCACTTCGCCCCTCCACAGCCGCTTGAAGGACCGCCAGCTGCCCAACCTGGTGCCGAACGGCCCGAACGACCAGCGCCCCGCGTTCACACGCCCGCGCATCGGCACGGTGGCCACGGAGTACGGCGGTGCCGTCGAGGTCGAGTACACGGGCGGCTGCGCCGCCGAGCCGTCCGAGGACAAGGGCGAGAGGAACGGCACCTGCTTCCCCGTCCGCTGGTCGCCCGACGGCGACGAGAAGACGCCCGCCAAGTCCTGGTTCAACAAGTACGTTGTCGACTCCGTGACCGAGACCGACAAGGTCACCTCGCACGGCAAGCCCGTCCACACGACGTACACGTACGAGGAACCCGCCTGGGCCAAGAGCGACGACGAGTTCACCCGCCCGTCCCTGCGGACGTACAGCGTCTGGCGCGGCTACCGCCAGGTGGCCGTCACCAAGGGCAGCAGAACCAGCAACCAGCTCAACTTCCCGCAGGCCCAGTCGTACTCCGTGACCCGGTACTTCCAGGGCGTGGGCGGCACGGTCAAGGACTCCGAACAGAAGCACACGCTGCTCGCCGACGACGCACCGCAGTACGCGGGCATGCCGGCGGAGACCATCGTCTACCGGGACGCCGACAAACGGATCCACAAGCGCACGCTCAACTACCCCTGGTCGAAGCAGACCGCCTCCCGCCCGCGGGAGGCCGAGAACGGCACCGACATGGATCCGCTGCTCGCGCACCGCAGCGGGATAGAGCGTACGGAGGAGATCCAGCAGGCCGACACCAGCTGGCGGGCCGTCCGGACGCTGACGACGGTCGACGACACGTACGGCCTGCCGACCCAGGTGGAGACCGCCGTGGTCACGCCGAACGGCAGCACCGGTGAGACCCTCTCCGACCAGACCTGCACCAAGACGTCGTACGTGCACAACACGTCCGCGTGGCTGATCGGTCTGCCGAAGGAGCAGCGCAGTACGGGCACGACCTGTGCGGCCCACGACACCGCGGACCCGGCGACCAAGCTCATCAAGGCGGTGCGGAACAGCTACGACGCCCTGGCCTACGGCGAGGCGCCGACGAAGGGGCTGGTCACCTCCGCCGCCGGGGTCAACGGCGCCGGAACCTCGTACTCGGTCGTCACCAAAACCACGTACGACCCACTGGGTCGCATCCGCACCGTCACCAAGCCGGAGGTCGGCACCACAGAGACGCAGTACACGCCCGCGGACACGGGCGGACCGCTCACCTCGCTGAAGACGATCAATGCCAAGGGCCACGCCGTCACGACGACCTTCGACCCGGGCCGCAGCCTTGCACTGACGGTCACCGACGCCAACAGCCGGGTCACACGCAACGAGTACGACGCCCTCGGCCGCCTGGTGAAGGGCTGGTCGCCGTCGCGCTCCTCGGGCGGCAAGTCCCCGGACGTGGAGATCGCGTACCAGGCGGCGGTGGCCACCTCCGCCGAGACCAAGCCCGCCGCTGTCACCACGAAGACGCTGAAGGACGACGGCACGTACAGCCGTCAGGTGACGATCTACGACGGCCTGATGCGTCAGGCGCAGACTCAGGCCGAGGCACACGGCCCGGGCCGGATCATCACCGACACGAAGTACGACGACCACGGCCTGGTCGCCGAGCAGTCGAGTGGCTACCTCGCGAAGGGCGAGCCGGCGGCCGAGTTGTTCGCGCCGAGATCGAAGGCGCTGATCCCGAGCCGGGTCCAGCACATGTATGACGGTCTGGAACGGCCGTCGATCCAGCTGACGTACCACGGCGACACCCACAGGGCCGACTACCTCTCGTACACCTTCTACACGGACACCGGCGCTTTCACGGACCCGGCGGGCTCGACCGCCCCTCAGACGCGCACGTACACCGACGCGCTCGGCCGGGTCACCGCGATCCGTCACTACAAGGACAACGTCGCAACGGCCAACTGGGAACCCGCCACCTCCGAGAACAGCGGCCGCAAGACGACGTACGAGTACGACGCCCGCGGCTACCGCACGAAGGTCACCGACCCGGCAGGCAACAGCTGGACGTACACGTACGACGCCCGGGGACGCGTGACGTCGACGACCGACCCGGACACCGGCAGGACGGACACCTGGTACGACGACGCCGACCGCCCGGTCAAGGTGACGGACGCCAAGTCGCGGACGACGTACACGAACTACGACGAGCTCGGTCGGATCACGTTCGTCCGTGAGGGCTCGGCAACCGCCGCACCGGTCAAGTCGTTCACGTACGACAGTCTCCCGGGCGCGCTGGGCCAGCCCGTCGCCTCGACCCGGCACACGTCGGGCGGCGACTACCTCAACCGGGTCACCGGCTACGACACCGACTACCGGCCCACGGGCAGTGAGACGGTGATCCCGTCGAACACGCTGACCGCGGGCCTGTCCGGCACGTACGCGTACGCCTACACCTACACCCCGACCGGCAAGCCGCATTCGGCCACCTTGCCTGCCGTGGGCGGACTGGCGAAGGAGAAGGTCGTCACCCGCTACAACGGCGACGGCCTGGCCGAGTCGACCTCGGGCCTCGCCTGGTACACGTCCGACGCCACCTACTCGCCGTACGGCGAGGTCCTGCGGTCAGTGTCCAGCTCCCAGCCGTACCGGGTCTGGACCACCAACTTCGTCGACCCGCACACCGGCAGTCTCCAGCGCACGGTCACCGACCGCGAGACCTCCGGACCGCACCGCATCACGGACAGCTACTACTCGTACGACGCGTCCGGCACCATCACCTCGAACTCCCGCCAGCTGTCGGATGCTTCGGGTTCGACGTGGGACACCCAGTGCTTCACGTACGACGTGATGGGCGAGCTGGTGAACGCCTGGACGTCGAACATCACCCCGGCCGGCAACGCCACGGGCTGCAAGGCGTCGAACGGCAAAACCTGGGGTTATCGCACCGACCACCGGAACTCCTCGGGCCCGGTGGCCCATGCCCCGGACACAGCGAGCGACAAGTCGAGCCCGGACACGTCCCTGTCGTCGACTCTGGCGACCACGGCCCCCGACGCGACGACCGTGACCACGGGCGCCACGGCGTACCACCAGTCGTTCACCTTCGACTGGCTGGGCAACCGCGCCACCCTCACGGAACACGACCCGGCGGACGCGACCAAGAACGTCACCTACACGTACGGCTACGACACCACCGCGCAGCCGCACACGATGAAGTCGATCAGCTCCAACCCGTCGGGCAAGGGCAGCAGCTACACGTACGACGCCGTCGGCAACACCGAGACCCGCGAACTGCCCGCCACCAAGCAGAACCTGACCTGGACGTCCGAGAACAAGCTCGACACGATCACTGACGCCGGCAAGAAGACGACGTACGTCTACGACGCCGCCGGCAACCGCCTCCTGGAGAACTCACCGTCGGGCTCGACGCTCTACCTCGGTGAGGCCGAAGTGACGACGGACGCCACGGGGACGATCACGAAGGCCTCCCGCTCCTACGTGCAGGCAGGTGCTCCCACGGTCGTCCGCACCGCGACGGGCGGCGCGACGACGGGCCACAAGCTCAACGTCCTGCTCGCCGACCACCTGGGCACGGCGAACACATCGGTGGATGTGTCGAGCGGCCAGCCGGTCACCCGCCGCGCCTTCAAGCCGTACGGCGAAGTCCGCGGCACCAAGCCGACCAACTGGCCCAACAAGCGCGGTTACTTGGGCGTCGGCATCGACGACGCGGCCACCGGTCTGACCCATATCGGCGCTCGTGAGTACGACCAGAACTCGGGCCGCTTCCTCTCAGCAGATCCCCTCATCGACGTCGCCGACCCGCTCCAGATGAACGGGTACAGCTACGCGAAGAACAGCCCGATCAGCTCCAGCGACCCGGATGGCCTCCGGCCGGTCACCCTCTGTGAGCACAGCTGCTCGAGAGGCGACGACACCTACCGGGACTGGATGTCCTCGAACGGTGACGGAACCTGGTCCTACCACTACGAGAACTCCACCACGTCTACGACGGCACAGGCCGCTTGAGCAGCGTCGTCAAGATCAGTAGTGATGTGCCGCTCGGCAAGAAGATCGTGCACAAGGCGTACGACCTGTCGGCTCAGATGGCGGCCTTCAAAGCCCTTGCCACGGTGCTCCTCCCCGACCCGAAAGCGTGGCGGGACTGCTTCTCCGGCTCCGGAGCAAGCAGCTGCATCATCGCGGGAACGGACCTCCCCCTCCTCAAAGCCCTGAAGCTGGTCCCGGACTCGGTGATCAAGAAGGGCGCCGAAGCGGTCGAGGGATGGCTCAAGAAGACACCCAAGGGATGCAAGTGCTTCCTCGCCGGCACCGACGTCCTCATGGCAGACGGCACCAGCAAGGACATCGAGGACGTCGAAGTCGGCGACGACGTCCTGGCCACCGACCCCGAAACCGGCGAGTCGGGCCCCAGGAGAGTCACCCGCCTCATCGTCACCGAGGACGACAAGCACTTCAACGAGCTGTCCATCGCAACAGAGGACGGCATCGACAAGCTGACCGCCACGCACGAGCACCCCTTCTGGTCGCCGTCCGAGCGCGAGTGGATCGAAGCGCGGAATCTCAAGCCGGGCATGACACTGCTCACCGACGAGGGCGACACCGTCATCGTCACCGGTAACCGCTCCTTCACCAAGCACGCCCGTACGTACAACCTCACGGTTGATGATCTGCATACGTACTATGTGCTGGCGGGCGAGACTCCGGTTCTTGTTCATAATTCGAACTGCCCGTCAGGGAAAGCGCCGCGCACGCCTGACGGGAAATTCGCAAAGCGGAATGGAGAGCCGGGAACGGACGGCTCTCTCGATGAGCGAACCGTCATGGATCAGCTCGAATTGGATGGTGCTCGAATCATCCGAGGTCAGGTCTATGTGCGGGTTCCCGGTTTTCCGCTGCGGAAATATGACGGAGCGGTTGAGGTCGACGGGCGCTGGCTCGGAGTGGAGACAAAGGGGGGATCTTCACCCCTGACCCCTCCGCAGAGGAGATTTGACGACTGGCTCAATACGCCGGGGAACTCGGTCACAATTAGCGGAGGTATTACCCTAGATGGGACCTTCAATGCTTGGGTTCCTCGCTGATTGTCCGGGGCAGCCTGTCTCTGTAGGCTGCCCCCGACAGCGCTGGCAGGGTGTTCCCGCTACAGGAGTGATCTCATGAGCTTTGATCTTGGATTTTGGTGGGAGGAGCAGTCTATTTCCCCCGCCGAAGCGGCCCGAAAGTATGGAGCCATGGTTGAGGGTGGCGCTGGCATCGCGGATGAGCACCCCGCGTTGGAAAGGTTCTATGCTGAGCTGACCACTCGTTTTCCGGACTTGACGGAGGAGAACTTCGAAGTCTCTCCGTGGGCGGCGCCCTTGTACCGGACTAGCGAATGCCTGATCGTCTCGATCTCGTATCCGCGGCAGTCGGAAACTTCCGAGTACTTGCTAGGGCTAGCCAGTAGGAGTGGGGTAACTTGTTACGATCCGCAGTCCGGTAAGGTTTATGTCCCGAAAGGTGGAAGCTCGGCAACGCTGGAACTTGCCGAGGGATCTGTTATCGACGATCCAAGCCAAGGTGACGTGATCCAGGCATTGGGTGAACTTTCACCGGAAGACTGGTATGCCATCCTTGAAACTCGGCCAGGCTGGTTCATTCAAGTGGGGTTTGGCGTTGCTGCGGGAGTGCCCGCTGGGGCATATGCCCTGGAGTTCAAAGAAGGGGCCGAGGACAAGCATTTCCGGGCCGTAGTTGGAGATCTTGCAACAGTTATTGACGCCTTTCGGAGATTCTTGTCAGGGGATACGTCCTGGCGTGCTGGACTCCAGTTCTCCCGCGTTTCTTTCTGAGAAAAGTCTGGTTGAGAACGGTATTCCGCACAGTAAGTAGAGATGGGCCCCTTCCGAAGATCGGAAAGGGCCCATCAGCCTCTTGACGGCAAGGTGACGGCAACGTCAGCGGACGACCGCTGCGGCAGGTGGGTGCCGATGGCGTCACGTTGGAGTCGGAGTCGGACGTGGGCGTAGACGCCGGCGGTGACGCCGATGTTGGCGTGGCCGAGGAGTTCCCTGATGGCGACGAGGTCGACGCCTTGCTCCAGAAGCAGGATTGCCCGCGAGTGCCTGAGGTCGTGGAAACGGATGGTCCGAAGTCCTGCTCTACGAAGGAGCCGACGGAAGCGGCGCGTGAGGTTGGTCGGGTCGAGAGGGCTCCCGGACGTGGGGGTCGTGAATACGAGGTCAGTCTCCGCCCACCCCGTTCGATCGACCTCAAGAGTCCGCACTGTCACCGCTCTTCACCTCCGGGAAGAACTGCACCATCCGCTTCGGGATCTCGATCACGTCCTCGTGGTCTGGAAGGTCCAGATGCGAGCGCCCGGCCTCGTCGACCACCTTCCAGCCCTGTACCAGGAAGGTGCCCTTCTCGTCGTCGAGGTAGATGGTGGGTGACTTGCCGTCCGGGCTCTCGGGATCCTGGCCAAGTTTGATCAGAGCCATTGCCGCCTCCCCTGCCGCTGGGCGTCTTCGCTCGATCTTGGGACCAACGGTCCGGCAGAGGCCAGGAACTTACAAGAACGTGCGCCCCTGATCACCCGAGCGAGTGTGCCTCGTGCTCAGAGCCTCGCGTCCACGGCGTGCGCGAGGAAGTCCGCCCAGGTGGTGGGTGGGAATGTGAGGTGGGGGCCGGTGGGGGTTTTGGAGTCGCGGATGTGGATGGTGGTGGGGGTGGTGGCTATCTCGACGCAGTTCGAGGCGTCGGGGCTGTAAGTGGACTTCTTCCAGTGGAGTTCGGACACGGTTACCTCAGACGGTCTGGGCGATGCGGTGGATCAGGTCACGGGACTCTGCGGGTTTGAGGGCGTTCGCCTCCATGCGGTCGAGTACGAGGCGGTACTTCTCCAACTGGGCCTCCGCGTCCAGGAACTCGCAGCCGTGGTGGGTGTCCAGTTGAACAGTGTCGAGCTGCGGAACCGGCCCCGCCAGATAGTCGACGGACTGTCCGGTGCCGGGAAAGGAGCCCTTGCCGAAAGGGATGACCCTTACGGTGATGTGGTCCAGCTCGCTCAAGTCCAGGAGGTGCTGGAGCTGACCGCGCACGGTGGCGGGGCCGCCGTACCCCATGTGCAGCGCGCACTCGTGGATTACTGCCGTGTACGGGGGCGGGTCTTCGCGGTGGAGGATCCCCTGTCGCTTGATCCGGTGGCTGACGCGGTGTTCGATCTCGTACTGCCGCAGTTCAGGCACCGCCTCCTTGAAGAGGGCACGGGCGTGGTCGGTCGTCTGGAGCAGAGCAGGGATGTGAATGACCAGGGCGACGCGCAGGGCTGCGGCGTGGTGTTCCAGCTCGGCGAGGTCGATGAGGCCGGCCGGCAGGTGATCGCGGTAGCTGTCCCACCAGCCGCGCGTCTGGCGTTGCGCCATCGCGGCAAGGGCATCCACGAGGCGGGGATCTCCGCAGTCGTAGGCGCGTGCGAGTGAGCGGACGCGGTCGGCACTGAGGGGGCTGCGCCCTGTCTCGATCATGCTGACCCGCCCTTGGTTGACGCCGAGCTTTGCGGCTGCGCCGGTGGCCGTCAGCCCCCCTCGCTCGCGAAGCTTGCGCAGCTCAGCGCCCAGACGCCGTTGTCGCAGGGTGGGTGTGCTGACGGGTGGCACGGGGCCTCCTTTCCGGCCGCGGAGCGGCGCTCGTGTACCTCACACGAGGTAATCGCTGATGCATTTCCCAGGATTCACTGAGAAGTATCTCAATAGCGCGCTAGCGTAGCGCTACATCGCCCAACTCCCCGCGCCCATAAGCCGGAAGCGCACCAACCCAGGCAATGCCACCGCCCGGCACGGCAGTTGAGCGCACCCAAGCCCCCCTCCCTGTGAGACTCCTGGAGGTTTCCATGCGCACCGTATCCCCGGCCGACACCTGGGTGTACGCCCTCCGCCTGCCCCACGACCCCCGCGCGGCACGGGTCGCACGTATGACCGTGCGGTCGGTGCTGAGCGGCCACGGGAGACTTGAAGTCCTGGACGTCGTCGAGCTGCTGGTCTCCGAGATGGTCTCGAATGCCTACCGGCACGCCATCGGCCCCGCGTCCCTGCGCCTGACCGCCCTGAGCGACGGGCGACTGCGGGTCGGCGTCTGGGACACGAGCCCCTACATCCCCGCCCCTTTCGATCAGCCGCCCGGCATTCGCCGCCCGCCCGCACCGGCGGACGCCCTCGGTGGGCGTGGGCTTCTCCTCATCCAGGAGTACGCCGACTGTTGGGGCGGCGTAGCCCTCGGTGACGGACTTCTCGACCGGGGTGCGGGGAAGCTGCTCTGGTTCGAGGTGGGTGGGAGGCCGGGGCGGGACGTGGCCGCATGATCCGCAAACCGGCACAGCAACCCTGCGGCAAGGTTCCACCAAGATCCTGTGAAGCACGCCCACCCACGTACCGACTGTCAGACCCCCATGGAACACTGGCCGAGTTGCGCAAGTGAACGGGGTGGCCCAAGGGGCCGAGTGGCCCAAGGGGTCGGTGGGGAGCGGACGGCGATGAGCAAGCGGCAAGTGCAGAAGATGCTGCAGTTGATGGCGAGTGGGGAGCCCGTCGAGCTCACCAGCCCGCTGGCCTCGGTGAAGAAGCTCGCCACGCTCGCCTTCATCGCCCAGCAGTTCGGGTACGAGTACGTGGACGTACGGCAGAGCGCCGGGCGCAACAACGCGCTCGTCATGCTGATCGCACCCGACCCCAGCCCCCACGCCCGCGCCCGCGCCGCGCAGAACTGGGCGCAGTACCCGAACGCCGGAGACGGGGTGTCCGTACCGCCCCTGGTGCCCGACGCCTTCGAGCTCCTCAAGGCCCGCATCAACTTCGATCTCACCGGCAAGAGCGCCGAGAAGCGGATGGGCTACGGGGCCATCGGCCTGACCATCGGCGCCGGCATCATCGGATTGCGGCTCGGCGGGGACGCCGGTGCCTGGCTCACGGCGTTCATCACGTGGGCGCTCTTCATGGCGATCATCGGCTTCGGCTTCGTCTTCAACCGCAAGCGCAACGCCAAGTTCGCGGCCCGCCTGCAGGCAGCCGGGTTCACGCCGGTCACCGACGAGACCGGGCGGGTGCGCTACCTGCCGCCCGGCGCACAGCTGCCGGGGCACGGCAACCCCTTCGCGGCCGGACCCTACGGCCACCAGGCCCCGGCCCCCGCTCCCGCTCCGGGCGCCCCGGCCGGTTACGGGCAACAGGCCCCCGGGCCGTACGGCCAGCCCGCGGCGCCCGTGCCGACGCCCGGTGCGTACCCTGCCCAGCCTGCCGCCCCGGCGCCCGGGCCTTACGGTGCCCAGCCCGCGGCTCCGGCACCCGGGCCTTACGGCGCCCAGCCCGCCGCCCCGGTCCCCGGTTCATACGGCAACCAGCCCGCTCCGGCTCCCCACGGCGCTCCCCAGACCCCGGGCCCGTACGCCACGCCGCAGCAGCCCCAGCCCCAGCCTCAGCCCCAGCCCCACTCGCCGTACGGCCAGCCCCAGCCGCCCCACGCCCAGCCGCAGCCCCCCTACCCGCCACAGCCCCACCCCCAGCAGCAGGGCCCCCAGCAGCCCCAGCCGCCCCACCGCCAGCAGAACCCCCACTGGCAGCCCCCGCAGCGCTGACCCGTCCGTGCACCCTTCGCCCCATATATCCTTCCTCCCTGGGGCCATCTCCAGCTGGCCCTCCAACCAGCCCCACATCCCGCCCGCGTACAGCGACGTACACAGGGACGACGCACACAACCTCTCATCGGCCCTCCCCGCAGGGTGAGAGCAAAGTTCCTTTCCGGTCACCCGGTGCCACAGACCGGAAACGCGCCCTCCCTACCTTCGGGACCAGCCACTCGAAAAGCGCGACCGAGCCCCGAAGACCGTGGAGGCGTCATGACAGCCCCTAGCACAGCCCCCGCCTCGAGCAGGGGAGGCCGCTGGATAGACCACTGGGACCCCGAGAACGAGACCTTCTGGAACGAGACCGGTGAGAAGGTAGCCCGCCGGAACCTCTTCTTCTCCGTCCTCTCCGAGCACATCGGGTTCTCGATCTGGACCCTGTGGTCCGTGATGGTGCTCTTCATGGGCCCGGAGTACGGGCTCACCCCCGCCGACAAGTTCACGATCGTCTCGATGGCCACGCTCGTCGGCGCCATCGTCCGCGTGCCCTACACCTTCGCCGTCGCCATCTTCGGCGGCCGGATGTGGACGGTGATCTCGGCGAGCCTGCTGCTCCTGCCGACGGTCGCCGCCTTCGCCGTGATGGAGCCGGGGACGTCGTTCACCACATTCCTGCTGTGCGCGATGCTGGCCGGTGTCGGCGGCGGAAACTTCGCCTCCAGCATGACCAACATCAACGCCTTCTTCCCCCTCCGTAAGAAGGGGTGGGCGCTCGGGCTCAACGCCGGCGGCGGCAACATCGGCGTGCCCGTGGTGCAGCTCGTCGGCCTGGCTGTCATCGGCGCGAGCGCCGGCCCGCGCGTCCTGCTCGGGATCTACATCCCCTTCATCGTGATCGCCGCCGTCCTCGCCTGGCTCAAGATGGACAGCATTTCGTCCGTCAAGAACGACACCGGCGCCGCCAAGGACGCCGTGAAGGACGCCCACACCTGGATCATGTCCTTCCTCTACATCGGCACCTTCGGTTCGTTCATCGGCTACAGCTTCGCGTTCGGGCTGGTCCTTCAGACCCAGTTCGGCCGTACGCCGCTGCAGGCCGCCTACGTCACCTTCATCGGCCCGCTGCTCGGCTCCCTGATCCGCCCCCTGGGCGGCGCCCTCGCCGACCGGTTCGGCGGCGCGAAGATCACGCTGTGGAACTACGTGGGCATGGGCGTGGCGACCGCGGTCATCATCGTGGCCTCGATGCAGAAGTCGCTGGCGCTGTTCACCACCGCGTTCATCGCCCTGTTCATCCTGTCCGGCGTCGGCAACGGCTCGACGTTCAAGATGATCCCCGGCATCTTCCACAACAAGGCCCTCGCCAAGGGGCTCACCGGTGACGCGGCCGCCGCCTACGGCCGCCGGCTCTCCGGCGCCTCCATGGGCCTCATCGGTGCGGTGGGCGCGCTCGGCGGGCTCGGCATCAACCTCGCCTTCCGCCAGTCCTTCCTCACCGTGGGCTCCGGCACCGGCGCCTTCGTCGCCTTCCTCGCCTTCTACGGCGTCTGCTTCCTGGTCACCTGGGCCGTATACCTTCGCCGCCCGGCGGCCTCCGAGACCCACGCCACATCGGCAACCGAGGCAAAGCCGCAGCTCAGCTACGCCGAGGTGTGACGTAACACTGCCGACATGAAGCCGAACCGAGCCTGTCACGCACCGTTGACAGGCTCGATCGGCATGCAGGTGCAAGCCCCATCGGAAGTAGCCACCCGGTGTGCGATCACCTGGCCAAGCACCACAACTCGAGTGCGGGACGAGAGTTATGTACGACGAACAGCAGCAACCGGAACACGGGCCGCTCGCGGGATTCACCGTGGGCGTGACCGCCGCGCGCCGGGCCGACGAGCTCGGGGCGCTGCTTCAGCGTCGCGGCGCCGCCGTTCTGCATGCCCCTGCCCTGCGCATCGTGCCGCTCGCCGACGACAGCGAGCTGCTCGCCGCCACCAAGGAGATCATCCAGCGGACGCCGGACGTCGTGGTCGCCACGACCGCGATCGGCTTCCGGGGCTGGATCGAGGCCGCCGACGGGTGGGGACTGGGCGAGGACCTGCTGGGTCGGCTGCGCGAGGTCGAGATCCTCGCGCGCGGGCCCAAGGTCAAGGGCGCGGTACGGGCCGCCGGGCTGACCGAGGACTGGTCGCCGTCCAGCGAGTCCATGGCCGAGGTGCTGGACCGGCTGTTGGAGGAGGGCGTCGAGGGGCGCCGTATCGCCGTACAGCTGCACGGTGAGCCGCTGCCCGGGTTCGTGGAGGCGTTGAAGGAAGGGGGAGCGGAGGTGCTCGGGGTACCGGTCTACCGGTGGCTCCCGCCGGAGGACATCGGCCCCGTCGACCGCCTGCTGGACGCCACGGTCTCCCGCGGCCTGGACGCCCTCACCTTCACCAGCGCCCCGGCCGCGGCGTCCCTGCTGTCGCGGGCCGAGGAACGCGGGCTGCTGCCCGAGGTACTTGCCGCCCTTCACCACGACGTCCTTCCCGCCTGCGTCGGCCCGGTCACCGCGCTGCCGTTGCAGGCCCACGGCGTAGACACGGTCCAGCCCGAACGCTTCCGGCTCGGGCCGTTGGTCCAGCTGCTGTGCCAGGAGCTGCCCGGCCGTGCCCGGTCGCTGCCGATCGCGGGGCACCAGGTGGAGATCCGGGGCCATGCGGTTCTGGTCGACGGGGCGCTGCGGCCTGTGCCGCCCGCCGGTATGTCCCTGCTGCGGGCCCTGTCCCGGCGGCCGGGCTGGGTGGTGGCCCGGGCGGACCTGCTGCGGGCGCTGCCGGGCGCCGGGCGCGACGAGCATGCGGTGGAGACGGCGATGGCTCGGCTGCGGACGGCTCTGGGGGCGCCGAAGCTGATCCAGACGGTGGTGAAGCGGGGGTATCGGCTGGCGCTGGATCCGGCGGCCGACACGAAGTACGCGGACGTGTGAGTGAGGCACCCGGCGTTGGTGAGGCACCCGGCGTTGGTGAGGCACCCGGCGTTGGTGTCGCGCCCCCGCTGGGGGCTTGCCCCCCCCAGACCCCCGCTTCGGCCTTAAGGGGCCTCGTCCTCAAACTCCCCCAGAGGGGGCCCGAGATGGGCTGGGATGTGCGACCGGTACGAGGGGTTCCTGCCTCGCATGCGGGCAGGCACTGTTAGAGGGAACGGTTCCCCCAGCGGGTGACCCCTAGGCGGTGACAGGCACATGGCACTGGGTACGGCCACGGACGCGTACGAGCTGCGGTTCGACGCCGGGCGGATCTGTCTGGATCTCCTCGCGACCACACATCCCGAGGAACATCTGGACTCGGTCGAGGTGTTGTGCGCCTGGATCACCGGCGCCGGCCTCGTCCCACCGGGCACCCCGCTCGCCCACGCCGACGCCTCCTGGCTCGTCGCCTTCCGTGAACTGCGCGGACGCCTCGGGCAGTTGGTGCGGGGAGGTCTCACCCCCGAGCCCTGGCCGTCGTACGACATCGCGCTCGCCCGGGTGAACGACATCGCCCTCGCCGCGCCTCCGGCACCCCGCGCCGTACGGAGTGAAGACGGCACCCTCGTGCGCGAGTTGGACGGCCCGCCCGAGTGCGGCGCCCTGCTCGGGGCCGTCGCCCGGGATGCCGTGGAACTGCTCACCGACCCCGTCGCGCGGGCCGCGCTGAGGGAGTGCGAGGGCGACAACTGCCCGATCGTCTATCTCGATACGTCCCGGGGGCGCAGGAGGCGCTGGTGCTCCAGTGAGGTCTGCGGGAACCGCGAAAGGGTCGCCCGGCATCGCCGGCGAGCGGCCCTCGCCCGCACCTGACAGTCCGTTATGCGGCTTCTGTGGCTTGGCTGTCGAAGTGATTTCGATTACATCTCGTTTACCTACGCACCCGTAGGGAAGCGGCGGCTCGATCTTGTCGATGTGGTGGAAATGTAAAGATCGCACGGTGGGAATGTGCTGCCATGTCCCCCTCGTCACGTCACTCCGAAGAAAACTGTCGCCTCACTTTGAACACTCAACGCGCCGCTTGCGTACGGGTGGTCGAGCGACCGACTGGGGGAACCCCCGGACATCGGAGGTGGGCGTGCGCAAGGATTCCGTCGTGGCCAATGAACGTGGATCGAGGGCCCGACATCGCATGTCCCAGCCCTCGGAACCTGATGAGGAGCTGATGCGTGCGCTGTACAGAGAGCACGCCGGACCCCTCCTCGCGTATGTCCTTCGACTGGTCGCCGGTGATCGGCAACGAGCAGAGGACGTCGTGCAGGAGACGCTCATCCGTGCCTGGAAGAACGCCGGACAGCTCAATCGAGCGACCGGATCGGTACGCCCCTGGCTGGTGACGGTCGCGAGGCGCATCGTCATCGACGGCCACCGCAGCCGGCAGGCCCGGCCGCAGGAGGTCGATCCGTCGCCGCTGGAGGTCATCCCCGCGGAGGACGAGATCGACAAGGCGCTGTGGCTGATGACGCTGTCGGACGCACTCGACGACCTGACCCCCGCACACCGGGAGGTGCTGGTCGAGACGTACTTCAAGGGGCGTACCGTCAATGAGGCGGCGGAGACGCTCGGCATACCCAGCGGCACCGTCCGCTCCAGGGTCTTCTATGCCCTGCGGTCGATGAAGCTGGCTCTGGAGGAGCGGGGGGTGACGGCGTGATGAGTGTTTACGGGGGAAACCAGGGATTCGGGATGGGCGGTTCGGGTATGTCTGGACCCATGACGGGACATCCGGTTCCGAGCGAGCACGAGACCGTCGGCGCCTACGCCCTCGGAATCCTCGACGACGCAGAGGCAACCGCTTTCGAAGCACACCTCGCGACCTGCGAGTGGTGCGCCCAGCAGCTGGACGAGCTCGCCGGGATGGAGCCGATGCTGGCCGCGCTCGCGGACATGCCCGGTTCCGGCTCGCCCGCGATCGGCGAGTCCCTGTCGGCGAAGCCCAGCCCGCGGCTGGTGAACAAGCTCGTCGACGAGGTCGCCGAGCGCCGCGCCCAGAAGCGCCGGCGCAGCTTCTACCTGGTGGCCGCGGCGGCCGCGCTGATCGTCGGCGGTCCGTTCGCCGCGGTGGCGGCCAGCGGCGGCGACTCGGACAGCGGCGGTACCGGCACCAACCAGACGGTCGCGGCCAACCCCGCCAAGGACCTGTTCACGAACATCAAGGACAAGGTCTCCGGCACCGACTCGACGACCGGCGTCACCGCCACCGTCGCCATGTCGGAGAAGCTCTGGGGCACCGAGACGGCCCTTGAGCTCAGTGGGGTCAAGGGGCCGCTCAAGTGCTCCATGATCTTCGTCAGCAAGGACGGCGAACGCGAGACGGCCGCCTCCTGGTCCGTCCCGAAGTGGGGTTACGGCATCCCGGACGCCAAGACCGAGCAGGCCAGGAACCCGCTCTACATCAGCGGCGGCGTGTCCATGTCCCCCGACCAGGTCGACCACATCGAGATCATGGACTTCGACGGGAACAAGCTCGCCGAGGTCGACGTATAGCCGTGCCGTAGCTTTTCCGGGTCCCCTTCGCGTACGGTTGACGGCTGCCCAGCACGTCAGAAGGGGGCCCGGTGGCCGCTCAGGCTCAACAGGAAACCGCGCTCGAAGACTCTCTGAGAGACCGAGAGATCAGCGTCGAACAGGAACACCTGGACCGGGTGTACCGGCGCCTCGAGGAGAAGATCCACGAGGCCGAGTTCCTGATGAACGACGCGGCCAAGCGCGGCCAGGTCGGCACGCCCGGCGCGCTCGCCGAGCGGGACGCGCAGGTCTTCCGGGCGGGCGTGCACCTCAACCGGCTCAACAACGAGTTCGAGGACTTCCTCTTCGGCCGTATCGACCTGCTGCTCGGCAAGGACGGCAAGAAGGGACCGGACGGCGCCTACACCGCCGTCGAGCCCGCCGAGGGCGCGGTGCGCGACGACAACACCGCCGACATCGCCGAGACCCTGCACATCGGCCGCATCGGTGTACTCGACCAGGACTACGCCCCGCTCGTCATCGACTGGCGGGCCCCGGCCGCGGCGCCCTTCTACCGCTCCACCCCGGTCGATCCGGGGCGGGTCGTACGGCGCCGGGTCATCCGCTCCAAGGGCCGCAAGGTGCTCGGCGTCGAGGACGACCTGATGCGCCCCGAGCTCAAGGCCTTCCTCGGCGGCCACGAGCTGCCGGTCATCGGCGACGGTGCCCTCATGGCCGCCCTCGGCCAGGCCCGCACCCACACCATGCGGGACATCGTCGCGTCCATCCAGGCCGAGCAGGACCTGGTGATCCGCGCCCCCGCCGCCTCGGTGACGTACGTCGAAGGCGGGCCGGGCACAGGGAAGACGGCCGTGGCGCTGCATCGCGCCGCCTACCTCCTCTACCAGGACCGGCGCCGCTACGCGGGCGGCATCCTGATCGTCTCGCCGACCCCGCTGCTGGTGGCGTACACCGAGGGCGTGCTCCCGTCGCTGGGCGAGGAGGGCCAGGTCGCCATCCGGGCGATCGGCTCGCTCGTCGACGGCGCCGAGGCCACGCTGTACGACTCCCCGTCCACGGCCCGCGCCAAGGGCTCGTACCGCATGCTCAAGGTGCTGCGGAAGGCGGCGCGGGGCGCGCTGGAGCTGGGGCCGGGCGGCGGGGCCGCTCCCGGCCGGCCCGCCTCCGGCGACACGGGGCAGCTCGCCTTCGGCGACGACGACGCCGATGCCGACGTGCCCGTGCGGACCCCCGCCGGGCCGCCCACCCGGCTGCGCGTGGTCGCCTTCGGGCGCCGGCTCGAACTGGAGGCCGCTGAGCTGGAGCGGATCCGCCGCACCGCCCTCGGCGGCACCGCCCCCGTGAACCTGCTGCGCCCGCGCGCCCGCAAGCTGCTGCTCGACGCCCTGTGGGCGAAGTCGGGCGGCGCCTCCCGGCACACCGACCCGGAACTCGCCGCCGAGCTGCGCTCCTCCTTCGACGAGGACGTCACCACGGAGGACAGCTTCATCGCCTTCCTCGACGCCTGGTGGCCCGAGCTGACCCCGAAGGCCGTCCTGGCGGCGATGGCGGACGAGCGCCGCCTCGGCCGCTGGGCCCGCCGGATCCTCAACCCCGGCGAGATCCGCAAGGTGGCCCGCTCCCTCAAGCGGGACGGCCTCTCCGTGCACGACATCGCCATGCTCGACGAGCTCCAGGCGATCCTCGGCGTCCCGGCCCGCCCGAAGAAGAAGCGCGAACTGGACCCGCTCGACCAGCTCACCGGCCTGGAGGAGCTGATGCCGGTGCGCGATGAGTCGCAGCGCGAGCGCGCCGAGCGGCTGGCGGCCGAGCGCACCGAATACGCCCACGTCATCGTCGACGAGGCCCAGGACCTCACGCCGATGCAGTGGCGGATGGTCGGCCGCCGGGGCCGCCACGCGACCTGGACGATCGTCGGCGACCCGGCCCAGTCGTCCTGGTCCGACGTCGACGAGGCGGCCGAGGCCCGCGACGAGGCCCTCGGCACCCGCCCCCGCCGCCGCTTCCAGCTCACCGTGAACTACCGCAACCCGGCCGAGATCGCCGAGCTCGCGGCGAAGGTGCTGGCCCTCGCCATGCCGGGCTCCACGGCCCCGTCGGCGGTCCGCTCCACCGGAGTCGAGCCTCGCTTCACGGTCGTACGGGACTCGCTGGCGCAGACCGTCCGTGACGAGGCCGCCCGGCTGCTGGAGCAGGTCGACGGCACGGTCGGCGTCGTCGTCGCCATGCAGCGGCGCGAGGAGGCGGCCAAGTGGCTCGCCGGGCTCGGCGACCGGGTCGTGGCGCTCGGCAGCCTGGAGGCGAAGGGCCTGGAGTACGACGCCACGATCGTCGTCTCCCCGGCGGAGATCGCGGACGAGTCACCGGCCGGCCTGCGTGTGCTGTACGTCGCGCTGACCCGGGCCACCCAGCAGCTGACGGTGGTGTCGGGGGAGCGGGACGAGCCGGACGCCACCGGGGTGCCGGACCTGCTGAGGGACTGACCGGGGGCCGAACGGGGGCACTGCGGACGGCCCGGAAATGAACTCGCGGTACGGGAATGGCCTTACGGGATCTGTTTGTTAGCCTGGGTGTGGCACCGGCTCGATCCAAGCCCCCGGGCCCAACCTTCGTCGCTACGAGCGACCACTTGCCGCGAGGCGAGCATGGCGGGTCGGTGTCATGAACGTTGAAGAGGCCCACGTCACGATGTGACGTGGGCCTCTTTTCTTGCAAGGACGTGGCGAACAATACGTTCGCAATTCAAGCCCGGCTAACTCCTACTCAGCGGTAGGTGCGACGATCGGACGGCATACCAGCGACACACGGTGAAAGCAGAGGAAGTCGGCCATGGCAACGGCGCCCAGCGTCTCCTACTCGATGACGGTCCGGCTGGAGGTGCCCGCGAGCGGAACCGCGGTCTCCCAGCTCACCACGGCCGTCGAGTCCCACGGAGGCTCGGTCACCGGCCTCGACGTCACCGCCTCCGGGCACGAGAAGCTCCGGATCGACGTCACCATCGCCGCCACCTCCACCGCGCACGCCGACGAGATCGTCGAGCAGCTGCGCGGCATCGAGGGCGTCACGCTGGGCAAGGTCTCGGACCGTACCTTCCTCATGCACCTCGGCGGCAAGATCGAGATGGCGTCGAAGCACCCCATCCGCAACCGCGACGACCTGTCCATGGTCTACACGCCGGGTGTGGCCCGCGTCTGCATGGCGATCGCCGAGAACCCCGAGGACGCCCGCCGCCTGACGATCAAGCGCAACTCCGTTGCGGTTGTGACGGACGGCTCCGCGGTGCTGGGCCTCGGCAACATCGGCCCGAAGGCCGCGCTGCCCGTCATGGAGGGCAAGGCGGCCCTCTTCAAGCGGTTCGCCGGCATCGACGCCTGGCCGATCTGCCTCGACACCCAGGACACCGACGCGATCGTCGAGATCGTCAAGGCGATCGCCCCGGGCTTCGCGGGCATCAACCTGGAGGACATCTCCGCCCCGCGCTGCTTCGAGATCGAGGCGCGGCTGCGCGAGGCCCTCGACATCCCCGTCTTCCACGACGACCAGCACGGCACGGCGATCGTCGTGCTCGCCGCCCTCACCAACGCACTTCGCGTGGCGAGCAAGGCAATTGAGAACATCCGCGTCGTCATGTCCGGCGCCGGCGCGGCCGGTACGGCCATCCTCAAGCTGCTGCTCGCGGCGGGCGTGAAGAACGCCGTCGTCGCCGACATCCACGGTGTCGTGCACGCCGGCCGGGAGGACCTGCGGGAGGCTCCCGCCGACTCGCCGCTGCGCTGGATCGCGGACAACACCAACCCCGAGGGCCTGACCGGCACGCTGAAGGAGGCCGTGCGCGGCGCCGACGTCTTCATCGGCGTCTCGGCCCCGAACGTCATCGACGGCGACGACGTGGCCGCCATGGCCGACGACGCCATCGTGTTCGCGCTCGCGAACCCGGACCCCGAGGTCGACCCGGCAATCGCCCGTCAGACGGCGGCAGTTGTGGCCACGGGCCGCTCCGACTTCCCGAACCAGATCAACAACGTGCTGGTCTTCCCGGGCGTCTTCCGCGGTCTGCTGGACGCGCAGTCCCGCACGGTCAACACCGACATGATGCTCGCGGCCGCGAAGGCGCTGGCGGACGTGGTGACCGAGGACGAGCTGAACCCGAACTACATCATCCCGAGCGTGTTCAACGACAAGGTCGCGGGCGCGGTCGCCGGTGCGGTGCGGGAGGCGGCGAAGTCGGCGTCCGCGGCGACGCCGGTCGAGTAATCACCTGGACAATCGCCTGGAATCGGTGCCTCACAGCCCCGGGAAGTGTGTGTGGGCTGTGAGGATCGCCACGGCAAGCCCTTGTAACGGCGCGTCGTGGAACCAAGGGCCTGTGACCGCCGTTTATGGTGACGGCCAAGCTTTCAGGCCCTCAGGCCCTCTCTTCGTGTGACTCCCAAGGGTGTTCTCACGACTCCTCCGGGTGCCGGATTGGCTTTCCCGCAGCAGGTAGGGGCAGGATGCGTCTCTGGGCGCGAGGGTCTGACGACGGACCCGGGTCCCGGGTCTCACCGAGGACCCTGGCAGCATCGACATCGCTGTGCCCGACATGCGGCTCCGCCGCGTGGCACGCCTCAAGGCAAATGAACACGGGAGTAACAACATGAACCGCAGTGAGCTGGTGGCCGCGCTGGCCGACCGCGCCGAGGTGACCCGCAAGGACGCCGACGCCGTGCTGGCCGCTTTCGCCGAGGTCGTCGGCGACATCGTCTCCAAGGGCGACGAGAAGGTCACCATCCCCGGCTTCCTGACCTTCGAGCGCACCCACCGTGCCGCTCGCACCGCGCGCAACCCGCAGACCGGCGACCCGATCCAGATCCCGGCCGGCTACAGCGTGAAGGTCTCCGCGGGCTCCAAGCTCAAGGAAGCCGCGAAGGGCAAGTAAGCGCTCCGCTTTGAGCGCCGGGGACTGAGCGCCGTGGTGTCTGAGCGCCGTGGTGTCTGAGCGCCGTTCGCGTCTGCCAGTCCGTTGTGGCTGGTCGCGCCCGCGCGGCAGAGCCGCATATGGACTGAGTCCCGCGCCCTTATGGGGCGCTGCACTGAACGCCGCTGGGGCGGCCACCCGAACTCGGGTGGCCGCCCCAGCGGCGTTTCGGCAACGTCAGCCGAGCGCCTTGCCCGGCAACTCCACCTTCGCGCCCAGCTCCACGAGCTTCTCCATGAAGTTCTCGTAGCCCCGGTTGATCAGGTCGATGCCGTGGACCCGGGACGTGCCCTGGGCCGCCAGGGCCGCGATGAGGTACGAGAAGCCGCCGCGGAGGTCGGGGATGACGAGGTCGGCGCCCTGGAGCTTGGTGGGGCCCGAGACGACCGCGGAGTGCAGGAAGTTGCGCTGGCCGAAGCGGCAGTCGGAGCTGCCGAGGCACTCGCGGTAGAGCTGGATGTGGGCGCCCATCTGGTTCAGCGCGGAGGTGAAGCCGAGGCGGGACTCGTAGACCGTCTCGTGGATGATCGAGAGGCCGGTGGCCTGCGTCAGGGCCACCACCAGCGGCTGCTGCCAGTCGGTCTGGAAGCCCGGGTGCACGTCCGTCTCGAGCGCGATGGACTTCAACTGGCCACCGGGGTGCCAGAAACGGATGCCCTCGTCGTCGATCTCGAAGGCACCGCCCACCTTCCGGTAGGTGTTGAGGAACGTCATCATCGAGCGCTGCTGGGCGCCCCGGACGTAGATGTTGCCCTCGGTCGCGAGCGCCGCGGACGCCCACGAGGCGGCCTCCAGGCGGTCCGGAAGCGCGCGGTGGGTGTAACCGCCGAGCTTGTCCACACCGGTGATGCGGATCGTGCGGTCGGTGTCCATCGCGATGATGGCGCCCATCTTCTGCAGGACGCAGATGAGGTCCTCGATCTCGGGCTCGACGGCCGCGTTCGAGAGCTCGGTGACGCCCTCCGCGAGGACGGCCGTCAGCAGCACCTGCTCGGTCGCGCCGACGGACGGGTACGGCAGTCGGATCTTCGTGCCGCGCAGCCGCTGCGGCGCCTCCAGGTACTGCCCGTCCGCCCGCTTCTCGATCCGCGCGCCGAACTGCCGCAGCACCTCGAAGTGGAAGTCGATGGGCCGGCCGCCGATGTCGCAGCCGCCGAGACCGGGGATGAAGGCGTGGCCGAGGCGGTGCAGAAGGGGGCCGCAGAACAGGATCGGGATGCGGCTCGAACCCGCGTGGGCATCGATGTCAGCGACGTTCGCGCTCTCCACGTGCGACGGGTCCATCACCAACTCGCCGGGTTCCTCACCCGGGCGGACCGTCACCCCGTGCAGCTGCAGCAGACCGCGTACGACACGCACGTCACGGATGTCCGGCACGTTGCGCAGTCGACTCGGCTCGCCGCCCAGCAGAGCGGCGACCATTGCCTTCGGTACGAGGTTCTTCGCACCGCGGACACGGATCTCGCCCTCCAGCGGGGTTCCGCCGTGGACAAGCAGGACATCGTCGTTGACGGTCATGTATCTCGCGTTCCGATGAGTTGGGCAGGGGCCAGGAGGGAAAGGGTAATCGCCGCCGACCCCCCTTCTGTAAGCCCGAGGACGGCTCAGGAACGTCATAGCTCTGTCACAACACGAACCGTTCGCCGTCGGGCACGAACGGTCACCACCGCCCACGTGCGCCCGGGGACGCTTCTTTCCGCCCTGAGCTGCGTTCACTCCCGAACCGGCATTGCCTCCCCACACGAAGGGAAGATGCGGGATCATGTCTGGCATGACCGAGGTGTCCTCGCTCACAGGGCGGCTGCTCGTGGCAACGCCCGCCCTGGCGGACCCGAACTTCGACCGCGCGGTGGTGCTCCTTCTCGACCACGACGAGGAGGGCTCCCTCGGTGTCGTCCTCAACCGTCCGACCCCCGTGGACGTGGGCGACATCCTGGAGGGCTGGGCGGATCTCGCCGGCGAACCCGGCGTCGTCTTCCAGGGCGGCCCGGTGTCCCTCGACTCGGCGCTCGGCGTCGCCGTCATCCCCGGTGACGCCAACGGCGAGAGCGCCCCGCTGGGCTGGCGCCGGGTGCACGGTGCGATCGGGCTCGTGGACCTGGAGGCGCCGCCGGAGCTGCTCGCCTCGGCCGTGGGCAGTCTGAGAATCTTCGCCGGGTACGCCGGCTGGGGCCCCGGCCAGCTGGAGGACGAGCTGGTGGAGGGCGCCTGGTACGTCGTCGAGTCCGAGCCGGGCGATGTCTCGTCACCGTCCCCGGAACGGCTGTGGCGCGAGGTGCTGCGCCGCCAGCGCAATGAGCTCGCGATGGTGGCCACCTATCCGGACGACCCTTCGCTCAACTGAAACATGTGAGCTTCAGTACTCTTGGCGTTATGAGCACTCTCGAGCCCGAGCGCGGGACTGGTACGGGGACCCTCGTAGAGCCGACGCCACAGGTGTCCCACGGTGACGGCGACCACGAGCGCTTCGCCCACTACGTCCAGAAGGACAAGATCATGGCGAGCGCCCTCGACGGCACCCCCGTCGTGGCGCTCTGCGGCAAGGTCTGGGTGCCTGGTCGCGACCCGAAGAAGTACCCCGTGTGTCCCATGTGCAAGGAGATCTACGAGTCCATGGGCGCGGGCGGCGACGACAAGGGCAAGGGCGGCGACAAGAAGTAGTCCTGCCTTCGGCCTGAGCTTCCTTCCGAGGCCCCCGGGTGCGTTTGAGCGCGCCCCGGGGGCCTTTGTTGTGTCACGAAGTGGTTGAGACCTCTTGTCGGCATGTTCATGTAGTCCATAGCCTCCTGGGTGTTGTGCAGAGCGAAATACACATTGCGTATGTTGCAACGCCCTGGAGGGTCACTCCATGAAGCTCCCCGCCACACTCCCCGTCCGGCTGGCCGCCCGACTGGCCGCGCTCACCGCCGCCGCCCTCGTCGCCACCGCCTGCGCCCCGCAGACCTCCACCAACTCCTCCTCCGACAAGGACGAGAAGACCGGCACCCTGCGGGTCTGGCTCTTCCAGGAAGTCGGCAACAAACCGAAGGAGAAGGTCGTCGACTCCGTCGTCGCCGCCTTCGAGAAGAAGCACGAGGGCACGAAGGTCGAGGTCGAGTACATCCCGATCGAGACCCGCGCCCAGCGCGTCAAGGCCGCCTTCAACGACCCCGAGTCCGCGCCCGACGTGATGGAGTACGGCAACACCGACACCGCCGGCTATGTGAAGGACGGCGGACTCCTCGACGTCACCGAGGAGTTCGGCGACTGGAACGAGACGAAGGACACCGACCCCACGGCCAGGCAGTCCGTCACCGTGGACGGCAAGATCTACGGTGCGCCCTTCTACGTCGGCGTCCGCGCCCTGTACTACCGGACCGACGTCTTCGAGGAACTCGGCCTCGAAGTCCCGAGGACCATGGCCGAGTTGGCCGAGACGGCTCGCAGGATCCGCGCCGCCAGGCCCGAGCTGTACGGGCTCGTGGTGGGCGGCGCCTACACCTACGGCGCGATGCCCTTCGTATGGGCCAACGGCGGTGAGATCGCCACGGGCAAGGGCAACTCGTACGCCTCGGCGATCGACAGCGCGGCGGCCCAGAAGGGGATCAAGGCGTACACGTCCCTCTTCTCCGACGACAACTGTCCCGCCGCCAAGTGCGCGGGCATGGGCGGCAACGACACGGTGACCGCGTTCGCGGCCGGCAAGGCGGGCATGGCGATCGGCGGCGACTTCAGCCACGCCGCGGTGGAGGCCGGGAAGGTGAAGGGCAAGTACGCGGTCGTGCCGCTGCCGGGGGCGAAGGCGGGGTCCATCGCGCCGGCGTTCGCCGGGGGCAACAACATCGGGGTGCTGAAGAGCACGTCGCACCGGACGCTGGCGGTCGAGTTGATGGAGCAGCTGGCTTCCAAGGAGACGCAGGCTTCGATGTTCGAGGCGATGGGGTTCCTGCCGACGTTCGGGGACGTGCGGGAGAAGGCGGCCGCAAAGGAGCCCTTCGTGAAGCCGTTCGCCGAGACGCTGGCGTCGGGCACGAAGTTCGTGCCTGCCTCGCCCGCGTGGTCCGAGATCGACTCGTCTCTCGTTCTGCCGACGATGTTCCAGGAGGTCATCAGCGGCAAGAAGGATGTCGCGGGTGCTTCCAGGGACGCGGCGCAGAAGATGGATGACGCGTTCGGCTCCGCCGGATGAGCGGTTCCCCGCGCTCCGGGGCACGTGTCAGCACCCCTTGGCTGTATCTCGCCCCGGCCCTTGTCGTCCTCGGCGGGCTGCTCGTCTATCCCGTCTACCAGCTCGGGCTGATCTCGTTCTTCGAGTACACCCAGGCTCAGGTCAGCGGCGGTGAACCCACCACCTTCCAGGGGTTCGGGAACTACGCGGAGCTGTTCGCGGACCGCCAGTTCTGGCAGGTGCTGCTCGCCACCGTCGTCTTCGCGGCGGCCTGCGTCGTGGCCACCATCGCCGTCGGGTGTGCGCTCGCCGTGCTGCTCACGCGCGTGCGGGCGCTGCCCCGGCTGGCGCTGATGCTGGCCGCGCTGGGTGCCTGGGCCACCCCCGCCATCACCGGGTCGACGGTGTGGTTGTTCCTGTTCGACCCGGACTTCGGGCCGGTCAACCGGATGCTGGGGCTCGGCGACCACTCCTGGACGTACGGGCGTTTCAGCGCCTTCTTCCTCGTCCTGCTCGAAGTGGTGTGGTGCTCCTTTCCGTTCGTCATGGTGACCGTCTACGCCGGCATCCGCGCCGTACCGGCCGAGGTGCTGGAGGCCGCCGCGCTGGACGGCGCCTCCCAGTGGCGGATCTGGCGGTCGGTGCTGGCACCGATGCTGCGGCCGATCCTGGTGGTCGTCACCATCCAGTCGGTGATCTGGGACTTCAAGGTCTTCACACAGATCTACGTCATGACGAACGGCGGCGGCATCGCGGGCCAGAACCTCGTGCTGAACGTGTACGCCTACCAGAAGGCCTTCGCGTCCTCGCAGTACAGCCTCGGCTCGGCGATCGGCGTGGTGATGCTGCTGATCCTGCTGGCGGTGACGCTCGGGTACCTGCGGCTGCTGCGCAGGCAGGGAGAGGAGCTGTGAGTTCCATGGGTTCCCTGAGCCCGTCGAGGCTCGTACGGCGGCCCTGGCGGCTGCTCGCGGAGGCGTCCGCGGTGCTGGTCGCCGTGGTGGTGGCGTTTCCGCTGTACTGGATGGTGCTCAGCGCCTTCAAACCGGCCGGGGAGATCGAGTCGAGCGAGCCGCGGCCGTGGACTCTGGCGCCTTCCCTGGATTCCTTCCGGCGGGTCTTCGAGCAGAACGAATTCGGCCGTTACTTCGTCAACAGCCTTGTCGTCGCGTGCAGTGTCGTGATCGTCTCGGCGTTGATCGCGTTTCTCGCGGCGACCGCGGTGACACGCTTCCGCTTCCGGTTCCGGACCACCCTGCTGATCATGTTTCTGGTGGCCCAGATGGTGCCCGTGGAGGCCCTCACGATCCCGCTGTTCTTCCTCATGCGGGACTTCGGCCAACTGAACACGCTGGGCTCGCTCATCCTGCCCCACATCGCCTTCTCCCTGCCGTTCGCGATCTGGATGCTGCGGGGGTTTGTGAAGGCGGTTCCCGAGGCCCTGGAGGAGGCCGCGTACATCGACGGGGCGAGCCGGTCGCGATTCCTGTGGCAGATCCTTTTCCCGCTGGTCTTCCCCGGGCTCGTGGCCACCAGCGTTTTCTCCTTCATCTCCGCCTGGAACGACTTCCTGTTCGCCAAGTCCTTCATCATCAGCGACACCTCGCAGTCGACCCTGCCGATGGCCCTGCTCGTCTTCTACAAGCCGGACGAGCCGGACTGGGGCGGGGTGATGGCGGCGTCCACGGTGATGACGGTTCCGGTGCTGATCTTCTTCGTACTCGTGCAGCGACGGCTGGTCTCCGGGCTGGGCGGAGCGGTAAAGGACTGACGTGACCGAACTCATTCCAGCGCCCCGCAGCGTCGTCGCCGGCTCCGGCGAGGTACGGCTGACGGCGCGCTCCCGGCTCTACGCCGGCACCGGGACGGAGGGCGTCGGCCACTGGCTGCGCACCGTCCTCCACCAGGCCACCGGCCTGCCGTTGCGCGAGGGGAGGGTGCTCGACGACACCGAGGGCGACGGCATCGGGCTCCAGCTCGACACCGGGCTCGGCCCCGAGGAGTACCGCCTCGCCGGCGACAGGGGCGGCGTCCTGATCGAGGGCGGCAGCGCGGCCGGCGTCTTCTGGGGCGCCCAGACGCTGCGACAGCTCCTCGGCCCCGACGCGTACCGCAGGGCGCCGATCGACCGCGACCGCACCTGGACCGTGCCGCACGTCACGATCGAGGACTCCCCCCGATTCCGCTGGCGCGGCCTCATGCTCGACGTCGCCCGGCACTTCATGCCCAAGGACGGTGTCCTGCGCTACCTCGACCTGATGGCCGCCCACAAACTCAACGTCTTCCACTTCCACCTGACGGACGACCAGGGCTGGCGTATCGACATCGAGAAGTACCCCCGGCTCACCGAGGTCGGCTCCTGGCGGGCTCGCACCAAATTCGGCCATCGGGCGTCCCCGCTGTGGGACGACAGGCCGCACGGTGGTCACTACACCCAGGACGACATCCGCGAGATCGTCGCGTACGCCGCCGAGCGGCATATCACCGTCGTCCCCGAAATCGACGTACCCGGCCACTCGCAGGCGGCCATCGCCGCGTACCCGGAACTCGGCAACACCGACGTCATCGATACCTCCGCCCTCTCCGTATGGGACACCTGGGGGATCAATCCGAACGTACTCGCCCCCACTGACAACACCCTGCGCTTCTACGAGGGCGTCTTCGAGGAAGTCCTGGAGCTGTTCCCCTCGGAGTTCATTCATGTCGGGGGTGACGAATGCCTCAAGGACCAGTGGCGGCAGTCACCCACCGCGCAACGGCGCATCAGGGAACTCGGGCTGAAGGACGAGGACGAGCTCCAGGCGTGGTTCATCGGCCACTTCGACAGCTGGCTCTCCGCGCGCGGGCGCCGGCTCATCGGCTGGGACGAGATCCTGGAGGGCGGGCTCGCGCCGGGCGCGACGGTGTCGTCCTGGCGTGGGTACGCGGGCGGCATCGCGGCGGCCCGCGCGGGCCACGACGTCGTCATGTGCCCCGAGCAGCGGGTGTACCTGGACCACCGTCAGGACGCAGGCGCGGACGAGCCGGTCCCCATCGGCTACGTCCGCACCCTGGAGGACGTCTATCGGTTCGAGCCCGTTCCCACGGAGTTGACGCCGGACGAGGCCCGGCATGTGCTCGGCACGCAGGCCAACGTGTGGACCGAGGTGATGGAGGACCACGCGCGCGTGGACTACCAGACCTTTCCGCGCCTCGCCGCCTTCGCCGAGGTGGCCTGGAGCAGCCTGCCGGCCCCGGAGGAACGGGACTTCGCCGACTTCGAGCGGCGGATGACCGCCCATTACGGGCGACTTGACGCCCTGGGAGTCGCATACCGGCCGCCGGCCGGACCGCGGCCGTGGCAGCGGCGCCCCGGTGTGCTCGGCCGTCCGATCGACGGCCCGCCCCCGAACAGGTAATGGAAAAAAACCGGCAAGGTGTCACCGAAGAGTGTCAATCGGAATGCACCGGTGATGCCGTGCGAAAACGGACCATCTACGCGATGAGGTGGGCGAATGCCTCCTAGCGGACCCCTGTCCTCGGGTCCTGCGAAGATGTGCCAGAGTTGCCACGTCCGCCCTGTCAGCACGTACCGTACGGCAGCACAGGTGGGACCATGTGGGGCAGCGGGAAGGGGCAGCCGGTTTGACCACGAGCGCACCGCAGGCGGCGCAGGCCGTCACGCTGCCCACGACGCTGGACGAGGCCGTGGCGGCACTCACCGCCATGCCCGCCGCCGTTCCGGTCGCGGGCGGTACCGACCTCATGGCCGCCGTCAACTCCGGACAGCTCAGGCCCGCCGCGCTGGTCGGCCTCGGCCGGATCAGCGAGATCCGCGGCTGGCAGTACCAGGACGGCCACGCCCTGCTCGGCGCCGGCCTGACGCACGCGCGTATGGGCCGCCCCGACTTCGCGGCCCTGATCCCGGCGCTCGCGGCCGCCGCGCGCGCCGCGGGCCCGCCGCAGATCCGCAACGCGGGCACCCTCGGCGGCAACATCGCCTCGGCCTCCCCGAACGGTGACGCGCTGCCCGTCCTCGCCGCCCTCGAAGCGACCCTGATCATCGCGGGCCCGGGCGGAGCCCGCCGGGAGATCCCGGTGTCGCACCTGCTGGCCGGCATGGAGATGCTGCGCGCCGGCGAACTCATCGGCTACGTGCGCGTGCCGCTGCTGCACGCCCCGCAGGTCTTCCTCAAGGCCACCGGCCGCACCGGCCCGGGGCGTTCGATGGCGTCCGTCGCGCTGGTCCTCGACCCCGCGCGGCGCGGAGTCAGGTGCGCCGTGGGCGCCATAGCGCCGATGCCGCTCAGGCCCCTGGAGGCCGAGCACTGGGTCGCCCAGCTGATCGACTGGGACAACAACCGCGCGATCGTCCCGGAGGCGCTGCACGCCTTCGGGGAGTACGTCGCCGCGGCCTGCATCCCCGACCCGGTCCCGGCCGAGGACGGGTCCGTGCAACAGCATCCGCCCGCCGTACTGCACCTGCGGCGCACCGTCGCCGCGCTGGCCCGACGAGCACTCGGGAGGGCGCTGTCGTGACCGACGACCAGCACGGAGAGAGCACGCCCCAGGGCGCGGGCCGCTGGGACCCGCTGCCCCAGGGCGAGTACGACGACGGCGCCACCGCCTTCGTCAAGCTCCCCGAAGGGGGCATCGACGCCCTCCTGGCCTCCTCCGACAGCCCGCTCGCCGCGCCCGGCCACGGGTATGTGCCGCCGCAGATAACGTTCGCGCCCGGCTCGGCCGCGGGCACCGACCCCGCGGCCCCCGGCGGCTGGCCGGTCGCGGGCGCGCCCGCCGAGGGCGCCCGGTGGCCCGACCCGAACGCCGCCCCGCAGGGCACGGACGGCGACAGGTTCACGTACAACCCCGGGGCCACCCAGCAGTGGAACTTCTCGGAGACCGCGGCGGGCCGGCCGGGCCGGGAGGTCGCGGCGGGGCCCGGTCAGGACGTCACCGGACAGTGGTCGATTCCCGTCGCCGACGGTGACCTGCCGGACGAATCGGGCGAGTTCACGACGTCGTCGCTGGTCGAGCAGTGGGGCGGAACCCCTCCGGCCACGCTGCCGGGCGGCGCGCCCGCACCCTGGGCGACGCAGGCCACGGGTCAGCCGTGGGGGCAGCAGGCCGCCGAGCCGACCGAGGAGACGACCGGGGCCGGGCACGAGTCCGGGCAGCCGACCGCGGCCGGGTACACGCCCGGGCAGCACGGCGCGCATGCCGACGACCAGCCCGCCGTACCCGCCGAGCAGCCTGCCCCGAACCCGCACGAGGAGCCCGCCGAGGCCGCGCCCGGGCCGGACGCACACGCACGCGTGGAGCCCGGTTCCGCCGCGCCCGCCTCCGGGGACGCCGCACCCGCGTCCGAGCGGCCGGCCGAGATCTCCGCCGAAGCGGCCTCACGGCCCCCGCAGGACGCTCGTGCACCGGGCGCGCCCGGTGAGGCCGCCACGGACGCCCAAGGCGCCCCAGAGGCCGCCGAGCGCCCCGCAGAGGCTCCTGCCGAGCCCACCCCGGCCGGGACCGGCGAGTCCGGTCCGGAGGCCGCCGCGGAACCCGCGCAGGCCGCCGCCCCCGGCGACGCGCCGCCGCCCCCGGGCGAGGAACACCCCCTCGCCTCCTACGTCCTGCGCGTCAACGGCGTGGACCGGCCCGTCTCGGACGCCTGGATCGGCGAGTCGCTGCTCTACGTGCTGCGCGAGCGGCTCGGTCTCGCGGGCGCCAAGGACGGCTGCTCGCAGGGCGAGTGCGGGGCCTGCAACGTGCAGGTCGACGGCCGGCTCGTCGCGTCCTGCCTGGTGCCCGCCGTGACCGCGGCCGGCGCCGAGGTCCGCACGGTCGAGGGCCTCGCCGAGGACGGGCAGCCGTCGGACGTGCAGCGCGCGCTCGCGCGGTGCGGCGCCGTCCAGTGCGGCTTCTGCGTGCCGGGCATGGCGATGACCGTGCACGACCTGCTGGAGGGCAACCCGGCGCCCACCGAGTTGGAGACCCGCCAGGCGCTGTGCGGCAACCTGTGCCGCTGCTCCGGCTACCGGGGCGTGGTGGACGCCGTCAAGGAGGTGGGGGGGGGGGGGGGGGCGCCCCCCCCGGCCGCCGCGCCCGAACAAGACCGCGCCCAGCCGCGGCTTACTCACCACGCCCGCCCCGGGGCCGGGGGGGTGAAGCAGGC